>CAOOYH010000029.1 GCA_948500755.1 uncultured Lactobacillus sp. | reverse complement strand
TTTTTCAACTGGAAATAAGAAAATTGAATTAGTTTTACCAGAAGTCTGGCAAGCCGCTTCTCTGTTCGATCAAATTCAAAAGAATTTTGTTGAATTTTCTAAATATTTAGAGTGGGCTGAAAAAATTAAGTCTGCTAAAGATGAAGCTGCATCGATTAAAATGTTTCAAGAAAAGATGGTTGCTGGGGAGGCATTCAATTTAGTTATCTTAGTTGATGGTGTTCCTAGTGGAATGATTGATTTGCACGAATTGAATCAAAGATCAGGTGAAGTAGGTTATTGGCTTTCTGGGGATGTACAGCATTTAGGAATTATGACTAAATCTGTTGAGTTTTTAGTAGAGTATGCCTTTAAACAGCTGAATTTAGAATTTTTAATTTTACGAACGGCTCAAGATAACTTAGCTAGTCAACATGTGGCCCAGCGTGCAGGATTTGAATATATGAAAGATGATGAAAATGATCATAAAGTCTTTGTATTGAAGAACGAGTAAAATCAGGAGGAACAGGTATGGAATTTAAGAAGATAACGAACAAAAATTTATGGGATGTTGTCAATCTTCAAGTTAAGGCAAATCAAAAGCCATATATTGCGACTAATACAGTTAGTTTATTAGAAGCTTATGCTACCCAGAATGAAAATGAACGAGTTGAAACTTTTGCGGTGTATGAAAAAGATATATTAGTTGGTTTTATTATGATTAACTTTAATGTATTCAATTGGGACGGAGCACCGAGAGTAGCTCGTAATAATTATTGTATCTGGCGATTTATGATTGACCAAAGATATCAAGGAAAAGGATTGGGCAAAAAAGCACTAAATAAACTTATTGATTATATAAGAACAAAGCCTCTAGGTGAAGGTGAAAAAATATATTTGTCCTATGTACCTGGAAACGAATGGGCGGAGAAATTATACAAAGAAGCTGGGTTTGTTCCGAACGGAGAAAAAGATGAGGAAGAAATTGTGTTAGTACTCGATTTAGGTGGTGAAAATAGATGACAGATAAACTTGTTGATTGGGCTATGCGTCTTCAAAGCTTAGCGCAAGCTGGATTAACATATGGAAAAGATAATTTTGACCTTGAACGTTATCAAGAAATCCGCGATATTTCGGCTGAAATGATGACTGAGAAGGCAGGTTTGCCAATTGAGAAGGTAAAAAATCTATTTTGTAATGAAGTAGGTTATCAAACTCCTAAGATTGCAACTCGGGCCGCTATTTTTAAAGATGATAAAATGCTGCTAGTTCAAGAAAGCGATGGCTTATGGTCAATTCCCGGTGGCTGGTGTGAGGTAAATCTATCAGTTAAGGAAAATGTGATTAAAGAAATTAAAGAAGAGGCTAGCATTGATATTACAGTTGAAAGATTAATTGCGATTCACGATAGTAATAAGCACTATAAAGGAATGTATCCTTATGGAATTAGTACAGTATTTTTCTTATGTAAGCCAGCTGGTGGAAGCTTTAAAGAGAACGATGAAACTATTGCAAGTGGTTATTTTGCGTTGGATGATTTACCCGAGTTGAGTGAAGATAAGGGATCACGTGAGCAGGTAGAAATGTGCTTTAAGGCATATCATGAT
>CAOOYH010000028.1 GCA_948500755.1 uncultured Lactobacillus sp. | reverse complement strand
AATGCTTTGTCAAGTGGTCACTTGCAAAGTAGCAAATGCATTTGACTAAGCATTTGCTAACACGTTGTAAATTCATTAAGCCAAAGTAAGGTGAAATATGAAGTTACAAAACTTCAAGACTTTTGTTGCTGTAGAATAAGCCTTTGTGATAATTGAATGAGCACTTGCCATTTAGCAGGCATCAATTCGACTTTCTCAAGTTCAGGCACTTCATTTAATGGTTTAAAATGAGTATATGAATGAGGGCGTAAAAAGTTGTAGTAAGCTACAAATAAGCATAAATGAGTGCTAGCCCCATCATCAGAGCCATAGCCATTAGTAACTTTGTAAGAAAATTTAAAAGTACGATTAAGTCTTTCGATAATCTGCTTAAGCCAACGGTATTCAGTAGAAGTAGGATCATCATTAGTTAAACCAACAACTTGAGTAACATCAAAATCCATACCATGCTTTTTAAATTCTAACTCAGCAAGTTTGTAAGAATTGTAGGCATCAGCAACGAATTTGAGAGCCTTACCAGGAAATACTTTGAATTTGTCGAAAGCCATACGCATAGCAAGAATGCAAGGAACAGTATCACGAGAGTCAGACGAGCGATAACCCAAGATAGATTTTTTGATAGCATCCATAATAAACCAGACATAACGTCTAGAGCCTTTGACTTTAGTGTAGGTTTCATCAGCAGCTAAGAAGTTAGAAGGCTTGTAGTCAAAAAAATCGACAAAAGGTTTTACACAGTATGCAGCAGTAGTTGCATAGCTAGCAATCTGAGTATGAGAAATTTTGACACCATGAACTTCACGCATAACATCTCTAGTTTTGCGAGTAGAAAGTCCACAGTTAACAAGGTAAGTCAAACATAATCCCATAACATGAGGAGAGAACTTACGAAATTGAAGGCTAGAAGCATTTTGAGGCAAAGAATATAAATCAATTTTAAAGAAGTTGATTTTAAATTCACGATAGATGTAGTGCAGTTTAAATCTTTGGGGTTTTAGTTTGTATTCTTGTAAATCATTTTTCGACAAAGAAGAAAGAGCATTAAGGTAATAGGAGCAGTTTTTGTTTCGACACTTATGTATATTAAATAATTTGCGACTTTTCTCCAAGAAAAGAGCACCGCCACAATGAGGGCAATGTAACTGAGTAAAATTATCAATGCGATTTTGACGATTAAAATGGTAGTCACAAATTTTACACCAAAACTGACCACGACCGCCAGTATTGTCGTAGATGTACTCATGAGGAGCATTGCAACAAGGGCAATGAACATCTTCAGGAACAGGATTCTTACCACGAGACTTAATAGGTTTAAGAGGCTTACCATTTTCTTTTAGATACTGGTCTAAAAGTTGTTTGTAATCTTTCTTTTCAGGTACATGAATAATAGGAAACTTATCAACTTTTAACTTATTGTATTTTGGAGAAAATAAAGAATTATCCTTTTCTTTAGGCTTTAGAGGTATATTTTTAACAATAAAATTAAATAAAAATAAAATTTGTTTATTTAGCTCTTGAATATGAGCTAGTAATAAAGGTATAATAGTATACATGATATCCACTCCTTTATGGGAATAATTGGTATTTGGTCATAACTATTATACCATAAAAAGAGGGGGTATCATTTTTGGTTGCAAAAAAAGTGATACAACTCTTGAAAAAACAGGAGTGTAGCTAAATAAAATCTAAAATTAGTTTACACTACCAAAAACAAAGAGGGGGTAATACTAATGAAGGTAATAAAAAGAGATGGAAGGGCCGTAGAATTTAATTCTGAAAAAATTAAAATAGCTATTGAAAAGGCAAATAAGGAAGTAAGACCAAGTTTAAGAGCAACAGAAGAAGAAATCAACAATATAATAAAAT
>CAOOYH010000027.1 GCA_948500755.1 uncultured Lactobacillus sp. | reverse complement strand
TTCGCAGCTTCTCCACTTCTCTGAAGTACGATTCCTCAGTTACTCATCTTTTCTTTGCATTTACTAATTATTATTTAATATAATAACCCTTTGGGAAATGGGTGTCAATATGTTTTTATTGAGAAATTTGGAGTAGCTAGATTGCATATCGCAAACAGTTTAAGGTGAAATAGCATTTTATTATACATAATTCGGAGTTAGCAAAAAAATCCAAACTATACTCTATCTGAATTAGAGTTTGGATTCTTTTTGGACTGTCTATTATTTAATATAATTTCTTATTAATCTATCTTTTTATTCGTTATTTTGATGATCACTATAAAATTCCATAGCCTTTGCAATTTTTGAAATTTCGCTCTCATAGTCGTATTTTTCTATTACGTTAACTTGAACATTAAAAACTATCCTTTTGATACAAAGTATACTTTCAATGGCGAAGTCAATTAATTTATGCACATCTCTTACACTAATCATATTTTTATTTAAAAAGCTTTCCAATTCTTCAAAAGTAGATATCTTCTTATCAAGATGAGCCAAATTTTTATTCCTTATTCTTCTTAATTTCGTGATTGTACAAGATAGTTTTTTAGATTCTTTCTCTATATCCATGAGTTTCTTTTTCAATTCCTCATAGCTTTCTTTTTTATCATAGTCTACTTCCTTAAAGTATTCCTCTGTAAATGTTTGATTAGCTCTCTCTATAACTTGAACTATCGAATGTGAATCTTTATTTTCAACAAATATCTTAGCCAAAGATAACTGTACTTCTCCAATCATAACATTTTGTGTATATCCAAAGTAGTCTCCGTATAACCCCAGCACACTTGTCTCACTATATACTTTAGATACTGCTAATATCGCATCAAATGAACGTTTTGTCAGATATGTTTGATCAAATAACCAATCAAGACTCTTTTTCAATTTTTCTGTATTTTTATCTATCGCTTTATACCTCCAATAAGTATTCCTACATTCTCTTAGAGCCTTACTCAAGCTTCAAGCATTATCATCAGTATAAATAACTTTCAAGTTATCACTGAAATTATTATTTAAACCACTCACTTTAAAATGGCATGTTACTGCAACCTATATAATCATTATATAATAATTTGATCCAGGCAAAAAAAGCCATGGACACTGCATCCATGACCTGAAATAATTATTTTTCTGTCAGCATATAATACCGATCTGCATCCACTGGGTTTGCCAATCTCAGATCCATTGAAACTATTGGATCTTCTTTGCCATCTTTTCGCTTAGAAAATTCTTGTTTTAGTGATCCCTTTATAATCTCACATGACCCTAGATAAATAAATGCTGTACCTTCATCATCCGATTTTTTGACAAACATATCCATCGCTAAGGCTGGCTTGCCTTCGTCAACACCACGATAAAGGCTTTGGATTTCAGCTCCTTCAATCCGACGCTTGTTTTTAGAGTACATATGCATCACACTTGGATTCTTGAAATAGTCTCCATATTGAATGGTTTCACTAATGTTTTCACTCTTATGATATGTGATAAAAATTGGACAAGTATCATGATCTTTATCGATAAAGTAACCACCAATATTTTGTCCTGGAATACGTTTTTTGAAATTCAAAAGCCGACAAACATCTTTTCGCTCGTATCTACTTCCAATTGTAAATTGCTTACTTGGATCATATTGTTCTGCTTTAAGTAATCCTGTTCTAATCGCATCTTCAAATAAGGCCTTAAAGTCATTTGATTTTAGCTCTGCTTTAATTCTTTCATTGAAACGATATAAACCGGCATCATGTTGAATTATTTCAGTATCACCATAGCTAACTTTATTGGGTTTGGACTTATCATCAAAAAATGCTAAACTCAAAACTCGATCAACTGATTCCAAAACAGCTTCATTCACATAGCAACCGGCTTCTTTTAGAATTTGAACATATTGCTCATCAGTTAATTCACCATTAAGTAGTGCATTTAGTAATAATAATTCATGCTTGCGCAAACCATTACTTAATTCAACTGTTACAAATGAAAGCAATTGCTCTTGAAATTTCGTTAAGACAAATTCTTCTTCATCCATTGCCAACAAAAAGGCATTGTACTGCTTATATTTGCTTGCGATCACACTTTGATCGATCGAATCTCGTTGTAAATCACACATCAAAGGTACACGGCCAAGTTTATTTTTGACGTTCATATACTCATCATGCAATTTCTTTTTCAGCGTTAAGTTGGACTGACTAATTGACTTATAAATACGCTCTTTAGCAACCTTGGTAAAATTAATTACAGAAGTTCCATAGATTGGTTCAAGATCGATTGCATCACGTGCACTATCCTTACTGTGTGACTTATCACCAGTTAAAGCGATTGGAATCAGATAATTATTTTTATAGTTTCCGATAAAATCAATGATCGTCACATATTCTTTATCCTTAAATTTACGCAAACCACGTCCTAATTGTTGAACAAAGACAATACTTGATTCTGTATTGCGTAACATCACCACTTGATTAACACAGGGAATATCAATTCCTTCATTAAAAATATCAACCGTAACGATATAATCAATTTCCCCATTTTCAAGTTGAGCTACCACTTCATCACGTCTTGTAATACTATCTTCTCCAGTTAGAGCAACTGACTTATAGCCTTTTTGGCTCATCAAAACAGCAAGCTCTTTAGCCTCTTCTTTACGGCTACAAAAGATTAAGCCGTGCAATTTGTCGCCAGAATAACCATAGTATTTAGTCTGCTTAACAATATAATCTACCCGTTCTTTATTTACCAAGCGTTTCAAATCTGTGGTATCATCAATAACTTCACCATCTAATTCGTAATCTTCAACTCCATAGTAATAAAACGGACATAGCATATTTTCTTCTAAAGCATCTTGCAATCGAATTTCATAAGCAATGTCGTAGTTAAATAACTTATAGACATTAAAATTATCTGTTCGTTCTGGCGTTGCTGTCATTCCTAGACAAAATTTGGGAGTGAAATATTCAAAAATTCGCTGATGCATTGAGGCGCCTAAATGATGCGCTTCGTCAAATAAGATATAATCAAAAGCATCCTTAGAAAACAATGCAAGATTTTCTGGTTTTGATAATGTTTGAACTGTCGCAAAAACATATTTTTTATCTAAGCCTGCTCGATTATTGCCACTATAAATTCCATAATCAGCACGATTACCACCGATTACTTTATAGAAACTCTCAAGTGATTTTTGTAAAATTTGTTCTCGATGAGCTACAAACAAGAAACGTTTTGGTGAAAAACTTCTCACATCAAAAGCACCTAAATATGTCTTGCCCGTCCCTGTTGCTGAAATAATTAGACCTTTTTGTTTACCACTTTGACGTAATTCAGCTAATTGATCTAAAGCAGCTTTTTGCATTTTATTAGGAACAATTTGATTGCTATCTTGATAGGCTTCCATACTTTCAGCTATTTCAGCTGTTGAAACCATTTTAGGATGATTTTGTTTGTATAACTCGGTATATTCTTCGATCCATGTTTCTGTTAGCTCAACTCCTCGAGCCCACTCAGCCTCAATTTGTTCACTAATATTTTTAGTAATTTCAGCGTTATCAAGTGAGGTCACTCGAAGATTCCATTCATAATTTTTTATGATGGCATTATTTGTGAGATTAGAACTACCAATAATCGCTGAATTATAGCCACTATCATGCGAAAACATATATCCCTTAGCATGAAAAGGCAACGCTTCGGCAGTAGTTTTGTCCTTTCCTGTATAAATTCGAACTTCAACATTTGGGATATTGGCTAACTTCTCAAAAGTCTTAGGTTGATTGAACCACAAGTAAGTTGAAGTTAAGATCCGGCCCTTAACCCCTTTTTTAGCAAGATCCTGGAAAACCGACAAAAAGGGGGATAAACCTGAGTCAGTGATAAATGCAACTGCAAAGGTAAATTCACTACAGGTCTGTAACTCATTTTTTAAAACACGGTAAACATTAGTATTTTTAGATTCATTAGCTACTAATGAAGCCGATAAGCCACCAACAGCTGAATATTTGTCACTATCAACAAAATTGTTAAGTACTGTATTGGAAATATTATCAACTAATTGACTATTCAAAACTAATACTCCTTAAATCAACGTTTTCGATGGCTTTTGCCACAGGAATATCTGCTGGGGCCCAGTTAAGTCTAGCTAATTCATCCACTGTGTGCCATTTAACTTCACTATGAGCTACCAAATCAAAATTATTTGTAAGTAATTTAGCATAGAAGACGGTTAATTCAACAACCCCAAATTCATACTCGTATTTTACTGTTTCGGCAACTTGTGGCCCTACTAGAATCTCGTCTTTAAATTCTTCTTCTAATTCGCGTTTTAACGCCTGTTGCGGTGTTTCACCTAGTTCAATCTTACCACCTGGAAACTCCCAAAGATCGCCTAAAACCCGATCAGAACTGCGCTTTGTTGTTAATACTTTGTTATCGTCGATGATCGCTGCACCGACTACTTTGATGTGTTTTTTCTCCATTTTTTACCTATACCTAACAACTATTGGGATATTTGACAATACTAATCTGTCTAATCTATTTTATTTAAACTTTCAAAATTTCCATTTCTCCATTTTTCAACAAGTTTTTTAGCATCATCAATCAATTTATTTTTAGCTAACTGTTCATCTAAATTAATCAAAAATTTACCATTACTTCCAATTAAATCTGATTTTTTTTCAAAAGATAACTCATACGTATATTTGATATTTTCTAGTTCCTTATTTTTTTCTTGTAATTCTATCTCTTTTTCTTCTAACCTCGATCTATATTTTTCATCTAATAGACTAATCTGATTCATAACCAATTCTATAGACTGCTTTTGCGTGCTACTAAGTAAACGTCCTGGCATAGAGAAATCTCTCACAACTCTCTCCATACTCTTGCTTATAATTTCTATATCAATAGAATCCTCATAGTTATCTGCTTTTATCAATTCTAGTTCTTCATTCTTTTCTTTTTCACGCTGCTCTATAATTGCCCAAGTTAAAAAATTTTCTGACAATCTAATTTTTAATCTCTTTCCATCCTTATTGTCTAACCCTTTTACATCGGCAGAAGTTATTGTAATTGTCTTATTTTCACCTGATTCGTCAGTATAGCTATGTTTACCTAAATAATAATTATTTTTTACACGATTGCGTATTGTATTTGCATCTATACCCACAGCTCTCGCTACGTCAGTTACTTTATATTCAGTCATAAATATCAGCTCCTTATTAAGTTTACAACAAGCACCCCATATCATAAAATGCGTAATATCCAGCCATGATACAGCGTGCTTGTTATCTTTTTTTTTTTATGGTATCATATGTGTCGATACGTAGATGACTAATAATTTAACCAACAAATATACCGTTGGCGCATACGCAATTAGTATATCTTTAGTATCTTTTTTCATATGTTAATCTCCTTTCTTTTAGGATGATTAAATAGCCCGAAGTTCTTGCCCAACTTTGGGTTTTTATTTTATATACTATATAATACTATGTTCTGTTTATTAACACAAGTGATTTAACACTATAATCCAAAGATTCCTTTATTATTCTTTTTAGTTTTCATTTGTATATTTAAACATATTCGTTTTCCACCTCCATCAACTACGTTTATCACACTACTTGTTATCATAAACTCACATTGATGTTATTATATCTTTACCCCTTAATACTAAGATTATCACTAACCTATTTCGTACTGTTTAAATTCTTAACCAAATTACTTAAGATAAAGTCCATATAATTGTGTAAAAGTTAAAAGGCCATGTAACAGCCCTTT
>CAOOYH010000026.1 GCA_948500755.1 uncultured Lactobacillus sp. | reverse complement strand
TTTTTTGTCTTGTAAAATTTATGTAGCGTTTGAGGATGGGGTATTAGCTGGATTTGTTGGTTTTCAGCCGAGAGAGTTAAGTTTTATTTATGTTGATCCAATTTATCAAAGTAAGGGGATTGCGACTGAGTTAATTAAAAAAGCCTTAACTGAGTTAGAGAGACCCGTTAGATTAGAAGTATTTACTGATAATGAACGAGCAAAAGCTTTATACAGGAAATTTGGTTTTGAGAGAGTAAATACACTTACTGAAAAGTGGTCCGATGAATTTCCTATCGCTTTTTCACAGGACACGATGGAATTGAGATAAACAAGAAATGGGGAAAATCTATGTGTCTAATTTGTGAACGAATTGAAATGATTAAAGATAATGAAAATAAATTCTTTGTGAAAGAGTTAAAAACAGGTTATGTGGTATTGGGTGATAATCAACATTTTAAGGGCTACATGCTTTTTCTTTATAAAAAACATAAAAATGAACTATATGAGTTAGATTCGACTGAAAGGCAAGCTTTCTTAGAAGAAATGTCGTTAGTCGGTGAAGCAGTCTCAAAAGCTTTTGAATGTGAAAAAATGAATTATGAATTGCTGGGAAACGGTGATTCTCATTTGCATTGGCATTTGTTTCCAAGAGTGAGCGGAGATTTAGGAGAATATGGCTACCATGGCAAAGGGCCAGTATGGTGGTATCCACGAGAAAAAATGTATAATGAAGAGAATGTATTGAATGATAAAGAGCTTGAAGAACTAAAGCAAAAGTTAAAGACTGAATTAGATAAGATGTATAAATGAAGGATTAAAAAATATATGCTTATTGACACTAAAAAATTACAAAAAGCTGTCCTTGAAAATAAGAAAAACCATAATTTTAATACTACTGATATTAAGTTTGAACTTCTTTCATTATACGGAGAAGTAAATGAACTTTTTAGGCGTGGCTAAAGGATGATCCGGAGAACATCAATGAAGAATTGGCAGATGTTGCAATTTTTCTTTTAGGAATTTCAGAAATGGTAGGAAGCGATCTTGGCGAAGATATTCTTAAAAAGATGGAAATTAATAAAAGGCGAAAATACATTGATGGAAAAAAGGTTGAAGGATAGAAAATGACACACATTGAATTAACTCGCTTTCGGATTAAGAAAGGTAAAGAGAAGAAAGCCCAAGAGTGGATGAATTTTTTAAATGAGCATCACGCAGACACTGTGAAAACAATGTCGGCTGAAAAAATGTATGTTGAGACTGTCTTTAGTGAAAAGAATGAAGATGGATATACATATTTTTACTGGTATTCTGTCCAAGGCGAGAATGGTCAGAATGTTGAAGAATCAGAAAGCTATATAGATAAGAAACATATTGAGTATTGGGATGAATGTATTGATTCAACCTATCATCCAGTAAATATGAAAGTTCAACAAAGTTTAATCGCACCAGAAATAGAGAAAATAATTAATGAGGATGATTCATGACAACGAATTTATTGCCAGTTAATAGTATCCTTAATCCCAGAGATTTGGGTGAAATAGTGGGATTAGATGGAAGAAAGATAAAGACACACCGACTTATTAGAACGGGAACACTTACCCGCATGTCTGATGAGGATATTCAGTTTTTAAAAAATTACGGTTTAACGACAATCATTGATTTACGATCAAAGAGTGAAAGGAAAGACCACCCCGATCCGCAAATTGAAGGTGTTAAAAATATTCCCTTGCCTCTTTCTGAAGAAGAAGGGACTTTAGGTGGGATTGAAGATTTATCACGAGAAGATGATTTATACCATCATGATCCCCATGCCGCTTTTAAAATGATGTGTGATCATTATAGCGACCATGTTGTTAAAGCGCATGATCAAAATACAGTTCGTCAAGTTTTAACTATTCTATCTGAAAAAGAAAATGGAGCAACTATTTTTCATTGTACCGAAGGAAAAGATCGTACTGGTTTTGTAGTTTTATTTGTTTTATATATTTTAGGTGTTGATTTAGAAGTAATTCGTCAAGATTACTTAGCGTCTAATTCCATTCTTTCTGCTTATCGAGCAGAACGTGATAAAAAGTTTGAAAATGCAGATGAAAACCTTACCTTTAGGAGTAATATGCGAATCTTGAGCTCGGCTTCTGATTCCTTTTTTGATACGATATTACTTACAATTGAAGAGCAGTATCATAATATGGATGCATATTTGAAAAATGTGTTGGATGTGACACCTGAATTAAGAGATCGTTTACGTGAGCTTTATTTAGAGAAAAGGTGAGTTTTAGACACTTTGTAAAGTAATACATAATTTCAGATCATAGTTTTAACTTAAGAGTCATTAGACAGAACGGAGTTTACAAAAGGAGTAAGATAAATGGAATTAGAAGTACATATGCTTGTCCCTTATTTATTAGCCAGCGTATATTTTATTTTTCAAGATTGGTTTCAAAATATCGCTTTAAAATGGTATGGTATCGCAATAATTGCGATCGTGACTATTTGTTGGATATTTAGTATACGAATCCATCTTAATATAATTCAGATTGGTGCAGAGCTGATTCAAATAATATTAGCTTACCTTTTATTAACAAGAAAATTCAGTAAATTAACTACTTTTGGATTAATTATGATAATCGGTATTGTAACTGCAGTTGTTATTTTTTGTTAATTCGTGGAAAAATAATTAAAGATAATAATAAACTAAGAAAAGTTATTCTTAGTTTATTTTTTCGTCTTAAAAACTATGATATAATTTCTACGTAATAAAATACGAACGTATGTGCGAAAAAATGGAAAGAAAGGGGATAAATATGCTAACAATTTATGATTTAAAGAATAATGTAATGCTTAAACAACCAGATTTCTTTAAGTTGGTCGAAGGATATGACTCTTTTAAGGGAGTTAGTTTTGTTGGAAGTTTTAAAATAATAGAGAAAGAGCTTTTGCCACGCTTTAAACAGATTGATCTAATTTTAGGGATGGAAGATCAGAAAACTGGTAAGAATTTAGATCAATTATTAAATGTCTCTAATAAAGTAAAGCAGCTATTGTCTTTAAGTCGGAATTCAGACTTTTTAGATCGAATTGAAAATCAAACTTTAAATTTAAGATTCACTAAGGATAAACTTTTTCATAGTAAATATTTCATTATTGAAAATAATACTGATTTCATTATTTTCAATGGTTCAATGAATCTTACTAAAAAAGCTTTAAAACAGAATCATGAAATGCTTTGGATGTATGAAGGTAAGAAAAATGATTTACAGGATTTAAAAATCTATGAAGAGCATCAAAAGCTTTTTAAGAAAAATTTCGAAGAAGATAGTGTTGATTACTTAGATAGAAAAATTATCAATAATCTATATGGTAAAACTAAAAAGCAAATTACTGCAATTATTGCAGATGAAGTAGTAGATAAAGTTCAACAAAATATTGTTGAAGTAAATCCGGATGACATTGTAAAAATTACTAAAGATGCTGATAGAAAAGAAGAAACTTATGAGCTCCATCCTGAGACTGTTCAAAAAGTAGCTAAGCAACTCTTTACGGAAAAGGGCAATAAACGAAGAAATGAAGAAAAGGTCCGTGAAGAAGTTAAGAAAATTGTCTATCAAGACTTTAGTGATCCATCTCAAAACCGTGTAATAAAAGCTAGCACTCTATATCCTAAACCAGTTTGGGCTTATCAAGATAATAATATTATTGTTGAAGATACCAACACTAATTTATTTCATTCGCTTGAAGTTAATTCGGACATAGTTAGTGAGGATGATGTTCGTACTTTTGTTAGAATTATTGAAAGCTTTAAATTGAATAAGGTAAAAGATGAAAGTCACCAGGCACTTTCTGCATTTATTTATCTGATGACTGCTCCAATGATTTGGAAAATTCGTGAAATTTATCGTAAATCTAATTTTTCAAAAAGTGCTGATCAGATTCCTCTTTCGATGGTGTTAATTGGCCGAGGAACTACTGGGAAAACATTGTTAGTACGAGATTATTTTAAAAAATTTACTGGAGACAAGTCTCATAGTTTGCAATACACTGAAATTAATGATGGTAATGGTGCTAGAACCGATAAAGCAGTTAGATTTTTAGACAATTATTTGCATTCTCAACGTTTTATTTCTCCGATGATTGTCGATGAATTGAATAGTAATTTTTTACATAGTAAAGTGGCCCTTAATGCAATTAAGCAATGGTCTAATACTATTAAAGGAATTCATAATGTTAATATCTTTGCGATGAACCATAATGCAGGTAGTAAAGAAATTAATAATCTTGAAGAAATTACCAAGCGTGTATATTACTTATCCTTTGAAGCCCCATGGCTTCCATCAAATCAACAAGAAATTAATTATAATATGTTAATTAATGATAATAATGACCATATTTATCGCTATGTAGTTGCTGAACTAAATAAGCGTCTAGTGCATCTTACAGGTGAAGAAGAGGCAAATCTAATCGAAGATTATTTGAGCCTAACTAAAGAAATCTTAGGAAATCTTTTGAAGAAATATGGCTATTATAATCGCTTAAAGAATATTTTAGGAGCTAATTACGATTATAAAATTGATCGCAATCGTATTACATGGAAAATGTTAATTCTTGATGATCATTATGAACATATTGCGTTTACTGATGGAGATGATAAGTATTTTCATGTTTCAAAAGCTATTTTTAATGATTTTAAAGCTAATGGATATGAGAATATTAATCAAACTCTAGATAATTACTTTAATATGTTCCCACGAGAAGGCGGTATTGCAATTGAGCAATACGGTAATGGAATGCGTCTTGATATTGATAAGTTTGATAAGTTCATTGGTGAGCCATTAATTAGAAAGCATTATGAACGAATGCATAAAGATGAAAAGCAGCAAGATAATGTGACTGCTTTACTTAAAGCTCAAGTTGAACAGAACAAGATGATGCAAGAAGCAGTTGAAAAGTTAACTGAGCAAAAAGAGCAAGAAAATAAGAAAAAAGGTTTTATTTCTCGTCTATTTAATCGTTAGTAATTACGCTGAACCTAAGTTATAAACTATAATTAACTTGAGGTGAAGAAAATGGAGATTACAATTAAACGTGATGGTCTAAATTTACATGGTTTACTTGAGGGAACCGACAAGATTGAAAATGATGCGATTGCTATTTTAATGCATGGTTTTAAAGGTGATTTGGGTTATGATGACAGCAAGATTTTGTATGCTCTCTCTCACTACTTAAATGATCAAAGCCTCCCAACAATTCGTTTTGACTTTGATGGGTGCGGAAAAAGTGATGGTAAATTTGAAGATATGACTGTTTACAGCGAAATCCTAGATGGAATAAAAATATTGGATTATGTTCGTAATACTGTTAAGGCAAAACATATCTATTTAGTGGGACACTCGCAAGGTGGAGTAGTAGCGTCAATGCTGGCTGGATATTATCGAGATGTTATTGAAAAATTGGCTTTACTTGCTCCTGCAGCAACTCTTAAGTCTGATGCTTTAGATGGAGTTTGTCAGGGTAGTACTTATGATCCAACGCATATCCCTGAAACTGTCAATGTTAGTGGCTTTGAAGTGGGCGGAGCTTACTTTAGAACGGCCCAATTATTACCGATTTATCAAACAGCGGAACATTATAATCGAGAAGTGTTGTTGATTCATGGCTTAGCAGATAAAGTCGTATCACCTGATGCTTCAAGAAAATTCCATACACTTTTGCCTAAAAGTGAGCTCCATTTAATTCCAGATGAGGGACACATGTTTAACGGAAAAAACAGACCTGAAGTATTAAAACTAGTTAGTGAGTTTTTAATAAAATAAAAGTATATTATTACGATAAGCAGAGATTAGTTAGTGGATCTCTGCTTATTTTTTATGAATATTTTTTATGATTTTGCTCTTGAAATATTAAATAAGCTTAAGTAAAATTTAATATAATTTAACAATTAAGAAAAGAGGAGCACCATATATGAAACATATTGCATTTGTTTTACATCATTTTTCAACTGGAAATAAGAAAATTGAATTAGTTTTACCAGAAGTCTGGCAAGCC
>CAOOYH010000025.1 GCA_948500755.1 uncultured Lactobacillus sp. | reverse complement strand
TTAACAGCGTGAGAGCCGATATAGCCCGCTCCGCCGATAACTAAAACTCGCATAAGCAGTGCTCCTTTTCTTGAAATCGATTACATTATAACATACATCTAGTAAAACATTTATTAATTTTGATAAATTATTTAAAAACTGATTTAGATATTTATTGGAAAGTAGTAAATGTTTTGTATAATGAAGTTGAAAAGATTTTTTAATGGAAATGATGAACTATGACAACTATCAAAGAAATTGCATATGAATCGGGATACTCCCCAGCAACAGTATCACGACTATTAAATAATGATCCAAACTTGTCAATTACGGCTGATACTAAAAATAAGATTTTAGAGATTGCTAATAAACTCGGTTATTGGAAAGATCACCAAGAAAAGCGAATTCGTCCAACAATTGCGCTTTTGTACCGCGTAAATAATAAAGAGCAAATTCAAGATGAATACTTTACTTCTCTTAAAAAGGCTTTAATTTCAACTGTTGAACATGAATCGTTAAAAATGAAGACCTATTACAATATCGATGATTTGATCGAACATGCTGATTTATTTCAAGGTTTTATTGGAGTAGGGGCTGATGAAATCGAGCAATCTAAATTAGAAACTTTGCATAAGGTTTTACCCAATGGAGTGTTTGTTGATACCAATCCAGCCCCTGAATTATTTGATTCGATTCGGCCTAATTTGGCTTTAACTGTCAAAAACGCCATTAATTTATTTATTGAAAAAGGCTTGCAGAGTTTTGGTTTTATTGGTGGAGACGGGGTGAAACATGATCATATCCAAGAAAGAGACATTCGCGCAGTTGCTTTTTCTGAATATGTTCGATCTTTGGATAAAAATACTCATCCCATGTTTGTAAATGGACCATTTAGTGTTGATAATGGTTACAAACTTGGAAAAGAAGTTCTTAAGAAGTGTAAAGATGACTTGCCGGAAGCTTTTTTGGTGGCTTCTGATACTTTGGCGGTAGGGGTTTTACAAGCCTTTAACGAAGAAAATGTGATTGTGCCTCGGGATACGCAAATTTTGAGTATTAATAATAGCAATATTGTTAAATATGTTTCTCCGCCACTTTCTTCATATGATATCGATCAACAAGAAATGGTTGATATGGCGCTTAGGATGCTGACATCTTTGATTATTCGACCGGATCAGGCGCATATTGATGTGAGTATGAATACTAAGCTCATTGTAAGAAAAAGTTTTGTTCCAAAAGGTTAGTAAATTATTAAGTAAACAAAAAAATTTACAAAGTGATTAGTTAGAAAGAATTCTTATCATATGGGGATTCTTTTTTAATTTGTCGTTAGTAAATTGCCAGCTATGCAGAGTCCCCTATTTGATCAAATTCTTGAAATAACTCATATTGAACCCCTAGCCAATGAAAATAATGAACTTGAAATCACTAAACGCATTACGGAAGATGGTAAAGAATTATACTTCATTCTTAATATGAGTAATGATAAGCGCAAATTGCCCGATAAATTTAGTGCTTATCAAGATTTATTAACTGGCAAGATAGCTAGTCAAACTTTGAAAGCCTGGGATGTAGAAATCTTAAACAAATAAAAATTATCTCCCCTCTCTTAGAGAATAAGGAATTGAGTAAAAATACTTAGTTCCTTATTTTTTTGCTTAAAATAAAATATTTTATTTTTATAAGTAAATTATTTACTAATTAAGCAAAAAGATTTATACTAACTTATGAAAACGATTACAGAACGGAACTGAGGGTATAAAAATGGATAAAACAGAATTACTTAATGCTTATCAAGACGTATATGGTGAAGAAGGAAAGGATGTCTTTTTCTCACCAGGTAGAATCAATGTGATTGGTGAACACACTGATTATAATGGGGGACATGTATTTCCAGCAGCAATTAGTTTAGGTGTATATGGTGTATATGGACCACGCGAAGACAAAAAAGTTAGATTGTATTCCGGTAATATCGATGGTGATGTTGTTGAGTTTGATCTAGATGATAACAGCGTTGAAAAAGATGATCGCTTTTGGACCAATTATTTCAAGGGGATGTTGACATATCTTCGTCAAAGAAAAGATGGTAACAAGATTGATCATGGTTTTAACTTATACATCAAGGCAACTCTTCCATCTGGTTCAGGTCTTTCTTCATCAGCTGCGATTGAAATGTTGATGGGAATCATTCTAAAAGATGAATTCGATTTAGATGTGGACCGTGTAACTTTGGCTAAGCTTGGTCAAAAAACTGAAAATGAATTTGTCGGTTTAAATTCAGGAATTATGGATCAATTTGCCTGCATTATGGGTAAAAAAGATAGTGCAATTTTCTTAGATTGCAACACGATGGAATATGAATATAAGCCATTGAAGCTCGGTGATTATGAAATCGTGATTATGTCGACTAACAAGGAACATACCTTAGCTGATTCAGCTTACAATGATCGCGTTCAAGAATGTCACGATGCTTTAAAGAAGTTGCAAACTAAGCTTGATATTAAGAGTTTAGGCGAAATTGATAGCGATACTTTTGATGAATACTCTTATCTTATTAATGATGAGACGGAGTTGAAGCGTGCGCGTCACGCAGTCAATGAAAATCAAAGAACCCTTCGTGCTACTCAAGCGATGGAAGATAACGATTTAGAGAAACTCGGTCGTTTAATTGATGCTTCTCACGTTTCTCTTCATTATGATTATGAAGTAACAGGTAAAGAACTTGATACTTTAGCCGAAAGTTCATGGAAACAAGCCGGAGTCCTTGGTGCAAGAATGATCGGCGGCGGCTTTGGTGGTTCAGCAATTGCCATTGTCAAAAAAGATCAAGCTGAGGACTTTAAGAAAGCTGTTGGAAAAATTTATCGTGATACGGTTGGCTATGATGCAAGTTTTTACGATGCAGAAATTGTTGATGGTACTAAGAAGATTTAAAGGAGTAGGCAAAAATAATGGATTTATTTGAAAAATTTGCAGATGAAGTAATTGAACACGGAAGCTACAAGGAGCTGGATCGTGTTTATATCATCAATAAAGTTAAGGCTTTGGTTGGTGATGATGATGCCGAAGTAGAAGGGAACAAGCCCGTCGTTAAGCAATTGGTTGATTTAGCCGTTAAGCGTGAAAAGATTCCTGATGATATTACTTCAAGAGAAGTTTTGAACGATGAGCTTTATGATTTAATGACACCAATTCCTAGTCAAGTGAATGATATTTTTTGGAATAAGATGCAAGAATCTTCTGAAAAAGCTACTGATTGGTTTTATAAGCTTTGTGTAGATAATAACTACGTTAAAAAAGAAGCAATTGCTAGAAACATTGTCTTTGATGGGACTAGTTCAAAGGGTCATGGTTTAGAGATCACGATTAATTTATCAAAGCCTGAAAAAGATCCTAAAGCAATTGCTGCTGCAGCTCATGCCACTGGTAAAAAATATCCCCAATGTGCTCTTTGTCTTGAAAATGAAGGATATATTGGTGGCTATGGTAAAAATGCCCGCTCTAATTTGAGAATTATTCGAATCAATGTTGGTGGACGCCCTTGGGGTTTTCAATATTCACCGTATGCTTATTTTAATGAACATTGTATTTTTCTTGATGAAAAGCATATTCCAATGGTGATTAATCAACAAACTCTAATCAATTTAGTTGATATTGAAAAGCAATTTCCTAAGTATTTCGTAGGATCAAATGCTGATTTACCAATTGTTGGTGGTTCAATGTTAGCTCACGAGCACTATCAGGGTGGTCGACACATTTTCCCAATGATGAAAGCTAAGGTCAAGAAGGCAGTTAAGTTTAACAATTATCCAGACGTCGAAGCCGGGATTGTTGATTGGCCGATGAGTGACTTGCGCTTAAGTAGCGATAATTCCTTAGCTTTGATTGATTTAGGCAGTCAGATTATTAAGTTCTGGGATCATTACAGCGATGAGAAGCGTCACATTAAGGCCTTTGATGGTGAAACTCGTCACCACACAGTTACGCCAATCATGCACCGTGAAGGCAAAAAGTTCATCTTGGACCTAGTGTTGCGGGACAACAATACCAGTGAGCAATATTCATTAGGAATTTTCCACCCACATGAAAAGCTTTGGCACATTAAAAAAGAAAATATTGGCTTGATCGAAGTAATGGGCCGCGCAATTTTACCAGGTAGATTAAAGAGCGAGCTCGAAGAAGTTAAGAAATACTTGCTTGATCAAGACAATCAAATGGCCGAGAGTCATAAGGAATGGGCTGATGAATTGAAGCAAAACAATCAAATCACAGCAGCCAATGTAGAAAATGTCTTGCATCAAGGTTTAGTTGAAGTTTTTGAAGAAGTCTTACAATGTGCAGGCGTCTTTAAGAATAATGCTGATGGTGATCAAGGTTGGCAAGAATTCATCGATGCTTTGACAAAAGAAGTAGGCGAATAAGATGAAGACAGCATTTAAGAAATATGGGCGTAAAGATAATAGCGATCTATGTGAATTAATGCTTTTGAATGATTCTGGCATGGAAGTCAAAATCCTCAATTATGGTGCCACTTTAGAAAAAGTTCTTCTTTCTGGTGACGATCTAATTTTGTCATTGAATTCACCGGCAGATTATTCAAAAGAACGGAATTTTTTGGGTGGAACGGTCGGCCGAATTTGTGGACGTGTTTACCAAGGAAAGTGGCAATTGGGTGCGAATATTTTGCAACTTCTACAAAATGATGGTGAAAATCATATCCATGGTGGCATTGGCTTAGACATGCAAGTTTGGAATTTTAAACTTTATGCTGGTAGCCAAGTGGCACAAGCTGACTTAACTTTAGTCGATCTAGATGGCAATAATGGCTATCCTGGAAACTTAAAATTGCACGCTATTTATGAATTAGATAATGATAACAATTTACGCTATGAATTGATCGCAGTTAGCGACAAGATGACGATTTTTAATCCAGCCAATCATACTTACTTCACTTTAGGTGAGAAGGCCAGAGATTTAAAGATGCAGCTGAACGCAGATTACTATTTACCGGTAGGTGAAGATGGTTTGCCAAATCAAGGGATGAAGAGTGTTGATCAAACAGCTTTTGATTTTAGAAAAGCTAAAAAAATCGGTGAAGCGCTAACTTCTAGCGATAAGCAGATTAAATTGCGTAATGGTCTTGATCATCCTTTTATTTTAAACGGCAATCAGCCAGCTGCTACTTTAATTGGTGAAAATCATCAAATGACGATGACGACCAATGCGCCAGCCATTGTCACTTATACGGCCAATCATTTTAACCATACGGGCGTGGCAAATAATATTGGCCAATATGATGGCATTACGCTCGAAGCACAGTGTCCACCATCTGAAAATTCAGACTTAGGTGAAATCACTTTGCTTCCATTTGAAAAATTTGACCGCAAAATTTGTTGGTCATTTAAATAGTTAGAAGATAGAGAAGGGGTAATCTCTATGGATGATAAAAAAACGATGTCGAAAACGGCACGATGGGCCTATAGTTTAGGGGCGTTTGGTAACGACGCGTTCTTTGCGCTGCTATCTGGATACTTGATTATGTTTATTACTTCGCACTTGTTTAATACAGGCAATGCGGAAACTGATGCGAAGATGATCAGTATCATTACCATGACAATTATGATTTTGAGAATTGTGGAATTGTTTATCGATCCATTTATCGGGAATGCGATTGATAGAACCAAAACTCGCTGGGGTCACTTCAGACCTTGGGTTGTAGCTGGTGGGACAGTTTCATCAATCATTCTGTTGATTTTGTTCACTAACATGGGCGGATTATATAAGAAGAATGCACTTTTATATGTAATTGTCTTTGGAATTTTGTATATTACAATGGATATTTTCTACTCATTTAAAGATGTAGGCTTCTGGTCCATGTTGCCATCACTTTCGACTAGTTCAAGAGAACGTGAAAAGACGGCTTCTTATGCTCGGATTGGTTCGACAGTGGGTCAAGGATTAGTTGGTGTCTTAGTTATGCCAGCAGCAATCTTTTTCTCCGCTAAAGCAACCAGTACTGGTGACGATCGTGGTTGGTTTATTTTTGCCTTAATTGTATGTTTGATTGCGCTTTTGACTGCCTGGGGTGTGGGAATTTTTACCCGTGAAAATCATAGCGAAATCCGTGAAAATAAGAAGGATACTAAAGGAATCATTGCCATTTTTAAAGCTTTGTCTGGAAACGATCAATTGATGTGGGTTGCTTTGGCATACTTGTTCTATTGTGTGGCAATTTACATCACTAACTCTCTTGAAGTTTATTACTTCACTTATATCATGGGGATGCCAAAAGCTTTCTCAATCTTCTCAACTATCAATATTTTCTTAGGAATTATTTCTACTTCACTCTTTCCAATTTTATCTAAAAAGATTACTAGAAAGACTTTATTCTCCTGCTGTTTAGGCTTAATGTTAATCGGAATTGCACTCTTTGCCGTTGCTGGTAGCAATTTACCACTTGTTTTACTTGCTGCTTCAATGTTCGGTTTCCCTCAACAAATGGTCTTCTTGATCGTCTTGATGGTGATGACCGACTCAGTTGAATATGGTCAATTAAAGCTTGGTCACCGTGACGAATCACTTGCTTTATCCATCAGACCATTAGTTGATAAGTTCGGTGGAGCTATTTCTAATGGTGTTGTTAGTCAAATTGCTATCATTGCCGGCATGACGACAGGAGCAACTGCTTCTTCAATTACAGCTGCAGGTCAATTTAAGTTCAAGTTAATGATGTTTGGCTTGCCAGCTGTTATGTTAATTATTGCGGTAGCAGTTTTTAGAGCTAAGGTTATTTTGAGCGAAAAGAAGCACGCAGAAATCGTTGACGAACTGGAAAAGACTTGGGGCAAACAATTTGATAAGACTGATGATACTCAAGTTAGCGGCGAAATTGCTGTTCCAACTCCAATTTCAGGCAAGTTAATGAATCTAAGTTCAGTTAAGGATCAAACATTTTCTTCAGGATCAGTGGGCCAAGGTTTTGCAATTAAACCAAGTGATGGTAAGGTGCTAGCCCCATTTGATGCAACTGTTAGACAGGTCTTTACCACGCATCATGCTGTCGGTTTAGTTGGCGATAATGGAGTAGTCTTATTAATTCATTGATTTATCCTTCTAGGCTGATTAAGCAAGGATACCCCGGATTTTAATCCGGGGAGGAATTG
>CAOOYH010000024.1 GCA_948500755.1 uncultured Lactobacillus sp. | reverse complement strand
AACACTACTTAGTGTTCCCAGAAACCCGGTACTTTAGTGCCGGTGTAGTTCATAGTTACGTAAGTTGGTAATTAGGAAGAGTGCTGTTTGAGTTTTTACAATTCAAACAAGTCGGGCTCGTATCTAAGCAAGTTGACATTAGAGGGTTTTAAGTTGTCTTAATTATATCTAATTGATATGATAAGTCGTGGTTCTCGCATAATGAGAAACACTAACAAAAGTGTAAAAGTGGCATGCAAGTATCAAGCTGGGAACTTGAGAAAAATGTCACCATGAGCAACCTTCAGGGTTGCTCTTTTTTTGTACCTTTTCTAGTATTCATTTCGATTATGACATTAGTCAGTATCGAGGTAATTCCCTCTTATCCCTAAAATAAAGTTCAATTAATGATAAAATGAACATAATGTTATTTTAGGAAGAAAATTATGCAAAATTATTATTACACCAAGCCTACTGACGATGTAGTAGCCAGTAAAAATCAAAATTATAAACTTCCCAAGGACTATCAAATTATCCCTACTTCAATCAGCGCAAAACTTTGGAATTACATTGCTCGAACTTTGGCTGCCCTTTTTGGTTGGGGTTATTCACGATTATTTTTAAAAGTTCATGTTAAAGGAAAGCACAAACTAAAACTCGTCAATCAAAGTGGATATTTTTTATATGGAAATCATACCCAACCCATGGGCGACGTCTTTACGCCACTAACCATTGTTTCGCCTTATCGCTTCTATGCAATAGCAGGACAAGCAAATTGGGGCATCCCTTTCATTGGCAAACATCTCGTACGCTATGGCGGCTTACCCGTCGGAGAAAACCTTCAAGAATCTGCCAAACTTATCCAAGCCATCAAAACACTCATCCATCAAAAAAAGGTCATTGCCATCTATCCGGAGGCCCATGTTTGGCCTTACTACACTAAAATCCGCCCTTTCTCTAACACCAGTATGCACTTCCCTGTGCAACTGAATGTGCCAAGTTTTACAATAACTACCACCTATCACAAACCCAAATTTGGCAAACGTCCAAAAATCATCATCTATATCGATGGACCTTTTTCTCCAGATCAAGCCCTTTCTCACAAAAAAGCTCAAGATAAGCTTTACAATAAAATTAGGGAGACAATGATTGAACGCGCGCAGACTAGCGACTATCAATATTGCCATTATGTAAAAAAATAATTATGCGAGGATCTAATCATGAATATTCTTTTTTGCGGTGACAATCATGCAGAAGATGGAGTATTAATCACAACATTATCTTTACTAAAAAATACCACTGAAGAATTACATATTTATATTCTGACAATGAAAACAGAGAATAAGGACAAACAGTATCAGCCTTTTTCTAAAAAAGCCGCCGACTTTATTCGTTCTCTCTTAGTTAAGAAAAATGCTCACAATACATTGGAACTTATCGATTGCACAGATTTATTTGTTAAAGAGCCGCCAACTGCTAATATGGGGACGCGTTTTACCCCATATGCCATGCTTAGATTATTTGCAGATCAATTACCACAAATTCCAAATCGAGTTCTTTATTTAGATGATGATGTCATCATTCGCAAAGATATTAGAGACTTTTATCATCAAGATATTGAAAACGTCGAATTAGTAGGAGTACTAGATTACTGGGGTCGCTTTTTCTTTCATAATGTCCACGAGCATAAAATGCTTGATTATCTTAATTCAGGCGTTCTATTAATCAACATGGATGAAGTCAAAAAGACCAACTTATTTGCTAAAGTTCGTCATATGATGCAAGTTAAGCGCATGTTTTTGCCAGATCAATCTGCTATAAATAAGCTTGCCACTGAAAAGAAAATTGCTCCGCGCCGCTTTAATGAACAATACCATCTACGAGACGATACCGTAATCCAACATTTCACTACAAGTTTTCGATTTAAACCCTATTTCCACACACAAACCGTAAAGCCTTGGGATGTGGAGAGAGTTCATAGCGTTTTAAAATTGCATGAATATGACAATATACTTAACGAATACCTCAAATTAAGGGATAATCTTAAGTAATAAAAGAATTATTTGGAGGGTACTATGACAATTCCTGTTTTTTATACAATTAGTGATAACTACACACCTTACGCAGCAGTATCTATTAAATCTTTAATTGATCATGCTGACAAAAACAAAGACTATACTATTACTTTATTAGTTCAAGATATTAGTGATGAACACAAAAAATCACTTGAAGATATGTCAACTGATAATGTACATGTTAATATTTTTCACATCGATGATGAAATGGTAAAACCTATTCACAAAGGTGAAGAAAATTACTTACGTGGTCAATTCTTTACTATGTCTATCTTCTACCGCTTATTTATCCCAGAACTCTTTCCTCAATATGATAAAGCTGTCTATCTAGATGCCGATACAATTATCAACACCGACATCGCCGACATGTACAATATTGATCTCCAAGATAATATGTTTGCTAGTTGTCCTGATTTATCAATTCGTTTTATGCCACTTTTGCAAGAATACATTAAAAAGTGCCAAGGAATCTTTCCTCCAGAAAAATACATCAACAACGGCGTCATCTTATTTAACATGAAGGAATTCCGTGACAAGAAATTCGTAGATAAATTCTATTACTTGATGAGCAAATATCACTTTGATAATGTTGATCCAGATCAAGCTTATATGAATGAGATTTGTGAAGACAAGATCCTTCATTTGGAAAAAGAATGGGATGCAATGCCAAATGAAAATATGGATGAAATCCCTAATCCTAAAATTGTCCACTACAATCTTTTCTTCAAGCCTTGGCACTTTAAAGATGTTCAATATGGTGATTACTTCTGGAAAGTCGCAAAAACTACCCCTTACTATGATGAACTAAAGAAACAATTAGCAGACTTTACTGATGAAGATCGTCAACGAGCTCGTGATGATCTTAAGAAAATGGCTGACAAAGTTAAATCTATTGAAAAAGAGAAATATACTTGGGCTAAGGTAAAGAAAACAGAAGATGTGAGAATTTAGAAGGTGCCATTATGACAATTCCTGTTTTTTACAGTATTAGTGATGACTTTACTAAATATGCGGCAGTTTCATTAAATTCACTAGTTAAACATGCCGATTCGGAAAAAGACTATACAGTTTATTTCTTAAATCAAGATATAACTCCTGAGCACAAGGAGGATCTAGCAGCTTTAGGCAATAAAAATGTTCATGTGAAGTTTTTTCATATCGATGATGAATTAGTAAAGCCGATCAAAAATCGTAAAGAAAATTATCTGAGAGCAGATTTTTTCACTATGTCGATTTTTTACTGCTTATTCATCCCTGATCTTTTTCCACAATATGATAAGGCAATTTATATCGATAGTGACACAATCGTCAATGATGATATTTCTAAACTTTATGACACAAATTTAGAAAACAATTTATTTGGTGCATGCACTGACCTCTCAATTCAATATGTTGAAAAAATGGTCACTTACATCAGAGATGTTTTAGCACTGGATCCTAAGAAATACATCAATTCTGGAATGCTAGTTTTAAATTGCAAAGCATTCCGTGAGGAGCATTTTATTGACCACTTTATGGATTTACTTGAAAAATATCACTTCGACTGTATTGCGCCTGATCAAGATTATCTAAATGAGATCGGTGAAGGACGCATTCTCCACCTTAATCCGAGATGGGATGCAATGCCTAATGAAAACACAGCCCCTATTTCTAACCCAGGTTTAATTCACTACAATTTATTTTTTAAACCATGGCATTTTAAAAATGTTCAATACGAAAAATATTTCTGGAAGAGTGCTCAAGAAACTAAATTTTATGATGAATTAAAACAGGAACTAGACAATTACACTGATCTGCAACGTCAAGAAGATCGAGAAAAATTAAATCATATGCTTGAAAAAGAGGATAAAACTCTCAATGATCCTCACAATTGGGCACAAGTAAAAAAGCAAGGATCTGTAACTTTATGATTATTGGAAACAATCGCGAACAAGTCATTCAAAATATTAAAACAGCTGCTAATAACCGTGACTTTACCGCAAAGGTAGAAGTTGGAGATCCAGTCATGTCTTTGCAACAACGAACAGCTTTAGTAGATAATTTTTGGAAGAATCAAGCTACTCTTTCCAGCAAGCTCAATAATGAAGTCGGAAAAATTCTCCTTGATACTTTAGCAAAAACTATTTCGGCGTCTACCGAAATAAAAGGTTCACAGTATTTAAAAGATCTACCTCAAGGAGGCGCCATTGTAACAGCTAATCATTTTAATCAGACTGATGCTTTGACGATTAAAAGATTAGCTTTAAAATGTCATCATCAACTCTCAATTGTGATTGAAGATACTAATTTGAAACTCCCCGGATTTTTCCGTTATTTGATGAATTACGTCGGTACTATTCCGCTGGTAAATAGTCCGAGTTACATCGGAAACGAATTTCCTAAACATCTTCATAATGCTCTAGAACGCAATAATTGGGTGCTAATCTTCCCAGAACAGGAAATGTGGTGGAATTATCGCAAGCCTCGTAAACCACAACGAGGAGCCTATTATTTTGCAGCTAAGCAAAATGTACCCATTATTTCTACTTTTATTGAAATCAAAGACTTGCCCAAACTAGAAAAAGATAATCCTAATTTTTACCAAACTAAATATATTGTTCATGTTCTCCCAACTATTTATCCAAATCCGGCACTAAATGAAAATCAAAATTCCAAATTAATGATGGCGCAGGATTATAAACAAAAAGTAGAAGCTTTTGAATCTATTTATAATAAAAAGTTGGATTACAACTTTACTCCCTGGGATATTGCAGGATGGCGTCATAACAATTAATAAGAAAGGCTAAAGAAGTTGAGGATTTGCCCTTCGCTTGGTGACATCGTGTTACTATTAAGATAGACAATAACCAGAAAGGGGCAAATTATATGACTGAACTCAATAAAAAATTTACCGCAGAATCTTTAAAAAATTACAATGGCAAAAATGGTCGCCCAGCTTATATAGCAGTCGATGGAGTAGTATACGATGTTACCAATAATTCTCACTGGACCAACGGAGACCATCACGGCCTTACTGCAGGCCAAGCTTTAAGTGAAGATATCTTAAAATCTCCCCACGGCCATAGTGTACTTCACCGAATCAATAAAGTCGGAACTTACACTACGGATTAACCTATTTACCACAAAAGCCACAGATCACTTAGATCTGCGGCTTTTATTTTTTAGGAATGATTAAAAATGATTTATATAATGGGTATACTAGTCTAAGCAAAAATATAGATTTTATAACAAAAATAACTTCGATTGATAGGATAATTTCAACTCTCATAAGTAATATTTATCCAAAAATAAATTAGCTTTTTATCATAGTTATTTCAATATTGTAAGCGATTGCTATAAGTAAATAATAATTTTATAATAAGATTATAAAAGGAGAAAAGATGAGGAAATAACTATGAATTTAAATCAACTTTACTATTTCAAAGAGTTAGCGAAAGAACGTCAATTTTCAAAAGCTGCAAAGAATTTATATATTTCTCAACCAAGTTTATCCAATTCCATCAAATCATTAGAAAAAGAATTAAATTGTCAGCTTATTAATCGTAATGGTGGACAAATTACATTAACAGAATACGGAAAAATATTTTGCGAAGCCGCAATTACATCAATTAATTCTATTGAAAAATCCAAAATTGATATTGCCAACTGTAAACGCAAAGAAGAAAATATTATAAAAATTGCTAGTATTCCTACTGCAATGAGCTCTTATTTGCCTCGTATTATTTCCGAATATAAACAAAACAATAAAATTCAACCCAAATTTTATTGTTACAGTGACTGCTCTAATAACATTTACCAAAATTTAGAAGAAGGAAAAATTGATATTGGAATTTGTTCTAAAAAAGTGACCACCCTAATTTAATATTTTTGCCCCTTTATAATGAAGAAATAATCGTCATTACTAGAAAGGATCATCCCTTAGCTCAATATCCCCGGGTTTTATTAACTGACTTATTACCATATCATTTAATAACTTATTTTCCTCAAACTTCAATTGGCAAAAAAATCACATCTACTTTACTAAACTATAACTCTAACCTCTCTATTGCTGGAGAAGGAAATGATGAATTAAGCCTAGCAACCCAAGTATTAGCGAACGATGGAGTGGGAATTGTTGTCAATAACCATTTTTTGGATAGTTTTGATATTGCAAAAATCAAGATTAATCTTCCCAAAAATACTCGAACAGTTTTCCTCGCATATAATCCTAAAGTTAAGATGTCTCAAAGTATTCAGCTTTTAATTAATTTATTGAGAAAAAAATAGGAACTCAAATTCTTAATCGATCCCAACTTCCCTTTACTCTTACCGAAGCAGGGATGATTTACTACAACTATCTTGAAACCATTTCTTATAATGACCAACAATTAGTCAGAAAATTAACCCGCTATACCCATCCAAATTCTGAATTAATTCGTATAGGAATTTTAGAAAGTCTAGGAAGTTTTCTCCTCTCGGAACTTTTACCAGATTTTCTTAAAGAAAATCCTGAAGTTAGAATTCAATTATTTGAATCATTTCCCAGAATTAATGAAGAACGTCTATTAAATGAAAAAATTGATTGTTATATCGGTCAAAATCCAGAAACTATTACAAAAGGCGTAAAATTTTATATAAATGGTAATGAAAAATATTATGTAATCATTCCATCAACTTCCAAATATTTTAGCCCTAATCAAACTATTTTATCGCCATCAATGTATGATTTAAAAACTATTCTTAAATCGCCTCTAGTGTTGAGTGCTCCGGAATCTGCAATTCGACATCAAGTAAACGGGCTTTTTCAAAAATTTCATATCAAACCAAATATAATAATGGAATCTAATAGTATTATAACAGCAACAAACTTATTTATGAGAGGTGTTGGTTTGACAATATCTTCGGCAAGCATTCTTAATAAAATTCATCATTCTTTACCCATCAATTTACTTCCAATTGATACCCAAATTTTACAATTACAATATTTTATTGCTATTAAGAAAAATCTCCCATTATCACCTATAATGAAAAATTTAATTAATGCATTTAAAAATCTCTACAAAAGTAAATTAAATGAATTACTAAACATAACGATCCCTAAATTTTGTATAAATTTAGGGATCGTTATTTCTTATCATAGTCTTTCTATTCTATTTTTATTAATTTATAAAAATAAATCAATACATTTTTCAACAATAAAAAAACTAGTTGTAGCTCTCTAATTTTGATATCAGATAACTAACAACTAGTTTCACAATGAGCACGGCAGTTGCCTACCCTCGCAGGCAGTTGCCCACCAACTACTCTCGGC
>CAOOYH010000023.1 GCA_948500755.1 uncultured Lactobacillus sp. | reverse complement strand
AGAATATATCAAAAGTACCTTGTTTATATGTATTATGTTTTAGGCAGTTAAATCTTTATCAACATATCTAAAATAATTTTTCTGAGTTAATTAGATTCTTACTAACTAAAAAATATAAGTTAAGGATTTTTATTTTGAATCTTCACTGTAAGCTTAAGTAAAAATTTTTATAGCTATGTCTATCTCTTATCTATAACTTTGTGATGCTGTGGCGGCCATTCTATGGCTTTTAAAATAATTATTGGTTAGCAGTTAATCGATTTGATTTAAATTTTCTGTTATATGTCCTATGCAAAATGTTTGCTATTGCCAGAGCTTATTTGTGGATTTAAGCTAGTTGTACAAGTAACAAGTATTCTCAGATAAAAGCTTAGATAGGATAAGTATATTTTATCTTGAACTTATGATATTTTGAAAATAATTGAAATATAAGGGATTGCTAGATTTTATAGTTCTTACTGAATATGATTATGGTAATACATAGAGTAATAAATTAGGACAATATTACTCCTGGCTGGGGCAATAATACATGATTTTTCATTAAAATTACCTTTCATTAAAACAATAATTTTAATGAAAGGTATAGATGTATATCCTATAAAATATGGATTTTTAATTCATTCAAATCGATCTGTTTTTTCTTTTAAAGTTAACTTTTAAAATTTTGTTTTGATCCCAACAGCTACAAATTTATTTTAACCATATGTAATTCAGTCAGATATTTAAATATTTTACTATATCATTTTTGAACTAATACTTTTTATTCTCCTTTAATACCCTTATTCAGCTTATGTTTATCTCCTATTTTAACCTTAACTTCTCATACATTATAGTTAATTTTATTATTCATGCTTTGAAACTGCGCTTATTTACAGCAATAATTGCTTTTTACTTAATGATTTTTCTTAAATACCCTTTATTTATACTAAAAATCCGTTCTTTTTAGATTAATTTATTGTTCTGATCCTGTTAGTTGTAAATTGATCTAAATTCCATACGCGTTATAACTAATTACCAGCCTTTTCCATAGTATACTAGCTTGTCTCCCCTCTCTCCTGCTAGGGGACAGTAACAAAACTTTTTTTAGGTCAATAAATAAGATATAATATTATACAAACCTACGTTCGAGGAGACTATAATTTGGAAACTAATAAATACTTAGAACTTATTAAGCAAGAATTGGCTAATATGCCAGATTTTGTAAAGGAATACAATCTAGGAACTTCTCATTCATTAACTACAACCTATCAATATTTAACTGAAATTCGACGTTTTTTCGACTGGCTAAGACAAAATAATATTGCTTCGGTTTCTTCTAATAAAGAGATTGAAGTAACGACGTTGGAAAATCTACAAAGAAATGATGTTATGCTGTACATTCATCATCTTAAACATACTAAAAATCAACAAGGTCGCTTAAATTCGCCAACTACCATTAATCGTTCTATTAATGCTCTACGCTCCCTCTATAAGTTCTTAACGATTACTTCTGACAATAATCATGGTGAACCATATTTTGACCGTAATGTCATGCTAAAGATTAACTCATTAAATGATACTAAGACACTAAATTATAGAGCTCATGTTTTAGAGTCACATATGTATATGGGAGATTTAAAATACCAATTTTTAGATTTTATTGAAAATGAATATGTACATAAATGTAATAAGCAGTCCCTACCTGCCTTTAAAAAGAATCACGAGCGAGATATGGCTATTATTGCATTGATTTTAGGAACTGGAATTAGAGTTTCTGAATGTGTTGGCGTAAATATGCGTAATATTAATTTAAAAGATGCTATGCTTGATGTTACACGCAAAGGTGGCCAAAAAGATAGCGTACCTATTGCTGACTGGACGATTCCTTATTTAAAGAAATATAAGGAAATACGTGCTGATCGGTATCATGCTGAAAAAGAAGATACTGCTTTCTTTTTAACTAGATGGCATGGAAAGACTAAAAGAATAACCACTAATGCGGTTGAGAAAATGGTTAACAAGTATTCTGCATCCTTTGGGAAACCTCTCACTCCCCATAAATTACGACATACGCTAGCTAGTGAGCTTTATGAAGTAACTAAGGATCAAGTGCTAGTAGCACAGCAATTAGGTCAGAAAGGAACAACAGCTACTGATTTATATACTCATGTAGATCAAAAAAAACAAAAAGCGGCACTAAATAAAATAAATAGATATAAATCTTCTGATTAATTCAACTCTAATCTCATTATTTAGCCTATAATAAAAGTGTATACTTTATGTAAAAAGGAAGGAACACTTCATGGAATTAAGAGTTTTAAGATATTTTCTTGCGGTTTGTGAAGCAAAAAATATATCAAAGGCAGCTGAAGCTCTTCATATTAGTCAACCATCGCTTTCACGCCAATTGAAAAATTTAGAGGCTGAACTTGGCGTAACTTTGTTTTATCGTGGACATCAGGAAATTACTCTTACTCAAGAAGGATATTATCTTCAGGAACATGCAGAAGAAATAATTTCTTTGACCAATAAAACACAACAAAATCTAAAACGCTCTCAAATTATATCTGGTGAATTATACATCGGAGCAGGAGAAAGTATTGCAACTAAACGTGTAATGAATATTATACATCGAATTTTACAGAACTATCCTCAAGTAAAAATTCACTTCTTTAATGGAAATTCATCCATGATTGAAAGCAAGCTTGAGCGTGGACTATTAGACTTTGGAATTACAATGGGCCAATATGATACTACTCAAAATTTTAATAGTCTGACCCTTCCTGAAATTAATGAATATGGTGTGATTGTAAGTAAAAATCACCCATTAGCTGATCATTCCTGTGTTACTGCCGAAGATTTACAAAATTATCCTATCATTATGTCGAAACATACGGCTGATTCTGATAACTTTAGAGATTGGTATACTGAGCCACAAAAGTTAAATATCGTGGCTACATTTAACTTACCTGATAATTTGCAGTATCTCGTAGACAAGGGACCTTATTGCCTATTGATATATAAAGATTTGCTTCCTTTAGATAAGAGTAATTTATGCTTTTTACCACTTGAGCCTAAAATTATTGACCATAATCGTTTGATTTGGAGTTCAAGAAATCAACTATCAAATGTTGCAAGTCTATTTCTTAAACTGATACGAGATTCTATAAAAAGCAAAAATTAATTTATACATAAAAAACGATTTGAAGATCTAAAAAAGATTTTCAAATCGTTTTTTAATTAATGACTTTGCTGACTAGCAGCAGATTGTTGGTTGTTTTGTGCTTGTCCTTGATTATTGTGGTTGGTATCTGAGCTGTTGTTACTATTATTGGCTTGTGATTGTTGACTAGATTCTTTATTGTCAGAGGATTGCGTTGATGTACTACTTTGACTTTGAGAATGTTGACTTTCATCGTTATGTTCTTCTGATTTGCTGCTTTGCGATGAACTGGATCGTTGGCTACTACTTGAAGAACTTTCACTTGATTGACTAGACTGAGTATTTGAATTTCCAGAACCAATGTCAATATCAAAACTATCATCGGCTTTTGGATGGTATACTCTATGACTCTTCTTTGTGGTTGCCTTAGATCTCAATGCTTTTGGAGTACTTACCTTAATTGCATTGATTTCTGTATATGTCCCCTCTTGAGAAATATCGTATCCAGCATAAGCAAAACGCAAGTAGAATGAAAAGCTCGTCAAGACTAAGTGACCGCCCTTTTCTTTTAAGGTATACACAACCTTTAACCTTTTAAGGGCTCCCTCATTATCTAATCCAGATGCATTACCTTTAAGCTTTTTAATTAGCTTACTATGGGTCTTATTCCAGAACTTTAGACTATTACCACTGTAGCTAACGCGATAGATAGAGCCAGATTTCTTAAGGTTCATATCACCTTTAATTGCTTTACTTCCGCTTAAAATAATTGCTGGGTCGAATTGGCTAACTACTTTATTAGGAGTCATAGTAGAAGAAGCTTTCCACTTTGGACTACCAGTATTATCCCACATTTTTTGATATACTTTGTCTTCATTTAGCCACATAGATGTCTTATCAACTTTAGCTTGTGCCTTAAGTGGATCATTTTGATATTCCCCAGTCCAAGTTCTTGTAGCTTGAATTCCGGGTGAATTCTTTACATTAAATTTATAGCTTTTGAAATCGGTATTGAGTGCTTCTGCAATAATTTCTTTGTCACTACTATTACTTGTAGCAGAATTAACAGCGGTAGGACTACTACTTTTAATAGCACTTGTGTTCATAGCTAATATAACTTGAAAAACGATTACCAGTCCTAGACCAATACCAGCGACTAGTCCTAATATTTTTAAAAACTTATTTTTCATTTAATCACTCTCGTTTTAAGTTCATATAATTTACTTTATTAAAAAAATAGGAAAGCAACTTTAGCTCTCCTATTTTTGATATGATTATTTTTTACTAAAGTCCATTTTATCTATGTCTGCCATCCAAGTAATACCAAGAGATTTTTCTCCTAAATAGGTAGCAATTACGGAACTAAAATTGAACATTTTAATGGTCATATTAGGGAAAGCAGCTTGAAAATCATTTTTAACCTTAGTAGCCTGCTCTAAATCATTAGAATTATAAACTGCTAATGACAATTTATCCTTAATAGGCGAATTATTAATTCGCTCAATAGTGATATTTTCAGCCTTCTTAACAGCTCTCTTCATGGAACGAACTTTATCAAAACTTACGATTTGATAATCATCCTTTTTAAATGTTAAAAGTGGCTTAATTTGAAGCATAGTACCAATAAAAGCACTTGCATTACTCAAACGGCCGCCGCGCACTAAGTTATTCAAATCATCTACAACGAAAAGAACATCAATTGTATCTCTAATTTCGTCTAACTTAGCTAGAATTTCTTTAGGTTCCCAACCATTTTTAATCATTTTAGCAGCTGCTAGCACTAGATTTCCCATTGAACGAACGGTCATTGCTGGATCATAAGGATAAAGATTAAATTCAGGATGATTATGAGCTAAAGTAACTAAACTGTTATAAAAGCCAGAAATACCAGATGTTAAGGGAATAGCAATAATAGCTTCATAACCTTCATTTTTCAATTTTTGGCATAATTCAAGCATAGTACCCGGACTAGGCTGCGAAGTCTTAGGAAAAGGTGCTCCATCGCGTTCTAGCTCAAAAAGCTTCTCTGCAGTAATATCTACCCCATCCATGTATTGCTTATCCCCAATAATAACCGGAATAGGTACTACTGTAATATCATTGGCCTTGGCTTCTTCTGGGCTTATATCACTAGTACTATCTGTAATGAGTGCTATCTTCACGTGTGAAAACCTACCTTAAAATTAAAATGGCAGCATTAAGTTGCATGCTGCAATACTACTTATCAAAATGAAATTATATCATAAAATCCGACGTTTTTTAAACATAATCGATGATTTATACTTCATCTGTTACAAGGTTGTTAACAATAAGTTGTAGTTTACTATCAAACTCCTGTATTTTTTCTTCACTCCAACTAGAAAAAATTTGTGCTTCAATTTGAGCTAGAACTTTTTTTAATTCTTGAGCTTTAGCTAACCCTTCATTATTTAGATTTAAAGATTTACTAGAATCTTTCTTTGAACGTTCTACTTTAATTAAAGACGCAGTTTTCTTCTGCTTGATTTGTCTACTTAGGGTCGAAAGCGATATACTTAATTCCTGTGCTAATTCTCCCATCGTCAAAGTTTCATTCTGATGATGATCAAAGAATAGTAATAAGCGAGTTTGAGAGAGATTTAATCCACACTTTTTATTAATCACTCGCTTAATATTCTCGCTAACGCTATTAAATATTAAGACATTCATTTTATTTACCACCTATACTTAATTTTCCCATTTTTTCTAATCAACAATAATTCTAAGACATAATTTAATTTTTCACAAGATTCGTGAAAAATTAACAATATTAGTGAAAGAATCACATGTTTATTTAACAAGGAAATTCAAGAGATTAAAGAGTATAATTAAATATACTGTTTTAAAGGAGGATATTTATGGCTTTTGATGGTTTATTTATTCATAGTCTTCTACAAGATCTCTCCCCTACTCTGGTTGGAGGAAAACTTACTAAAATATACCAACCATTTGAACAAGATTTAGTTTTAAATTTCAGGAAAGATCGTAAGAATCAGCGTTTACTGATTTCTGCTAATGCTCAAAATCCACGCTTTTATCTTACAAATGATACAATAGCTAATCCCGACGTTGCTCCTACTTTTGTTATGGTTTTGCGGAAATATTTAGAAGGATCAATTCTTCAAAAAATCGAACAAATCGGTGTTGAGAGAATAGTTAACTTTCATTTTTCTAATCGAAATGAATTAGGAGATGAAATGCAGCTTATTTTATCGGTAGAATTGATGGGACGACATAGTAATGTGATTTTATATAATGCGGATAATAATAAAATTATTGATTTGCTTAAAAGAATCAATCCTGATGAAAACCGCGCTCGCTTATTACTTCCACATGCCCCTTATGAACTCCCTCCTCTTCTTCCAGGAATCAACGGTTTTGACCTTTCTGCTGATGGCTTCACTGAATTAAAGGAAAAGTATTCTGAACCAGCAGATTTTGTAAAACAATTTAATGGTTTAGATGGAGATGATAAAAAGGAACTTACTGGTTACTTAGAAGACGATTTTTCATATAGTTCTTTACAGACATTTTTTAATCAATTTAATAGACCAAAAGGATATGTATTACAAACCATTAAGCATAAGGATCGTGTATATACTTATCTACCATATCATCTAGAATTAAATTTGATTTATTCTAATGACGATGTCAATAAAACATTAGACGAGTTTTATCGTGATCAGGCCAATCGTGAATGGGTAAAGCAAAAGTCTAAAAGAATTGAAAATATTGTTAATAATGAGCTTAAAAAACTTAAAAAGAAGATTATTAAGTTACGTAAGCAATTAGATCAAGCCGAGAATTCTGAAGAATATCGAATTAAGGGTGAATTACTTAATGCTTATCTTCATGAAGTAAAGGCTGGGATGACAAGTATTGATCTACCAAATTATTATAAAAATAATAAGCCCTTAAAAATAAAACTTGATCCCGCACTTTCACCTGCTAGAAATGCACAAAAATACTTTACTCGTTATCAAAAATTACGTAATTCAATTAAACATGTTAATGAACAAATTAAATTAGCAAACGAAAATTTAGATTACTTTGATTCTATTCAAACTGCAATTGATAACGCTGATCCACAAGATATTGATGCAATTAGCGATGAATTAATTAATCAAGGCTATCTAAAAGAACAAAATCATAATCATCGCCGGAAGAAAAAGATTAGCGAAAAAAATTTGAATACTTTCAAACTAAGTGATGGTAAAAAAGTATTAGTTGGTAAAAATAATTATCAAAATGATTGGCTAACTTTAAAAAAGGCAGACAAACGTGATTACTGGTTCCATGTCAAAAATATGCCTGGCTCTCATGTCATTTTGCAGGACAATGATCCAAGTGATGAAGATATCAAAGAAGCAGCCGAAATTGCTGCCTATTTCTCTAAAGGAAAGAATTCTAGTCACGTCCCAGTTGATTATGTGCAAGTTAAAAGAATTAAAAAACCTAATGGTGCTAAGCCTGGTTTTGTCATTTATACTGGTCAGAATTCAATCGAAGTCACTCCCAATGAAAAAGATATTTTAGAAAAAAGAATATAGAAAACATTCTAAGCTAAATAGTGAATTAGTTATCCGACGGGATAATTGATTCACT
>CAOOYH010000022.1 GCA_948500755.1 uncultured Lactobacillus sp. | reverse complement strand
AGAGCAAAGGATTGAAGCTCCTTGTGTCGGCGGTTCGATTCCGTCCCGCGCCATTCGTTTTTTTATAGTTTTGCGGGTATAGTTTAGTGGTAAAACGAAAGCCTTCCAAGCTTTAGTCGCGAGTCCGATTCTCGTTACCCGCTTTTTGGGCCTATAGCTCAGCTGGTTTAGAGCGCACGCCTGATAAGCGTGAGGTCGATGGTTCAAGTCCATTTAGGCCCATATTGGAGTAGTACTCAAGTGGCTGAAGAGGCGCCCCTGCTAAGGGTGTAGGTCGGGTTTCCGGCGCGAGGGTTCGAATCTCTCCTACTCCGTAGTTGTAAAATGTCTTAATGCTAAGCAGTTAAAAAGCTTGGTGTTAAGGCATTTTTGCTTTCTGAATCTATTTGAATCTACTTGAAAACACTAAAAAAGACTTCATATTCGGCTTCATATTTTTTATAAGATAAACGGTAAATTATTTTTGTGTACAGGTAGGCTAATCTTAAATATTTAGCTATAATAAACATATATCATTATTCATGTACCTAGCGTTTGGTTAAGTCTATGACGCTGGGTTTTTTTATGCCTTGATTTAATGAATTGACGCAAAAACAGTCTATTTTCTATCTCATTGCTTAATTTTCAGCAGTGAGCTTTTTTATTTAATTAGAGATGTCCCCAATTTTGGGGAGATAAATAAAAAATCTGGTACATCCCTCAATGAATCAAATTAATATTTACCCAATATTTTATATTTCTAGCTTTTAAATTAGCTTCATGTGTAACCATACCAAGTTGATACACATCTTCTTAGATAGGTGTTTATTTGCTTTCTATGAAAAGATAAAATTTATAGAAGTGAAGAAACAATCCGACTGCGCAATTTTGTGCAGTCAGCATAAAAAATTAACATAGGGTTTTCTAAGGGTGGTTAGCTATGAATATTAATGAAAAACAGACATCTAAAAAGGTTTCTAATTTTATGAGAAGTACTATTAATAACCTTTTAAATTTTACGGGTAATCATTTGAGTGACTTGAAAAAGCCTATTGCTTGCGATATTCCTAATGTCGACAAGGACGACCCAGCATTAAAAGAATATTTTTATTATTTATCTGTGCTAGACTGCATTCAAAAAGCATTAGCCAACATGACAGACCCTTATAAATCAATATTCATGAAGCGATATATAGATAAACTTACAGATGAATAAGTTGCATTAAAGACTAATTTTAGTAAGACTACTGTGGGGAGATATGCGGGTTATGGTGCTGTCGAGTTCTCGCAACGGTTTATCTACTACCAGCGAATTAATCACGTCAGCCCTGTAATTGACTTGATAGCATATAACAAATAAATGTTTCATGTTAAACAATTGATTAAACTTATTACAAAGATTTACCAGCGTATTCAGGCAAACGGCAGTCATTTGAGTAGCATATAAATAATTAAATTGAGGTTTTATGAGGTAGGTCAGGTTTTGTAAAGTTCTAACAGGTTTTAACAGGTTTTCTGAATGCGGGGTTTTGTAAGGGTAATAAAGCCATCTATTACAAGCGTACATTGTGTACGGTTGTACTTCTTCATCTTAGAATTTACATTGCTACTAGACGGGTTCACTTATAAGTGACCTCGTAATAAACGGCATATTGCAAAACAACCTTCTCCAATAAAAATAGACGCACCCAAACGGCACGCCTATTTTAGTAAATGACTTATTTTTCTTGAATGATATTGCATTCTAGTATAATAATTACAAGAATGAATTTATTTCATCTTGAATATTATTCTTTTTAGTTTCAAGCGTCCTTAAAGCTAGTTTAATTCTAGCGGGGACGCTTTTTTTATTCAGTTCTCGTATCTTCTTTCTGTATTTAGCTCTTGTTGCTGATGATAATTCTTTAAATCCTTCGGGATGTCTTAAAAGTTCATTTATCATTGCTCTTTCTTTAAAGCTTGGTACCGCTAGCCTATTTACATTGGGCAGAATGAGACAATTTAGCATTTTAATTGCTCTTTCATGCCAGTTCTGTACTGTATTACTTGATCTTGTTTGCCTTAATTGTAATTCTAGGCGTTCCCAATTTTTTATATAGTCGGGAACTTTAATTTTATGCTTTTGTTGTAATTCTGCCATCTTGTTATAGAACCTATAAACTTGGACAGACTTGCGTACACCTGCGGTAATTGATTCAAATTTGCCATCTTTTCCCCGTGTGTAAAATATTTTGGTGTTGGGCTTATACAGTGTGTAATTCATGCCCGAATCATCAAAATTAATAAAGTCTACTGCTATATCAAGTCTCGTTATGCGCGGTTTATCAAATAGCTGAATAATACTAATTATGTATTCTTTTTCTTGTTCTGTAAGATGGTTTGAAGTATCAATGCGCCAACTATCAGAATAGTATTTATTCTTTGATAGCGTTGCAATGCTGTCTGTGTCTCTAAAAAGATTGTACATGTCGGGTTTACCATCAATAATATTTATTGCTCCTGGTACCCAACAGTTCTTTTTTAAGGTGTCTTGATGTTGGTAAGCATTCATAAAGCCTGTAACTGTAATTTCATCTAGTTTTATTTCACAAACATTAGTCTTATTTTTGGCAGAAAGTTTAAAAAGTAAAGGGCTAGCGGGGTATTTACAATAGGCATTTGTATTTTTATTATGACTTTGTGAAATTGTCATTTTTACCTTCTATCTTCATTAGTAAAAAACATCCCTCAAATGGGGGATGTTTTCTTAATAAGTTGATTTCTTAATATGCTAATGTGCGAGGTGTCTTTCTAGGGGGTTCTAATAAACTTTCAAAATCCTTTTTAACGCGTGTGCGTTCTGATTTGGGTAGTTTGCTATCAACAAAGATAAAGTATGACCCGTCGCCGTTTAAGACCATATAGCCTTTTTGATTTAAGTTTCTAATGAAATATTCTATTCTTGGTAACTTCATAACTGCTTACTCCTTATATAATCTGCGCTATTGTTTCATTTAGCGCATTTTTAATTTTGGCGTTTGTGCTGTCCACAGTGAAAGGCCAAGACGTGTCACCGCGTTCGTGGCAAGTTAATTTGTGAGTTGTCTTATCATTAAAGAAATACATGGAAACATCTTTTTTATGGATAGTGTGGGGATGTCCATCGACTAAAAGAGTTAAAGGAAACTTTAAACAGTCGGCATTATCTTGTGTCTTACTCATAAAACACGCATTATCAGTAAGAATAAGCACATTGTTAAATGATTTCATTTATATTAGCCTCCTTAATCATTGCAATACTTATCTTCATAGCGTTCAAACCATTCTTGTTGCTCTGCTAAGTCTAATGCCATTTTGGCAATTTCTACCCACGTATGAGACGCGCTATAAGTTACACCGTCAATGATTTCAACGCCTTCATTTTCTGCATGTTCTATCAAGTCTTTCATGGTCGCAATTTCTGCGGTCATTTTTTTATCTCGTTTTGTAAACTCTTCTTCTAGTTCGGGAGTAGGTGAGGGAGTCGGCAAACTTATTACAGTTCGGTTTGTAGCCGTACTGTAAGCGTCTAATGCTCTTTTGGCTTCATAGAGTGGAATTAACATATCACTAATAAGAATGAAAGCTAAATCATCGTCTAGGTTGCTTGCTATAATGTCGCCTTGCATAATTGGAGTTGCATTTTTGTCATTACCACCGCTTAATATTTCGCCGTCAGCACCATCTTGAATTAATCTATGGTTATAATTTTTTGAAGCTTTTTCACAGCGTAGAAACGGAAATTCTTTGCATTCTGCGGAATTTTCAGGGTCGATTCTATAAAGATTTTGACCCACTGTAATAACATCATCATCGTTAATTAGATATTTCTTCATGTTTGTTCTCCTTTGAATCGTTCGTGATAATGGTTATCTTTTGTGCCATTGGTGTGCGCTTCATAGCTTCGTAAACTTTCGAGCGTTCAAACTCTTCTTTTCTGTATGTTGCCATCCATTCGGCATATTCTTGCGGGTCTTTGAAGCGGTAATAACCGACATCTCGACCACTACCAATGTCAAGACTCTTTAACCGCATTCTTCTAACTGCGCTCACTATGGTACGTGTATCAACGTTTAGAGTCTTTGCTAAATAAGCAAGACTTACCGCGTTCTCTTTGCCCACTGGTATGAGTTTGTAGACCTTAGCTTCAAACTCGGATAGCTTAACTCGTTGGGTGGGGAACCGCACGCCGTTAATATTCAGCGTCATTTGGATCTTTGCCATTTAATCCCTTCTTTTTGTTATAATAAAAAAGTAAAAATCTAACCAAAATTTTTACTTGCCCTGTGATGGTTGGGACGTCATAGGGCTTTTTGTTAAATATTTAAGATTAGTCTACCTGCGCACAAATCTCTTAAACTTAGCCCTTAACTATCTTCATAGCTGTGGGCTTTTTATTTTGCCCTTGTGATGGCGTTTCATGGGACTTTAACCACTGGTTTACACTTTGTTTGCCATAAAGTTTACGCCCGTTAATGATTGCAACAGGCATCCCTAATGAAACCCAGTTTGAAATAGTAGATTCAGACACGCCAAAATATTTAGCAATGCCTTTTCTATTTAAGTAAGGCTCCGCGTGGTTTATCTCTTTTAACGCGTCTTGAACAATAGAAAAAATCATTGTTCTAATTTCCGCTATTTGTTCATCATCTAGGCTTATTCTCATTGTTTCACCCCCTTTACAAGGTCTTTGTTATATTGGTCAATTAACCAACTATTCAAGCGGTTGAAAGTCTTGGAAGACACATTTCTATGACCGTGTTTGAATATGTCGTTTAAAGTCCATTTGCTAACGCCTGTGGTATGAGATAGGGCAATAACTGATAAATCCAGCTCACCCCGTTTGCGTTTAATAGCCAAAACTTGTTGTTCTGTTAGTTTCATGTATATACCTTCTCTCAATTTGAGATAATTATACTTCTCTCATTATGAGAATGTCAATGTAAAAAATCTCTATTTGAGAGAAGCAGAGTGTGATACTATGTTATAAAAGAGGTGAGAATGAATGGCTAAAAAGCAAACGAAAAACCGAATTAGAGAATTGAGACAACAGAAACATCTTACACTTCAAGAATTAGGTGATAAATTAGGACTAGCAAATAACACTTTAAGTCAATATGAAACAGGCAAACGAGAACCTAAGCTAGAAACATGGCAAAAATTAGCAGATTTCTTTAATGTTTCAGTGCCTTATTTGCAAGGATTTTCCAAAATAAAAAATTATGATGAATTGAATGACCTTTCAAAAATTTATGAGTTTGCTAAAAAGAATAAATTAGATACTTTTGAAGAAAGTGCGAATTTTTATAAAACTGAAAATCTTAATCACTTTAAAAACTTATATAACTTAATTGAAGCGGATGATTTTCAACATAGTTTAGGTAGTAAAAAACTTTATGATATAGCTACAAATATAAACGATTATTCAATATTAGATGAGATTAATATGTATATAGCTATGGCTTTTGAAGTTGCAATTATGGCAAAAGGAGCTGATAAAAAGGCACAAAAAGCATATAACCAAACTTCAAATATTTTTAGAGAATATTTTGGTTATAATGGTGAATGAATTAGCTGTTTGTTTTATAATTTATTGCATTTAATCTCTTCTTTTTTGATATTTTCTCTTACTTCAATAACCATGTTACTAATCAGTTCAAGTGAATTGAGGTAGATAGTTATATTAGTTATGCAAAGAAAGCAAAAAACGACAATTTAAAAAGTAACCAAAATCTAATTAACTGATAATTATCAAATCTCCATCCTTAAAAACGCATTTATGTTAAATATTTAAGATTAGTCTACCTGCGCACGTGTTCAACTAATCGAGGTAATTAAACATGGATAATGATATTAAGGAATACACCACGCCAAAAGGCGAAAAGAGATACAAGTTTTTAATTTATGTGGGTAAAGATGAAACCACAGGGCACACCATTCAAATTAAGAAACAAGGCTTTAAATCGAAAGATGAAGCGCTTGAAGCGTATCTAAACTATAAATTGAAAATTGTAAAAGGCGAGTATGAACCTTTAAACAAGAAAAAGCTTACCTTTAAGCAATTGTTTGAATCATGGGATAAGGTATATAAGCCAACTGTTAAAGAAAGTACATACGCTGTTACTATGAGATATTTCAATAATCATATTCTTAGTGCGCTTGGTAATATTTATATAGAGAAGATTACAGTTGCTGAATGCCAAAAGGCAGTAAATGAGTGGTTTGAAGAAGCGCCCCACACTTTTGATAGATTTATACATTATGCTTCAAAGGTTTTTAAATATGGTATTGATATGGAATTATTAACCAGTAATCCTATGGAAAAGGTTATTAAGCCTAAGTTGAAAGAAAGACCACAGCAATACCAAGAATTTTATGACAAAGATGAACTAAATAAATTTCTATCTTGTGCTAAGAAATGCAATTTTAGATATTTTGTCTATTTCAGATTGTTGGCTTATACAGGGATGCGTAAGGGCGAATCATTAGCACTTAAATGGTCTGATATTGATTTTGAGACTAATACTATAAGTATTACTAGAAATGTTACTACGGGGCTTAATAATCGTCCCTATATCTCTAATGGTAAGACGGCAAACAGCGTGAGAAGAATACCAGTAGATTCAGAAACTATGAATTATCTAAAAGAATGGCGCTATTGCCAACAAAAAGATATGCTTAAAAAAGGCTTTAACTTTTTAGACGCAGATAATTATATTTTTCCAACTATTAACAATGGTATTACTTCCCTATCAAAGCCAAGACAATGGAATAAATCTATTTGTGATAAGTTCGGTTTAAGACGTATAAAAATTCATGGTTTTAGACATACTCACGCTTCTTTGTGTTACTCTGCGGGGTTAAATGCAAAAGAAATACAAAAAAGGTTAGGACATGCAGACAGTAAAACTACTATGAATGTTTATACCCACGTCATGAAAAACGATGAGAAAAAGGCGGTTAAAAAGTTTGCTGATTTTATGAAATAGTAGCAAAAGGCTTCATATTCGGCTTCATACTTTTATTGTTGAGGTTTAGATGTTGTAGCATTAAGGATTTAAATAGGGTAGGGTTCGAAACTCTCCTACTCCGTAATTAATGTAGAAAAAGCTTTGATGTTAAATTGATTTAATTTGATGTCAAAGCTTTTTTTGTTTTTAAGAGAGTAAAAACAGAGGATGTAGTTAAAAATCGTAAGAAACAACGGCTGCTATCTAGAAAATAAATACGAATCCCTTATCCTAGAGTATGGAGACTTAAGTAAAATAAATTTATTGTCTATAATATGATTTGAAAGCTCAGGGAGAGGAAGAAGACATTTCTTAATTAAAAAGCCCTCTAAAGTGATTTTAGGGCCCTTAAAGGCAAATGATGTGTTAAAGGAGAATAGAGGACTTGAATAGAGGGTGATTCCTTCGTATTATAAAAATGATATTGAATTATCGTTTGTATTTTATTAAGGAACTTTATAATGGTTTTTAATGATTTGCTTCACAGAAAGAATATTGAACAAGCTAAAGAAATGGCAGCGGCTTTAACGTTTTGTGGAGGATTTATTGATGCTTACACTTTTATTCAACGTGGACAAACTTTGGCTGCGGGTCAAACTGGAAATATTATCTTTTTTAGTGCCTCTGTAGCAAATGGAAACGTGACAGGAATGCTAAATAGGCTTTCAACCATTTTATCCTTTATCTTAGGGTTAATTATCGTTACCCTTATTCATAAGCACTCACAGAGCCATTATTGGCGGATTTTTGAAATGATCCCGATTATTATTATTTGCGTGGTAGTGAGCTTTTTACCTCATTCAGTACCGAATTATTATATTGTTCCACTATTAGCTGTAGGGTTAGCGATGCAAAGTGGAGCTTTTAGTAAAATTGAAGGTTTAGGATATAGTAATGCATTCACCTCAGGAAACTTAAAAAAATCGGTCTTAGCATGGAGTAAATTTTATTTTGATAAAAATATTGATCAAAAGGCGCCTGCAGAAAATTATTCTATTTTAGTAGGGGCCTTCATGAGTGGAGCAATAATATCTGCTTTAATTCAAAAAATTTTAGGGATTAGAACTTTACTCGTGGCAGCATTTTTACTTTCAATCATTAACACTTTTTATGGCTATGTAATATTTTTGCGCCATAAAGAATGGGAAAAAGAATTAAAAAGCAGAGGATAAAACGTTGATCTATCAAGGGTTAGCGCGTTATTAAGAAAAAAACTCAAAAAAAATCAATTTTTTACTTGCATCTTCTGAGTATTTTAGGTATTATTAAATACATCTTGTGGCACAGAACTTTTAAAAAGTTCAACAAATTAAATGAAAAAAGTTGTTGACAAAGTTTGAAAGTTGAGTTAATATAATTAAGTGCCTTGCGTTAATAAGCGACAAGCATGACCCGTTGGTCAAGTGGTTAAGACACGGCCCTTTCACGGCCGTAACATGGGTTCAAATCCCGTACGGGTCATTACCAACTAAATAATTGTATTGGTACTTTAATTTCACGATGGAGGATTACCCAAGTGGCTTAAGGGAACGGTTTTGAAAACCGTCAGACGGGTTTATGCTCGTGCGTGGGTTCAAATCCCACATCCTCCTTAAACATCGCGGGATGGAGCAGTCTGGTAGCTCGTCGGGCTCATAACCCGAAGGTCGTTG
>CAOOYH010000021.1 GCA_948500755.1 uncultured Lactobacillus sp. | reverse complement strand
TAGAGCAAAGGATTGAAGCTCCTTGTGTCGGCGGTTCGATTCCGTCCCGCGCCATCAGCCTGGAGGAGTAGCGAAGTGGCTAAACGCGGCGGTCTGTAAAACCGCTCTCTCTGAGTTCGGCGGTTCGAATCCACCCTCCTCCATTTAATAGGGATATCGTATAATGGTAGTACATCGGTCTCCAAAACCGCTGATGTGGGTTCAATTCCTACTATCCCTGTTTAAACTCATGGCGGAATTGGTGAAGGGGTTAACACACCGGTTTGTGGATCCGGCATACATGGGTTCGAATCCCATATTCCGCCCTAGCATTGGGATATAGCCAAGTGGTAAGGCATTAGACTTTGACTCTAACATGCGCTGGTTCGAATCCAGCTATCCCAATCTATTAACAAAATATGTAACTAATGGCGGTGTAGCCAAGTGGTAAGGCAGAGGTCTGCAAAACCTTAATCGTCGGTTCGAGTCCGACCTCCGCCTTTTAGGCTAAATTGCTATTGAAGAGATTATGGCGGTGTGGCGGAATTGGCAGACGCGTCAGACTCAAAATCTGGTGTCCATTTTGGACGTATCGGTTCGACCCCGATCACCGCTATATATTAAGCAGTTCACGGAATGTGAGCTGCTTTTTTTGTTTTTATAATATTTTTTCTATATTTTCAATTAAAAATTGCACATGTTTTGTGTAATCTCTATAATACCTATTATATGGAGGTATTTAAATGAATATTGGTCTTTTTACCGATACATATTTCCCTCAACTTAGCGGTGTAGCTACGTCCATTAAAACTTTAAAGGATGCGCTAGAAGAGCAGGGGCACAATGTATTTATTTTTACGACAACTGACCCGCATATTAAGAAAGGAACAATAGAACCTAACGTTTTCCGTTTTAGTAGTATTCCATTTGTTTCTTTTACAGATAGAAGAATTGCATTTAGGGGTTTTTTTGAAGCAACAAAAGTAGCTAAAGAAGTTAAGCTGGATATAGTTCATACTCAAACTGAATTTGCCTTAGGGACAATCGGAAAATATGTTGCCCATCAGTTAAAAATTCCAGCAATTCATACTTATCACACTATGTATGAAGATTACTTACATTATGTTTTAAATGGTCATTTATTGCGTCCATATCATGTAAAACAATTTACACGTGGATATTTAAAGAATATGGATGGAGTGATTGCACCCAGTGAACGTGTAGAAGCGTTATTAGAACGTTATGGGGTAAAAATTCCTATTAGAGTCATTCCCACAGGGGTTGATATAAAAAGCATGAATGAGGCTGATAATCGCGATATTCGTGCTGAGCTCGATATAGATAAAGATGCACCTGTAATTTTAACTTTAAGTAGAATTGCGGCAGAAAAAAAGATTGATCATATCCTTGATGTGATGCCAGATATCATTGAAGAATTTCCTAAAGTTAAATTAGTAATTGCAGGCGATGGCCCTGATGTAAAAATGTTAAAAGAACATGTTGAACGCTTAACTTTAGAAGACTATGTCATTTTTACAGGAGCAATTGCTCATGAAGATGTGGGTAATTATTATAAAATGGCAGATTTATTTGTGTCGGCCAGTGATACTGAAACTCAGGGGTTGACATATATCGAAGCCTTAGCAGCAGGTACTCAGTGTGTAGTATATGATACTGATTATACTGAGCACGTTTTTGATGATGAAATGTACGGTAAAATTTTTACTACTAAAAAAGAAATGTTAGCTGATATTTTATGGTATTTACGGCAGGGGAAAATTAAAATTCCTCAGGATAAATTAGAAAACAAAATGGATCAAGTTTCAGCTAAGCATTTTGGATTAGAAGTGTATGATTTCTATCAAGATGTAATTAATAAATATCAAATAGAACACGAAGAGGAATTAAATGATTAGAATTAATATGTTCTCCCAAGCTGATTCCGTTAAAGGACAAGGAGTTGGATCTGCTTATAATGAATTAACAGGACTGTTGAGAAAAAGATTAGTAGATGAATTTTATGTTACGGTAAATAAATATGGTAGTAGTGATCTGACTCACTATCATACAATTAATCCTACATATTACGCTAATAGCTTTTCTCCAGCCCGTGGGCGTAAAATAGGCTACGTTCACTTTTTGCCTGACACCCTTGAAGGATCAATTAAATTGCCTAAAGTGGCTAAAGATGTCTTTTATAATTATGTAATTGATTTTTATAAGCGGATGGATCAAATTGTAGTAGTCAATCCAATTTTTATTGATAAGTTGGCTGAATATGGAATTAATCCTAAAAAAGTTCGTTATATTCCTAATTTTGTTTCTAAAAGTGAATTTTATCCTAAAAATCAAGTAGCTAAGAATGCATTCCGACATGAATTAGGAATTCCATTAGATAAGTTTGTGGTTTTTGGAGACGGCCAAGTTCAAGAGCGTAAAGGTGTAGATGACTTTGCTAAAATGGCTAAAGCTAATCCAGATATTCAATTTATTTGGGCCGGAGGATTTTCTTTTGGTAAAATCACGGATGGGTATGATCACTATAAAAAATTAGTAGATAATCCTCCTAAGAATTTGAAATTTACAGGAATTGTGAATCGTGAGAAATTGGTAGATTATTTAAATATGGCAGATTTATTTGTTCTCCCTTCCTACGATGAACTCTTCCCAATGTCAGTTCTAGAAGCCTTTAGTTGTGGGACACCGGTTCTTTTAAGAGATTTAGATCTTTATAAGGCGATTATTGATGGCTACTATATGAGTGGAAAGAATTTTGAGGAAATGGATCAAGTGTTAAAGCATGTGATCAATAATCCAGCTGTTTTGAAGAAATATAGCGATCTTTCTTTAAAAGCTAGTGATGAATATTCTGAAGACAATTTAACTAATATTTGGAGTGACTTTTATCACGAACAATATGATCTAGGTAGAAAGTTAGGTCAAATTCGTTAATGAATAAAAAACATTTATGGGGCATACTGGTTGTATTAGCAATCAGCGCCTTTGTACTTTATAGCGATCTGAAAACTACACCAATCAATGAATTAATCAAAGCGGCTCAAAATATAAATATAGTTGCTTTTGTTTTGATTTTCGTTTTGATGATTTTGTCTTATGTGTGTGAAGCATCTATCATTGCAGTTTTAGCACACCGAAAAAATGAGCCTAGAAGAAGCAAGTGGTCGTTTTTTAGAATTCCAATTATTCAAGCTTTGTTTAATGCCATTACTCCCATGTCGACAGGGGGACAACCAGCACAACTTGCGGCCATGATTCAAATGGGAATTGAGGGAGGAAGAGCTACTTCACTTCTTTTGATGAAATTTATCATCTACCAAGTAGCTGTTTTTATTGCCTATGTTCTAACTATCCTCTTTGGGTTTCATATGGTGGCGACTAGTTTTTCTGGTTTGGCAATTTTTATTGTGATTGGTTTATTGATTCATGTAGGTTCAACCTTATTTTTATTGGCAATAATGTTTGCTTACAAGTGGACAAAAAAAGCTACAAACTGGATAATGAACGTTTTAGCCAAGTTTATGAAAAAAGAGCGGGTTGAAAAATGGCGCCAAGCTACTATGGAAAAAATTGAAACTTTTTATGCCGAGAGTCAAAAGTTAAAAAAAGAAAAGAAAAAGCTTCTTGTCGCTACCATTTTAACTTTATTACAGTTACTAATTTTTTATTCAATACCTTATATGGTTCTACTCGCATTAAATGTTCATGCTTCTTGGATAGCTGTTACCCAAATGAATATTATGATCATTATGTTTATGGCAATTATTCCAATTCCAGGGGCATCTGGAGGAGCTGAATATAGTTTCCAAACTTTATTTGCTACATTCGTTTCTTCCCATGGATTGTTGGTTTTAGGGATGTTTTTATGGAGATTTGCAACCTATTTCTTTGGTATGATCCTAGGTATTTTTGGTTGGATATTTAAACCTAAGAAAATCAAGGGACCTGAAAATGATTAATTTTTACTAAAAACAGATGTCTAGATAATTGACCAGTAGTAAGATTAATTAACGAAGAAAAGGGGGATATAATGTCCAACAATAGATTCATCCAGTGGTTGACCCGTACAAAACTAGGATTTTTTACCCTGGTTTTAATTTTATTTTGGCTAAAGACTTACTGGGTATACATTAATAAATTTAACTTGGGTGCAGTTGGCCCAATGCAGAATTTTTTATTGCTAATTAATCCATTACCAGCCGGGATGCTTTTATTAGGAATCGGATTATTTTTTAAAGGAAGAAAGTCATATTGGATTATTGTTATCATCGATTTGCTTTTAAGTATTTGGCTATTTGCAAATATTTTATACTATCGGGAATTTTCCAATTTCTTGTCACTTTCTATCATCAAAACATCTGGTTCTACAGCAGATAATTTAGGGAAAAGTATTGTTGGCATTACAAAACCTTCTGATTTTTTAGCGTTTATTGATGTGTTGATTGTAGTAATTTTACTTGCTACAAAATTAATAAAAATCGATATTAGACCTTTAAAACTTAAAGTAACAAGTTTAATTGAAGTTTTGGCTCTTTCTTTTATGGGATTTAATTTATTGATGGCACAACATGATCGTTCAGGACTTTTGACTAGGACTTTTGACAATAATTATATTGTTAAGTATTTAGGGATGAACGAGTATGCAATTTATGATGGGTTTAAAACAGCTCAAACTAGTGCACAAATGGCTAAAGCCAATGTTTCAGATATTAAATCGGTCCGAAAGTATTTAAAAGCCAATTATGTTAAACCTAATCCAGAATATACTGGAGTTGCTAAAGGTAAAAATGTCTTAGTTATTCACTTAGAAAGTTTCCAACAATTTTTAATTGGATACAAGTGGAAGGGAAAAGAAGTAACTCCTAACTTAAATAAAATTTATCATGCTAAAGATACCATTAGCTTTGATAATTTCTTTAATCAAGTGGGACAAGGGAAAACATCTGATGCTGAAATGATGTTGGAAAATTCTCTCTATGGACTCCAAGCAGGCTCAGCTATGTCGAGTTATGGTACTTCTAATACTTTTGAAAGTGCCCCTGCAATTTTGAGTCAAAAAGCAGGTTATACTACGGCTGTGATGCACGGAGGAGCAGGTTCATTTTGGAATCGAAATAACGCCTATAAGTCATTTGGCTATCAATACTTCATGCCTTTGTCTTATTATGTAAATAAGCCCGATTACTATATCGGTTATGGTTTAAAAGATAAGATTTTCTTTGATCAGTCAATTAAGTATATTGAGAAATTACCACAACCATTTTATTTAAAGATGATTACAGTAACTAATCACTATCCATATCAAATTGACAAAAAGAATCAGACAATTTCAAAAACTGATACCAATGATGAAACCGTTGATGGTTATGTTCAGACGGCCCATTACTTAGATCAAGCCATTGGTGAATTAATGAAATGGATGCATAAAACAGGTCTAGATAAGAACACGTTGATTATGTTTTATGGAGATCACTACGGTATTTCTGGAAATCACCATAAAGCCAGCGCCCAACTACTTAAGAAGGAAAGTTTTAATGACTTTGATAATTTACAATTTCAAAGAGTACCTTTAATGTTCCATATGAAGGGACTTAAAGGTAAAATTGATCCAACTTATGGTGGAGAAATTGACGTTTTGCCAACTTTGCTTAATTTATTAGGAATTAAAAATCAAGATACTATCCAATTTGGTCATGATCTTTTGAGTAAGAATGCACCACAATTAGTAGCACAAAGAAATGGTGACTTTATTACGCCCGAATATGCAAAAGTGTCAGGTAGTTATTACTACACCAAAACAGGGAAAAAGATTGTTGATCCTGATAAAAAGTTAAGGACAAAATTATCCTCACTTTCTAATCAAGTCACTACTCAACTTTCCCTTTCTGATAGAGTGATTGATGGGAACCTCCTTCGCTTTTATAAACCCGTTTGGTTTGAAAAGGTGAAGCCAAGTGATTATGATTATAATAAAGAGGTTGCATTGAAGAAGCTTGATTCATCAAGCAATAAAACTTCCTTATGGTATAAAAATCATAAGAAGACAACTCAGTCGAAATTTAAGACTGACGCGCCGGAGTTAAAAAATAAATCTGCAAAATAATTGATTTTGTGATAAAATTGTTCAGTAATCGTATCTGTGTATTGGAGGCAGCGCATTGTACAATTTATTTATGACGCTACTAATTATTGTTTCAATCTTAATCGTCATCGCAACGATGATGCAGCCGCAAAAACAACAAGATGCATTAAATGCCCTTTCTGGCGGTGCAGTTTTTAGTGGTCAAACCAAAAAACGTGGTTTTGAAGCATTTATGGAAAAAGTAACTTCAGTGTTGTTGGTGCTATTTTTCGTATTCGCTATTGTATTAGCATATTTATCTTCAAAATAATAATTGTTTGTAACCTCCCGATCAAAATGTATGGGAGGCTTTTTTATATTTTTAATAAGAAACGGAGATTAACGATATGGCACAAAACAATAAGACTTTGGCCGGTGTATTAGAAATTTTTCGGCATGATCCTCAAAAACAATATCGGGTAGATCAAATAGAAAAGATGAGTCGACGTGATCGCTTAGGTAATTTTAGTGATATTATCAAAGCTCTATCTGTGTTGGAACACGAAAAAAAGATCATTACAGACGGTAAGGGTCAATATCAATTGGCAAAAGAAAATACTGTTGTTGAAGGTGAATTTAAGGCCAACGATAAGGGTTTTGGTTTCGTTCGTTTAGACGATGAAAATGCTGAAGATGTCTTTGTTTCAAGTGATTACACTGATTATGCAGTTAATGGTGACCGCGTAAGGGTTAAAATTACTGCTGGGGGAAATCCTTGGAATGGTAAGGGACCTGAAGGTCGCATTGAAGAAATCGTTGAACATGGCTTGGAGACTTTAGTTGGCGAATTTCATCCTATGACTGATGAACAAGTAAAGAAGAGTCATTTTATTGGCTATGTTTTAAGTAACGATAAAAAGCTTCACCGGTATCGTATATATATTTCTGAAAATGGAATTACTCCTCAAATGGGAGACATGGTAAAGGTATCTATTAAAGATTATCCTAACAAAGAATATCCAGAATCAATGACTGGTGCAGTTACTGAGGTAATTGGTAATAAGAATGATCCAGGTGTTGATATCATGTCAATTGTTGCCGCACATGATGTTAAAACAGAATGGCCTGAAGACGCAATGGCTCAAGCTAATGCAATTCCTGATCATGTTACTGAAGAAGATAAAAAAGGCAGAGTTGATATTACTGATCAACCTGCAGTAACTATTGATGGGGATGATTCAAAGGACTTTGACGACGCGGTAGTAGTTTGGAAACTTCCTAACGGAAATTACCACTTAGGTGTTCATATTGCGGATGTTTCTCACTATGTTACTGAAAATACTCCTCTTGATAAGGAAGCTTTTGCTAGAGGAAACAGTACCTATTTGGTAGACCGTGTTATTCCAATGCTTCCATTCCGTTTATCAAATGGTATTTGTTCTTTAAATGAAGGTGTGGAGCGTTTGGTACTTTCTTGTGATATGGAAATCACGCCAGAAGGTAAACGAGTAAACTACAGTATTCATCCATCTGTGATGCGCTCACATGGTCGTATGACCTACAACAAGGTCAATAAGACTTTAAAGGGTGAAATGGATGGCTTAGAAGATAAATATGTAAAATTGCGTCCAATGCTTGAAGATATGGCCGATTTGCATAATATTCTTTACAAGAAGCGTCATCAACGTGGAGCTATTGATTTTGAAGAACCAGAAGCAAAAATTGTAGTTGATGACAAGGGTAAGCCAACTGATATTGTTTTACATGAACGTGGAACCGCTGAAAAGATGATTGAATCCTTCATGTTGATGGCTAATGAAACTGTGGCCGAAGACTATTACAAGAAGAATTTACCATTCTTATACCGTGTTCACGAAACTCCAGATGCTGAAAGAATTACTAGTTTCTTTGAATTCTGTAGTGCCTTTGGATTAAACGTAAAGGCTGATCCAAACGATGTTAAGCCTATTGATTTACAAAAAGTGGTTTCTAAGACTGAAGGAACTCCTGAAGAAGCAGTTGTTCAAATGATGATGCTTAGAAGCTTAAAGCAAGCCCATTATTCAGATGAAGCTTTGGGTCACTTTGGTTTGGCAGCAAAGTATTACACTCACTTTACTTCACCAATTCGTCGGTATTCTGACTTAATGGTTCACCGAATGATTCATTCTTATGCAGATAATAAGAGTGAAGAAACTCAAAAGCACTTTGCCAGTCAATTGCCAGAAGTCGCTGAACAAACTTCAACTCAAGAAAGACGTTCAATTGATACTGAACGTGAAGTAAATGACTTGAAGATGACTGAATACATGGCAGATCAAGTAGGTCAACATTTTGATGCGGTAGTTTCCTCAGTAACTAGTTTTGGTATGTTTATTCAACTTCCAAATACAGTTGAAGGTTTAATTCATATTTCTAATTTAACTGATGATTTCTACAGTTTTAATGAAAAGACATTGACTTTAACTGGACGTGGTACCCATAAACAATTCAAGATAGGGATGCCAATAAAAGTTACTTTGATTAATGCAAATGTGGAACAACATCAATTAGACTTTGAGATTTATGATCCTAATGCTCCAAAACATGCGCATCATGATCGCGGAATGAATAATAAGCGTCATGGAAATCGCGGCTTCAGAAATGATCATGGGCGTCGTAATAATGGACATGGGCAATATCGTGGACGTGCCCAAAATAACGTTCATGTGGGAGCTAGAAAACACTAGGACTGGATTTTATGAAAGAAAAACAGGAAAATCTAATTGCTCAAAATAAAAAAGCAAGACATGATTATTTCATAAAGGATACTTTTGAAGCAGGAATTGCTTTAACGGGAACAGAAATTAAATCAATTCGTGCACGCCGAATCAGTTTGCGAGATGGGTACGTGCAAATTATTGATGGTTCTGCTTTTTTAGAAAATGTTCATATTAGTGAATATAAAGAAGGAAATCGTTATAATCATGATCCTTTAAGAAGCAGGCGCTTGCTTTTACATAAAAAAGAAATTAGACATTTAGCAAAAGCCCAATCTGAAAGAGGAATTGCTATTATCCCTCTTAAGGTCTATTTAAAGCATGGTTTTGCTAAAGTTTTAATTGGTATTGGGCAAGGTAAAAAAGAATATGATAAGCGTGAAACGATCAAGAAGCGAGATCAAGATCGTGAATTACGTCGTAAATATCGAGTTTAGAAAAATGAGCATCCAAGGTAGGGATGCTCATTTTTTGCTTTTTGTTATGGATATATAATATTTTACTTATAGTTAATAAATATTTTTTAATAATTTTGAATATTTAAATTGTATATTCTAGTCTAACCTGGTATAGTTTTATAGGTTTATCAAAAAATATATATAATAAATTATAATTAATAAACCAATTATTAAAACGTTATAGTTATAGAAAGAAGGTAAGGATTAGAATATGATAAAATATGAAATCATATTAAAGAAGAAGTTGAATGTTAAGAAAATAGATAAATTTACAATTACTCGCTTATGTAGCTTAGCAGGAACTTCACAAAATGAATTTCAACGACGTTATGGTACAATGGCAAATTTTGTTACTCTTGTTTTAAATAAAAAATTACGTTATATTTTGAGAACTTATAATAAAAATATTGAACAATTAGTTTACGATGTTCTCGTTGAATTACATGATAACAAAATTTATTATGCTAATTTATTCATGTTGATCTCAAAAGGAAGAAAAGTAGGAGAAGTAGAAAGAAAAATTAATGCATACCAAAGTCTTAAAAAGACTCTTTTTGAAGGATTAGAGGATTATATGCGTCCCCGAGGACCTTTTTATGTTAAAGCGATTGATGATTGTTCGAGTCATATTTGTTCACGAATTCAAGTTTGGATTAGTCATGATTTTAAAGAAGATCCACAAACTATTTTTAAAGAATTTCGTAGAAGTCTAAGAGCGATCGAGCATCCAGAAGATCGCAAATAGAGTAATTGAAGTAAAGTTATTGAAATTTTTTCAATAACTTTATTTTTTTATCAAAAAGTACTTGCCAAAAAAGAATAAATCAGGTATATTAATAAAGTCGTTTTTGAGAGAAAGCGAAACAGAAGCAGGCAAGCAAAAAGAAATAAAAAATATTTC
>CAOOYH010000020.1 GCA_948500755.1 uncultured Lactobacillus sp. | reverse complement strand
CGTACGGTGCAATGAGAGGGGCAAACTAGAAAAGTTTCCTCTACTCTATTTAACTTTATATCCTTCAGTTGTAAGCGCGTGCAAAAAGTAAAAAAGAAATCTATAATAAAACTATAAATTAAGCTGTAATACTAAGTAGGGGGAAGTTATGCGCGATATAGTACAAAAAAAGAAGAAACATCAATTTCCAACAGCATATACAGTTATCATTATTGTTCTATTATTGGTACAGATTTTAACGTTTTTTATACCGTCGGGTAATTATGCAACGCTTGAATATGATCAACCAAGTAAAGAGTTTGTAATTACGAAACCAAATGGTAGCAAGCATAAAGAAGCAGCAACCCAAAAAACTTTAGACAAATATAAAGTTAAGATCGATGTTAAAAAGTTTACTAGTGGAACGATCTATAAACCCGTAGCTATTCCTGATTCCTATGAAAAAATTAATCAGAAAAAGCCAGGACTCGGTGGAGCGATTTATCAATTTCTTTCTTCTCAGGTAAACGGGATTGCTCAAAGTATTGATATTATTGCCTTTGTTTTGATTCTAGGTGGTTGTATTGGAGTTGTTCATGCAAATGGTGCAATTGATGCCGGAATGCAGGCACTTTCTAAAAAGATTAAGGGTAAGCAAGTTTTATTGATTGTTTTAGTAATGGGATTGATCGCCATTGGTGGAACAACCTTTGGTTTAGCTGAAGAAACAATGGCTTTTTATCCTATCTTAATTCCAGTCTTCTTATTAGCAGGCTTTGATAGGATGACAGTTGTTGCGACGATCTTTTTAGGTACAAGTATTGGGACGATGGCATCAACTATTAACCCATTCTCGACTGTAATTGCCTCTAATACGGCGGGGGTCAATTTTACAGATGCATTGCCACTTAGAATTTGTATGTGGGCAACTTGTGTGATTGTAGGGATGATTTATGTGATTCTTTATGCTAAAAAAGTACAAAAGAATCCTAAAGCTTCATATGTTTATAATGACTTCGCTAAAGAAGATCAAGAATATATGAATCAGAATCAAAGTATGCAAGAAAGTAAATTTACTTGGCGTCAAAAGTTAACTTTACTTGTCTTTGCGATTGCCTTTATCGTAATGATTTGGGGTGTTCAACAAAAGGGATGGTACTTTACTGAAATTGCCGTTGTCTTCCTAGCAACGGGCTATATTTTCGCCTTTATTTCAGGCTTAAGTGAGCATAAATTTGTTGAGAGCTTTGTAAATGGTGCGGCAGATTTATTGGGTGTAGCTTTAACAATTGGCCTAGCACGTGCTGTTTCAATTGTGATGGAAGAAAGTCATACAAGTGATACAATTATGAATTTCTTTAGTCAGCAAGTTTCTGGAATGCCACCATTATTGTTTATTTGGTTTATGTTTTTAGTCTACATTGTTCTTGGTTTCTTTATTCAGTCATCTTCTGGCTTAGCCGTTCTTTCAATGCCTATTATGGCACCGCTAGCTAACGTGGTTGGAATTGATCGCGCAAGCATTATTGATGCCTATAATTGGGGTCAAGGATTTATTAGTTTAATTGCACCAACTGGATTAATTTTAATGAGCTTAATGATGGTAAATATTGGGTTCAATAAATGGTTTAAGTTTTGTTGGAAACTGTTAGTTATTGAATTTGGGATTTGCTTAGCCTTTTTAGCAATTGGTTTAGTTGTTTACTAACTAGGCAAATAAGTAGATTTTAGTATTTTTTATAGTTATTATGAAGCTAAAGATATTGTTTAATATTTTAAGGAGGCATTTTTATGGCTTATCCAAAAACTAAAAAAATTATGAATGAAATTGTTGCTGATTTAACTCAAACTCACATGGTTGTTCACCAACACCATTGGTACATGCTTGGAAGAGGATTTTTGAAATTGCACCCATATTTAGATGGTGTAATGGAAGAATTAGCTGAGCAGCAAGATGGGGTTGCTGAAAGATTGATCGCCATTAATGGTAATCCGATTTCCACCTACGAAGAAGTATTGGAAGAAACTAACGTTCCAGATCAAATCGGTAGTTGGGATTTGTCAATTGAAGAAAGATTCCGATTAATTATAAATGCATACAAACAATTGCGAGATGATTATGAAAGAGGGATCAAGATTAGTGAAGGAGAAGGAGACAACTCAACTAATGACTTATTGATTTCTTATCATACCGCGATCGAAAAAAGAATTTGGATGATGTCAGCTGAACTTGGTCAACGTCCAGGTGAAGGTGAATAGGATAAATATATTTATGCAAAGCATTCCGTGTATGGAATGCTTTTTTGCTATAATTAAAGTAAATATTGCCATACAGGGAAGGAAATACCATGAATAAAGTTACAATTGTTGGGTCAATTAACGTTGATAATATTATGCATATCAAGAAACTTCCTCAACCAGGAGAAACAATAGCAATGTCTGAATTTTCAAAAGCTGCTGGTGGTAAGGGAGCCAATCAAGCTGTAGCAAGTAGTCGAGCAAAAAATGAAACAATTTTTGTTGGACGGGTTGGGGATGATGACAATGGTCGTTTTATGCTTGAGCAATTTAAAGAAAATGGAATTAATGTTGACCATGTAGCTGTAACTCCAAACCAACAAACTGGACAAGCTTATATTTTGCTTCAAGAGACAGGACAAAATTCAATTATTATTCAACATGGTGCAAATTTTGACGTAACAGCAGAAGATGTTAGAAATGCGAAAAGCCAAATTGAAGATAGTGATTTTGTGATTGCTCAATTTGAAACACCAATTGAAGCAACTATTGAAGCTTTTAAGATTGCTAGAGAAGCTGGTAAAATTACTATTTTAAATCCTGCGCCTGCCCGTACTGATATTCCAGAAGAATTATTAGAGTTAACCGACTTGATTACTCCTAATGAAACTGAAGCTGAGAGTATTACAGGAATTAAAGTTGACAGTGAAGAGTCAATGAAGAAGAGCAGTGAAATTTTTCATCAAATGGGAATTAAAGGTGTAATTATCACAATTGGTGAACGTGGATCTTATGTTTCTTATGAAGACATTGAAGAAATTGTTCCAGCTTTCAAAGTAAAGGCAGTTGATACAACGGCAGCTGGTGACACATTCTTAGGTGCTTTATCTAGCGAATTGAAGCCTGATTTAAGTAACTTAAGAGATAGTGTAATTTATGCGTCCAAATCATCCTCATTTACAGTTCAAAAATTAGGTGCATTTCCATCTATTCCAACTAGAGAAGTAGTTGAAGAAGCTTTGAAGGAGAAAAACTAATGAATAAGACAGAGCAAGATCAATTAAAAAAAGAAGCAGCTACTAAAGCAGCTAAGATGGTAGAGCCTAATTCTGTTTTAGGAGTTGGAACAGGCTCAACAGTTGCATTTTTCATCGATGCATTAGGTGAACGCAAAGAAAAAGAAGGGTTTAGTTTAAAGCATATTGTTACTACTTCTAATCGTAGTAAGAAGCAACTTGAAGGACTGGGCTTTAAGGTTGATGAGTTAGCAGATATTGATCAAGCTGATTTAACAGTAGATGGCGCTGATCGAGTAGACGATAATTTAGATGGAATTAAAGGCGGCGGTGGTGCCTTAACTTTAGAAAAAAATGTTGCTATCAACTCAAAGAAAATTATTTGGATTGTTGATGAATCAAAACTTGTTCACCATCTGAGCGGTTTTCCGCTTCCAGTTGAAGTATTACCAGTATCTGCTGAACAAAACTTTAAGCGTTTTGAAGCAGAAGGTTTGAAGCCTCAATGGCGTTTAGATGATGAGGGTAAGCGTTATGTAACGCATTACGGTAATTACATCATTGATTTAGCTGCTGATCCAACTCCAGTACCACACGGTTTAGCTGATTATTTGGACCACACTGTTGGTGTAGTTGAGCATGGTTTGTTTTTAGACATGTGTGATGAAGTCATCATTGCACATAGTGATGGTACAATCGAAGATAAAAAGAAAAAATAATTATTTTTTCAAAAATTAATATAATTTTTAAAAGACTTGATCAGTTCAAGTCTTTTTTTGTAACAAATCTTAGTTCATAATGAATATGATACGTATATTTAGAAAGAAGGACCTTTATGTCAAAAAAGCCCTTAATTATTAGTACAGATCCAGGTATTGATGATGTTGCTGCAATGACAATCAGTTTTTTTGCAGATGAACTTGATGTTAAAATGATTGTCCCAACATGGGGAAATGTTTCTTTAGAACATACTTTACAAAATACTCTTGATTTAGAGAACTTTTTACACACAAAAGTTCCTGTAGTCAAAGGAGCTAATCAGCCATTAGTACGTTCAGCAATTAGTGCAGCTTCTGTTCATGGTGAAACGGGAATTGCTGGCTTTGAATTTGAAAAAGCTAGTGATGAGTTATTAGAGCCAGGACTTGCAGCTACGAAGATGTATGAAACAATTAAAAACAGTCCTGAAAAAGTTACTCTATTAGGAGTCGGTCCTTTAACTGACTTTGCCCTTTTATTTAAGCAGTATCCTGATGTGGTAGAAAATATTGCCGAAGTTTATATTATGGGTGGAAACATTGGACATGGAAACCATAGTCCATTTGCGGAGTATAATATTGCAGGTGATCCAGAAGCGGCACAAATTGTTTTCCATTCTGGCTTACCAGTCTATGTAGCTCCACTTGAAATTGGAGATAAGGCTCATTTAACTCAAGATCAAATGGATAAGATTAAAGAATGCGGCGAAGTTGGTAAAATGCTTTATTCGATGTTTTCTAATATTCATGAACCTGATGGAGATACTCGAATTAAGATTTATGATCCGACAGCGGTTGGAATTATGCTTCATCCTGAATTCTTTACTTTAAAGCCAGCTAATGTTGAAATTGAATTAGCTGGACGCTATACATATGGTGCTAGTGTGATGGATTTCTTAAGTGAAAAACATAATGCACAAATTGCAACAGACGTTGATACAGAGAAGTTTGCAGCTTGGTTCATTGATAGTATCAAGACTGCTAATAATGGGAGAAAATAATGACTGATTTAGTCTATCGCTCAGTAATGCGCGATATTAAACAAAAAATACTTAATAATGAATATGAAGATATGCGTTTGCCTGATGAGCGAAGCCTAAGCGACTATTATCATGTAAGTCGTTCATCGATGAAACGCGCTTTAGGTTTGCTTGCTCAGCAGGGGATAGTTTTTAAAAAAAGAGGTAGCGGAACATTTATTAATCCGCTCTATTTGAAAAATCAAGCGCTTTTTAAGTATGAGGGATCAAATTTAGGTATTACTGATTCCTTTAGTGTTCCCGGTAAGAAGCAAAGTATTGAGCTGTTAGACTATCAAGTAATTAAGGCCGACGAAGATTTGAGACAGGACTTGTTTTTAAAAGATTCAGATTTTGTTTATCAAATAAAACGGCTTCGTTTGTTAGATGATCAACCATTTTTAATTGAAACAGGATTTATTCCTATTAAGATTACTCCAGAATTAAATCCGGATATTCTTAAAGGATCGCTCTTTAACTACTTAGAAGATACACAAAATAAAACTGTAACACGTTCATTCTTAACAATTACAGTTGAGCCATCAACTTTAGAAGATCAATCTAAACTGATGCTGGCACCTAATAAACCTGTAGGTGTAATGGAAGGTATTTTCTTTTTAGATGATGGAACTCCATTTGAAGTTTCAAATATGAGAATTCATTATAAATACATGAAGTACAATACTTTTGTTAACTTAAGTCAAGAATAAAAATAAGCCATTGTTTTTCTCGGGGGGATGAGAGAAACAATGGCTTTTTGTATAAAAATTATATTTTGATTAAAAATATATTGACATTGTAAATGCTAGATAATAAAATTTACGTATAAATTTTAAATATACATTAGAATTTACTTAATAAATATAAATTTTGAAAGGATGATATTTATGAGTATCAAAGATGTTTTAGAAACTGTAAGAGAAAAAGAACATGAAATTAAGGATAATCTTATTGCTGACTCAGGTCAAAGTTGGAGCGGCTTTTAATATACATTATCTTTCAAAGGGTAATAAATTAAAGAAGTCAACTAATTTATCTATATTTTTAGATAACTCTGATTTAATTGACTATAGCAAAGATTTAAAAGATATTTCAAAGCAAGATATCTCTGACTTGAAGTCGAACATTATGGCGCAATATATAAATAATTTTTCACAATTGTCTGATTTCTTAAAATGTACTCCCTATGTAAACGAAGTTTCAGATTGCTCACTGATGTATGGAGAATTAGGCACAATATTATTACTAAAAAAGAATTGCCGGATAAAAATTTTTCTTTATGTAATGGATATGTTGGCATTGCTTGGCTCTTACAACAAATAAGTAGAAAAAAGGATATCCTGATTTTATAGCCCAAATCAATACAATACTTTCCAATCTGGAAAAAGATATTGGAAAAACAACGGATGAAGGCTTAGAATATGGAGATTTAGGAGTCGCAATAGTATTTTTAGAACAATATAAGGCAACAAAAGAAAAACACTATTTGAATAGCGTTAAAGTTATAATAAAAAATTATGTGGAGAGATATAAGAACGATAAAAGCTTTACGGGTATTTCGTATAATATAAAAAAATGGAAAAATATTAGATCGCCATATTTAATGAATGGATCTGCTGGTTTAATTTATGTCCTATCAAAATATTATCAGGTAGTTGGAAAAGTAGATTGGAATTTAATGGAGAAATATATTGATTCTCTAAATTTACCTTTTACATATAATTATGGTGTAAATAATGGAACTGCAGGAATATTGTTAACGATTGATAATATATTATATAATCTTAAACCTATCCCTAATTCAGCCTATAAAAAACTCAAATTATATTATATTAAACATATATATTATAGTTATGTGAATTCAAAACAACATTTGGGTTGGCCTTCAGATGGACAAACTTTTATTTCAGATGATCTAGGAACAGGTACATTGGGAATTCTATATGGTTTGATCTCTTCAATTAATGGGAGAAAAACAAATGATGAGATCTTTCTTTAAAAAGTTGGTTACTGAAAATAAAGCTTTATTTTTAGTAACCGTATTAACAAGTGCATTTACAGCTTTAGATGGTATTATTTCTCCTTATATTATTGGTAGAGTTACCGATACTCTGTCACAGAAGCACTTTGATAATATTCCTAAAATTTTATTACTATATCTTTGTTTAATGCTATTTTTAAATTTTAACTTTTATTTATGGCAGTTTTTTTGGGGAAAAATAAAAAAAGCTAGTAATATATCATTACGATCAACAGCTTACAATAATTTTATTGCTGATCCAGAAGAAAAAAAGATAACTAATACTTTAAATTTTATTAATGTTAATGTTAAGCAAATTGAAAGTCAATTTATTGATGCGATTATTATGCTGATATATTGTATTGAACAGACTATAGTTTCGTTAATTTATATTTTTAGTATTAATGGCATTGCTGCATTGGCTTTCTTAATCTGTGGCTTAATTCCAGCAACTATTCCGCGAATAACTCGTAATTGGGTTCAAGCAGGTACTGAAGATTGGAATATAAGTTATGAAGCATATAACTTGAAAGTAAATGATGCTGTACGTGGTTTCGAAACAATTAGACATGCAAATAGTATTGAAAAAATCAAATTACTTGTTCAAAACGCTTTAGCCATAGAAGAAAAGAAGTACTTTTTAATGAATTTTAGACGTAATACTTCTGATTTTCTTGCACAAATATCCTATTCTGTCTCTATGGTAATTTCTTTAAGTGTAGGAACCTATTTTGTTGTTAATGGACAGATTTTAGTTGGAGGCTTAATTTCTCTTTTTTTGGCCTCAGATCGATTAACTAGTCCAATAATTTCAATAGTTGGATTAGTTAACCAATTAACTTCAGTTAATCCTTTGTTTAAAAAATCAGTATTAAAAAGTACACCAAATAAAAAATTTAGTAATTTGGAATTTTCTTCACTACCTGAAAAGCAAAAAATTGTATTTAAGCATTGTGCTTTAGGCTATTCGGGCCATATCCTTTTACAAGATGTCAATTTTAAAATTTCGAAGGGTGACAAAGTATTGATTACCGGCAGATCTGGTATTGGTAAGTCAACCTTAATAAAAACGCTTCTTAATGAAACACCCCTGATTAATGGGAAAATTATAATAGATAAAACTTTGGAAAAAAATAATTTTTTAGATAATTTTGGTGTTATTGGTCAAGATACTTATATATTTGCAGATACACTACGTTTTAACTTAACTCTAGGAAAAGACATATCTTTGGATAGACTCATTAACATATTAAAGGCAGTTAAATTAGATTATTTAGCAGATAAAGCACATTTAGAAATGCTAATTGGAGAAAAGGGATTAGCTCTCTCGGGTGGTGAAAAAAGAAAAGTAGAACTTGCACGAGCTCTATTAAGTGAAAAGGAAATATTATTAGTTGATGAGGGACTTTCGGGTTTAGATGAAAAGAGTAATAAGGAAATATTTTTACTACTTCAAAGCTTGCCACAAACAATAATAGAAATTGAACATGCAGTCAGTTTAGAAGAAAAAAGAAAATTTAATCAAGTTATTAATTTGAATTGATAGTAAAGAAAATTTGAATTTTAGTATAATTAGGTTTACGTTGATAAAAAAAAGCCATTGTTTTTCTCGGGGGGATGAGAGAAACAATGGCTTTTTGTATGAGACGAGTAGCTTAATCAAATTGCAAACTATCGTCAACCGGGGACAGTGCCAGATTATAATTCTCGCGTCCATGTTTTGTCGCCCATAAAGAACAAAATAGCTAAGATGACGGCAAAATATTTAACAGCTGATAAGCTAATATATTTGAATGCTTCAACGACTATTTCGCAGTTATGTCGCTATCTTAACGGATTAAATGCAACAGTGATGACAAAAATTCGATTGATAATGCGGATGCCTTAATGATGGATAACTTGCCTAATGTCATCTTATTAGGCGGTTATCTAAACAAAGAGAATCACTATACATCTTCTTTAAATAGTTTAAAAGAAATAGATAAATATGAATTTGATATTGCCGTAATTGGGACATCATCGGTTAATAAAAATGGAGTTTTTGTAGTTAATCACTCTGATGCACAAATTGAAAGAGAAGTAGTTAATCGAACCAAAACAGTTATTTTACTGGCAGAAGAATATAAATTTAAAGAAGATAGATCTTCGCCGTATAAGTTCATGGATTACAAGCAAGCTGATATTTTGATCACAGATAATAAGCTTGATCCCCAGTATCGAAAATATTTTAAAAAGAATATTAAGATTCGGGAAGTACTTGAGGAGGAAAATATGAAAAGTAAGTAATTATAATTGGACCGTCCCAATGTTCTTAAAAGTTGAATTTCTGCATTTGATACTATATGATATTACTGTAATAAGGAAATGAAAACTATTTCAAGGAGATATAGCTATGGCAGTAAATTACGATTCTCAAGAATACTTAAAGAGTGTTGACGCATACTGGCGTGCAGCTAACTACTTATCAGTGGGACAATTATTTTTAATGAATAATCCTTTACTTAAAAGAGAATTAAAGGCAGAAGATGTAAAACCTAAGCCAATTGGTCACTGGGGTACAATTGTGCCACAGAACTTTATTTATGCACATTTAAATCGTGCAATTAAGAAATATGATTTAAACATGTTCTACATTGAAGGTTCTGGTCACGGTGGTCAAGTAATGGTATCGAACTCATATTTAGATGGTTCTTATACTGAACGCTATCCAGAAATTACTCAAGATGAAAAGGGAATGGCTAAGTTATTTAAGCAATTTAGTTTTCCAGGTGGAGTTGCTTCTCATGCTGCTCCAGAAACTCCTGGATCCATCCATGAAGGTGGAGAATTAGGATATTCACTGTCCCACGGTGTTGGTGCAATTTTAGATAATCCAGACGTAATTGCAGCAGTTGAAATTGGTGATGGTGAATCAGAAACTGGTCCACTTGCTACTTCTTGGTTTTCAAGTAAGTTCATTAATCCAATTAAAGATGGTGCAGTTATTCCTATCTTACAAATTAATGGCTTTAAGATTTCTAATCCAACTATCGTTTCTAGAATGAGTGATGAAGACTTAACTAAGTACTTTGAAGGAATGGGTTGGAAGCCATATTTTGTTTCTGCATATAAAGACGGCGAATTTAATGGTTATAAAGACCATATGGAAGTTCACCAAGAAATGGCAAAGACAATGGACGAAGTTGTTGAAGAGATTAAGGCTATTCAAAAGCATGCGCGCGAAAACAACGATGATTCCTTAGTGAAGTGGCCAATGATTGTCTTTAGAGTACCTAAGGGTTGGACGGGTCCAAAATTTGATCTAGATGGCAATCCAATTGAAAATAGTTTCCGTGCTCACCAAATTCCAATTCCTGTTGCTCAAGATGACATGACTCATAAAGAAATGCTTACTGATTGGATGGAAAGCTATAAGCCAGAAGAATTATTCAATGAAGATGGCTCACCAAAAGATATTGTTAAGGAAAATACCTTATCAGGCAACCAAAGAATGGCTATGAATCCAGTAACCAATGGTGGTATTGATCCAAAAGTCTTAAATATGCCTGATTACCGCGACTTTGCAATTAAATTTGATAAACCTGGCTCTGTTGAAAAACAAGATATGGCTGAATGGGCAAAATATTTAGATAAGATGTCTGACTTGAACCCAACTAATTTCCGCGGTTTTGGTCCAGATGAAACTAAGTCTAATCGTTTGTTCCAACTTTTAGATAATCAAAAACGTCAATGGATGGAAAATATTCATACTCCAAACGATGAAAACTTGGCTCACGAGGGTCGTGTAATTGACTCACAATTGTCAGAACACCAAGATGAAGGTTGGCTTGAAGGATATGTATTAACTGGTCGTCACGGATTCTTTGCTACTTATGAAGCATTTGGTCGTGTAGTTGATTCAATGCTTACTCAACATATGAAATGGTTGAGAAAAGCTAAAGAACAAGCTTGGAGACATGATTATCCATCCTTAAACTTAGTTGATACTTCAACTGTTTTCCAGCAAGACCACAATGGTTATACTCACCAAGATCCCGGTATGTTGACTCATTTGTATGAAAAGAATCGTCCTGATTTAATTCACGAATACTTGCCGGCAGATACTAATTCACTTCTTGCTGTATCTGATAAGGCATTTAGAGATCGTGAATGCATCAATGTGTTAGTAACTTCTAAACAACCTCGTCCTCAGTGGTTCTCAATTGAAGAAGCTAAAAAATTGGTTGATAAGGGTCTTGGTTATGTTGACTGGGCATCAACTGATAAGGGCGCTAAGCCAGATGTTGTTTTTGCTTCAACTGGTACTGAACCAACAATTGAATCTTTAGCTGCTATTGACTTACTTCATAAGAAATTTCCAGACTTAAAGATTCGCTATATTAATGTGATTGATGTCATGAAGTTAATGTCCCCAGAAAAGAATCCAAATGCAATCAGTAATGAAGAATTCAACCGTCTTTTCCCTAAAGGTACACCAGTTATCTTTGCATGGCATGGATTTAAGCCAATGATGAAATCAATTTGGTTTGATCGCGGCCGTGGTAAAGATAATGTTCATATTCATGGCTATGAAGAAAATGGTGACATTACTACTCCTTTTGATATGCGTGTCTTAAACCACATGGATCGCTATGACTTAGCAAAAGATGTAGTAGAAAGTATTCCTGAGCTAAATGAAAAGAATGCGGATTTCATTGATGAAATGGATAGCTTGCTTGCTAAACACCATCAATATATCCGTGATAACGGTAAAGATATGCCTGAAGTTACTGAATGGCAATGGAATGGCTTAAAATAAATATATTATTTTTTAAAGATCGGATTAATTTCCGATCTTTTTTAATTGTAGTTATTAAAAAATCATTGTATTGTTAGTGTGACATTTATTGTTATAATATATTGGCCGATTGTAAAATTAAGTTGAACACTTTTGAAAAATAAAAAAGTCCATC
>CAOOYH010000019.1 GCA_948500755.1 uncultured Lactobacillus sp. | reverse complement strand
AACCGCTTGGAATTGGCACAAGGGCCATCCAAAAGGCTACGAAGATAAATAAATATAGAAATAACCTTCAGATTTGTTCTGAAGGTTATTTTTTAGCCTAAAATTTAACATTTATTATTTCTTCTCATCCTTACATATATAAGCTTTTCTAGATAGCGCTTTCAAAAACATTCTATATTTGTGTGGTTATGCACAAATAAGTATGTTACTATAGATAATGTAATAGATGAAACCGCTTACTCGATTTCTAGAGAGGAATAATCTTATATGAGTACAAAAGAACGTTATTCTCAAGATGAATTGAGAAAAGATAATCCAATGTTTAGCCGCGTTCGTGCAACTATCGAAAGCGCATTTTATGGCAACAATGTGCATGAAGTTACAAGTGTTGCTGAAGCTTATGAACTTGCTAAAAAGCAACCTGGTGTTATTGTTACTGATTTACCAATTTTACATACTAAAGAATTAGGTTTGCCACAAGGCGCAACTCAATTGGTTTACAACCACGGTAAAATTTTGGGTAGAACCGCATCTGCTCGTCACTTTACTGATGACCCAAACGAAGACGCTGAAGCTTTAGCAGGTAACTTACGTGAAGACATCTATGCTGGTCATAATCAAAAATTCTTAAAGGCCACTGTTTTAGTTGGGCTGGATCCATCATTTACAATCAAAGCTCACGTTATGATGCCAGAAGATCAAGCATTCAATTTACTTTCATATATCTTAAACTTCCATTTCTTCGATGATGAAGCTGAAAAGATGTACAAGAAGTCTAAGTTCTATGATGAACCTGACATCTACTTCTACTTTGATCCAAATGTACAAGATCCAGATTATCCAAAGGGTCTTGGTGTATTTGACGCTCCACATAACTGTGCCGCTGTCTTTAACCTTCGTTACTTCGGTGAACTTAAGAAAGGTACTTTAACCTTAGCTTGGGCTATTGCCCACCGTCATGGCTACACAGCTTGTCACGGTGGTGAAAAGTCATTCCACTTCGACGACAAAGATGATAAAGTATTTGCCTTTTATGGCTTATCGGGTTCAGGTAAATCAACTTTGACTCACGAAATGTATGATGGTAAATACGATATTACGGTTTTACATGATGATGCATTCATTATTTCTCGTGAGGATGGTTCTTCAGTAGCTCTTGAGCCCTCATACTTTGATAAGACTCATGACTACCCAGCAGGTCATCATGAAACTAAGTACTACACCACTATTATGAACTGTGATGTAACTCAAGATGAAGATGGTAATAAAGTTATCGTTACTGAAGACTTGAGAAACAACAACGGTCGTGTTATCAAGACTCGCTACACTAGTCCTCATCGTGTAGATTTTGAAAAGGCTCCAATTACCGCTTTATTCTGGATTATGAAAGATGGTTCATTACCTCCATTACTTAAGATTGATGATCCGGTTTTAGCAACTACAATGGGCTGTACTTTAGCTACTAAGAGAACTAGTGCGGAAAACTTACCAAAAGGTTTTGATATGAACACCTTGGTAATTGAACCATTCGCTGACCCATTCCGTGCTTACCCTGTATCTGGCGACTACAGAGACTTTAAGGAATTATTTACTAAGCGTGGAGCAAGTTGCTATATCTTGAACACTGATGCCTTCATGGGTAAAGATATTCCAAAAGAAGTGACTAAGAAGATTATTGAAGATTTAGCAAATGGTGATATTAAAGACAGTGATTTCAAGCCATTTGGTAACTTTAAGGGTGTATCTTACTTACCAATTGATGGTTATGAAGTTCACCTAGATGATCCAGAATATCAAAAGACTCTAGCTAGAAGAATGCAAGACCGTTTGGACTGGCTCAACAAATATGATGAAGAACATCCAGAAACTCCTATTCAAGCAGAAGCTAAGGAAACTTTGGAAAATATCATTAAAGAATTAAGTTAATCAAAAACTAAACTATCGCAAAAAAATTACCCAGGAAATATTCCTAGGTAATTTTTATTTATTCAATAAATTATTTCAAGCTGTCGTAGTATTCTGGATCTACTGGTTCGTACCAAGTAGTCTTAGCCTTATCAGTATCAGCCATCATTGAAAGGTGTGCAAACCAAGCATCCTTAGCAGCACCGTGCCAGTGCTTAGTGTTTGGAGAAACAACGTATACATCTCCAGCAGTCATCTTGTGAGCTAGCTTACCTTCTTCTTGAACCCAACCTTCCCCAGCTACACAAACCAAAGTTTGAGGAACAGTGTGCTCATGCCAGTGATTAATACAGCCTGGTGCAAATGAAACATTAGCCACATTAACATTTGCTTTATTAGCAAGTGGATTTAACCAACTCTTCCCAGTGAAATATTTTGCGAAGGCATCATTCGATTCACCAAAACCAAATGGACTATTTTTTACTTCTTTTTCAAATTTTGCCATTTTAAAATTCCTTTTTTACTTTTCTAATTCTTTAGCTGCTTGGTTAACAACAGAAATTGCATTTAAGCTGCGCGGATAACCGATAAATGGTTCATTTTGTAAAACAATTTTAGTCAAAAATTCCTTATCATTGCCAAGTCCAATATTAGCTTTGGCATGAGCCAAAAGTTGCGGTTCTACACCGCCTTGAGCAGCTAAATAGCAAAATGTAATCATTTCACGATCGCGATCATCCAAACCACCTCGCGTGTAGTAATCGCCAAAGCAATTATCTACAAGCCATTTATTGATGGTTCCTCTCTTAGCAAAGTCCTTCATTTGAGGTCCAAATAAGTGAATTTGAGTCTTTTCTCCTTCTTCAAGGCGATTATCCATTGTAGTCTTAGTTTGGCTCTCCAGGGGTAATTTAATACCTCTAGCAGTCATAATTTTACCTTAAAGAAAGGCATAACACGCCCTAACCCAAGATAATCAATTGCTTGATATAAAACTTCCTTAGCTTCTACAGGATTTACATCATTATCCAGGGCAACTGGAAGCATAATTTCATATTCTTCGACTCCTTGGCATCCCAATAAATAAGCTAATGTGCTCAACATTTTCGTACGATCAGGCAAATCAACATCTTTTTGAACTTCATCAAAAGCAAAATGGTTAATTCTATCAATAGTGTCTGACTCAGTTTCTCCTAATAAGTTTTTATGTGCTCTTTGAGCATCATCTTTAATTGACATTTGATCAACTTCCTTTCTCTTTATTTATATTAAAGTTCATCTTTAGCTAAATTAAAAATATTTATTCCAAATATCGCACTATAACTTTTTATTATCAAAAAAACACTTGCGACCATAGTCGCAGGTGTTTCATTTTTTGGGATATTCAATTTAAGTAAAATTGGAGTGTTTACAAACTACTTTTCATTAATACCTTTACCTTCATAGCAGTCTTCCATCAAAATACCGATTTGGTGAATTAATGGAGCAACTGGGTTAGTAACAGTATTTTGATCGCCATAAGCTTCAACGGCTAAGTCAGCAACCTTGCTGTGGAACTTCATCTTATCAACTCCATATTCCTTGAAGGCAAGTTTAATACCAACTGAGTGAGCTAAATCAATAATCTTTTGAACTAATTTTTCAACTAATTCTTCGTCATTCTTACCAGTTAAACCAAGAGCTCTAGCAATATTAGCATAGTCCTTTTGAGCTCTGTAAACTGAGTAATGTGGCCACATAGCAAGCTTTTCTGGGCGTTTACTATTAAAGCGAATTACTTGTGGAAGAGCAATTGCATCGCTGACTCCACTTGGAATATCAAAGGTTGAACCAACTGTATGAGCAATTGAGTGTTCAAGGCCTAAGAAGGCATTGGAGTAAGCCATTCCAGCAATCGTGGCAGCATCATGCATTCTCTTTCTAGCTTCCATATCACCATCGTAGGAAGCCTTCAAATTATCGAAAATAGTCTTGATTGCTTCTAGTGACCATCCGCGAGTAAAGTCAGTAGCCATTGTTGAAACATAACTTTCAATTGCGTGACCTAAAGCTTCAAAACCTGACCAAGCAATTAAACGCTTTGGAAGTTCTTCAACAAATTGATCATCAACAATTGACACATCTGGGTTTAATGCGTAATCACATAAAGTGTGCTTAATTCCAGTTTCAGCATCTTTAATAATTGCAACTGGTGAAACTTCTGAACCAGTACCTGAAGTAGTTGGAATACATACAAGTTTAACGTTGTTAGCCTTTGGGAAGCGAACGACACGTTTTCTGATATCAAGGAACTTTTGATATGCTTCTTCAAAAGTCATGTCTGGGTTTTCATAAAATAGACGCATTGCTTTAGCAGCATCCATGACTGAACCTCCACCAATGGCTACAATTACATCTGGCTTGAAGATGTTCATTCTGTGAACACCATCTTTAATGACATCAGTTGTTGGGTCAAGCGTTACAGCCTTAAATACTTCATATTCCTTGTTACCACGACGCTTTGAAATGATGTCAGTAATTTCATCAGCAAAGCCTTGTGCAGCTACTCCTTCATCAGTAACAATAAAGAAACGGTGAACATCAGGCATATGACGCAAGTAGTTAGCAGCGTTATGTTCAAAGTAAGTCTTTGCTGGAACTTTTACCCATTGCATGTTATCACGACGCATAGCAACAGTTTTAATATTAAGCAAATCTCTAGCACCGATGTTGTGTGAGAATGTATTAGCACCATAAGAACCAGTACCTAAGGTAAGTGATGGCAGCATGTTGTTGTAAAGATCCCCAATACCACCTAAAGCAGCTGGTGAGTTAACCAAGATACGACAAGCATCCATCTTCATTGCAAATTTTCTAATAATCGCATCATCATTAGAATGAATACCAGCTGTATGACCACGACCCCCATAGTTAAGAAGATCAGTACAAATTCTAAATGCATCTTCGTGATTCTTAGCACGATATAATGTAAAGACAGGTGACAACTTTTCAGCTGATAATGGGAAGTCTCTACCCACACCTTCATACTCGGCAATAATTACCTTAGTATTATGTGGTACATCTACTCCACAAAGTTTAGCAATTTCATATGCTGACTTACCAGCGACAGGACCAGCAACTGTACCTCTCTTTGGATCAATGAAGTGCTTTTCAAATTTTTTGATTTCTTCCTTGTTTAGGAAATAACAATTCCAATTCTTAAATTCTTCCTTAACTCGATCATAGATTTCATCGTCAACTACAACCGAGTTTTCAGAAGCACAAACCATACCATTATCAAAAGTCTTAGATAAAACAATATCGTAAACAGCACGGTCAATGTTGGCACTCTTTTCAATGTATGAAGGACCATTACCAGGACCAACACCAATTGCAGGTTTACCAGATGAATAAGCTGCCTTAACCATTCCAGGACCACCAGTAGCCAAGATAGTTTGAACACCTGGATTAGTCATCAAATCGTTAGTTGCAGTCAAGCTTGGCTCGCTAATCCATTGAATGGCATCCTTTGGTGCACCAGCTTCAACAGCTGCTTTTTGTAAAATTTTTGCAGTTTCAACACAACACTTTTGAGCTTGTGGGTGGAAGCCAAAAATAATCGTATTTCTAGTTTTCAAAGCAAGCATCGTCTTGAAAATAACCGTAGAAGTTGGGTTAGTGACTGGAGTTACACCAGCAATAACACCTTTTGGTTCAGCAATCTTAATTAAACCTTGTTCCTTATCTTCTTCAATAACGCCTACTGTCTTTTCATGACGAAGACTGTTCCAAATATTTTCGCTGGCATACATATTCTTAGTGGTCTTATCCTCAACAACACCACGTTGGGTTTCTTCAACTGCCATCTTTGCAAGTGGGTAAGCATTTTGTTCACCAGCAGTGGCAATTGCTTCACAAATTTTATCAACTTGTTCTTGAGTGAAGTTGGCCATTTTATCTAATGCAACATGTGATCTTTTTACCAAATCATCAACCATGTTGTATATTTGCTTGTTTTTCTCTTCCTCAGTAAGAGTTTGTTTTTGTTGTACCTTAGCCATTATTTAATTACCTCTAAGATTTACTATTTCTTGTGAACTAATTTACAATATTTACTATAGCACTTTAATTTTAAATGTAAATGGTTACGTTACTAATATTACAACTGAACAAACATCCCTGCTCAGCTGTATTTTAAATGCACCATCAATGAAAGCGCTATCTAAAATATTTGTTTGTGAATTAACAAACTTTTATGATAAGTTATGATTTATTAATTTTTACCTATTCTGCTATCTTTAATATTTCTTTAGAAGTTTAGATTTTTTTAAAAAATATACTTACCCCTATCATCATTTCTTAGGAATGATAAAATATTAAGTATATTTATACTAAAAAAGGGAGAAATTGAATGACAAAAAAGGATTCGCAAACTAACTCTGGTTATAAACGAACGCTTAGCAATGCTCATATTCAGTTAATTGCCTTAGGCGGTACAATTGGAACTGGACTGTTCCTTGGTGTTGGAGATAGTATTCACCGAGCCGGTCCTAGTGTTATTCTGATTTACATCGTTGTAGGAATCTTCCTTTTCTTACTTATGCGTGCTTTAGGCGAACTAATTATGTCCGATCTAAACAAACATACTTATATTGACTTTATTGAAAAGTATTTAGGGAAAAATATCGGATTTATTACTGGATATCTTTATTGGTTAAGTTGGATTACCTTAGGGATGGCTGAAACTACAGCTCTAGGGATTTATTTTCAGTATTGGTTCCCGGGACTAAAACCGTGGATTCCGGGATTGATTACCATTGTCCTTTTGTTAATAATTAATTTAATTTCCGCAAGAGTATTCGGTAATCTGGAATTTAGCTTTGCTATTATTAAAATTGTAACGATTGTAGCTTTTGTAATTTTAATTGGCTACTTACTTGTTACTGGTGGTAAAACAAGTTTTGGACCTGTAACATTTGCCAATTTAGACGATAATGGTGGCTTCTTCGCACGTGGAGGAAAAGGATTTTTACAAGGATTCCAAATGGTTATCTTCAGTTTTATTGGAGTTGAACTAATTGGTTTAACCGCCGCTGAAGCACAAAACCCAAAGGTTACATTAAGAAATGCAATTAATCAATTACCAGTTAGAATTATTTTGTTCTATGTATTAGCTATTTTAGCCATTTTACTTGTAATCCCATGGTCAAAAGTTTCCACAAATTCTAGTCCTTTTGTGGAAGCTCTAGGTGCTACTGGAATAAAAAATGCTAGCTCAATTATTAACTTTGTAGTTATCTCAGCAGCTGTTTCCTCAACTAACAGTTTTTTATATAGTGCTGGACGATTGTTATTTTCCGTTACTTTTAACGGAAAAGGAAAATGGAATGAAACTTTTGGACACTTGTCACATAGACAATTGCCTCAAAATGGTTTAATTTTATCGGCAGTTTTAATGGGACTGGCTCCACTAATTACTTTCCTTATCGGAGACCAAGCATTTAACTTTATTTCGTCAACTTCAACTAGTATGTTCTTGATTATCTGGTGTTTGATGACTTTAACTCATATCGCTTATCGAAGAAGAACCCCAGAATCTGAATTGAATGATTTTAAAATGCCCGGCTTCCCATATCTAGATTATTTAATCTTGCTGTTCTTTGGTTTAATGATTATCTTACTTTTAATCTTACCAAGTTACCGCATCCCAATGATAGCCGCAATTTTGATTTTCATTATTTTATATGGTATTACCAAAATTTGGGATAAAGAGAAGAACGAAAACTAAAAAAGTAGCTCTATTGAGCTACTTTTTTTATTATCTTGGCAGGAACTCCTGCTACAACACTATTTTTAGGTACGCTTTTTGTAACTACTGCTCCAGCTGCAACAATTGAATTTTCCCCAACTGTTACTCCTGGTAAAATCTTAGCACCAGCTCCAAGCCAAACATTTTTTCTAAATGAACCCTTTTTAAAATCAATTCTTTTCGTCGCTTTGGATCTATCATGTGATTAACACTGATCAAATAGGCGCCTGGTCCAATGAAAACATGATCCTCAATTACTATTCCACCTAAGTCCACCATTGTCACATTGAAATTAATAAAAATATCTTTTCCAAACTTGATATTTCTCCCATAGTCTGTAAAAAATGGAAGATGGATTTCTACACTATCTGAAATCTTTGCGCCAATAATCTCACTGATTAGTTGACGAATTTCACATTCACAGTGTCTTTGCGTATTCAAATTCTGTAATAGCCGTTGATTCTGCTCTATTATTTGATGTATTTCATTACTTTCCATTTTCATCCCTACTTTACTTAAACTTATTGCTAAATTTAAGTTTAAAAGGTATTCTAGGCAATGTAAAAAACTTATTAATTATTAATTACAATAACAATAATTTATGGTGAGATTATGGAATTACGAGTATTAAATTATTTTTTAGCAACGGCACAAGAGCTAAATATGACCCGAGCAGCTGAAAAACTATTAGTTTCACAACCTGCTCTTTCTAGACAAATTGCTGATTTAGAAGATGAATTAGGAGTTAAACTATTTATCCGTAAGCCTCGACAATTAACATTAACTCCTGCAGGCCAATATTTACAAGAACAAGCTAAAGAAATTTTGACCTTAAGCGAAAAAACTAAACGTAACTTGCAATCTACGGCAATTATCAGTGGGGATCTGACAATCGCTGCTGGGGAAAGTATTGCTATGCAACGAATCGTGAATGTGATGAGCAATATTGTTCAAGATTATCCTACAGTTAAAATTCATATTTTAAGTGGAGATTATCAATTTGCTGAGAAGCGCTTAAATACGGGTACAGTCGATTTTGCAGTTATTATAGGTAATTTACCTCTTAATGGTTACGCATCGATGCAGCTCCCTGAAAAAGACAGCTGGGGTATATTAGCTACAACTGACGATCCTTTGGCTAAAAAAGAATATATCACTCCAAGCGATATTGTTAATCGGCCAATTATCAATTCTCAGCAAGCTGAAAGTTATGGAATTTTTGACAATTGGTTTGGTAATTATAAAGAGCAAATAAATATTATTGGGACCTATAATCTAAGTTATAATGGGACTCTTCTAGTAAAAAATCATGCAGCAATTATGCTTACTCTTGATAAACTTGCCAATACTTCTGCGGAATCGGGCCTTGTATTTATTCCTTTAAAACCAGCTATCTATCAGCCGCTTAATATCATTTGGAAAAAAGAAACCACCTTATCACCGGTTGCTCAACTGTTTCTTGATCGATTAAAAGCTTCTATTATGGATGATGTAAAATTCGACTAACAAAAAATGCCTAGCTACGATTGTAACTAGGCATTTTTCTATTTTTTATGAACTTTATTAATTATATTCTTAAAGCTCAACGTCAATTTCTGTCGTAAAGATAAAGATTGACGCATGTGATCAGCTGGAATGTACTTTCTTATAGCTCGCAGAGTCTTTTTAGAATCTTGCGTTGCAAAAATAAAGTTTCCATTCTTTTTAGTTCGAATTTCAAAACGTGGAATATATTTTCCATGAAAACGAACATCAGCTACTACATAAGTAATTTCTTCCCAAGGAATCTGGACAAAATCACCTATATTTTTTTCATTATAAAATTCAAAAGCTTTATCGCCGATCATAACTTTTCCATAAGACGCAATACCGCGAAACCATGTTGCAGTTATTGTGAGATCGACTTTTGTATTAATTGATTTAACCATTTTTGACTAAAGAATGTGCCATACGTGGAAGAGAACACCAACAACGAAGATGCCAATGATGATCCAAATTGGTGAAACTTTTTTCTTCAAAAGCCACATACATAGGAAGGTTAAAAGAAGACCTGCTAAACCTGGGATCAATTGATCTAAGTTATCTTGCAAAGTGGTGGTCTTAGTCTTAGTTAATGACATGCCATCGCCTTTGTTCCATTGAAGCAAAGCTTGTTGGATTCCCTTGGCGCCGGATGGAAGCTTATCCCATTCGATGTAACCACCTTTTTGAATAGGGGTTCTAGAAACAACAGGAGTAAATTTAATATTTACCCAACGTTCAATTAAGGCACCTAAAACGAACATACCCATCATGGAAGCTCCACGAGTTACCTTTTGAAGCAAACCACCTGACATATCACTGGTAATAGCAGAACCAGCTTTATAGCCAAATTCTTGTGTATACCATAAGAAAGCAAGTCTGATTAAGTTCCAAAGTACGAAGAACAAGATTGGACCAACAACATTACCAGTTAAAGCCATTGATGCACCCAAGGCACCGATAATTGGACGAACAGTGTACCAGAATACAGGGTCACCAACACCGGCCAAAGGTCCCATCATACCAACCTTAACACCTTGGATAGCCTCATCTTCAACTGGAGCACCATTAGCTTTATCTTCTTCCAAAGCCAAGGTAACACCAAGTACAGGTGATGCTAAGTATGGGTGAGTGTTAAAGAATACCAAGTGTCTTTGAAGAGCTGCAGCCATATCTTTCTTGTTTGGATAAAGCTTTCTCAAAGCAGGGATCATTGAGTAAACAAAACCACCGTTCTGCATTCTTTCATAGTTCCAAGAACCTTGAAGGAATTGTGAGTGCCACATAACGTTGAAGCGGTCGGCCTTTGTTAATTTAATTTTCTTATCAGCCATTTATAAAATCCTCCTCTATGCGTTCAATTTAATAGTCATCAATGATATCGCCGAGTGGATCGCCGGTACCTTCATTACCTGAGTTGTTAGAACCGCTACCACCTTTTGCTTCAAGTGCTAAGTACATCAGAGCAAGTGACAAACCAATAGCACCAAGAGCGATCAAAGTTAAGTCCTTAACAGCAGCTAAAGCGAAACCGATTGCGAAAAATGGCCATACTTCTTTTGAAGCCATCATGTTAATAACCATTGCATAACCTACGGCTACAACCATGGCACCACCAATGGTCATACCTTCACTAAGCCAACTTGGCATAGCAGCTAACCATGATTGAACGTAGTGTGAAGGAATAGCAAGAAGTAATGCAGCTGGGATGGCAATTCTTAAACCTTGCAAACATACGGCAATCCATTGCCATAAGTTAATCATGCGCCAGTTACCCTTCTTAGCTTCTGCGTCCATGATGTGAACGATAGCAGTAGAAATAGTACGTACGATCATAGTCAAGAACAAACCAGCAACAGCTAATGGAATAGCAATACCGGTAGCCATACCGATACCCTTAGTTCCTTGACCACTTTCTACCAAAATAATTGCTGAAGCAACAGAAGCTAAAGCTGCGTCAGGAGCAACAGCGGCACCAATGTTGGCCCAGCCCATGGCGATCATTTGTAATTGACCACCTAAAATAACACCTAAGTCCAAGTGACCAGTAACTAAACCGATCAATGTACATGCAACTAATGGTTGGTGGAATTGCCATTCATCCAAGATACCTTCAGTACCGGCAAGGAAAGCAACAACCACTACCAAAATCATTTGTATAGCGTTCATTTAATTTCTCCTATTTTTTATTTTGTTCATCTAATAAAGTCTGAGCTTTATTTAAAATTGCGTCCATGTTACCTGGGTTATCTGATGGAACCTTACGTACATCAAACTTAACACCCATCTTTTCAAGTTCACGGAAAGTATCAACATCTTTTTGATCCATTGATAATACGTTGTTTGCATTAACGTCTCCATCTTTGTATGACATTGAACCTACGTTGATTTCTTTAATATCAACGCCCGCTTTAATTGCGCGTAATACATCTTCAGGATTTTCAAATAAAAGAAGTGCATGAGTATCGCCAAAGCGTGGGTCTTTAGCAATTTCTTCCATTTTCTTCAATGGAACAGTGTGAGCTTTTACACCAGCAGGTGCAGCTTCACGAATCATACTCTTACGCAATTCATCTTTAGCAACACTATCTGAAACAACAATAACCCGATCTGGGTGCATTGCTGGAATCCAACCAGTAGCAACTTGACCGTGAAGTAAACGTGAGTCAATTCTTGCTAATACATATTTAATATGTCCGTCACCAAGTACGGTACCTTCTGGAATGGATTTCTTAGGAGCTGAACCGTTTTCATCTTGAGCCGGAGCTGCTTTTTCTGTTTTTGGCATTAAGGCAGCAGGCTTAGTTTTAATACCATCCTCTGCAGGTTGAACAACTGCAGTTGCAATTTCATGGGCAGTAGCATTAGCATTCATCATTCTTTGCGTTAAAGCTTCAACTACCATTGGTAAATTCATACCACTTACAATAGCCCATTTATCGGCATGCTCATCAAGAAGCGCATTGGCTTGGTTGAAAGGCGTACCTCCCCATAAATCTACTAAAAACAATACTTCATCTTGGCTATCAAATGAAGCAATTGCTTTTTCCATTTTGCCACGAATATCATCTGGACCTTCATTAGGCTTTAAGATGACATGTGCAAAATTGTCTTGTTTACCAAACAGCATTTGTGCAGATTCTGCAATGCCATCTGCAAAACCACCATGGCTGGCTAAAACAATTCCTACCATGTTATTTCCTCCTCTAGATCAAAAAATGAATCCGCTTTTATTATACTCTAAACTAATGAAAAAGTGAACAAATATATCCCATCTCTTATCCATTATTCTATCAATGTTTATACTTATGCAAGCGTATTCAATAAAATTTAAATATAGTTATCTAGTGAAAAAAGCAACAAAAAAGGATCTGATAGTTATCAGATCCTTTTTCTACTTAGCTCCGGCTGTCAGACTCGAACTGACGACATCTTGATTAACAGTCAAGCGCT
>CAOOYH010000018.1 GCA_948500755.1 uncultured Lactobacillus sp. | reverse complement strand
CCAGATGGACTTTTTTATTTTTCAAAAGTGTTCAACTTAATTTTACAATCGGCCTCCAATAATTTTTAAAATTTTATGCAACTCTTTTGCTTCTTTGTCATCATTATTCACTAGGGCCAAATAATATCTCGAAATTGCTTTTTCTAATATTATGTTTGAATCTTCAGGTAAGGATCCTAATAACTTTACTAATTGTCGAGTATCGTCAATTCGTCCTGCTTTATAAAAACGCTCCATTACAACCAATTCAATACGTGCAATAATTCTTAAAATTAATTCTTGTTCGCTGCTTTCAAAAACGTATTTTTTATATTTTCTTACTATTAACATTAATTGATCTATATCACAAAGATATGCCAACAGTAGATCTATAACCTCTCTCTGTATTTCACCTTGATTTTTTATAGATAAATACTTTTCTAATTGCATTTGATAATCTTTTGAATTAGTCAGATTATTTTTCTTTAAAATTGCAAGCATTATTTTAGCTAACATCTGCTTGTTACTATCTGCCAAATCTAACTGCTTTATTTTCTTGCTGTCAAGATTAAGAAAAGCTAAAATCAGTTCCTGATCAATATCTTCGCTAATAATTGGCTCAAAGAAATCATATAGTGATACTTGATTATAATTTAAAATCTTAAGTAGAGAATCCATACTTATATTACTTTTATTACTCTCTACCCTAGAATAATAAGATTCAGTTACAATCCCTGCACTAAATTGTTCTTGAGTTAGGCCTAACAACAATCGTGTAGTTTTTAATTGTGTTCCAATTTTCATTTTTATACTCCGTATCTTTATTTCCCAAAGTCATGATACGAAGTCGCAAAATGAATATCTTAAAATCTTCCAAATCGACTTTTTTATTTACAAAGTTCTTCTATTTGAATTTCAGCAACCTGAGCTTTTTCATAAAAGATAATTGATCGATTAGGGAGCTTATTCATATAAGAAAATACTTTATCTACTTTCCAAAGTGGAGTCTTATTTTTTAGGCAAAGATCTAGAAAATTTAAGATAATTTGTGCTAATAATTTGATTCTGCGATCACTGTATTTATTAAAATCAGTATAAGTAGAAGCAATTAAGGAAATGATCCCACAAACTTCATCAGTCTCAAATATTTCCAGTGCATTCGCTATTATCCATAGACAATCATCATTCCAATGATCTACTGCTAATAAAAAACGCTTAATCATTTTTTTCTTTTGTGTAGGATATTTTTTCTCTTTATGGATTAATTTATCTCGCATTAAGCAAACTACCTGTCGGATAATTAGATTAGGATAGGCAGAGTTTTCTAATAATTCTTCTAAGGCATTAACATTCTTACTAAAAAATGCTCGACTCGCCTGTTCTTCATATATCTCATTTTGCTTTTCCATATTTCCATATGGCTTAAGAAATTCGAGTACCGATATATTATTTTGATCTAGTAACTTTACTAAAGTAAGGGCTCTAACTTCATTCTTATTATTTTCAATATGAGCTAAATAAGAGCTATCAATTATATCCTTAACAAATTCTTTTCTAGTTAATTTTAAAGATAAACGCAGATTCTTTAGATTCTCACCAATAACATCCATTACTTTCACCACACCTCAAAGATTTACTCCCATTATAATTTTTAGGTGAAATCTTGTTTGCAAATCTTCTAAATCGACTATTTTGGGATTTAAAATTTACTAACTTAGTGAAACATAGTGGCGTTAGATAACTCCTGTAATCTGCATATTTACCATTCTCATATAAAAAAGAGAACCGACTACAGTCAGTTCTCTTGATTAATTAAAGAGTTATTTAAATTTAGAGGGATGGTCTTCTAATAAAATATGATAAGAGCTTTTTCATCATCTCCTTTTCTTGAATAATAATCGTCGAAACAAATCTTCATCTATCAACATAGTTACTTATAAACTGCTGATTCAATCCTTTATACCATTTATCTTTTTTAATCATCATCACTATCATTACTAGTTGATACTTTATGATCCTTAATTAACTTTCCAGAACCAATTTGCTTGATCTTAGCTGAATTATCATCTTTAGTTAAAATTGCATTCGTGTATTCAACTACTTGGTGTCGATTATAATCATCATGCTCAAAAGTCCATGTTACTGTGTATGTGACTAAACTGCTATTATTCCCATTTGGTGTAATAGATTTTATCTTCACATCACTTTCATATGTTCTCAGATCATCTTCATCATCATAGGTCTTGAACATTCTCGTTAATTCGCCATAACTATCATTTCCGCCACCATCTACGAAATCATCTTCGTCAAGCGATCCCTTATCAAAGGCACTTGTTAAAACTCTAGTGGCTTCATCATCAGTAACTAATCCTTTCCATTCAGGCTTAATTACATACTTGCTGCCACTTTGAGTAACCACATTATCTTCGTCCCCATATTCTAAATCATGATCTAAATCACTAATTTTCTTAGAGGTTAAAGTTTTCTTATTAAATGTGCCTTGAACATAAAGAGTCATATTTTTAGTAATTGGATAATCTTTCAAAACAAGATTTCCACCACTATTTAGAGTTCCAACTTTTTTATCATTAATATAGACAATACCGTTTGGCACACTCTTTATTTCTAATGTTTCGGTATGAATATCAAGATTAATATTATTACTTGACCAAACATTATTAGTCGAAGTAGCAGTTAGATTTCTTCCTTCTACATTAGATTTAATTGAAAAGTTATATTTTCCAGGAAGCATTGCAGGAATAGTTTTTACATAACTACTACCACTCTTAGTTAATCTACCTAAGCTCTTTTTCCCAATCTTTACTTCTGAATTAGCATGATTAGTAACTAATTTAGGCGTAACAGAAGTTACTTGAGCCGTATATTTTGGAAACAATAAAAAGTATCGGCCAGTTTGCGCTAGTCGTACATTTCCACTCTCATTTCCAACCCGAAAATCAGTAATTAATTGATCTGCTTCAGTAGTATGATCTTGGAAATAACGCTGTAGCGGCTTAACACTTTCAGTAGTAATCTTTACTTCTGGATTGTCACAACTAATATATTGAGCACCACTTTGATTAGGATTTTTTAAACTAGATACAATTCTACTAATCTGATTGTCACGATTGTAGTAATTAGATCCCCATGCATAAAAACAAATAAGCAAAATAACTAAAACACCAATTACTGAGTAAATAATCTTATTCTTCTTACTCATTGGCTTTTGAGGTGTTTTATTTTTATATTCTCGTTTCATCTCCTGCTTTGGCATTTGAGAAACTGCGGCAGCTTGATGAGAAGGCTGAGAATCTTCATGAGCTATTGGAACTGAAGATTTGGGATTATCTTTGAATTTATAACCACAAAATGGACAAAATTTGGCATCCTTTTTTATATCTTTTCCGCAATTGGGACATATCTTGGTCATATCTTTTTACTCCATTAGAATCTAAAAGCTGATGATATTAATGATTGAATTTGATCTTTCAAAGCATTTCCAAATATACCTATTAGAATCAGTACAATTAGTAGCGAAATTCCAACCGAGATCAACAAACCATAGAAACTATCACGTTTTTCATTTTGACCTTTAACTGTAAATAAAATACAAGCAAAATCAAAAATAAAAAGTGCAATAATTGCTAGCAAAACAGCGAATCCATAATTATTCCCGCCAAGAATACAACATACAAAAGCAACCACGATAATAATTGCATTAATACCACTGATTTGTGCAATTTTATTAATTAGGGTATAAATATCTGTCTTAGTTTGAAAGATAAATTTTCTTCCAAACATAACTCCAACTATTTTTCCTAATCCAGCTAAAGCTAAAAATAAAAACAATTCAAATAATACTTGGGTTGTAAAACTACCACCAGTACTACCAAATATTCCGCTAATACTACCATTTAAGGCAACAGAAATTCCAAGTACAAAAAGTAAGATTTCACCTAAAATAGTTGCAATTCCGTACCATTTTTCTGCACTTTGTTCTCCTGTTGGTCTTTTCCAAGATGCTACGAGCCATTGCCAGTAATTATGCATATTAACTGAGCGATCACTAGCCGTCCTCATTCTTTGGGGTTGAGCAGGAGTCTGAGAAACTCGCTCTACTCTCGTAGTTTTTTCTATATTAGTATTAATGTTTTCTTTAAGCAATTTGGCTCCACAATTTGTACAAAAATTAACATCTGCATCCATATTTGCACCACAATTTGGGCATTTTTTCATAGTTCTTCTTATCCTCTCTTAAAAAAGTTAAAATCACCTTTTTAACTAAACCACATCCCGGATAAAAGATAGGTATTATCTGCATATTTACCACTCCTAAATTAAAAAATACAAAAAAGCAGTTAGTCTTCAAAAAACGAAAACTAACTGCTTTTTCTTATTTTGCTAATTTCAAAATTACTGTAAAAATAATCATATCGTCTTTATGACTAACATGAATTTTCCCATGAAATGTGTGAACAATCTCTTGTGCCATTGCTAATCCAATTCCAAATCCTGAGTGCTTTGAATTGTGTGATTCATCTTCTCGATAGAATCGCTCAAAGAAATGTGAATAATCTTTTCCTTTTCCCTCTTTATAAGTATTAGCAACCTTCAAGATGGCATTTGTTCCTAGCCTTCCTTTAGTTAAGGTTACCAGCACTTTCCCATCTTTATCGCAATATTTACGTGCATTGTCTAGTAAGATGTTAATCAGCTCACTTAAAACATTTTTCTCTGCCTTAACATATAAATCTGGCATAATCATTCCACTATATTTAAGATTATTTTTTTGCATTACAGACTTAAAGCTATTGACATTCTTTTTAACAATTTCAGAAAAATCCACTTTATTTAGGACTACTTCACCGGTTTCACCAGTTCGAGCTAGTGCAATTAATCGGTTAATTAACCTTGTTAATCGATCAACTTGTTCCTTGGTGCTTTTATTCCATTCAGAATTATTGCCTAACATCTCTTCCATTTCGGTATTAGCAGCAATAATGGCCAAAGGAGTTTTTAATTCATGGCCAGCATTGGTAATAAACTCACGTTGTTTACGATATGTTGTAATAATTGGACCGATCGCCTTTTTAGAAACCAAAATCAATACCAAGGCAAAAACAATTAAAGCCCCAATTCCTAAAACAATCGATACCCTAACTAGGAGAGAAAAACGATGATAAATCAGCGATTCATTTAAATAAACAATAAACTTACGACCAGTCTGATTTTTCCCAACACGGTAAGCATACTGATTATTACCAATTGTCACTACGCCGTCTGTTGTCTTATCCTTAAAAATTCTCTTACTTGTACTAAGAATTTCAGCTCGTCCAACATCATAAACATTATCATCATTTACTATCCGCGGATTACTCTGCGGAGTCTCGGCAACAGTGAAATAACGGTATTGAAAAACTGCCTCCGGATTATATTCACCTGCTAAAAAATTCTTATTGATCGGATCTTTCTGATTACCAAAGACTGGCTTAGCATTCCGCGGAGTTAATTGTCCTTGATTGTTCACCAAGGCCGTTAAAACTCGATCCACCTCATTATGACTTTGAGTATAGCTAACTCCCAATAAAGCACCTAAGGTGATGACGAGTACTACAAACAACGCCATAATCGACATTCCAATAAATTTCCACCGAAACTTTTGGATCATTTTAGCTCACCTACCTAATTAAGGAAAAACTACCACCTTTTTCACCAACAATCTGAACTGAGCTCTGAATCGACTGCAACTTTTGTCTTAGATAAGAAATATAAATCCAAACGACTTCTTCACTAGCTTCATCATCATCTTTCCAAACATGTGCTAATAAATCCGAAGTTGAAAATTCTTTTCCTTCATTAAGCATCAAATAATTCAAAAGTTGAGTCTCTTTACTTCCTAAACGAATCGAATTATGACTGACTAGTTCTTGTTCAGCAACATTTAAAGCCAGGTCTCCTACTTCAACCTCATTAGGTGTATATTGATCGTCTCGTCGCTCTTTTGAACGTAAACGTGCTAGCAACTCTTTCAGTGAGAATGGCTTAGTTAAATAATCATCAGCTCCGCTATCTAAACCAGTTACTCGATCATCAACTTCTGCTTTTGCGGTTAACATTAAAACATAAGTCTTATCGCCACTCTTGCGAATTTCCTTTAGAGCTGTGATTCCATCCATGACCGGCATCATAATATCTAAGATGATAACGTCATATGAATTTTTCTTAGCAAGTTCAACTGCATCCCGACCATTAAAAACAGGGTCGACCTCATAATTAACACTCTGCATTGCTGCTACTAAAACACGAGATAGTTGTTCTTCATCTTCTGCAAGCAAAATTTTCATTAAGTTAATCTTCCTCTCTAATTAAATGGCGCAAAGTCTGCATACTTACATCACAAGAAGCTAATTCATCTGCCACTCGTTTCAACTCTTTACCAATCATTTCAGGATTCTTTATCTTGTGCTTATATTTCATTTCATGCTCTAAACTAGCCCAAGTATCCATTGCTATTGTTCTAAGTTGTACTTCAACATAGTAGTGACCAGGGGTGTTTCCTACGATATCTTCTTCGGGTCTTTCAACATCTAAAATCATGTGGTAAGAACGATATCCATTTGGTTTAGCATTTGTAATGTAATCTTTTTGCTTGACGATTTCTACATCGTCCCATTCTTTAATTAAATCAATACAGGTATAAATGTCATCAATAAAATTGCAAACCACACGAATTCCTACACTATCTCGATTTTCTTTTAGAGCTGATTCCGGGGTCACTGGCAATTCTTTTCGTTGACATTTTTCAATCATACTTTCTGGCCACTTAACTCGGCCAGTCAAGTGTTCATATAGGCTATCGCCAGTTTTCTCCTGATGAAGTTGATTTTCTTTTCTAAAGTACTCCAACATTTGGTTGAGTAAACTATCTAGCACTGGAGTATAGCCACCATAAATATCCATATTAAACCCTCTTTATTAATTTACTAATATTATAGCAGTCGAGATTTTTTTAATAACTATAATAATGTTAATTTAAAGAATTTTTGCTTTTCATTAGAAAAACTAAGAAAAAGGCAAGATTCCATATTAATAAGCAGATCATAACTCCCAAAATAGAATTTTTAACTAACCATAAAATTAAAGCTTCAATAATAAAGTGCAATAGTAAATAAAATTAACTCATATGAACTATTTTATTCAATTGAATCTCTCTCAAACTTAATTAGTTTCTATCTTGCCTTATATTCATAAAAAAATCAAAAAAGCTCTTAGTCTTATCCGACTAAGAGCAAATTGATAGCTTAATTTTCTAATTCTACATATATTTTCACACTCTGTGATACTGTTTGATAAACAGTTGAAACATGTAGAGTATGGTCTAGAAAGTCTTGTTTTTCTTCTTGAGACATAGAGCTTTCAAAAGAAACCGTAATCAACATTTCACTAACAACTGACTTTCCATGGCCGAGTTTAGTAGTAATTGCCTGATTTGTTACTTTAAAGTTCTTTACATCTAAATGATGTACATTTGCAATCATCCCTGCAGAAATTGAAATACAAGAGTTAACAGCACCAGCTAAATATTCTACTGGATTCGGGGCAACATTTTTACCACTTGCTGATTCATCAGCCATGAATTTATTTTTCTTTGTTCGATTTTCAATTTGCCAAGGAGTATCAGTTAATTCACTTTTTACTGTATATTTTGTCATTTTTTCTCTTTTCTAAATTAATCCATGTTTTACCAAATAATCATGAGCTACTTTAGCAGGTTTCTCATGCTTAACATTAACTTGATAATTCATCTGCTGCATCTCTTCAGTAGTAATTTTACCAGCCAATTTATTTAAAGCCTTTACAATTTGAGGATTTCTCTCTGCAAATTTTGCCCTCATTAGGGGAGCTCCCTGATATGGTGGGAAGAATTTCTTATCATCATCTAGCATCACTAAATTATACTTCTTAATTTCTGCATCTGTTGTATAACCATCAACAATATTAGCTTGATTATCAACAATAGCATGATAGCGAATGCTCGATTCAGTACTCTTAATTGAGGCAAAATCTAACTTATAGATTTTCTTTAAGCCCGGATAGCCATCTTTTAATGAGGTAAAGTCTGGATCAAAGGCTGCATGTACTTTTTTATTTACACGGTTTAAGTCACTCATCTTGGTCAAGTGATTGTCTTTAGCAAATTTTTGTGTTGTAGCTAAAGCATAACCATTCTGGTAAGCCATTGGCTTCAGATATTCCATATCAAATTGTTTCTTTAAGTCGCTTCTAGCTTCTACATAAACTTGATTTGGATCATTCCCGGTCTTTTTACCAGTTTTGACTAAAGTTTGTAAAACTGTACCTGTAAATTCAGGATAAATATCAATCTTATCGGTTTGAAGAGCTTTGAATAAAAATGTGGTTCCACCAAAGTTAGGTTTTAAAACCACCTTAGTATTGGGGTCATTCTTTTCGATTAGGTCCTTATACATATTAATCAAAATAGCTGGTTCTGATCCCATTTTTCCAGCAATGGTAATCGTTTGTTTTGGTTCAGCAACATTTTTAGAAGTATTAGCATAATGGTTATACAGGCTACTTCCACCCCAAATTACTAAAGCTAGGGCAATTAGTGCACTTCCTACTTTTAGACGTTTATTATTTTTTGAAATAAATTTCAAAACGCCACTAAATATTAGAGCAAGCAATGCAGATAAAATTGCTCCCATTAAGACTTCAGTATTATTGTTTGAATTAATTCCAACGTATATATAAGTCCCTAAGCCTCCGCCACCAATTAAAGCAGCTAAAGTGGCAGTACCAATAATCATAACTAGAGCGATCCGAATTCCTGCTACTATCATTGGCATAGCCATGGGAATTTCTAGTCGCTGCAACTTTTTCCATTTAGTGAGTCCAAAGGCAGTAGCTGCTTCTTCTAGATTTTCGGGTATTTCCGTTAATCCCGAATAAGTATTTTGAAATATTGGCATAATTGCATATAAAACTAACGCAATGACTGCTGGCACGGTTCCGATTCCAACAAATGGTAGCAGTAAGCCTAGAACCGCCAAACTAGGAATTGTTTGAATAATTCCCGCTATTTGAAGTGTAAATTCAGCAGCCTTTTTGTGACCTTTCAAAATAAAAGCCAGCGGAATTGCAATTACCATTGCAATCAGCAACGCAATCAGAGAAATCTTAATATGAACAAGCGTGGTAGCCCAAATTTGTTCATGTTCAGTTAATAACATCTGCCATAGTGATTTAATCATGTCCAGCCACCCACTTTAAAAAGAAATTCCAAACTCTTTTTGGCTCAATTAAAAATTCTCCAAATCTGGTCTCTGCAACAAACAGAGTATCAGGATGGTTAGAACAATCTTTAATTAAATCCTCTACGCTATCGACATGATATCGAACAAGTGTATCCACTTTAGGATAGAATCGTGGATCTACGCCCAATTCGCTCTTCAATAAAGTTTCAAGATCAAGCTTTTGATTAATTCGATTTCCTGCAAAAAATTGCTGTACAAATTTTGTAGCAGGATGTCTTAAAATTTCTCTAGGTTTGCCAACTTGCTCTAAAACGCCCTTATGCAAAACTCCAATTGTGTTTCCTAAACGAATGGCTTCTTGCATGTCATGTGTTACAAACATTACTGTCTTATTAAATTGTTCATGTAAATTAATAAGTAAGTCTTGTAGTTGCTTCCTTACAACTGGATCAAGAGCAGAAAAAGGTTCATCCATTAAAACAACCTCAGGATCAGCTGCCAAAGCTCGAATAATACCTACTCGTTGTTGTTCTCCCCCTGATAATTCACTTGGCATGCGATCACAATATAATTTTGGATCTAAATCAACTGATTTTAACAGTTCCTCCTGCTTTTTCCGCCGTTCTTTGCGATCAACACCCTCTTGCTCTAACACAATTGTAATATTTTCACCAACAGTTAAATTTGGAAACAAACTAGCAGTTTGTAATACATAACCAGTCTTTTCCCTTAGTTTACGTAAATTATATTCTTTTATTGATTTATTATTTAGAAGAATTTGTCCCTTAGTTGATTCAATAAGCTGGTTAAACATCTTTAGCAAAGTTGTCTTCCCGCTTCCACTTGGCCCAACTAAAACAAAAATATCTCCTTTTTTCACTGCGAAAGAAACATCTTTTAAGATTTCTTGTCCATCGTATTTTTTTGAAATATTTTTATATTCAATCATCATTTTATCCTTATAAAAATAGTTATTTATATTTTCTCACTATTTATAAGAACTTGGCAAAAAGATTACATCTTTTTAAACAAAAAAATAAGACTGACAAAATAGTCAGTCTTATAGTTCCAAAGAAGTCTTATTATTTCTTCTTTGAGTTTTTATCTTCTTTTTGTAATTTTTGAGCCATGTTAATAATGTACTCACGTAAATCATCTTTAATTTGAGGGTGAGATAAACCATATTCAATTGATGTTTCAAGGTAACCTTCCTTGTTACCAACATCGTGACGTTCACCATTAAATACATGAGCGAATACTCGTTGAGTCTTGTTCATAGTATCAATTGCGTCAGTTAATTGAATTTCGCCACCACGACCAGGTTTTTGATGTGCTAAAATATCAAAAATTTCAGGAGTTAACAAGTAACGACCAATAATTGCGTAGTCACTAGGTGCCTTATCAACGTCTGGCTTTTCAACAAAGGCCTTAACGTTAATTAAACCAGGTTCAATTTCGCTATCTGGATCAATAACACCGTACTTAGAAACTTCTTCATGTGGTACAGGCATAACAGCAATAGTTGATGCATGAGTCTTGTCATAACGATCAATCAATTGCTTAGTTAGTGGAACCTTGTCCTCCATCAAGTCGTCACCAAGCATAACAGCAAATGGTTCATCCCCAACGAAGCTACGAGCTCTTAAAATCGCATCCCCTAAACCAGCTGGGTGTGGTTGACGAGTGTAGTAAAGGTTAACACCTAAATTAGTAATTGATTGGGTTAAGTGTAAAAGTTCAGTTTTACCCTTTTCTTCCAAATCTTGTTCTAGTTCTGGGTTAGCATCAAAGTGATCTTCGATAGAACGCTTGTTTTTACCAGTAACGATCAAGATATCTTCAATTCCAGATTTTTTAGCTTCTTCTACAATAAATTGAATTGTTGGTTTATCAACAATCGGTACCATTTCCTTAGGCATAGCCTTAGTGGCAGGTAAAAATCTAGTACCTAATCCAGCCGCTGGAATAACTGCTTTTCTTACTTTCATTTTATTCTCCTCACAAAATAAGCTTTCCTTAGTGTATTTTACCAAACTTCTAGAAACTTATTTAGACAATTTACTATTTTTTTCTAAAAATTCTCAAAATCGGGCTACGACTGTATTCAATTTTTCTACCTTTTAATTCATCCCCTGTGGCATTAAGACAAATGCCAAGCAAAAGTAAAAATGAACCTACATTTAGCCATAACATAAAGATTATAAAAGAACCTACAATTCCATAGTTTTGCCAGCGCGTTCCAAATTGCCTCAAATATAAACCAAAGAAATAGGATAAGGCGCTCCAGCTCACTACAGTAAACCATACTCCAGGCCATACGATGCGCTTTTGTACAGTGATGTTGGGAATGACATAGTTAATATACAAATTTATAATAACCATAACCAAAATTATAATCGGCCAACGATAATTTTCCAACTTATATACCCACCACAAGGATAGATTAAAAATTGGAGCCAAAAATTCCATAATCTGTCTACCAAAGGTAACAACAAAAATTATTATTGAAAAGCCAACTACCAAAATCACAGAAAGAACAAAAGTAAACGTTCTAGCAAGTAAATAGTTCCACCATGACTTACCTTTTTCTTTTTTATCAACGCCATAAATTTTATTTGCTGCTAAGCGAATTGAATTAACCAAACAACTTAAAGACCAAATAGCAATCACAATACCAAGAGAAATAAAACCACTGGAGTGTTTTTTCAATAAAGCATTGATAATTGGCATAATTAGACTTGAAACTTGAGATGGAAAAATTAATTCAAGATAGCGAGCAATTGGCTCAGTGTCGATATTAAGCAACGGTAAAACATTTCCAATAATAATTATGATTGGAAAAATACTTAATAGCACATAATAAGCAATAATAATTGAAGTCTGATTTATCTCGCCTTGGCTAATATATTTAGATAATAACTGAAAAAACTCTGTTATACGGTTTTTAGTCTGATTGAGAAAAGAATTCATGGTCTTACTATCTATTAATCTTCATCTAAAAAGTGAGGAAGATATTTTTCATAGCCATCATATGGCTTTTGCAAAGTTAAGATCTTTGGTCCATCTGGAGTAATTGCAAAAGTATGTTCAAATTGAGCTGCCTTCGAACCATCTGGAGTTGCATAGTAAACCCAATCATCATTAGGATCTGATACAGTTTTTTGTTCGATTCTCCAGTCTCCACCAGCTTCAACCATTGGTTCAACTGTAATAGTCATTCCTTCGCGTAAACGCAGACCATGACCTGCCTTACCCCAGTGAGGAACTTCTGGATCTTCGTGGATTGATGGTTGAATACCATGGCCTACAAGTTCACGTACATCACCATAGCCATTTTCATCTTCAACATAATTTTGAATAACGCTACCAATATCACCAATACGATTTCCAACAACCGCTTGATCAATTCCCATGTACATTGCTTTCTTAGTAACGTCCATTAATTTTTGGTCTTCAGCAGAAATTTCACCAACACCATAAGTAGTACATGAATCAGTTTCATAGTCATCAACGTTGCAAGTAACGTCAACGCTGACTAAGTCACCCTCTTTTAGGATCTTATCTTTTCTAGGAATCGCATGAGCAATTTCATCGTTTACACTAATACAAGTTCCATACTTATATCCTTCAAAACCTTGTTCTGAAAGACGCCCACCATGTTTTTTCATAAAATCTTGAGCAAATTCTTCAATTTCCCAAGTTGAAATTCCAGGTTTAATAACATCACGTAAACCTTCAAACATAGCTGCTAAAACGCGACCAGATTTTTGCATCCCTTGCAACTCGCGCTTTGATTTAATTGTTATCATTAAAAAGTCTCCTTTTTTAATTTATATACTCCTAGCATACCTTAAATAGGTATGATTTTGTAGTTATTAAGAAAGTCTCAACCATTCATTATAAAGCTTTTCTTAAATAATTTCTCTTAAGATTTACAAACTTCTATACTTCTTTAGTATAATAAGAGAAAACGTTATAGAAAGAAGTTTTTTGCATGAAAGCACAAATTGTCTTTGCCAGCATGACTGGTAATGATGAAGATATGGCAGAAATTTTAGAAGAAAACTTACAAGATGCAGGTTTTGACGTAGAAAATATTGACGTCAGTTTTGCAGATGCTAGCTCTTATCTTGATGCTGACCTTTGCGTGATGGTTACTTATACATATGGCGAAGGCGTGATGACTGATGAATTAAAAGACTTTTATGACCAACTGATCACACTTGACCTATCCGGTAAAAAATTTGCTGTAATGGGTTCAGGAGACAAGACCTATAAAGATCACTATTGTGAAAATGTAGATGATTTTGAAAAAGCATTTATTAAATGTGGCGCTATTGAAGCAGCAAAACCAGTTAAAATAGAAAATGCAGTCGATGATGAAGACATTGCCTTAATTGATCAAGCTACTGAAGAAATAGTTGAGGCATTTAATGGCTAAAAATCACCCTAAAAGGAAGGGGCAAAAGATTACTCAAGAGCAGTTGAGAGAACTCGGGAGTAAATTGGTTGCGAGACACCGAAATTTTTATGTTTATGTTATCTTCGGTTTTCTAGCAGCCGTTATTAATATTGCCTGCTTTCTTTTATTGCATAATATTTGGAAAATGCCTGTGATTTATGCCAACACAATCGCATTTATTATTTCTAATTTAGCCTCTTTTTCTTTTAATAAACATGGTGTATTCATTCAAAATGTCGATAAAAAGCATGGAGTAGTTTACCAAATTTGTTTATTCTTTATTTACCGAGTCATTAGTTTAGTCCCGGATAACTTAATTATGCTAGTTGGTATTTCTTGGCTTCATTGGAATGCATTTTTTGTAAAAATAATCGATCAAATTTTAGTAGGTATTTTCAACTATTTAACTACCAAATCAATTTTTCTTAATACTAGTGGTAAATTCGCTAAAAAATTTAAAGACTACTTTAATAAAAAGTGATCTAAAAAAGCTCCATAAAAATGGAGCTTTTTTTAGTTAAAATCAACTGGTTTTTGATTATGTTCCTTGTCAAAATAGTAAGCAATTGCATCCATAATCCGATCAGCTGCTTTTCCATCCCCATATGGATTTTTCGCATTTACCATTTCAGTATAAGCTTTTTCATCTTCAAGTAACCGTATCATTTCAGCACGAACCTTCTCTACTTCGGTTCCTACAAGCTTTAAAGTTCCAGCTGCAACTCCTTCGGGACGCTCAGTTGTATCACGTAAAACTAATACTGGCTTACCTAGAGAAGGAGCTTCTTCTTGAACTCCACCCGAATCAGTCATAATAAAGTAGCTTTTTTTAGCTAAATTATGAAAATCAACTACATCTAGGGGTTTAATCAAGTGAATTCGCGGATCGTCACTTAATACCTCTTTAGCTACCTTTTGTACACGTGGAGACAGATGAACCGGATAGATAATTTCAACGTCTTTATGACTATCAACTACCTGTTTCATAACTTTAAAGACGCGTCGCATCGGTTCTCCTTGATTCTCTCTGCGGTGCATGGTAACTAAAATAATCTTACTATCTGGGTTAATTTTATCCAGAACATCGTGATGATAATCTTCTTTAACCGTCTGTTCCAAAGCATCAATGGCAGTATTCCCAGTCACATAAATATTATCAGCGGGATGGTTTTCTTTAATTAAGTTTTGTTTGCTTAATTTAGTTGGTGCAAAATATAAATCAGTTAAATCATCAGTCATTTGCCGATTCATCTCTTCTGGAAACGGAGAATACTTATTCCAGGTTCTAAGGCCAGCCTCCACATGGCCTAACTTTGTTTGTTCATAAAAAGTTGCTAAGCCAGCCGCAAAGCTAGTTGTTGTATCCCCATGAACCAAAACAATGTCTGGTTGCTCGTTTTTTATTACTTTAGCCATATCAAGCATTACTTTTGAAGTAATATCTTCTAATGTTTGATTTTTATGCATGATATTAAAATCATAGTCAGGTTTAATTTTAAAAATATCTAAAACCTGATCCAACATTTCACGATGTTGAGCACTTACGACTGTTATCTCTTCAAAACGATCATCTTTTTTTAGCTTCAACACTAACGGTGCCATTTTAATAGCTTCTGGTCTAGTACCAAAAACTGTCATTACTTTTATTTTATTCATAATTTATCCTTACCTTATATTTTGTATCTTCTACTATACCCCAATTAAATTTTCTTTGGTACTATTTGTCAAACTACTTTATACTTATATACTATAAGGAAAGTGAGCAATTTATGTTTAGTTTTTTATCTTTAGCTGCAATTTTAATTACCATTATAGTCTTTTGCTTAGTTTTCCTCTTTGGGAACTCTTACCCACAAAAAACTAAGCATGTTTTAATTGGAATTATTGCAATATTACTAATTATTTTTCTCTGGATTGTTTTAGAGATTTTTATTAACCCATTAAAATATGTTTAAGATGAATAGAGTAGAGGAAACTTTTCTAGTTTGCCCCTCTCATTGCACCGTACGTACGG
>CAOOYH010000017.1 GCA_948500755.1 uncultured Lactobacillus sp. | reverse complement strand
CAACTAAAAAATAAAGTCAAACACCCTATTGTGCTTGACTTTACGTAGAAAAAAGCGTTCATATCAAAATGAGCGCTTTTTCTATAGTCTCTAAATTTACATAATAAATAATATTTAATTTTACAAAGGCTGAGTAGTCATTGCTAAAGTTTCAAGTACTATTAAAACATCTTGCGCTGATTGTAAACTAGAAAAAACAGGAATATGTGTGCTTAAAGCTGCATCTTTAATCATAATTGCATCATGACTAGCAGAGTCGGATAAACTGGTTACATTGATTACTAGATTAATTCGGTGCTGCTTTATCTTTTCAAGTAAGCTATTGCTTCCCTCTTGAACCTTTTCAATAATTCCTGTTGTTATTCCTTCTTCAGCTAATACATTTGCAGTACCTTCAGTTGCTAAAAGCTTAAAACCTAACTGATGAAAACGTGCAGCTATTTTAATTGCATTATGTTTTTCAGAATCTTTAACCGAAATAAAGACAGTACCATATGTTGAAATCATTAAATCACTGCCTTCATATCCTTTAAACAAGGCAGTCGGCAAATGCTTGGCTCGTCCCATCACACTACCAGAGGTCTTCATCTTAGAATCAAAGGTATTTTCACTACTATATGATAAATAAGAAAAGACGGGCATTTTAACGTGAATTAAGTCGTTTGATGGCCAAATATCGCTTGGAAGATCTAATTCAGACAATGTACTTCCTAACAAAACTTTCATTGTTATAGCTGTAATATCTTTTTTTAGTGCTTTAGTTAGAAAAGCTACATTGTGTCCAGAGTAACTTTTAATTTGTAATAAATAGATTTGATCATTAGCTAGTAAAAAGTGTAAGTTAACTGGTCCTCTTAAATTAAGTTTAGTAGCAATACTAATTGCACTATCACGTAATCTACGCTGATCATTAGTTGATAGATTTTGTGGACGATAGACAGCTATGGAGTCACTGGCATGTGAGCCGGTCTGTTCAAAGTGTTCAATAATCCCGGGAATAGTAACATTTTTACCATCAGAAATAGCAGTCACTTCGTACTTTTTGCCTTCAATAAACTTCGAAACATTCATATGCTCTAATGAATTTTCAGCAATATATCTTTGTAAAGCTGGTAAATCAAAGACCACAGCAGATTTTTGCTTCTTACCGTTACTTGTACCACCAATTAAAGCTGGAAAACCATTTCTTTTAACAAAAGCTAAAATGCTTTCTTCATTGTCGCATTGAAGAGCTGGGACTGGATTAACGCCGGCCTGATATACTTCGTCTGCATGATCTTCCCTTAGAATTTCCTTCAAATTAGGCTGACCTAAAATTGTTAGCCCATGTTCTAAGAGTGAACTGCGATATTCATTAATCTGTTTGCCAGAAAATTGCGTTACCACTTCTTTGATATTTTCTTTCCATGCAACTTCAAGAATATTTTCTAAAGTAATTGGTTCAAAGTAAATTCGATCGCATACATCATACGCTGCACTCACACTTTCTGGATTATTACTAATAATCACAGGACTAATTCCTTGCTCTTTTAAGGTCTTGGCAGCATGGTAGAGCATATAATCAAATTCTCCAGTTAGAGATACTTGAAATGGTTTTAATCCTAAAAGAAGGCATTTTTTCGAATTAGATAGTGGTATTATTTCATCTTCAATTCCATAACTACTGTAAACAGCTTGAATATTAGGATGAATTAATCCAGCTGTTCCATCAATTTCAATATAGCTAGGCTTAATTGACCATTTTTTACATAAATCAGCAATTGATTTTTCATCTCGCTGCGTAATTTCAGCAATTAATCGATTAGAAAAACCATTTTTCTTTACTTTCAGCATTAAATCAGCTGTAAGTTCATCATTACGTAATTTCTTTAATAAAATCAAAATATGATTAAACTTCTGCAAAAATACTAAATGAATATGTAAAAGCTGGTGAAGAGTGTGGTAATTAATTCCCTTTGCTATCGCGGCTAATAGTGTAATTAGGTGTATTTCATTAGGCTTCGATAGATCTTGCAATAATTCTTTTTCGCTTTTTTTATATTCCTTTTTAAAGGTCTTAACATTATTAGAAAAACCAGTAGTTGACTGGAGAGCCTTTAAAAATGCACTTTCAAAGTTACGACCAATTCCTAGAGCTTGGCCTCCGGAAGTGGTTTTATTATTAAGAGTGTAGTGATTATAACCAGCTTCTGTGAAAGACCAATAAGGTAATTTTACAAAGCAAGCATCTTGCACGGGATCAACAGCAGCAGAAATTCCAGATTGTGGATCGGTAATTTCATTTAAATTATAGCCAAGTGCAATTTTGGCCGTTACATATCCAATAGAATATACGCCACTTCTATAAGAAAGCAAACTACTCTGAGTCAAACGGGGCTTAATACTTAATACTTTAAAATTAAAGTCTTCCCCACTTTGCTTAACAGCAAAATGAATACTCAAAGCTCCATGTAAATTAAGACAATTAGCAATCTTTCGACAGCAATTTCTTAAGCGTTGAATTTGATTATTATTTCTAGTTAAAATTGGCGTCACTAATAAAGAATCTGAAGAATTAATACCAACTGGTTCTAAACTACCAATATTTCCTACAAATACAAAATTTCCATTATTATCCCGAACAATATCAAAAATTAATTCTTCCCAATTCGATAAATCTTCAGTTAAACGATAATCTTTCCAATTAAAATGGTCATCAGCTTCTTCGTCTAAGAAGTATTGCTCTAATTGAGTTAGATTTTCTAAAGAGATCATGCTATCGGGGCGATAATGCTGCTTTTTTGATAAAAGCAAAGGAAAATGAGCATGTTCAATTACTCGCCTTAAGTCCTCTTCCTTTTCTAACAGCCATTGATTGGCTACCGCAATCTTATTTGCTTTAAGAAAACTATAGAAATTATGAGGAGCTGATAGACTCAATGCCAAGCTGTTAATAGTTAGTAACTCAATATTCATTTGGGTTAAGATGCCCGACTCTAATAATTCACTGGTAAGTTTTAAAGCCGGTTTGCCCCCAAAAGCCGGAATAATAGCATCTGGCTTCTCCATCCGAATGATTCGCTTCACAAAAGGCAACGTCATTGGTTCAAGATATACATTTACATTAGGATGCGGATCTGTTGTGACGGTTGCAGGATTAGGATTAATCAATACAACTTGTACGTTACTTTCTTCAAAAGCCGTTAACGCTTGTTTAGCAAGAATATCAAGTTCTGTTACTTCTCCAACAATACTTGGCCCCGCTCCAATAACAAGAACTTTATTAATTTCATTATGTAAAGGCATAGTCTACTCCATCATATTTAAAAACTGATCATAAATGCTGGCTGCATCAAAATTACCTGGTGAGCCTTCTGGATTAAAGGCAGCTGCTAAAACTTTATCTTCTTTGATACTATAGCCCGCTAATAACTCCGACCTTAAATCAAAATATTTACGTGAAAGATTCAAAGATAAACTATCAGGTACTACCAGTTGACCAATATTCATTGCAGTTTGCCAAATTCGATTATTAGTTTGTTCAATAACTGGAAAATTACTACCATTATAGGCTGGAATTAAGTCCAAGAGTTCTAGGTCTAAATAATTACTAATTGCTAAAAAGCCTAAGCCAATTCCTAAAATAGGTAATTTCCCGTAAAACTTATCAAATACTGGTTTTAAAAATGGTGCAACTTCTTCTACTCTACTTGGTCCATTAGAAATAACAATTGCATCAGCTCGAAGATTAATAATGTCGTAAATTGATGCATTGTATGGTAAAACCACGCTATTAATTTTCCGTAAAGAAAGGGAGCGCAGTAATGAATGCTTTAAACCAAGATCAATTACAGCTACAGTTTTTCCAATATTTGGGGCAGCATAAGGATGCGTTGTAGATATTTGTGCTGTTTTGTTTTTTGGTAAAACCAGGGCCTTTATTTGATCAAAAGCATGGGCATCATCTGTATCCATAATAGACGCTTTAATAACCCGCTTATTCTTCAATTTTTGAACTAGAGCGCGAGTATCAACACCGTAGATTGCTGGAATTCTTTTCTCTTTTAGAAAATCATTTAAATCTTGAAAAGTTGGATTAGCAGAAATATGAAAAGCAATATCGTTAGCAATTATTCCACGTACACTTGGATCAATTGATTCATAGTCGATTGCATTAATACCACTTCCACCAATCATTGGAGTAGTAAAAGCCAAAATCTTGCCAAAATTGGCAGGGTCGGAAATTGCTTCCTGATATCCAAAATTGCTTGTTTGAATACCGAGCTCCCCTGTAGCAGTAATGGGAGCACCAAAACCGTGTCCCGAAAATGCAGTTCCGTCTTCAAGAATTAAATATCTTTTCATAATCTATTGCTTCATTTCTTGTCGTAAATTCTCTAATTGTTTTTCAAAAATTGTTGGCAATGGTGCAGAAAATTCCAACCATTCATTCGTAGAAGGTTGATAAAATCCCAAAGTCTTGGCATGCAAAAATTGTCCATGACCTGACAAGGTTTTCTTTGGGCCATATAAGGGATCGCCAGCTAATGGATGACCGATGTACTTCATATGCACTCTAATTTGATGCGTTCTACCCGTTTCCAGTACACATTTGACTAAACTATAATTTTTGAATTGCTCTAGTACTGTAAAGTGTGTAACTGCAGCTTTTCCCTTTGGATTAACTGCCATTTTCTTTCGATTATTTGGATTTCTACCAATTGGAGCATTGATTACACCATTTTTAACTTCAAAATTACCATGAACAATTGCCAAATATTCTCTTTTATTTATCTTTTCTGCTAATTGCTTTTCTAAGCTTTCACGTGCTTTATCATTTTTAGCTATCATTAATAAACCAGAGGTATCTTTATCAATTCGATGCACAATCCCTGGACGAAACCCTTCAGGACTATCAGCTAGATCACGTGTATGATAAAGTAATCCGTTTACTAAGGTATGATCTGGATGGCCGGCTGAGGGATGAACAACCATCCCTTGAGGCTTATTAACCACAATCACATCCGAATCTTCATAAACAATATCAAGATGTAAGTTTTCAGCTTCTAATGATAATGGCTTAACAGGCGGAATAGTAACATCAATTACATCCCCAGACTGTACTTTATAAGATACTTTTTCAGCTTTATTATTAACTAAAATATTTTTATCATTAACTAATTCCTTAATCTTAGTTCGACTTAAATCTGTAATTTTCTCAGCGATTACCTTATCTAAACGTCCTTTTTCGTCATCAATTACTAATTTATAATTTTTAGTCATTTACTCTTCGTCCTTTAGTCTTTTTCGCTTATAAATATTAGATAGATAAAAACTAAGATAATTCCAACTGTAATTGCGCTGTCCGCAATATTAAAGATATTAAATTGAATAAAATCTAGTTGCAACATATCAATTACATATTTTAGATGCAAACGATCAATAAAGTTACCAATGATTCCACCTAAAACTAAGGCTAATCCTGTATCAAAAAGGCCATTTTTATATTTGGGATTAAAAAGATAGTAAATTACAACTGCAATAGCGGCAATACTGATTAAATAAAATAAAATCATTTGTCCACTGAAGATATTCCAAGCTGCTCCATCGTTTTGTAAATATGTAAATGAAAGGACACCAGGAATAATGGTCTTTTCATCACCAATTTTAAAATTAGTAACTATATAATTCTTTAATAATTGATCTGCAATGATTACTAATAAAGAAACTATTAGATATAAGGCTTGTTTAGCTTTACTCATTAGAATAATCCTGAAATCTTTCCGTTATTATCTACATCAATATCTAAGGCAGCTGGATATTTTGGCAATCCTGGCATATCTAAAATAGATCCCGTAGCTACCACAATAAAACCTGCTCCATTTTTAAGAGCTAAATTCTTAACATGGAGTGTAAAATCTTTTGGAGCTCCTAAGATACTCTTTTTATCAGTAAAGCTATACTGTGTTTTAGCCATAATTACTGGTAAGTTGTCTTTACCCATTTTCTTAATTTCTGCTAATTGGTCCTTAGCTTTATCAGAATATTCAATATCCTTGGCATGATAAATATTATGAGCGATTTTACTAATTTTTTCTTCTACAGAGTCAGTAGGTTCATATACTGAGGTAAAGTCACTAGCTTTATTAGTTAACTCAACCACTTTTTCTGCCGCCTTAATTCCGCCCTTTGATCCTTCATCATGGTAAGAGACCACTTCACATTCAAAACCATCAGCTTTAACAAGTTCTTTCAATTTTGATAGTTCTTGTTCAGTATCACTAGCAAATTTATTTATTAGTACAATTACAGGTACACCATAATGAGCCATGTTTTCCATATGGCGCTTTAAGTTCTCAAAACCTTTTTCTAAAGCTGGAATATTTTCTTCATCTAAGTGATCAGTTGTCTCTTCTGCTTGATACTTCAACGCTCTTACGGTTGCAACAACTACCACAGCATCAGGACGTTTGTCCAAATGGTTAGAAACAAAGTCCATAAACTTTTGGCCACCCAGATCTGCCCCAAAACCAGCTTCAGTCAAAACATAGTCGCTTAAGTGTAAAGCAGTATTAGTAGCAATTACTGAATTAGCACCATGAGCAATGTTAGCAAATGGACCGCCGTGAACAATTGCTGGGGTATGTTCAAGTGTTTGAACTAAGTTAGGCTTTAATGCGGTTGATAAAAGCGCAGCAATTGCCCCCTCAAACCCTAAGTCTTTAACATAAACAGGTTCATCTTTCACAGAAAAGCCAACTAGCATATTTCCAATGCGCTTTTTCAAGTCATCAATATCAGTTGCTAAACATAAAATAGCCATTAATTCATTAGCTACAGTAATTGCAAAGCTAGCTTCATGTTCTATTCCATTAAAACGTGAACCTTGTCCGATAGTGATTTTTCTTAAAGTACGATCATTAACGTCAATTCCACGTTTTAATAAGATACGATTAGGATCTAGCTCTAGACTATTATCTTGATAAATATAGTTATCAACTAAAGCAGCCAAAGTATCAATTGCACTAGTTAATGCGTGCATATCACCAGTAAAGTGTAAATTAATATCTTCCATTGGGATGATCTGTGCATATCCACCACCAGTTGCACCACCTTTTAATCCAAAAACAGGACCCATTGAGGGTTCTCTTAATGCAATTAAAGTATTTTTGTGAAGTTGGTTGCTGATTGCATCCCCTAAACCAATGGTAATAGTAGATTTTCCTTCACCAGCCGGTGTAGGACTAATTGAAGTAACAAGAATTAGCTTACCAAGCTTTTTACCTTGTTTAATTCTGTTAATTCCCTTCCAGCTAATCTTAGCCTTATCATTACCATAAAGTTCAATTTCATCTGGTTGAAGATCAACTTTTTTTGCAATTTCTGTAATAGGTAATTCTTTAGCGTCTTGTGCGATTTTAATATCTGACTTCAAATTCATTTCTTCTTTCTTTTAAGTGCTAAAAGCAAGTAAGTATTAATCTTACTCTTTGCTTCATATACAACAAATACCTTCCATTGCCACTTAATCTTTAAATTTTGAAGCTGAAGTTTCTGACGATATGGTAGTTTTAGCCAGTAAATACTTGCTTCTTTCTGAAAATAAGAATTAAACCAGGTATAAATAACTATAACCACAAAAATAGCTCCTAAGCTAAGTGCAGGATAGCTAATTGCTTTATTGCTTTCATACCCGACAATAAAGGCTACAAAAATTAGTGCTAGGAGCCAGGAGTAATAAATTACACCAGCAGCGCCTAAAAAAATAAAATGTTTTTTCATAATTTAGAATTTAGGTCACACCCCATTTGTTAATTACCTCTATTGTAACAAAAATCAAGCAGATTTACGTTTTTGTTTAAAATAGCGTTCTAGACTATAATATTAAACAAGAATATGGAGGAAAATAACAACATGAAAATCGGCGTTTTAACTGACAGTTCATCTTATTTAACTAAAGAACAATGTGAAAAATATGGAATTGATGTCTTACCAATTCCAATTATCTGGGATAATAAAGAATATCTGGATTTAATTGATATTGGTTTCCATGAATTCTATGAAAAGCTAAGCACTTCTTCTACTCTTCCCACTACCTCTCAACCCTCAACTGGAACCGTAAAAAAATATGTTGATAAATATATTGATGAAGGTTATACCGATCTAATTATCATTACTCTTTCAAGCGGTATTTCTAGCTTTTACAATAATGTTTTAAGTGTGGCTGATGAAGAAAGCAGAATTAATATTCATCCCTTTGATTGTAAAATAACCTGTGCAGGAGAAGCTAATGCTGCAATATTAGCTGGTCGACTAGTCAAGGCTGGGGCTGACATTGATTTAATCATGCATGACTTAAAGGATTTAAGAAACACTACCGATGTTAGATTTATGGTAGACAATCTTAATCATTTAAAAAGAACAGGCCGCTTATCAAATGCCGCTAGTTTCGTAGGTTCTATTTTAAAGATCAAGCCAATCTTATCTATGGACGTTCAAAATGAGGGTAAAATTTCAGCAATTGCCAAAGAGAGACATTATAAACGTGCCTATAATCATATTAAAAAAGACTTTGATAGTTTAACTTCTGATATGCCTTATCCAATTCAGTTAACAATTTTTCATGCTGATGATGAAGAAAGAGAAGCTGAATGGGTTAGTGATTATGAAAGTAGTTTTCCTAAGGTCAAAATTTATCAAAGTATTATCGGACCAGTAGTTGGTGTTCATGTAGGACAACATACTATGGCTATGATTTGGGGCAGAGATTTAGATTCTTATTTCGATGAAAATGGCAAGCCGATTAAGGATATTAAGTCAAAAGTTGTTGAAGATTGATACTATTTAACTAATATAATTAAGAGAAGCAAGAATTTTATTAAATTTGCTTCTCTTTTTAATTTATAACTTTAAGAGTGCTAATTATGAAAAAATATAAATATTCTAGTTACGATATTGCAGATATTGGTGACTATTTAAAAGTTTTTGCTTGTACGGCGGTCATGTCGCAGCCAATTATGAGCCTTATTATTAATCTGCCCCAGTCTCAGCAAACGCAAGTTGGTTTTGGTATTCTTTATAATCTAGTTAAATATACTGCTCCAGCCTTTATTTTTGGTATTTTATACACGACTATTAGGACTAGTGACTTAAACGGTCATTTCTCTTACTTCAAGCATCTGCAAAAGAATTGGTCCAATCTCTTTGTACCAACGATTTGGTGGACTTTAATTTATTTATTAGGGATGCCATGGCTTCAGCAAGGTAATAAGTTTAATAGCTTTGGTACTTTTTGCTGGCAATTTATTAATGGTAATGCAGCACCTCACTTATGGTATAACACGATGATGCTACAGTTTATTATCCTAATGCCGTTTTTCTGGTTAATTAGTCGCTATGTAAGAAATAATATTAAACGTGGTTTTGCAGTGGCAATTGTTACTTTAATTCTTTACTTATCCTGGTTAGCATTTTACGACTATTATGTTTTTCATGGTGTTCACCAAAATGACTGGTATTTATTAGATCGAGTATTTATCTCTTTTTTTATTTATGCTGTTTTTGGTGGTTTAGCATGGCAATTTAGATCGTACTTTAATGAATTTATAACTAAGTTTTGGTGGTTAATTGTAGTAATCTTTATTCTTTGCTTCATCTGGACTAATTATGAATTAAGTCAATTCGGTTATCCTCTTAATTTCTATAATGCGCCTTACTATAAACCATCAATGACATTTTACTGTTTGGCAGTAATTTGCTTAATTGCTGCTTTCTGTTTATATCAAGTTCGTAAAAGACAAATAAATAGCTTGAAAATATTCCATTTTTTAGCTATTTATGCTTATAGAGCCTATCTTCCTAATGTCTTTTGGAATCAGTTAATCTGGCACGGATTAACTATGCAATATCATGCAAAATTCCATCCATTTTTAACCTTATTTGGTTGCTGGTTATTAACCTGGATCTTATCATTTTCATCTGCATATCTTTTACATATGTGGTGGACAAAAGTAAAGAAAATAGTATCTAAAAATACCCACCTATATATCTAAAAAACTCTGAAAATTGCCACTAGGAGCAGTTGTCAGAGTTTTTTATCTTTAGTATTTAATTTTTACATGCAAGTTATCATGATTTGACATATCGTATAACGTTTGTAAATACAATTCATAATGTGGGTTGTCCGCAATTAAACGTTGATAAATTGGTGACTTTTTAAGTTTTTGCAATTCTTCACTTTCAATATGATTTTTTCCAGTAAAAAAGTGATAATTCATTTCGCCGAAAAGACGCCCCATTTTTCTGACAGTATCTAAATCATCATGATTTTGATAAAGATTTTTCTGCATTAATTCTGCCGAAATAGTTCCTAGTTGAATATTTTCTAAATAATCATGAAAGTGAGTTAAAGTCCAGTTTTGTTTTTCTTTGTCAGTTAAATAGTCCTTCATCTTAAAATGATGACAAGTATAACTAACTTCTTTCGGCGAAACTTTAACTACCCCATAGCCTTGATCATTGGAGCAAAAACTAGCAGTTACAACTTCGGTAGCTGGGCAAGGATCTTGCGGCAACATAATATTCTGAGCATGAATATGACCAGAGAAAACTAATTTCACATTATATTGAGCTAATAACTTACGCAGTTCACGATAATCATCAACAACATATCCTTTGTTTACAGCTGGATTATGAGCATAGAGGTTATGATGCATACAAAAAATCACTTGAAGCTTATTCTCACTAGCATATTGAAGTTGCGCCTTAATCCAGCGTCGTTGCTCTCTTCCTAAAAAGCCAGCTGTCGCAGGTGCAGTAGTAGCTTCTTCTTTACCATAGTCATTAGAATCAGCTAAAATCAACAAATAATCGGGATTAAGCTGAACACTATAAGCTAAAGATTCATCATCAACACTAACTGCATTTTTATAGGATGTTTTAAAAATATTACGCCACATTCTAGGACTAATTTGACCAGCGTAATATTGTTTCTTTCCGCGGAATTCTCTGGCCCAGCCATCATAAATATCATGGTTCCCAGGAAGAACTAAAAGCTGTGTTTCTTCTAAAGGTTTAAAAATCTCAGCGAATTTTTCTGCTGACACTCTCTCGCCATTAAAAGTTACATCCCCCGTAACAACGATTGCGGCCGGTTTCTTTTTTTGCGCCATTCTTACAAATGCGCTTAAAGCAGTTTCTTGATAGTATAGATCTTTACCCTGACTAGTTTTTTGCATTTGTGAAAAAGCCTGTCCATGATCATGTAAGCTATCTGCAATTAAATGAGTATCACTAATAACCCAAAAACTAGTCTTCTTATCTTGCGTTAACATAATTGTTATCTCTTATTAGCCCAATATTGATAATAGTCGGTCCGTAAATTACCATTATAGAATTTTCTCTTCTTAGTGGCCTTTGCACCAAAGTATTTTTCAAATTGAGGATCAGATGTAAGGTAGTACTGACTAAAAGAAGTAAGAGGACGCAATGTCTGTCCCATTTCTTCATAGATCTTTTCAGCTGCTTCTCGATCCTTAAGCCGTTTACCATAAGGAGGATTTGCAACAATAACTCCATTTTCTAAGTCAGTCGAAAAGTCTTTTACAGCGACTTGCTTAAATTTTATATCTTGTAATACGCCCGCATTATGCGCGTTCACTTTAGCAATTTCTAAAATTGATTGATCAATATCGCTAGCTAAGATTGGAGCATGCTCCTTTTTTTCTTGTGCTTTAGCTTCTTCTACTAATTCGGGATGCAATTTCTTATCAAACCAATCAAAATTATCAAATGCAAATTTTCTCCAAATACCAGGAGCTACATTTTTTGCCTTAAGAGCCGCTTCGATTGCAATTGTTCCGGAACCAGTCATAGGGTCAATAAAGGGATGAGAACCATCAAAAGGAGTTAGTTCAATCAAACCTGCTGCAAAATTTTCTTTTAAAGGAGCTCCACCATGCTCGACACGATAGCCACGTTTAAATAAACTTTGACCAGTAGTATCTAAGCTTAAACGTGCAGTGTCTTTGTAGAGATGGATGTCTAGCGGATACTCGGCCCCGCTTTCTGGTAAAAATCCACGTCTTCGATATTGATCGGTCAACTTATCTACAATAGCCTTTTTTACAATTGATTGAACATCAGGTTCAGAATGTAACTTACTACGGACGCTTCTTCCCTTTACAGGAAATTGAGCATCTACCGGTAATAATTCTGCCCAATCATAGCTATAAACTTCATCATATAATTGGTCAAAACTGGTGGCCTTAAATTCTTTTAGTAAGATCTTTACGCGGTCAGCACTTCTCAGCCATAGATTAGTTCTTACAATATCTTTTTGGGTTCCTTTAAAAAATACACGGCCATTTTCAGTTGTTGTTTCATAACCTAAATTGTTTAATTCTTTTGCAACTACACTTTCAAATCCAGCGCCCATTGTTGCATATAATGTATATTCTTTCATTTTATATTTTCTCTATCTATATAAATTTTTCTATAAAAAAAGGCTGAGCCAAAGCTCAACCCTAACCTACAAATCTCTATAAGCCACGTTCTGTTCCAATAGGATTTGGTTAATTCCTATTTTCAGCGACCATCTATCTTCATTAAAAATGACCTCGTCTTTAGTTCATTTACTTAGACGAAAGCGCCCCTACCAAATTTGGGTTGCCCGCTTGCAGGGTTTACCTCGTTCCACCAGCAAAGTTTCCTTCACTGCTTCGTCACTGTGGCACTTTTCAGGATAGTCACACATGTCAAAAATGATTTAGTGCTTTTTCCGCCGTAACTTGTAAAAACAAGTTCCCCAGCTTATTGGGCTGAGTACAAAAACTACAAGCATCTCAGCTTGTGCGTGCGTGGACTTTCCTCAGCTAGCATAAGCTAACCGCGATCGCTCGAAATTTGCAATAATTATTATACCATAGTTTTAATTAGCTTGGTAAGTTCTATCTTGTTGATTCATTCTTTGTTCAAGGTTGTAAACTTTACGCTCTAAAGTAGAAATACGTTGAATCATAGCAACATTAGTAGTTAATTCCGGTGCTTCTTTGTCTTCATTAGTATTATTTACAGCAGCTTTTTGTACTTTCTGAGGAGTATAAGTTTTAACATCATCTTCAATTTCCTCATTCTTAAAATCTAACTTAGGTGCAGTACTTTTAGCTGTTTGCTGTTTTTGTTGAGCTTTTAAATCACTGATTTGTGTTTGCAAATCTTCAATAATAGTCGCAAAAGTACTGTAGTCTGAAATAATTGTATCAAGATATGAATCTACTTCATCAGAATCATATCCCTTCATTTTTGTTCTAAATTGCTTTTTTAAAATGCTTTGTGGATTTAATTGAATATCATTTAAACTTGCCATTGGTTTCGTCAAACTCCTTAGTTACAGACTAACGTCTGTTTTAATTTAGGCGATAAAATGTTAGCTAGTTGATAGCTTAATGGCACTCATTCTATCGTATACAACTAGTATAAGTTATAAGTATCCTTCAAGCAATAATAGTAATACCATCTAAAAAAAATCTTATTTTCTTAGGTATATAAAAAATTAAAGAGTATATTTATTTTCAATAAAAATTCTTTCGATGATTTTCTTCATATTCTTCTGCAGCTTCTTGTAAGTCATAAAAATCAATTATATCCAGTGGATAGTCACTTTTTTCTTGATACTTTTTAATGGCTTCATAGTCATATTTTGTTTTACCGGGATGCTCAGGATCATAAAGTAAAAGAGCTCGATCTGTGTGTTCTAACATAAAATTTTGATAGTTTTTAAGCTGCACTGGCCTCATGTAAGGATAGCCAGAAGTAGAAGCTGTAAAATCAACCTGCTCAGTAAGGTTTTGATACTTCATTTGATTACTATCATTCCATCCTTTTGAGAATTCTAAATAAGGTGTCATCAAAGCCGTATGAACACTATAGTCATTCTGCAAACTAATTGCTGTTTCTAGGCCCCATTGTTCGGTTCCAAGGTTTGCCCCACTAATTACCCAGTCAATCTTTCCTTCTTCAAGTAAACTCTTTAGATAATTGCTTAGAGCATACTTAATTACGGTCAACTTCGGATCTTTATCGCTAAAAACTCCCAATTCATAAGAACGATATCCGGTAACCCATAATCGCTTCATTCTGATCCTTCCTTTCTCTAAAAATGATTTAAAATCTTTGCTATAATGCTAAACAGGAGTGATGTTGATGGTAAAATATCCAACAGGCAGTTTAACACATTATACTAAAGATCAAACTGACCTTTTACATCCAAGAAAGCAAAAACATCGTAAAGATGTTGTATTTTCTGATCGTGGAATGAGCCTAGAACAACAAATCAATGAGTCTAATAAGTATTATCTTCTTGAAGATATTGCCGTTGTTCATAAAAAGCCAACCCCAGTCCAGATTGTTAAAGTAGACTATCCTAAACGATCCCGTGCAGTTATAAAAGAAGCTTACTTCAGGCAAGCTTCTACAACTGACTATAATGGCGTATATCAAGGACGCTATTTGGACTTTGAAGCTAAGGAAACGAGAAATAAGAGCTTGTTTCCTTTAAAGAACTTCCATGAACACCAAATTATTCATCTTGAAAGATGTTTAAAGCAAAAAGGAATTTGCTTTACGATTATTCGCTTCGTAACTCTTAATCGATATTTTGTAACTCCTGCTAGTTTTGTGATTGAAGCTTGGAAGACACCACATAAGAGTTCAATGACCTTGCAAGAGTTAATTGATAATTCAATTGAGATTAAAAGTGGATTTCGCCCAACTCTCCCATACTTGGATGCAATCGATAATTTTATAGATAGATAGGAACAAAAGAATGGCAGATAATAATCAAAGGCCAAGTAATTCTAGAATGGCTAAGCTTCACCCAAAAGGTAAGCCTCGTAAACGAATTTGGCTACAAATAATCAAGTGGTTCTTTATCGTAGCAATGTTAGTAGTTGTTTCTGGAGTAGGTTTATTTGCATACTATGCTAAAGACGCTCCAAGCATCTCACAGGCTCAACTTCAAAGTGGTGGGACAAGTAGTCTGTATACTCGTGATGGAAAATTTCTTCTTTCTCTAGGGTCAGAAAAAAGAACCTATGTTGATAATAATGAAATCCCTAAAGAACTTAAAAATGCCATTGTCTCTGTTGAAGATAGGCGTTTTTATAAAGAAGGCATTGGACTCGATCCAATTAGAATTATTGGGTCTGTCTTAGTTAATGCTAAAAGTAAAGGCGTAGCTGCAGGTGGATCAACTATTACTCAGCAATTAGTTAAGTTATCGGTCTTCTCCACTGCTGCTTCTCAAAGAACCCTTCGTAGAAAAGCTCAAGAAGCATGGCTTTCAATGAAGGTAGAACGAGAATTTAGCAAAGAACAAATCTTGGAATTTTATATTAATAAAGTTTATATGAACTATGGTAATTACGGGATGGGTACAGCAGCCGACTATTACTATGGGAAAGATCTAAAAGATCTTGATTTAGCTCAGACTGCTCTTCTTGCAGGGATGCCTAATGCCCCAGTTACATATGATCCATATGTTTATCCAGAAAAAGCAAAATATAGACGTGACATTGTATTAAAAGCAATGCTCAGAAATGATAAAATTTCAAGAGCTCAATATAAACAAGCAGTTAATGAGCCCATTACTCAAGGCTTGCAACCTAAGAAGAATAATTCGACTTCTGAATTACGAAAAGTAGATGATCCATACATCAAAGAAGTAATTAATGAAGTTAAGAGTAAGGGATTTAATCCATACAACGATAATTTAAAAATTACAGTTAATATTGATCAAGATGCTCAACAAAAGCTTTATGACTTAGTAAATGATGGTTCTGTTCCATTTACTAATGACAAGATGCAAGTTGGAGCTACAATTATTGATCCTCGAACTGGTCATGTTATTGCCATTATTGGTGGACGTAAACTTCCTGCAGTTCAATTAGGTTTAAATCGCGCTGTTCAAACTGGTCGTTCAACTGGTTCTACTGTTAAGCCAGTATTAGACTATGGTCCTGCAATTGAGTATCTTAACTGGCCAACTTCTCATATGTTAGACGACTCTAAATATGTTTACCCTGGTACTAACATTCAACTTTATGACTGGGATAATAAATATGAGGGTAAAATAACTATGCGTCGCGCCCTTGAACAATCTAGAAATGTTCCAGCTGTTAAAACTTTAAGCAAGGTTGGAGTGGCAAGAGCTTCTCTTTTTGCAAGAAAACTCGGAGTTAATGTTCCTTCTGATTCTGGTCTATCAGTTGCAATTGGTGCTAATGCATCCTCTCTTCAAATGGCAGGCGCATTTGGTGCATTTGCTAATGACGGTATTTACCACAAACCACAATTTGTTTCAAAAATTGAAACTCCAGACGGCTTGACTAGAAATTATGATAGTAGTGGTACAAGAGTAATGAAGGAATCAACCGCCTATATTATGACCGACATGCTTAAAGGTGTTATGACTAAAGGTTCGGGTACACAGGCACGCATTAAAAACTTATATGAAGCTGGTAAAACAGGAACGGTTAAATATTCTGATGAAGAGTTAGTAAGATATCCTCAATACAAAAATTCACCAAAAGATTCTTGGTTTGTTGGATATACGAAACTCTACTCAATGGGAATTTGGACTGGATATGATAATCTGAAAGATGGTACTCCTTCAGGTGTTGGAGCCTCTTCTGCTCAACTTCTATATAAGCAAATGATGTCATATCTAATGAGTGATAAAGCTAATAAAGACTGGTCAAAACCAAGCACAGTTGTTAGACGCAGAATTGCTAATGGTACCCAAGATAAAGTAGTTTCTCCGAATGCAAGTAATTCTAGCTGGCAGTTATTTGTTAAAGGTCACGCACCAAGTAATCCGTATAGTGATGTGACTGTTGATAGACGAAAAGAGGAAGACAACGATATTGACACACGAGTTGATACAGAAGATGATACTTCTTCTAAGGGCCAATCTCGTTCCCAAAGTAGTAGTTCTTCATCATCGAGCCGTGCTGAACAATCTTCAAGTCAAAGACAATCTTCTTCTACTTCTAACAACAACTCCAATACTCAAACGCAAAATAATAATCGCCAGACTGAAAAACAACCAGAAAATAATAACAATAATTCACAACAGAATCAGAATACAATTAATCAGGGTAACAATCAAAATCAACAACAAAATCAGGGAAATAACTCCAATAATAATCAATAATTGAAATTAAACTAAAATTAAAAGATCCCAAAGTCTGAAGTGCCTCATAATTGTTAGACATAAAATCTAATAATTATGAGGTATTTTTT
>CAOOYH010000016.1 GCA_948500755.1 uncultured Lactobacillus sp. | reverse complement strand
TGGACTAAGCAAAACGGTGTCTTTGTAACTGGCGGCGCAATCAACTTGAGAACTGGAGCAAGCACTAACAGTAAAGTAATTGCAATGCTTCCAACAAATACTGAAGTTAAGTACGATGCATACCGTACGGAAGGCCAATACACATGGTTAAGACAACCACGTGCAAATAATGAATATGGTTACTTAGTAGGACGTGATAATGGTCAAGCATGGGGAACATTCAAAGAAGGTTCTGCTAAAGCCACTAATGCAGTAGCTAATAAGCCTGTTCGACAAACTACTCCTAAGCAAGTAACTACTAATAACAATGCTAGTTGGACTAAGCAAAATGGTTCTTTCATTACTGGTGGAGCAATTAACTTAAGAACAGGTGCAAGTACTACTAGCCCAATTATTGAAACTTTACCAATTAATACTGTAATTAAATACGATGCATACTACCGTTCTGGTAACTATGTATGGTTAAGACAACCACGTGCAAATGGTCAATACGGTTATTTAGTTGGTCGTTTGAACAACCAAGCATGGGGAACTTACAGATAATTTGATAACAATTTTCAAATAGACTAAATACATGAAAGACATGATCCTAATGGGAATCATGTCTTTTTTGTCTTATAATAAACTATGAAAAAAGCATGGAGGATATAATTTTGATTTATACAGTAACCTTAGATCCTAGTGAAAGTGTAGTAGGTAAAGGAATTAATATTTCGCTTATTTTAAAAAAATTAGGTATTGATTCCATTGCGACTGGAATTGTAAATCACAAAAATGTAGAACAAGTAGCAGAAGAGCTTGATAAAGCAGAGATTGAGAATCAATTTATTGAACAAACTCGTGGAATTAAAATTACTGCTAAAAACCAACAAAAATTATTGGATTATTTGAAAGTCCTAAAAGCTGGTGACATTTTAGTAATTGCCGGAAGCTTTGCTAAGGGAATAGATCCAGTTTATCTAACTGATTTGGCTAAAGTTGCTGATCAAAGAGCAGCTGCCTTGGTAGTGGATGTGCCTTATGAAAACGTACTTGATATCTTGCCAATGAATCCATTATTAATTAAACCAAATGAAACTGAATTAAAGCATTGGTTCGAAAAAGATGACAAGGAAGTAACTACAAAAGAATTAATTGATATGGCTCATAATTTAGTAGTTAGAGGAGCACAACATGTTCTTTTGTCCTTAGGTGCAAATGGTGCTGCAATTGTTAATATGATGGATGCTTTAATGGCACATGCGCCTGAAATTGAAGAAGTTGATAGTAGTGGTAGTGGGGATGCCTTACTTGGAACTTTCTTAGCTGGGATGCTTAAAGGGTACACCCCTGTTAGAAATTTAGCTGATGCAATTGCTGCAGGCAGTGATACGGCTCAAAGTAAATGGCTTACTGATTTCAGAACAACCCCCGCACTTCAAAAGCAAGTTATTGCTAGAAGAATTACCTTTGAAGAAGCAGAATAAATAGAATAAGTTGGCTTATAAAAGCCGACTTATTTTTTGTTGTTTTTTAGTATAATGGTACTAAATTTACTATAAGGGGAAGAAAAGTGGATCTATCTATATTTATTGTTAGTTTAGCAGCTTTAGTAATTCCAATCGTTATGGCGCGATTTAGAATTAATGCTATACCAACTGCAGTTGCTGAAATTGTGACTGGAATAATTCTAGGAAAAAGTTTATTAGATACCATAAAAATCACAAGCAGCGTATCGCTTCTATCAAATTTAGGTGTGATTTTGCTGATGTTTTTATCAGGTATGGAAATTAATTTTGATCTTTTTAAAAAGAAGGATTTACCTGAGTCTAAACAGAGTAAAATTAATCCAGCACGAATAGCAGTTATTGCTTTTACTGCTATCACAATAACGGCATTTGCTTTAGCCTATATTCTAAAATTAATAGGCCTATTTAATGATGTTATGCTGGCTATGATTATTTTTATGACTGTAGCCTTAGGAGTGGTAATTGCCACTCTAAAAGAAAAAGAAATCTTATCTCGACCGATTGGGCAAACCATATTATTAACAGCCGTTCTAGGGGAAGTAATTCCCTTATTGCTGTTGACTATTTATGCTTCAATTAACGGTGGGAATGCTGGAAGATTATGGCTTATTGTTCTGCTTTTCCTAGTAGCAATTATCTTATTGAGACGATTCAAACAGCCGTATCAATGGTTTAATAAGATCTCTAAAGCAACTACTCAACTAGATATTCGATTGGCCTTCTTCTTAATATTTACCCTAGTAACAGTCGCAGAACGTGTAGGAGCAGAAAATATTTTAGGTGCCTTTTTAGCTGGGATGGTTATGAAGTTACTTGAACCAAGTGAAGCCACAATGGATAAGCTAACTTCTATTGGTTATGGATTCTTTATTCCAATTTTCTTTATTACTACGGGGGTTAAGCTGGATTTGAAGTCACTTCTGGCTAATTCAAATGCTTTAATGTTAATCCCAGTTTTAGTATTGTTCTTACTTTTAGCCAAATTACCTATATTTTTGGTTTATACACGAAATTTCAATAAACGTAACAGTCTTGCGGGTACATTTTTAATTATGACTACAATTACGATTGTACTTCCAACATTAGAGGTTGCTCGTAAGTTAAATGCAATTACTGAAACTCAATCAGATGCTTTTATTTTGGCAGCCGTAGTCGTATGTATCTTAGGCCCAATTCTATTTAATTCGCTCTTTAGATTAACTAAAGAAGATAAAATTAAGCAACGAGTTGTCATGATGGGAACCAATGTAATGACTGTTCCTGTTGCTCAGGAGCTTCATGATAATTGGTATGATGTATTATTAGTAACCCATAAAAAAGAAAACTATGATACTTATAAGAGTAAAGTTGCTAATTTGAAGTTAATTAACAGCTTAGAAGAGGCATGTTTAGAAAAAGCAGGTGTCTTTGACTGTGATATTTTAGTAGCTGGATTTATTAAAGATGACCTAAATCGTAAAATTGCCCGTTTAGCAAAAGAGCATGGTGTTCAAAGAGTTATTGCTAGTCAAGAGAGACCAAAGCCTGAAACAATTAAGAAATTAATCAATGAAAAAATTGAAATTTACAATATTTTCAATGTTCAGACTTCTGTATTAAGAGCTCTAATTGAATCACCTTCAATTTTGAGAATTTTAACAGATACTAAGAATGGCTTGTTTGAAGTAACGGTTAGAAATCATAAGTATGCTGGTCAGAAATTGATGAATCTAGACTTTATTGAACAAATGACTGTTAGTCGAATCTGGCGAAATGGTAAATGGCTAGTGCCACATGGAAATACAATCATTGAAGTAGGAGATCATCTAATTTTTACAGCTAAAGGTGAAGATGCAGAAAGAATTAGAGAAGAACTAGGTAGAAGAAATTAAATATAAAAAAATGACAGGATTTTTAGTCCTGTCATTTTTTGTTAACGTTGATTTTTCGCTTCTTGTAAAACAGCTAGGGTATTTAGACTATGGGTAAAAGCTTGATCAGCAGCTGTAAAATCATGTTGATCAATAATCTTAGTGAATTCGATAAATTCAGCAATCATTCGATGAGAATACTTGTTGTGGTTAACAACTTTCGGCTCTTCTCCTAGTAATTGGATGCCAACTTTTGGCATTTCATTAGGATGGCCGTAAATAATGAGTGCACCTTTTTCACCTTCAATGGTACTGACATTAGGTGAAAAGCTATCTTTAGCTGCAATTGAACTGGCTTGTTTGTCAGAATAGCCTAAGTGAAGGATGCCAGAAGTATCAATATTTTTTTGAATAGTTGGGAAATATTTAACAGAATCTGGCTTACCAAATAATTTAATAATAATGTGTAAGTTGTAGATGCCTAAATCCATTAGAGCCCCACCATCTTTTTTAGGATCGAAAGCTGGTTGAATGTCCCCTTCTAAGAAAGCATCATAGCGACTTGAATATTGAGTGTAATTAAGATTAACAACATGAATTGGGGCAATTTTAGCTAAGTTATCTTCAATGAATTTAAAGTTTTCTAAATAAATGTTAGTGATCGCCTCAACAATAATTACTTGGTTTTTATCAGCAATTTCTTTTAATTCACGTGCTTCATCAGTTGTAGCAACAAATGGTTTTTCACAAATGACGTTTTTTCCTGCTTCTAATGCGGCCTTGGCAATACTAAAATGCAAACTATTTGGAACAGCTACATAGACAGTATCGACATTAGCATCATTAAATAGGTCAGTATTGTCTTGATATAATTTTGAAATATTATACTTTTCTTGCAATTCAAGACCAATTTGATGGCTTTTTTTAGTAGTTGAAAGAGCCGCAAGTTCAAGATCTGGGATTTGATCAGCAATTGATAGAAAATCATGAACAATTTTTCCTGAGCCAATAATACCTAATTTCATAAGGTAATCTCCTTTAATTAAGTTTAAAATTTAATTTTTTAGCATTTTTAGTAACTGAGGAAGGTACGGTTAACTTTTTAACTTTATTAATGTCATAAAGATGTAAGGTGAGCGTACCTTCTTTCTTAGTATTATAAGTAACTTTATAGTACATATCAGTTAGTTGTTCTTTTCGATTAGTAGAAATTCTTAAATCAATATTTTTAACATTAGTTGACTGTGGATCGCTAGTGGGAGCGACAGTAGTTGCTTTTTGCATGCTTTTAATTACATCGCTATTATCACCCTTATAAGAAATAATATAGCCATTGAATCCGTTAGATTTAATGGTCATATGTTTAAAGGCATCGTCAGAAAATTGGGTGAAATCATGTGCGGTATAAAGCTTTTTATAGCCTGAATAAACTTCACTAAAGATGGCATTTTGTTTAATGTAATTCCATTTTTTCGTGCCATCACGGTGGTAAACATAGTCTTTGTTACCCCATAACTCAGAATTAGTATCAGACTTAGGGATGCTTTTCATGGTAATATGGATGGCATTATCTGGACCGACGACATAATTTGAATACATTTTTGACTTTGCATTGGTAGTTTTGACATTAACGCGTGCAGTAGCAATTTGGGTATTGGCAGCCGTAGTTAATGCATCTTTAACGCTTGGCTTATTAAATGCAATAATTGCGCCCCAAACTACTACGATTAGGATAATAATACCTAAAATTAAAGCGGCAATTTTGCCGCCTTGATTGTTAGAAAAAATAATCTTTTTATCTTTGATTTTATTTTTTTCCATCAGTGTATCTTTCTAAATGATTATTGATTATTTTGTTCTTCTTGTGCTTTCTTGATGTCTTCAGCACTAATTGCATTCTTTTGAATGTCAGAAGGAACGGCTAAATCACTGTGTTGACCTAATTGGTCGTAAGTTAGGTTCCAAGTGAAGTTATATTTTCCGTCAGCAGTATATTGGGCCTTAAAGGTCATTGATTCGACATTTTTGGTAGTTGGATCAATTAAATAAGTGATCTTAAGATTTTGAACTTGAGCTGATTTTACTAAGCGGGCTACCTGCATGTTTTGAGAACCAGGAGTGTTCATGGCATCAATAATTAAAGGATTGACAGCATTCCATAGGTTAGCGTCGGTACCATCAAAACTAACTTCATAATTTCCATTTTTTCTTTGAACAGTGGCTTTTTTGGCAAAAGCTTTATTAATTTTCTTAAAAGTTGCAGGATCGAATCTTTCTTTTACTTGGTCTGAATCAAAGCTATCTGCATCAATTGAGTTTTTAATCCAATGGCCCTTGTTTTGCTCTAAAAGTAAGTACATATCCTTCTTGGTAAGCCACATTTGTTCAGTTTGAGATTTTTTCTTTTGAGTTAAGGTATAAGTAAGGTTAGTTACATCACCTTTGTCTTTGAATAAACCTTCTGATTTTGACTTTTGGTTCATTTCATTAGAATTAGTAGTTTGAGTGAAGTGACCGTTAGCAAAGCTAGAATTAAATTTTGCATTGATTAATGAACTTGCAGAAGGTCCAGTACTCTTTGCTTGTTTACTGCTTTTATTTGAACAAGCTGTAGTTAAAGAAACTAAAATTACTCCCAATAAAATTAGGAAGCTGAATTTTTTCTTCATAAAAATATATTCCCCCAATAAATGTATCTATCTTATTTTATTTTACTCTATTTTTGGCTGAAAAAAGCATTCTAAGAGCCTAATTTTAGTGCTTTTTAAGGACATTTAAAATATTGCGCAATTTACTGCCTTTAACTTGTAAGTTGCTTACTGCTTGGGTTACTTCAATGCAGCCAATATATTTACCATGTTCATTATGAAGACTATAGAAGGAAATGTTAATTGGTTGTTTATTTTTGGTAATCATAATTGAAATGTTTTTACGCTTGCCGGCGTGCATTTGATCTAGAACTTCTTTGACATGCTTTTGACTATGGCCGGGATGCACCTCAAAAACAGTCTTACCTATGTCTTTTTCAGTACGCTTAAAGAGGCGATTCTCATTCATAGAGGACCAGACAACACGGTCGTTTTCATCTAAAACGTCCATTTCTTGTGGAATTGTTCTAAAAATTGCATTTAGCTGTTCAAGTGAGAGATGCCCACCATCTAACTTGATATTTTCCATAATTAAATACTTCCAATTCATCAAAATTAATATATCTATCGTTATTTTAACATTAAATATTTTGTGAATTAATCAAGCTTTTTTTCGTAATTCCTATGAAAATTTTGAATAAGCGTGTAAAATAGTTAGTGAAACATTGAATTTTAAAGGAGATACAGTTCATGTCGAAATTAGTTTTAATTCGTCACGGTCAAAGTGAATGGAACCTTTCTAACCAATTTACTGGTTGGGTTGATGTAAACCTTTCAGAAAAAGGTGTTGAAGAAGCTAAGAAGGCTGGTCGTTTAATTAAGGAACACGGTCTTGAATTTGATCAAGCTTACACTTCATTATTAACTCGTGCTATCAAGACTTTGCACTACGCACTTGAAGAAAGTGACCAACTTTGGATTCCTGAAACTAAGACTTGGAGATTAAACGAACGTCATTACGGTGCTCTTCAAGGTTTAAACAAGAAGGATACTGCTGAAAAGTACGGTGACGAACAAGTTCACATTTGGCGTCGTTCATACGATGTTTTGCCACCAGCTATTGATGACGATAACGAATACAGTCAAGCACATGACCGTCGTTACGCAAATCTTGATCCACATATCGTTCCTAAGGCAGAAAACTTACACGTTACTTTAGATCGTGTAATGCCATTCTGGGAAGATCACATTGCTCCAGATTTACTTGACGGCAAGAACGTTATTATTGCTGCACACGGTAACTCACTTCGTGCTTTAACTAAGTACATTGAAAACATCTCTGATGATGACATCATGGACTTAGAAATGAAGACTGGTGAACCAGTTGTTTACACATTTGACGACAAGTTAGATGTTGTTAACAAAGAAAAGCTTGACGACTAATTTTTAGTTCTTGAGTGAAAGAAGCTCCGACGAAAGTCGGAGCTTTTTTTCTTGAAAATTTTAAATTTGTAAACTCTGATTTTGATATAATCAATACGGCACACTTGCCCTAAGGGAGGTGTAGTCATCTTGAATTTTCTTAAAGACGTCCTTGTTTCTTTGGTCTCTGGACTTGTAGTGGCCACTTATAGTACTATGCTTAGCTATTGGTTAAAAACTTCTAAGTCTAAGAGAAAGAAGTATCGACGTAAAAAGTATCGGCATAAATAGTGTGCCAAAAACCTCCCAATAAAAAAGGGATTATCCAACCGGCATTGGATAATCCTTTTTTGTCATCTTGAATTTCTTTATATAAGAATTATAACATATTTTGTTTAGAATAAGACGAAGATAATAAAGTAATTTGAGTTGTTGAAAGGAAATAGACATGAAAGAAAGAATTGTAACATATTCAGCAATCTTTAAACCAATTGAAGATAATGTCTACTTTATTAGCTTTCCCGATGTTAAAGGAGCTGTGACTGAAGGGCATGGACTAAAAGATGCTTTTGAAATGGCAGCAGATGCTTTGGGAATAATTTTGTTTGATGAAAAGAAATTGCCAAAAATGACTGATCCCGCTGAGATTAAAATAGAGGAGCCTGGTGCTTTTGTGGCGTTAGTATCAACTGATCTAACAAAATCAGCAGCTAATTTTGAAAAAATGTAACTGTACTTGCTAAGCTCTTCCTCCAAGCTGAGAAAAAGAAAATTAATTTTTCCAAAGTATTAACAGAAGCCCTTAGAGAAAAATTGAATTATCAATAATAAAAAATTCCGAAAGTCTATCAATTGATGATAAATTTCGGAATTTTTTTGTTTTTGGAAAATGCTGGTATAAAGGAAAAGTTATTAAAGCGGTCTAAAAAATACAACGAATTGTGTGAAAAGGCTTGACTTAGTTGAAAATGGGGGGGGTAAACTACCTTTGTATAAACTGTTATTTATTACTTTGTTTGGAGGATGTAAAATGAAGAAAAGAACAACAATGTTGATGTCTGCTTTGTTTGCAGCTGGAGCATTTGCAATTAATGGAAATGTTGCTAAAGCTGACAATGTACAAGCAGTAAATAATAACAATGCTAATAGCACAGAAGTTAAGCAAAACACAGTTAATGCTGATAGCAGTAAGTTAAATGTTGCTAGTGCACAAGCAAATAATCAAGCTGATACTAAGATTCCAAGTAAAGAAGAACTTAAAGATATTGCTATGAAGCAATATAACGAAGCAAAAGAAACTTGGAAATCGAGTGCAGATCAAAGTGCTTATGATGTTGCTGTTTGGGATCCATATTCTCGCGGTGCGGACCTCTATGTAGATCATGCACGATTAGGAGGGAATGGTTCTTTGGGACTCAGTTCTGGAGATCCTAATGCCATTTTAATTAAATCATCTCAACTTAAAACATATGATTGGGCTCCAGTAAATAACGAAATTAGTGTTGCTAAGGAAAGTCTAACTAATTATCTTAATAAGGTAGTAGAAAAAGACAATGGTTCTCTTGAAGGTTCGAAAAAAGAAGCTGTGGATAACCTAAAGAAGATTAATATTCCTGGACCTGATGCATTACCTGGAGATAATGAAGTAAATGTTGTAATGGAAGATCCTAATATGCAAAAAGCTCATAGAAATACTGAAGCTTTAGGTATGATTTGGAATACAATACAAAATCCATACTTGGCTACATTAATCGGGAGTCGTACAGCAATAGAAAATTCTGATTATAAGAATGAAGAGGGCTTTTACAGCGATAAATTAGCTGAATTGGTAGCAAGAAATGTTAGAAAAGATAAAAATTGGGTTTTAGCTAATACTAATCCAAAAGCTATAAGATTTGGAATGCCTGGTGGAAGCCCTGAAATAGAGCAAGGTGCTGGTGGTATTGGAGAAGGATCAGATGATCGTGAAAATCATGAAGTAAAATATGAAACGGTGCTTCCATACTTTATTTACAACAAAGAATTAATCAAAGTTGACCGTGATGCCTACAACAGAAACAACAATATTAAATCAGACGAAAATACTTCTGACAACAAGAACCAATCAACAACTAATACAAAGAAGGATCAATCTTCTGAAAAAGTAACAAACGACACTACTTCAAAGAAAGATCAATCAACTACAAACACTTCATCATCAAATACTAACCAAACTACTGAAAGTAAGTCTTCAACTACTTCATCAAAGACTACTTCTGATACTAAGACTCCAGTAGCTAACAATGACAGTTCAGCTGCTAGGACTACTGACGTAGTTAAGAACGAAACCAAATCTACTGAAAATACTGCAAGTGTAGTTAAGAATGATGCTAAAGCTGCAACTGAAAAAACTACTGATGTTAAAGTTGTTGCTCCAGCAAAGAATGCTTCAAATGAAGTAAAGACTACTAATGCAGCTGCTAAGGCAAGTGATGCTCATGTTGTCGCTTTAAACAGCGAAGTTAACGCTGGTACTACTTCTACTACACCAGCTGCTGCAATAAAGGGCTCACAAGCAAAAGATACCGAAAACAAATTGCCACAAGCCGGAACTGACGAAAAGATTAGCTTATTCGCAAGTTTAGCTGGTTTGTCAATCGCTTCTCTTGGATTAGGTGCTTTAGGTGCAAGTAAGAAGAGAAAGAACGACTAATTAATCGTATAAAATTAGTATCTATAAAAGCATATTCCCAATAGAATATGCTTTTTTTATGAGTAATAGGAAGAATAAAAGTATGGATAGAAATGAATTATTAAATTACCTTGATCAAAAGAGAATGGAAACCGCTGGTGTTGCACAAGCACAACAAACTTTGTCTGATGATAAAAATAGACTAGAAAATGCAAAGAGAAAGTGGCGTAAAACCATTATCTTTCTTTGGATTTTAGTAGTTATAGGAGGCTTGAACAATCAGACGGGTGACTTTTTCTCTTTGGGAGATGCTTTGGTTGGGTCAATTTTACCAGCTGGCTTAATGATTTTTAAATATTTTAAGTATATTAAGCCACTTAATGAGCAAATAGCTAAAGATCAAGTAAAGCTTAATGAAGAATTAAATAATCCAGTTTACCAAAATGGGAAAAACGGCTTCCCTGAAAAGTTCTATAATTATGGAGATGTATATCTTCTATGGAAGTTAGTAAGTGAAAACCGAGCAACTACATTGCAAGAAGCTTTTAACTTACTTGAAACTCAACAATATCGAGCAAATCAAATGGCAATTCAAGAACAGATTAAGGCTATTCAAGAAGATACAGCTAGAAGTGCTAAAATTGCTGCAGTGGCTTCAACAGTTAGTGCGGTTAACTCTACCCGTCCTAGAAAAGTTGAAGTTAGTGGAACAATAAACCATCATGTTAATTAAATTAGGGAAAAGTTGGATAAGTAATGAAAAAGAAAGTATTAATTACAGCAGGAATATTGTCGACACTTTTATTAGCAGGCTGTAGTAATCAAAATACGAGTAGTGGAAACCATGATAGTAAGAAAAGTTCAGTAGTTTCTACTAAAAAGAGCTCGAATCAAAGCAGCCAGTCTAAAAAGAATGCAGAAGAAATGGATAATGCACAATCTTCCAGCTCTAGTTCGGCTAATAATAGTCAAAGTAGCTCTAGTATAAAGCAATCCAATAATAAAGCTGAAAAGGAAACAAAAAACACTGCTAAAAGCAATAACAGTAATAACAAGATGAACTTTGATCAGATTGAGCAAGGAAACTATAGCAGCTTAGCTGGAACCTGGAAATCCACAAAAATTGTTGTTCGAGATGGTGGAGAAGACAAGGTAAATACTGAAAATCCAATTACTTTATCTGTAACCCCAGATGCAATCCAAATGGTGGGCGGCGATAAAGTAGTTGTTAATAAAGATGGATTAAGTTATGACGACGATCTACATCCATTAAATTTTCAAAAGACGCAGAATAGTTTAACTGGCTCATTAGATGATGCTCAAATTAACTGGTCTGTTTCATTCTATCCAGCAGGTTCTACTGATTTTGTAATTAATGGTGAAAAACAAGCTCCATCTTCAAAGAACTTAATTGTATTTTGGAGAAGCGGAATGAGTACAACCATGGTTTTTGAGAAAGAGTAATAAAGAGGTCAATTAATGCATAACTACGAAAAATTAAAGAAAAACAAAGCAAACTGGATTGTAGTTGCGGTAATAGTTCTGGTAGCAATTATTTCCTTAATTGGATGGAGTAATTATAGATCGCATCATTTAGCTGGAACTTATACCAACCAAGCAACATTTTTAGGAGTGACATCAAAAACAAAACTAGAATTTTCTAATGATAAAAAAGTAAAGATGACAAATGGTACGACATCAGAAAATGATACTTATGAATTGTCTGGTAATGATTTAAAAATAAAAAATGAAGATGATGAAGTAATTATGCGTGCTAAGTTAGCTGATGATCGAAAATCATTTAAAGTAAAATCAATTGCTGGTGATATTTTCGGTATCCTCAAAAATATTGAATTTACCAGACAAAGCTGAAATATATTAATGATGACATCCCCTTAAAAATCTTATATAATTGTAAAAGAAAAGGAGATAGAGAGTGCGAGTCTCTACCTCCAATCGTAACTTAAGATGACTGAGTGTGTGGCTAATCCTTGTGATTAGCCTTTTTTGTTATTGCATAAGCAATTGCTGCACGGATTAGGAAAATACCCAATGCGTTTAAGACAATGCCGATAGCAATAGCAGCTATTATCAAGGCACACCAACACTCCAGCCTATCCAAATTATCATGGCTTCCACCTCCGTAACCTAAAATATATGTGAGGGGTGTAGAGCCATGAAAAGTTACTAAGCTCTTATATTAGCTATCTATAAAAGCCTAGTAAAAATTATATCAAAATATGAATTGAGAATTTGTAGTATTAAACACAAAAAAAGACATTCCATCAGGAATGTCTAAAGTGTGACTATATGTTTAAATTTTGATTTAACTAAGAACTAGTTTTATAATTTTACCAACTAGCTTTGCGCACACCAGGAAGTTGTCCCTTGTGTGCTAATTCTTTAAAGCGTAAACGTGACATACCAAACTTACGCATATAACCATGTGGTCTACCATCATGTAAATCACGGTTATGGTAGTGAGTTGGGTGAGCATCAAGCGGTAATTTTGCTAATGCTTCTACGTCACCAGCTTCTTTTAATTCATAGTATTTCTTGATTAATTCACGCTGCTTAGCAGCCTTAACGATTTTGGATTTTTTTGCCATATATCTTTCCTTTCGAATATAGAGTATAAAAAATAGTTTAATTAAGAATAAAAAAGGACTAATTTGAGCTAACTTAAAGTAAGTATATTGTATTAAATTATTAATAATTTGTCAAAAAGAAAGTATTTTAAAAAGAATTAGTTTAAAATAAGTAATGATTGATTAAAGAAGGGAAAATAAGCCGTGGGTATTTTTAAAAGAATACTTCATAATGAAGACTTGCGACAGCTAATAATTTATGTATTAATTGGTGTGTTAGGATTAGGTGTTGACTTTGGAATTTTTGCCATTCTAACTCACTTTAAGATGCAAGTCGAAGTAGCTAATTTTATTTCATCATCTTGTGGGTTGATCAACAACTTTTTCTGGAATAGTTTTCTTAACTTTAAGGTTCACGATAAATTATTAGTAAGATTTATTTCCTATTATTTAGTAGGACAAATTACAACTTTGTTTACAACTGTCTGCCTATTTATTTTTGTAACTCAACTTGGCTATAATCAATTGATTGTAAAGGCTGTTTCTACATTTATCGCTACCTTGATCCAATTTGTAATTAATAAGTTACTTACCTTTAGAAAAATTAAAACTACTAAACCAAAAGTAGACGTTAGAAAGTAATAAGAAAGACTGTTAAAGTATGAAAAAATTATCAATTATAGTTCCTTGTTATAATGAAGAGGAATCTGTACCACTTTTTTATCCCGCAGTGAATAAAGTAATGGATACTATTCCTGATCTAGAACCAGAATATTGGTTTATTAACGATGGATCGAAGGATAATACCCTAAAAGAAATTAAAGAACTACGCAAGAAGGATCCAGAGCATGTACACTTTGTTTCATTTTCAAGAAACTTTGGTAAGGAATCCGCTCTTTACGCTGGACTTCAAGCGGCAACTGGAGATTATGTGGTTGTAATGGATGTTGACTTACAAGATCCTCCTAAGTTCTTACCACAAATGTATGATCTAATTAAAACGGGAGAATACGACTGTATTGGAACCCGTAGAGTGGATCGTACCGGAGAAGCTAAATTTAAGTCCTTCTTAAGCGATATGTTTTATAAGGTGGTTAATAAGATCTCTGATACTGAAATCGTACCAGGAGCTCGTGATTATCGAATGATGACTCGTCAAATGGTAGACGCAGTTTTGAATATGCCTGAATACAACCGTTTTTCAAAGGGGATTTTCTCTTGGGTTGGATTTAAGACCAAATACTTAGACTATCACAATGTTGAACGTGTTGCTGGTGAAAGTGACTGGAACACTTGGAAGTTATTCAAATATGCCATGGATGGGATTGCCGACTTTTCTCAGGCTCCGCTTAACTTGGCTGTCTGGATTGGTACAGGATCGTTTATCTTATCACTTATTGGATTGATAGCAGTGATTATCCGTCGTGTGCTTTACCCAGATTCAAGCATTTTTGGTTGGGCTTCAATGGTATGCATTATATTGCTTCTTGGTGGTCTACAACTTCTCTGCATTGGTATTTTAGGTAAATATATTGGTAGGGTATATATTCAAGTTAAGAATCGACCAATTTATATTATTAAAGAGAAAAAATAAACGTAATAAAAGACCGAAGTTCACGTGGAGCTTCGGTCTTTTTTGATAACAAAAGTTAGTATTCTTTAAGTTAGACTTGTTTATGATTGTACTTCTTCCAAAAAAATTCCTCCTGTATTTAATTTCTAAAAAGCGTCGCTGATCATACTAACAGAAAAAATTTTTTCTCGTAAGTAATTTTTTTGAAGATTCTAAATTTGAAAAGTGCGATAATTTGAACAAGGGAGAATTTACGAATGAAAAAATTAACAAAAGATATGTGGATAAAGATTGCTTTATCTCTTCTAGGAGTTTTGGCTGCTATTTTGGTCTATGTACCTAACTATGCTCTAGTTGATCAAGGGCTCAAAGGTAGATGTACCATCTTCTTTATTATTGCGATAGTTTTACTTTGGCTACCGATGGAGCTAAAAAGCAGTATTTTTGCACTTAATTTTTACTATGAATTAGGTTTGATTTTGATTATTGTCTTTTTCATGACTAATCAAATGGCAATGAATTTTACTATTGGTCTAGTGATTGCTTTGCTTTTACTAACTTGGATTGGAATGGTAATTTTCAAAAATAATTTAGTCATGAAGCAAAAAAATAGTGAGCTTTTAATCATTAGACTTGTCATGATGCTGGTTTTAGCATATTTAGCCTATATCAGCGGCTTTGCAGCTCTTATGGGAGCTGAGATCTTTACAGTACAGGGACAAACGTGGCTACTTATTTTGGGTTTTGTTCTGTGTGTATATTATCTCGTCTTAGCAGGAAGTATTTGGCAACCATGGTTTAGAAGATGGACTTCTTGGATCATGATTTTAGTAGCATTTGTTTTGCATATGTTATTTGCAAGTGCCACCTCTTTAAATATTATCTTTCTGCCTTTAATTGGAGAGGCTATTTTACTTATTCTAGTTTGGCGCAGTAACAGAATTTTAATGAAAAAGAAAAGGATTTCATAATTAGCTCTTGTCAGATTGTATCGATCCTTGATAGAATTAATTGTTTAAAAATTTAGGAGAGATACAAAATTATGAAATATGTTTATTTGTTTTTACCAGCAATCGGCTGGGGACTTATGCCCTTAGTTATTGCAAGTGTAAAGAATAGTACAGTTTATAATCAAATCGTTGGTACTGTTGCTGCTTCATTTATTTTTGGCGCAATTGTAATGGCAATCATGCATCCAGCAATGAGTTGGTCACTCTTCTTGCTTTCTGCATTAGGAGGAGCTTGCTGGGTGATTGGTCAAGTTGGTCAATATATTTCCTATGAAAAAATTGGTGTTTCTGAAACTATGCCAATTTCTACCGGTTTACAATTAATCGGGGTTCCTCTTGTTGGTGTGCTTGCTTTTGGTGAGTGGAGCAGCCCTCAAGCTAAACTTTACGGCTTCATTGGAATCTTAGTTTTGATCATTGGAGTTGTTTTAACTTCATTTACTGATCGTGGAACAAGCGAAGGAAACAAATCTAATCAAGTAAGTACTATTATCTTGCTTGTTTTAACTTCACTTGGATATATTACTTCAAGTTCTATTCCAAAGGCTTTACATGGAAACAGCGTTTCTATTTTCTTTGGTCAAACTTTTGGTATGTTAGTAGCTGTATTTATTTATACATTGGTTACTAAGAATTTACATGTTTGGAAAGAAAAATCTACAGTTCAAAGTGGTGGGGCAGGTATTCTTTATGCAATTGCCGCATTAGCTTACATTCTTTCTGTTCAAGATAACGGAGTTAACATGGCTTTCGTTATTTCTCAACTTTGTGTAGTGATTTCTACTTTAGGTGGCTTGATTTTCTTACACGAAAAGAAAACTCACAAAGGCTTGATATTTACCATTGCAGGCCTAATTTTAATTATTGGCGGTGCAATGTTAACTACATTATTCTAAGGAATGAAAAAAGGCATCCCACGTCTGGGATGCCTTCTTTGTATCAACTTGTCCTAATTCTTAAATCATTTTTAGTATTAGAACACATTTAATTGTATTAGAACTAAATTAAAAGTCAAGTTAAATACAATCGTGTGCTAAGAAATAAAGAATTCAATAATAAATTATATGTTATCGCTTACAGTTGACATATTGAGTATAGCGTGATATTTTCAAAATGGGATTGGTCGAAATTGTTTAGGAGGACAATGGATGCTAGCAATTGAAAACAACCAGTTAAAGGTTGAAATTAATGAGGTCGGCGCTCAACTTACTCATGTAGTTGATAAGACTACGAATGCCGACTATATCTGGAATGGGAGTGAATGGGAAAGACATGCTCCAATTCTTTTTCCGGCAATCGGAAAATCGAATGACAATAAATATATTTTAAATGGAAAAATATATGAAATGAAGCAACATGGCTTTGCAGGTGATTATCCTTGGACAGTTGTGGACAAGGGGGATGATAGAGTAAGTTTAACTTTAACTGAAAATGAAGAAACTTTAACTGTTTATCCCTTTCACTTTAGTCTAATGGTTACTTACACGTTAGAGGCTAACCAATTAAAGGTAGAATTTTTAGTTAAAAATAATTCAGAAGAAACGATGCCTTTTGGTCTTGGATTCCATCCAGGCTTTAATGTTCCAATCGCTGGAGATGAATTGGAATTTTCTGATTATGAAGTTTCATTAAGTCCAGAAGTTACAGAATTAACTCAATTCCAAATTGATCCTATTCCATTTAGAAATGGTAAAGTTATTCCAGTACCTAAGGCAGAAAAGAGTACATTACCTTTATCATATTCAGAATTTGATAATGGGTTGATTATTATTAACAATCCTGGATTAACTGGAATTGTATTATCGAGTGCAAAATCTGACCATCAGATTTCTTTAACTTTAGAAGATTTTCCATATGTAGCACTGTGGACAATGACAGATCCAGAAGCCAAATTCTTATGTATGGAGCCTTTTGCTGGACTACCTGATGTTAAAAGTGACGAATTAACTGATTGGATGAAAAAAGAGGGAAATAACTTCTTAGAGCCAGATGAAAGCACACATTTTTCAACGACAATTACTTTAAAATAATATAGAAAGAGGGAAGCAATAAGTTTTCCTCTTTTTTTACTAATTAGTTAAGATTTGTCATAATTAAGTTTTAAGAATGTAATTTTGCTATAATATCCTTGTTTTAAGAAAGTTTGAGAAAGAATATTATGGATAATAAGCCCCAAGAACCTATTCACTCAAGAGTTGAGTTGAATAGAGAAAAACATAATAAGAAAAAAAAGGTCCACATTATTATTGGGATAGTTTTATTTTTGTTTTTAGGACTTGGAATTTATGCAAGTTCCGTTTATTTAAAAGCAAAAAATGCTTTTGATAAAACTTATGATCCTAAAACGGCCGTCAAGCAGGATAGCTTTTCTGGTAAAGAACCTTTTAATATTCTGTTGTTAGGGACAGATACAGGAGCTTTCGGCAGAAAAGAAGTTCGTGGAAACTCGGATACCATGATTTTAGTGACCGTGAATCCGGCCAAAAAGAAACTTTCTTTAATGTCTATTCCGCGTGATACGATGGCCCGGATGATTGGTACGGACAATTTTAGTGTGCATAAAATTAATGCGGCTTATAATATTGGCGGAGCAAAGATGGCAATGCGGACCACAAGTAAAGTTCTCAATGTGCCAATAAAGTACTATATTTCGATGAATATGGGCGGCATGCGGAAGATTGTTGATGGTGTTGGTGGCGTTACGGTGACGCCACCATTGACCTTTACTTATGATGGCTATACCTTTACTAAAGGAAAAACAGTTCACTTAAATGGTAGTCAAGCTTTAGCTTACTCTAGAATGCGCTATGATGATCCTAAGGGAGATTACGGTCGTCAATTGAGACAGCGTGAGGTCATTATGTCCGTTTTAGAGCACGCACTATCCTTTAATACTCTCAAAAATTTAGATTCAATTTTAGGTTCAGTGTCTACTAGCCTGAGGACAAACTTAACTTTTGATTCAATGGTTAAGATTAGTAAAAACTATCGTAAATGTACTAATAATATGTCTAGTGACTACTTACATGGAGTAGGCGCAATGATTGGAGACGCTTCGTACCAAGTAATGTCTGATAGAGAATTACAAAGAACTTCAAATATTGTGAGAAATGATCTTGGGTTAGATTCGATGGATATTGATAATAATGAAACCTATCAAAATTCAATGAATTCTCAATTTGATTGGAACAGTGGTGACTCTAATCAGGTATACTACATATATGATCCGTATACGGATGAATTATGGAATGGAGATAGGGCGTACTAATGGATGAATTTGTCTCGCTAGTAATAGGATATTTCCTCGGAAATATCCTTTTTGCTATGATTGTTACAAAAATATTTTTGCATAAAGATCCGACTAAATATGGTTCTGGTAATCCAGGAACGGCTAATGTCGGAGCAGTTTTTGGTAAAAAATGGGGTATTCTGACTTGCATTGGTGATTTAGCCAAAACTTTAGCTGCTTTGTTAATTGTTTACTTTATTTATCATGGTAATCGTCTAGATTTGTCTTTTGCAGGTCTTGGAGTGGTTTTAGGACATTCTTTCCCATTTTGGAATCATTTTAAGGGTGGTAAAGGAGTAGCAGTCACTGCTTTGTGGATTGTCTTTTTTGATTGGAGAGCGGGCTTAATTGCTTTATTAATTGGCCTATTTTTAGTCATTATTATGAAGAACCTTACTATACCACCGTTGGTCTATATGTTAGGATTCAGCATTTTTACTTGGATTAATTTTGGCTGGGAACAAGGGTTAATCTTTTTAATTGCTACCTTAATCATGATTTTTCAATTTAGAAAAGATATTGTCGATTTCTTTACTGGTAAGGGTAAGCGTGTGGATGTATTAGTCACAATTAAGAAAAAGTTAGGGATATACAAATGAAATCAGTATTGAAAAAGACAATCCAGTGGATTTTACTTATAGTTTTACTGCTGGGAATATTAATTCAAACCTTAGGCTTTTGGAATTATAATCCGCCAACCGTTGCTGGCCGAACTAAAATTGGTTTAATGATTGGTTTAGTAGAGCTAGCTGTGATGGTTTGGTATGGGATGAGCTACGGCAATAAGGAATACAGTTTTAAGGAATCAGTTAAAAGTTGGCTTGAAGGAGTAATTACTTTAGTCATCTTTTATCTTGTTTTCGTTATTTCTTTACCGCAATTTTTCTCAGCTTGGAACTTATGGGGAATTTTCTTTCCCGTTTTAACAAGTACATCAGCCTTATTTAGTGGGATTATTATTTCTTTATTCTTTCAACCTTTTATTTTTAGGCTGCAAAATAAGTTAAGTACTAAGCAAAATGTTTTGTTATTAACTACAATTACAATTTTGATCTTTACCTTAAGTGCAGGTAATTCGCTTTTAACTAGCTATAGTATTTTTGGTCTCTATTTGGTATTGCCATTTGCCTGGGGAATGCTTATTTCAAAAATTACTGTATCTAAGAGGCTAGTAGCTGCCTTAACAGTGGCAACAGTAATCTTACTTCCCGCAGTTTATTATTTCACTATTCAATTAATACCAATTCAAACTCCACAAGCCGTTGTCTTCACCCAGATGAATATGGTATGGAATACGAGCTTGTTAATGAGTCCGTCATCGCCGTTAATGATCTTATTTGTAGTAACTGGTGGGTTACTTTTTAGGAAATGGTTGGTAAATGTATCACATAGTGCATTATCTCTTTTAATTCCTGCAATTATCTTTGGAACAACGGCTTATGGGATGACTTTATGGAAAGAAAAACTTCAATTATTACTGGCTCCTGTTAGTAAAAAAGTCACTTTTCTCTTAATTCTGACCTTATTACTCGCAAGTTTTATTATTAATTTTATTTTGGCCGATTGTAAAATTAAGTTGAACACTTTTGAAAAATAAAAAAGTCCA
>CAOOYH010000015.1 GCA_948500755.1 uncultured Lactobacillus sp. | reverse complement strand
TGTATTATCAAATCTTTAAAATTTTATAAATGTCTAACTTTTCTATGGCACTTCATTTAAGACCGAGCTTTTTGTATGAAGTATATTTTATTTATCATTCAACATATATTGACGAGTCATTGGTAAGTTTTTACCAGATGGACCCTTTGTTAATAGGTATTGAATAACATCAATGTTTCCTGATTCAAAGGAAGCAGCACAAGCTTGAAGATACATATCCCACATTCTTACAAAGCGTTCGCCCATCATTCCTTCAACCTCTGAAAGATGGTCATTGAAATTTTTATCCCAAATTTCAAGAGTTCTTTGATAGTGGCGGCGAAGCATTTCCATGTCAGCAATTTGTAAGTTAGCTTCTTCAATTCTTGAGACAATTTCTACTAGGCCAGGGATGTAGCCACCTGGGAAGATATATTTGTTAATCCAAGCATTGGTAGCCCCACCTTGTTGACGAGTAATACCATGAATTAAGGCAACACCGTGTGGCTTTAGGTATTTAGCAACGTCTTTGAAGTATTCTCCTAGGTTTTCTGAACCAACGTGCTCAAACATACCTACAGAAGTAACATAATCAAAATCACGATTACCTAATTCACGGTAATCTTCAAGTAAAACTTCGGCTTGATTTTCAAGTCCCATGTCCTTGATCTTTTGGTTGACTAAGTCAAATTGTTCTTGACTTAAAGTAACTCCGGTAACTTTAAGTCCATATTCTTTAGCTGCAGTTAACATTAAGGTTCCCCAGCCACAACCAATATCTAATAAAGTCTTACCTGGTTTAGGATCTAACTTTTGAAGAATATGATGAACTTTAGCAATTTGAGCAGCTTCAAGATCATCTTTATTACCATTAGTGAAGTAAGCACATGAGTATGTCATAGTTGGATCAAGCCATAGTTTATAAAAATTGTTACCGATATCATAGTGACTTTGAACATCCTCTTGACTTTGCTTCTCAGTATGCTTTTGCTTAGGTAAAAATTTTCTAAATTTTGAAGCACGCATAAATGATTCACTACTTTCATATGCTGCTTCAATTAATTTTTGGATACTACCCTTAATTTCAAGGTCTTTATCCATATAAGCTTCACCTAAAGCTAAAGAAGCGTTACTTGTTATTTCTTTAAAAGGAATCTTTTTGTTAAAAATAACCTCCACTTCCGGTGTGCCATTTCCATAAATTTCTGATTTTCCATCCCAGTATGTAACTTTTACAGGGATATTAAATGAATGACTAAGCATTATTTTATACAAAGGTTTTTCTAACATTATTGATTCTCCTTTTCTACACTAGACTATGTCATTTTAACACTAAAAATCTTGAATAATAAAAAAATTATTTTGCGATATAGTGAAAGTCAGGATTTTGTTCTTTATCTAACTTGTCCCAAGCTTCTTCCAATTGCTGGTATAGAGCAGGTGTAGTTTCTTTATTAATCTTTTCGCGACGTGGAATATAGATTGGATCACCAAAACAAATGTCTAAAGGTTTTCTTTTTAGTAAGCCCTTAAAAGTTAAAGGTCCTTGATAAACCACAGGAACTAAAGGCTTATTAGCCATTTTGGCAATAACAAATGCGCCACTTTTAAGTTCTTCAGAATGACGAGTTCCGGAAGGAAAAATAATCAAAGATAGATCACCTTTGCGTAATCCTTTAACAGGAATTTTAATTGCAGAAGGACCAGGATTATCGCGATCTACTGAAAAAGCATGTGCATGCACTAAAATAAATCTCAAAATAGGATTTTTAAAAAGTTCTTTTTTTGCCATAAACATAAATTCCATTGGACTTGCAGCCAAGGCAAAAAGAATTGGTTCCCACCAAGTTCGATGAGGGGCTACTAAAATATAGTTACCTTTTGGTATACGGTCTTTATGATGAACATGTAAATGTCCATTAAGTACCCAGACAATAAATCGGGCGATTGGGCGAATAATTTTATAAAACATGATCTTTCCTCCAATTTTATCTATAGTATTATACAATACAGCAAAGAATTTTTAGAAGGGTATAGAAAATGGATCTATTGAAACCTAATGAACGAATTGATTATATGTACAATGATGACCTACAAATCATCCAAGAAAAAGATGCGTTTTCTTTTTCTTTAGATACGCTTCTTCTTGGATATTTTGCGCAAAATAAAATCCATGACAATTATAAAGTTGTTGATTTATGTAGTGGTAATGGGGCTGCTAGTATCTACATGTCCTATTTTAACCGGGCACATTATGATGCGGTGGAGATTCAAAAAGAAATAGCTGATCAGGCAAGACGAAGTATTAAATTGAATAAATTAGAAAATCGGATAGAAGTCCATTGTCTGAATGCATTAGATGCCCCGAAAAAATTAGGTAAAGATAAGTATGATGTAGTTGTTGTTAATCCTCCTTATTTCAAAGTTCCTCAAGGTCATATTGTTAATCCGGATGAAAAAAAGGCCTTAGCAAGACATGAACTAGCAATTAACCTTGAGCAAATAATTAAAGTATCAAGTGATATGCTGAAGATGAAAGGCAAAATGTTTATGGTTCATCGGCCTGAGCGTTTGGGGGAAATTATGCACTATTGCTTAGAAAATCAACTGAGTGTAAAGTGGGTGCAACCATTTGTCTCTAAGAGAGAGGCAGATGCTAATTTAGTTGTGGTAGAAGCAATTAGAAATACTGCGAGTGATGGTTTAGTTTTGAGGGATGCCATTGTTGTTCATAATCAAGACGGATCCTTTACACCTGAAATAAAAAAAGTTACCACTGAAAATAAGGAAGAAGGGCCTAAAAAAGAAAAATATTATTTTTACTGCTTATTGTGTAATGATGGAAGTTTCTATGGTGGTTTTACAAATGACTTAGCTCATCGATTAAAGATGCACAATGAAGGAAAAGGAGCTAAATACACAAAAACACGTCGACCAGTAAAAATGATTTATCATGAAGAATTTGATGATAAAAAACTGGCCTTAAAGAGAGAATATTGGTTCAAACACCATTCAAGAAAATGGAAAGAAGAGTTTTTAAAAGAACATAATGTAAAATTTTAATTGCATTTATAAAATTAATTAGTTACAATGTTCAAGTATGCGTTTCGCATATTAAATTTATATCACATCAAGAGCAATTAAATTCCTAGGTGCCATTTATTGGTCAGAATTTAATACGACCTCTTGAGAGGAATTAACCAGGAGGAATTTTTTATGACAGTTGTTACTATGAAGCAATTGCTTGAAGCAGGTGTCCACTTTGGTCACCAAACTAGAAGATGGGATCCAAAGATGGCTCCTTACATTTTCACTCAAAGAAACGGAATCTACATCATTGACTTACAAAAGACTATTAAGATGTTAGATGACGCTTACAACTACGTTAAGGCAGTTGCTCAAGACGGTGGCGTATTCTTGTTTGTTGGTACTAAGAAACAAGCACAAGACGCTGTTAAAGAAGAAGCTACACGTGCAGGTCAATACTACGTTAACCAACGTTGGTTAGGTGGTACTTTGACTAACTGGACTACTATCCAAAGCCGTGTTAAGAGATTAAAGGAATTAAAGCAAATGTCAGAAGATGGCACTTTCGACGTATTACCAAAGAAGGAAGTTGCACTTTTGACTAAGGAAATGGAAAAACTTGAAAGATTCTTAGGCGGTATTGAAGATATGCCAAGAATCCCAGATGTTATGTTTGTTGTTGATCCTAAGAAAGAAAAGATCGCTGTTCACGAAGCAAACATTTTAGGTATCCCTGTAGTAGCTATGGTTGATACTAACACTGATCCAGATCCAATCGACGTTGTTATTCCAGCAAACGATGACGCAATTCGTGCAATTCGTTTGATTTCAGGTGCTATGGCTGATGCAATTATCGAAGGTAAGCAAGGCCAAGATGACAGCGAAGATGTTGAAAAAGAAATGGCTGATAAAGCAGCAGCTGAAGACGATGAAGAAGAATCCATCGAAGTAGTTGTTGAAAAATCAGAAGACTAATTTGTTTTTACTGTTAGTTCTGTAGGAGGACATATTAATGGCAAAAATTACTGCTCAATTAGTTAAAGAATTACGTGAACGTACTGGTGCTGGTGTTATGGATGCCAAGAAAGCATTAGTAGAAGTTGACGGTGACATGGATAAGGCAGTTCAATACCTTCGTGATAAAGGTATGGCAAAGGCTGCTAAGAAAGCTGACCGTGTTGCAGCTGAAGGTTTAACTGGCGTTTACGTTGATGGTAATGTTGCAGCTATTACTGAAGTTAACTCAGAAACTGACTTCGTTTCTTCAAACGATAAGTTTGTTAAATTAGTTAATGAAGCTACTAAAACTATTGCTGAAGGTAAACCTGCTGACATGGAAGCAGCTGAAGAATTAAAGATGGCTGATGGTACTACTTTGGGTCAGTCATTCGTAGATGCAACTGCTACTATTGGTGAAAAGATCGTTTTACGTCGTTTCGCTTTAGAAGAAAAAACTGATGACCAAGAATTTGGTGCATACCAACACAATGGTGGCCAAATTGGTGTTATCACTGTTTTAGAAGGTGCTGATGCAGCTACTGCTAAGCATTTAGCTATGCACATTGCTGCTATGAGTCCTAAAGTTATCTCACCTGATGAATTAGATGATGAATTCATCACTGATCAATTAGCTGTTATGAACCACAAGATTGATCAAGATAACGAAAGTCGTGCTTTGGTAAACAAGAAGCCATTACCACACCTTGTTTATGGTTCAGAAAAACAATTAAGCGATGATGTTTTAGCTAAAGCTAAAGAAGACATTAAGGCTGAACTTAAAGAAGAAGGTAAGCCTGAAAAGATTTGGGATAAGATTATTCCTGGTAAGATGCAACGCTTTATTGATGATAATACTCAAGTTGATAAGCAATTTGCAGTTTTATCACAAAATTACATCATGGACGACAGCAAGACTGTTGGCGAATTCTTGAAGGAAAAGGGAGCTAAGTTAGTTGCTTTCCAACGTTACGAAGTTGGCGAAGGTATTGAAAAGAAGCAAGAAGACTTTGCTGCCGAAGTACGTGAACAAATGAAGTAATTATTTACTTAAAAATGGGAGTAACGCTTAGGCGTTGCTCCTTTTTTCGGTATAATATATTGCAGTGATTTTATGGTAAAATGATAAAAGCAATGAGGAGGTAAATTTATGAGTCAAGTTAAGTATAAACGTATTATTTTAAAAGTTTCTGGTGAGGCCCTTGCTGGTGAAAAAGGTACTGGTATTAACCCAGAGGTTATTAAGCATCTAGCTGAAGAAATTAAGTCTGTTCACGATATGGGTGTTGAAATCGGCATTGTGTGTGGCGGTGGAAACATGTGGCGTGGTGAAACTGGTGCAAATCTGGGTATGGAAAGAGCTCAGGCAGACTACATGGGAATGTTAGCAACAATTATGAATGGTCTAGCATTACAAGATGGATTAGAAAACTTGGGCGTTCCAACACGAGTACAAACATCAATTGAAATGCGTCAAATTGCAGAACCTTATATTCGTCGTAAAGCCGTTCGTCATTTAGAAAAAGGCCGTGTTGTTATTTTTGGTGGTGGTACCGGTAATCCTTACTTCTCAACCGATACTACTGCAGCTTTAAGAGCAGCTGAAATTAATGCAGATGTAATTTTGATGGCTAAAAATGGAGTTGACGGCGTTTACTCAGCTGATCCTAAAGTTGATCCAAATGCTAAGAAATACTCTGAATTAACTCAACTTGATTTGATTTCAAAGAACTTAAAAGTAATGGATAGTACAGCTAGTTCATTGTCTATGGATAATAATATTCCACTAGTTGTCTTTAATGTAAATAAGCCTGGTAACATCAAGAAAGTTGTTATGGGTGAAAATATTGGTACTGTAATCAAAGGTGATAAATAATGGCTAATGAAGTAATTGAAAAAGCAAAAGATAATATGAAAAAGTCTATCGCTGTATTCCAAAAGGAATTAGGTGGTATTCGTGCCGGCGTTGCAAATGCAAGCTTATTGGATGGAATTAAGGTTAACTACTACGGTGTTCCAACTCCACTTACACAAATGTCTAGTGTAAGTATTCCTGAAGCTCGTGTTTTAATGGTAACGCCTTATGATAAATCAACTTTAGATGACATTGAACATGCTATCTTAGCTTCTGATCTTGGAATTACTCCAGCTAATGATGGTACTGTAATTAGAATTGTTATTCCGCAATTAACTGGTGAACGTCGTCAAGAAATTGCTAAGCAAGTAGGCAAGCTTGCTGAAAAAGGTAAGATTGCTGTACGTAATGTTCGTCGAGATGCAATGGATACTTTAAAGCGTCAAGAAAAAGATGGCGATATTACTGAAGATGAACAACGTAGTTTAGAAAAACAAGTTCAAAAAGTAACTGATGATGCTACTAAAGAAATTGATAAATTAGCAGATCAAAAGAGTCGAGAAATTACTCAAGGTTAGTTTAGGACTTGATAAGATATGTCAGAATCAAAAAAACCACTTAATCATTTAGCCATAATTATGGATGGAAATGGTAGATGGGCAAAAAAAAGACATTTACCACGTTTTGTCGGACATCGTCATGGTATGGATAATATTCGAAATATTGCTCTTGCCGCCAATAAATTAGGAATAAAAGTTTTAACACTTTATGCTTTTTCAACTGAAAATTGGGCTCGTCCGACTGATGAAGTAAACTATTTGATGCGTTTACCAATTGACTTTTTTGATAAGTTTATGCCGGAACTAATGGAAAATAACGTTCGGGTTAATATCATGGGATTTGTAGACGAATTACCTGAGAAGACATATTTAGTAACTCAAAAAGCCATGGCAGAAACAGCTAATAATACAGGAATGGTATTGAATTTTGCCTTTAACTATGGATCGCGTAGAGAAATAACGGCTGGAGTACAAGAAATTGCTCGTAAGGTAAAAGTCGGGGAAATTGATATTGATGATATTAGTGAAAAAATGGTCTCAGATCATTTGCTGACTCATTCTTTAGCTCCATATGAAGACCCTGATTTATTAATTAGAACGTCTGGAGAAGAACGTTTATCAAATTTCTTATTGTGGCAAATGGCCTATACTGAATTTAGTTTTTCAGATAAATTATGGCCAGATTTTGATAAAACTGATTTAGAAGAATTAGTTAAAGATTATCAAGGACGTAATCGTCGTTTTGGAAAAGTATAATTTTAATTAGAACTGTAGAATTTTAAATGAAACAACGTGTAATAACAGCTATTGTAGCTTTAATTTTATTTATTCCGATTGTTTTAATGGGCGGCATTTGGATGGATGTCCTAGTTTGTGCGTTTGCAGCAGTTGGAATTAGCGAAATTTTTATTATGAAGAAGCAAATTATTGTTTCTTGGGATTTTATCTTGGCCTTATTAGCAACCTTGACTATGGCAGTCCCCGATTCATTCTTTAAATTTTTACCTGCGTTTTTAAATAAGTATGATATTTTTTATATCTTCGTAATGTTGATGCTCGTAAGAACGGTTTTGTCTAAGAATAAGGTTACATTTGATGATGCCGGAGTTTATACTTTGGCTGCCTTATACATCGGAACTGGCTTTCACTTCATGGCCGCTATTAGAAATGCCCATCTTGGATTAGCAATTTTAGGCTATGTATTTGCAGTTGTTTGGTCAACGGATATTGCAGCGTATATGGTGGGACGTAAGATTGGAAAGCATAAATTATGGCCAGTTATTAGTCCTAATAAAACATGGGAAGGATCTATTGGAGCAGTAATTTGTGCAGTAATTATCGCAGCAATTTATGTTACCTTAATTCCTACTGGTAGGAATAATGCTATGATGATTGTTCTAGCCTTCTTCTTATCAATTGTTGGTCAGATGGGAGATTTAGTTGAATCAGCCTACAAACGCTTTTATGGTGTGAAAGATTCAGGTAAGATCTTGCCTGGTCATGGAGGAATTTTAGATCGATTTGATAGCATGCTTTTCGTTTTACCTGTTGTTGCATTTATGGGTATTTTATAGGAGAGCTACTGAATGAAAGGTATTTTAATCTTTCTAGTTGTTTTTGGGATACTTGTTTTTGTTCATGAATTTGGACATTTTATTGTTGCAAAAAAGTGCGGTATTTTAGTTCGTGAATTTTCAATTGGTATGGGGCCAAAATTGTTTCAAAAGATGCGTGCTAAAACCACATATACTATTAGATGGCTTCCTTTAGGGGGATATGTGCGCTTAGCGGGACCTGATGATGCCGCAAAGATTGATCCTGGTACTACAGTAGTATTGCAGTTAGATGATCAAAATAAAGTTAAACGAATTGATGCATCAGGATCTCAAATGCCAATTGAAGGAATTCCAGTACAAGTCAATGCCGCTGATTTAGTAGATGCATTAACTATTCAAGGATATGAAAATGGTGATGAAGATCAGCTAAAAACTTATTCTGTTGATCATGATGCCACGATCATTGAGCAAAATGGAACTGAATTGTTAATTGCACCCCGGGATACACAATTTCAAGAGGCCAGTGTTGGTAAAAAACTAGCTACTAATTTTGCTGGTCCATTCATGAATATTGTCTTAGGATTTGTTGTATTTATTATTTGGTCATTAGCAGCTCCTGGTGCACCGACTACAACAGTAGGTAGCACTATTGCTCATCAACCTGCTCAAGTAGCTGGCATCAAAGCTAATGATGAAATTATCGCGATTAATAATAAAAAAATTAGTAATTTCAATCAAATTGCTGCTGAACTAGCCGAAAGTAAAGGTAAGACTGTTGAAGTAAAGGTAAAAAGAGATAATAAGGTTAAAAATTTCTCTATAAAGCCTAAAGCTAATAAGATAGATGGTCAAAAAGTCTATCAACTTGGTTTTTATGGAAAGCCTGATAATAGTCTTGGTGCAAAAATTAGCCGTGGATGGAATACAAGTATTAGTACAACTGGTTTAATCTTTAATGCCGTAGGTAATTTGTTTAGACATTTTAGTTTGAACAAGCTTTCTGGACCGGTAGGGATTTATTCGCAAACCGTTCAAGTTTCAAACATGGGCTTTACATACTTGCTAGCATTTTTAGCAATGATTTCTATTAATTTGGGAATTGTAAATTTGATTCCAATCCCTGGGTTAGATGGTGGAAAATTATTACTTAACCTGATTCAACTCATTATTCGAAAACCAATTCCTGAAGATAAGGAAGCAATTGTAGATGTAATCGGTTTTGTCATTCTCTTACTGTTAATTGTTGCAGTAACTGGAAATGATATTTATCGCTATTTTATTAAGTAAATTTTTGGAGGAATAAATGCGTCAATCAAAATTTTTTATGCCAACGTTAAAAGAGGCACCTTCTGATGCTGTAGCAAAAAGTCACCAATTAATGCTTAGAGGTGGCTATATCCGTCAAGTAACTGCCGGGGTTTATGCATACTTACCTTTGGGGTACCGCGTCTTACGCAAGGCGGAAAATATTATTGAAGAAGAAATGGATAATATTAATGTACCTGAAATGATCATGCCTCATCTCTTGCCTGCAACCCTTTGGCAAGAATCTGGTCGTTATAAAAAATATGGCGCAGAAATGTTTAAGCTTCAAGACCGACATGGACGTGAAAGTTTGCTTGGACCAACACATGAGGAAACCTTCACTGAAATTGTTGCTAAGAACTTAAAGAGTTACAAGCAAATGCCACTTGCTCTATATCAAATTCAAACTAAATTCCGTGATGAAAATCGTCCACGTTTCGGTTTACTCCGTGGTAGAGAATTTGTCATGTTAGATGGCTACAGCTTTGCAGCAACTCGTGAACAATTAGATGAACAATTCGATGATCAAAAATCCGCATATTTAAAGATCTTTAATCGTGCTGGTGTTACTGTTCACCCTGTTATTGCAGATTCAGGTACAATGGGTGGAAAGAACTCAACTGAATTTCAAGCTCCTGCTGCAATTGGTGAAGATACAATTGCTACTAATGAAAAAGGCACTTACGCTGCTAACCTTGAAATGGCTAAAAGTATTGATACTTTTAAACAAGAACCAGAAGAAGCAAAAGACTTAGCTAAAGTAGCCACTCCAGGAATGGATACAATTGAAAAGTTAGCTGATTTTCTTAAAGTTCCTTCAACTAGAATTGTTAAGAGTATCTTATACATTGCAGATGACCAAAAGGTCTTAGTTCTCATCCGTGGTGATAAGGAAATTAACGAAGTTAAATTAGGTCATATCTTAGATGCAGATGAAGTTAGAACTGCAAATGCTGATGAATTAGTAGAAATTACTGGTTCAGAAAAAGGCGGCGTTGGACCAATCAATGCTGACTGGGCTGATAAGATTATTGCGGATGAAACAGTCAAAGATTTGTACAATGTAGTTGTAGGTGCAAATGAAACCGACTATCAATATCAAAATGCTAATTTAGATCGCGACTTTAAAGTTGACGAATTTGCGGATATTCGTACGGCAAACGAAGGAGAACCAGATCCAGTTGATCATTTACCATTGAAATTTACTACTAGTATTGAAGTTGGTCATATCTTTAAATTAGGTACTTACTATACTGATACTATGGGTGCTGATTTCTTAGATAATAATGGTAAAGCTAAGCCAGTAATCATGGGCTCCTATGGAATTGGGGTAACCAGAATGCTGTCAGCTGCAGTTGAACAACACTTAACTGAAAATGGAATCGCATGGCCAAAAGAAATTGCTCCATTTGCCATTCATTTAATTCAAATGAAAATGAAGGATGAAACTCAAACTGAATTAGCTGAAAAACTTGAAAAAGAACTTTCAGCCAAGTATGATGTTTTATACGATGATAGAAATGAACGACCAGGTGTTAAATTTAATGATGCTGACTTAGTCGGAGCACCATTAAGAATTACAATCGGTCGAAAAGCAAAAGATGGTATTGTAGAAGTAAAGCGTCCAATGGATGAAAAGGCTACTGAAGTTAATATTTCTGATTTGGATGCTGTGATTACAAAAGAGTTAGGATAATTTTTGTGACAAAAAAGAACGAACTTTTCAAAAAACTATTAGATCAAATCAAGTTTCCTGATAAGTTTGAAGATAACGATATTGTCCAAAATGGTGAAATTGAAAACGTGGATGTATACGCTAATGAAAGAAAGTGGAAAATCCACGTTTTTTTTGATACACCATTAGATTTTGAAACTTATCGCTCTCTTAATGAACTTATTCATGAGACTTTTGAACCATTTGTGAATGTTGAATTATTAGTTCAAACACGCGATGGAAGTAGTAAGAAACTACCGGCCTACTGGACTTATGCCATTCAGAATTCAACTAACCTAAAACCAGCTGTTCGGGAATTTTTACAAGGACAAGCTCCTCATTTAGAAAAAGAAAAATGGCTAATTCCAACTCAAAACCAAGTAGTAAATGGCTTGCTTTCAGAACAAGTTTTAGCAGAACTAAATAAAGAATTCAGACGTTATGGTTTCTTTAATATCAAGTTTACAACGAAAGTTGATGAAACTAATATTGATGAAAATTTAAGAAGTCTAGAACAAGAGCAGGCTCAGCATGAGTCTGCTATGCAAGAATTCTATGAAAAACAACCGGCAGAACCTAAGAAAAAAATGCCTGTTAAGAGCACAAGAATGGGCAACAAAAAGGTCGATAAAAAAGCTAAATTTATTCAAATTAAAGACTTGGAAGATGGCAGTGGAAACGTAGCTATTGAAGGCCATATTTTTAATACTGATATTCATGAATTAAAATCTGGAAGTGTAATTTTTACTGGTGAGATTACTGACTATACAGATTCAATTAGCTTTAAAAAATTTGTTTCTGACAAAGATCAAATTGATTATCTAAAGGGAATTAAACCTGGCGTTTGGGCTAGAATGCAAGGTTATGCAGCTGATGATCAATATCAACATGACGTTGTTTTTAATATTCGAAACTTAGAATTAATTGAACATAAGGGTCGAGAAGAAAAGTATGAAGGAGAGAAAAAGCGTGTAGAGTTGCACCTTCATACAAATATGAGTCAATTGGACGCAACTAGTACGGCGAGTGACTTTATCAAAACTGCGAAAAAATTTGGTCAAAAGGCAATTGCAATTACGGATCATGCAGATGTGCAATCTTTCCCAGAAGCTTATCATACTGGTGCAAGCGAAAAAATGAAGATTTTATATGGCTATGAGGCCAATATGATTGATGATCATGCTTTGCTTGTCCTTAATCCTACTGAAATGGATTATCGAGATCGTGAATATGTGATTTTTGACGTTGAAACAACAGGACTATCGTCTGTTTACGACACCATTATTGAAATCGGTGCGGTAAAAATGAAAAATGGTGAGGTCCTAGAAAGATTCGATGAATTTATCAATCCACATCATCCCTTGAGCGATACAACGATTAACTTAACATCAATTACTGATGAAATGGTTGGTGCAGCTGATGATGAAAAAGATGTAATTAAGAAATTTAAAGAATTTTATGGTGATCGTCCTCTCTGTGGACATAATGTTCAATTTGATGTTGGGTTTGTAAATGCGGCTTTACGCCGTGCAGGTCTAGAAGAAATTACGCAACCTGTTGTTGACACGCTTGAAGTTTCAAGACTTTTGCATCCTGAACAAACTCGCCACACCCTTGATTCTTTAGCTAAGAAATACAATGTTGTTCTTGAACATCATCACCGCGCTAATCAAGATGCCGAAGCTACAGGATACTTAATGTTTAAATTGCTAGATGCTTTTAATGAACGTTTTCATGAAGCAGATTTAGGCAAAATGAATGACTATGCTAAATATGGTCAAGTTTATAAGCGAGCTAAGCCAAGTCATATGAGTGTTCTTGCTTTAAATCAAGAAGGACTAAAAAATATGTACAAGCTTGTATCGCTTGCAAGTACTAAATATTTCTATCGTATTCCACGTACCCCAAAGTCGGAATTAAGAAAATATCATAAAGGTTTATTATTTGGTAGTGGGTGCTGGCAAGGCGATGTATTCATTTCAATGATGCAAAAAGGATATGATGAAGCTCGTGAAAAAGCACGTTTTTATGATTATCTTGAAGTCCAACCGCCAGCAGCTTATCAAACCTTAATTGAAGATGATCTAATTAAAGATGAAGACGAGCTGCATGAAATTATTCAAAATATTTATAAATTAGGTAAAGAACTAAATAAACCAGTAGTAGCTACCAGTGACTCGCACTATGTTGAACCGCATGAAGCAATTTATCGTAAAATTTTATTAGCGGCTCAAAAGGGAAATCCTAATCGCAATAAAAATTTACCGGATTTACATTTTTATTCAACGCAGGAAATGCTTGATGCATTTAGCTTTTTGGGTGAAGATGTAGCTAAAGAAATTGTAATTGATAATACCAATAAATTAGCCGATCAAATTGAGGAAATTGCTCCGATTAAAAGTGGACTATATCCACCTCATATTGAAAATGCGGATCAAGAAATGAAGGATTTAACCTATAATAAAGCCTACGAATTATACGGAAAACCTTTACCAAAGATTGTAGAAGATAGAATTGAACTTGAATTGAATTCTATTATTTCAAACGGATATGCAGTTATTTACTTAATTTCTCAAAGGCTTGTTGCCAAATCAAATAAAGACGGATATTTAGTAGGGTCACGTGGGTCAGTTGGTTCTAGTTTAGTAGCGACGATGTCTGGAATTACGGAAGTAAATCCTTTGGCTCCGCACTATCGTTGTCCGAATTGCAAGTATTCAAAATTCTTTGAGAATGGAGAATATGGGTCAGGCTATGATTTACCTGACAAAGAGTGTCCAAAATGTGGAACTCCATTAGTTAAAGATGGGCAAGATATTCCGTTTGCTACTTTCTTAGGATTCCATGGAGACAAGGTGCCGGATATCGATTTAAACTTCTCTGGAGACTATCAACCAGTAGCTCATAACTACATTCGAGTTATGTTTGGTCCAGACAATTCATTTAGAGCGGGGACGATTGCGACTGTTGCTGATAAGACTGCTTATGGGTATGTTAAGCATTATGAAGATGAAAATGAACTACATTTAAGAAATGCTGAGCTTGATCGTCTAGCAGCCGGTGCTTCTGGAGTAAAAAGAACAACTGGACAACACCCAGCAGGTATTGTTGTAGTGCCTGATGATATGGATATTTATGACTTTACTCCAGTCCAGTATCCAGCAGATGATTTAAGTGCAGCTTGGCTTACAACTCACTTTGATTTCCATTCTATCCATGATAATATTTTAAAATTTGATATTCTGGGTCACGATGATCCTACCATGATCAGAATGCTACAGGATCTATCCGGAGTTGATCCATTAACTATTCCTCCTGATGATCCGGGAGTAATGTCTCTCTTCTCAAGTCCTGAAATTTTAGGTGTTACCCCTGAACAAATCCAATCAAAAACGGGAACACTTGGTGTACCAGAATTTGGTACAAAGTTTGTTAGAGGGATGCTTGAAGAAACAAAACCAACTACTTTCTCAGAATTATTGCAAATTTCTGGCTTATCTCACGGTACTGATGTATGGTTAGGAAATGCAGAAGATTTAATTAATAATGGGACTTGTAAGTTGAAGAATGTGATTGGTTGTCGTGATAACATCATGATGGACTTGATTCACTGGGGTGTAAAACCAGAAGTTGCTTTCTTTACAATGGAATCTGTACGACATGGTAGAGGAATTAGCGATGAAAATATGGAAATCTTGAAAAAGAACGACAAGATTCCTGATTGGTACATTCCCTCATGTCTTAAGATTAAGTATATGTTCCCTAAAGCCCATGCTACAGCCTATATCCTGATGGCACTGAGAATTGCTTGGTTTAAAGTATATTATCCAGTAATTTATTATGCTTCTTACTTCTCTGTTCGTGCTGACTTGTTTGATTTGGTAGCAATGAGTCACGGCAAGAATACAGTTAAAGCTGCAATGAAAGAAATTCAGGATAAGGGAATGGATGTTTCTGCAAAAGACAAGTCATTACTTACTGTACTTGAAATTGCAAATGAATGTTTAGAGCGTGGAATAAAGATTAAGATGGTAGATGTAAACGAATCTGAAGCCACAGACTTTAAGATTATTGATGACCATACAATCTTAGCACCATTTAATGCTGTTCCTGGGTTAGGTGACAATGCTGCAAAGCAAATTGTAGCTGCACGTGCGGAACAGAAATTTCTTTCAAAAGAAGATCTTGCCACTCGCGGCAAAGTATCACAAACAATTATGGAGTATTTTGAAAATAATGGTGTTCTTGAGGGAATGCCTGATCAGAATCAATTGTCACTATTTTAGCGGGATAATTTACAAATTGCAGTAAATATGCTATTCTAAAAACGAAGTTCGAATAGCAAATTCGAGTGAGCAGTAATGCTCACTCTTTTTATTACGGAGGAAGAGATTTGACAAAAGTTACCGAATTGGTGGCAGACGTAGTTACGCCTTTAGCCGAAGCAAGAGGCGATGAACTGGTCGATGTTGAATATGTAAAGGAAAAGAAGCAATATTATCTTCGCATTTATGTTGATCGTCGCCCAGGCGGAATTGATATTGAAGAGATCGCAAATTTAAGTGAATTGGTATCAGAAAAACTAGATGAATTAGATCCTGATCCTTTTCCCGAACCGTATATTTTAGAGCTTTCATCTCCTGGTTTAGAACGTCCAATTAAGAATGAAAAAGATTGGGAACGTGCCAAGGGATCCTACATTCATGTTAGTCTTTATCAAAAAATTGATGGTGAAAAGACTTTTGAAGGTACTTTAAAAGATCTCAATCAAGACCAGATCGTCTTAGAAGTAAAGATCAAAACACGACGCAAAGACATCATAATCCCTAGAAAGGTGATTGCTTCTAGTCGCTTTGCAGTTGAATTTTAGAAAGGATGATCAAAAACTTATGTCTAAAGAAATGGTGGAAGCCTTTGCAACCTTAGAAAAAGAAAAAGGCATTAAACAAGAAGTTATTGTTGATGCAATTAAGGCTGCTTTAGTAGCTGCATATAAGAAAAATTATAACCAAGCTCAAAATGTAGAAGTTGTTTTTGATGAAAAGAAAGGCAACTTCAAAGTTAATGCAATTAAGACTGTAGTTGATGAAGTTCAAGATAGTCGTCTCGAAGTAAGTTTGAAAGATGCTCTTGAAATTAACCGTGCTTACGAAGTTGGTGATGAAATTCGTTTTGAAGTAACTCCTAAAGACTTCGGACGTTTAGCTGCTCAAACTGCTAAGCAAGTTATTATGCAACGTTTACGCGAAGCTGAAAGAGAACATATTATTAGCGAGTACTCTCAATATAAAGATGAAATTGTTACTGGTACAGTTGAAAGACGTGACAATCGCTTCGTTTATGTGAAGATTGGAAATGTAGAGGCTGTAATGCCGCATAATGATCAACTACCAGGTGAAACTTACAATCCTCAAGATAAAGTTCGTGTCTTGGTTACTAGAGTAGGGTCTGATTCAAAGGGAGCACAAATTACAGTTTCTAGAACAGCACCTGATTTAGTAAAACGTCTTTTTGAACAAGAAGTACCAGAAGTTTACGATGGAACTGTTGAGATTGTATCCATTGCTCGTGAAGCAGGCGATAGAACCAAGATTGCAGTTAAGAGTAATGATTCTGATATTGATCCAGTCGGTACCTTAGTAGGACCAAAGGGAGCTCGTGTTCAAAACATCGTTAATGAATTGGGTGGAGAAAATATTGATGTTGTAAAATATGAAGATAATCCATCTGATTTTATTGCCAATGCTTTGAATCCAGCAGAAGTAATTGCAGTTCAATTTAGCGGGGATGAAGATGATAAGAATGCTTTGGTAATTGTACCTGATTACCAATTGTCATTGGCCATTGGTAAACGTGGTCAAAATGTACGCCTTGCTGCTCGCTTAACTGGCTATAAGATTGACATTAAACCTGAATCACAAGTTGAATTTGTTGATTCTGAAGGTGATGATGTTGAAGCAGATCAAGAGACTACAAATGATAATGTCTCAAATGAAGAAACACCAGAATCTATTGCTGAACAAATTGAAGACGATCCAAGCGATAAGTTTCCAAATGGAGAAGACGTTAATTCAGCATTAAATGATGATGCAGATAAAGATGAGGAATAGGTGACTTTCTTTGAAGAAAAGAAAAATTCCAATGCGTAAAGACTTGTTAACAAATACTATGCAACCAAAAAAAGAATTGGTGCGAGTAGTTGTTGATAAGGATAAAAATATTTCGGTTGATCCGACTGGAAAGAAATCAGGCAGAGGTGCATATGTATCTTTAGAACCTGATAAAATTGCTGAAGCACAAAAAAATCAAGTTTTGGAAAAAAGCTTAGGGGTTAAAGTTTCAGCTGATTTTTATGATGATCTTTATGCATATGTTGATCATCAAAAAGCAAGAAAAGAATTGTTTGGTGATAAGTAATTTTGCAAAACAAACAAAAAACTTTAAATTTACTTGGATTAGCGCAAAAAGCTGGAAAGTTAGCAACGGGATTTGATGCAGTAAAAATATCTTTAAGCAAAAATCAAGCAAAATTGATTTTTATTGGGAATGATGTAAGTCAAAATACTAAAGATAAACTGAATTTCCTTATAAGAAAAAAAGATGTCAAACTAGTAGACACTTTTTCTAGTGCTGAAATAACACAGGCCCTTGGAAAAGAAAGAAAATTAGTTTCTGTTACGGATTCCGGTTTCAGCAAAGCAATGATAAAGAATTTAAACGAAGGAGTGTGATTTGATGGCTAAAAAACGTATTTATGAAGTAGCGAAAGAATTAGACATTGAAAACAAAATTGTTGTAAAAAAGGCACAAGATTTGGGTTTTGATGTAAAGAGCCACATGTCCTCCCTAGATGATAAGCAAGTTTCTAAGTTAGTAGATAGTTTGAAGTCTACTAATACTACGCCATCTACTGAAAAGGATTCTAAAAATTCAAGTCGTAAAGAAAAAGCTAAAATAAAGGTTTCTGTGGGTGCAATTCGTCGTCGTGATAATAAAAATGAACATGATAATCGTCACGGAAATAACAAGCACAGAAATAATAATTTTAAAAAACAACAAAATAATCGACGTGAGAATGAAGATAAAAAGACAACTTCTGCTAAACCAGCAGCACGTGATTTATTAAATAAATTTAAGAAAAAACAAAGAGCCGAAGCTAGTGAATTAAACGCTCAGACTGAGGCTTCCCGCCGTAAATGGCATCAAGAACAAAATCCTCAAAGATCAAAGGTTAAAAAAGTGGAAAATACTCGTAAGCCAAAAGAAGAAAAACTCGAAGGAGCTGCAGCTGTAAAAGCTCGTGTTCAAGCTTCACAAAAACCAGTTGGTCCAAAGATTATTAAACCATCGCCGGCTAGAAATAAGGCTCAGAGACCTACTGTAAAAAAGGTAGAGCCTATCGCTCCAGTTGTACCTGCTCCTCAAAAAGAAGAAACAAAGCCAACTCGTAAGAAAGACTTTACTCGTAAGAAACGTGAAGTGCCAGATTATGAACGTGAAAGAAGCGAACATTCAGATAAGGCACGTCGTCGTAGAAATAAAAAGAATAAACGTATCAACCAAAGTAAAGAAGTCAAGAAGCAACCAACTCAAAGAAAGGAACGTCCATTGCCAGAAACATTAGTTTATGAAGAAGGCATGAATGCTCAAGATTTAGGAAAACTTCTTCATAGAGAGCCTGCAGAAATTGTTAAGAAGCTATTTATGTTAGGTGTTATGACTAACCAAAACCAATCTTTAGATAAGGATACTATTGAGCTTTTAGCAGCTGAATATGGTATTGAAGCTGAAGAAAAAGTGCATGAAGATATCTCTGATATTGATACTTTATACACTAAGGAAATGGAAGAATCTAAAGCTTCTAAGCATCAAGAAAAACGTCCACCAGTTGTAACAATTATGGGTCACGTTGACCACGGTAAGACTACTTTACTTGATAGATTGCGTCACACTAACGTGTCTGAACACGAAGCCGGTGGTATTACTCAGAGAATCGGTGCTTATCAAGTAAGAATCGATGATCGTTTAATTACTTTCTTAGATACTCCAGGACATGCCGCTTTCTCAAATATGCGTGCCCGTGGTGCTGAAATTACCGATATCGTTATCTTAGTAGTTGCAGCTGATGATGGTGTAATGCCACAAACAATTGAAGCTATTGACCATGCTAAGAGTGCTGGGGTTCCGATTATTGTTGCTGTGAACAAGATTGATAAGCCAGGCGCAAATCCTGATCATGTTATGGAACAACTTATGAAATATGGTTTAGTTCCTGAAGATTGGGGTGGCGATACAATCTTTGTTAAGATCTCTGCTAAGACTGGTAAAAATGTTGAAGAGCTCTTGCAAATGATTTTACTTCAAGCTGATGTCATGGAACTTAAGGCTGATCCAGATCAAAAAGCAATTGGTACTGTAATTGAAGCTCGTCTTGATAAGGGCCGTGGTTCAGTAGCAGATATTTTAGTTCAACAAGGTACATTAAAGGTTGGAGATCCAATTGTTGTTGGTGATACATTTGGCCGTGTTCGTGTTATGACTAATGATAAGGGACGTAGAGTGAAGAAGGCTACCCCATCTACTCCTGTAGAAATTACCGGTTTAAATGATGTTCCAGAAGCAGCTGATAAATTAGTTGTCTTTGATGATGAAAAGACTGCTAGAAGCGTTGGTGAACAACGTGCTAAGAATGCCTTAGAAAAACAACGTGAAAATGTCCAACATGTTACTTTAGACAACTTGTTTGATACAATGAAGAAAGAGAACATGAAGGAAGTTGACATTGTTCTTAAGGCTGACGTTCAAGGTTCAGCAGAAGCATTGCAACAATCTCTTGAAAAGATCGAAGTTGAAGGTGTAAGAGTTAACATTATTCACTCTGGTGTTGGTGCCATTAATGAATCTGATGTTACTTTAGCTGGTGCTTCAAATGCATTTATTGTCGGTTTCAATGTTCGACCAACTAATACTGCTAAGAGTCAAGCAGATTCTGAAGGTGTAGATATTCGTCTATATAACATTATTTACAAGGTTATGGATGATGTAGAAGCTGCAATGAAGGGTATGCTTGAACCTACATACGAAGAAAAAGTTACTGGTAACTTAACTGTTCGTGAAACTTGGAAGGTATCTAAGATTGGTACAATTGCTGGTGCCTTTGTTGATAACGGATATGTTACTAGAGATTCAGGTATTCGTGTAATTCGTGATGGTATTGTTAAATATGATGGAAAAGTTGCATCTCTAAAGCGTTTCAAGGATGACGTTAAGGAAGTTAAGCAAGGATTTGATTGTGGTATCACAATTGAAAACTTTAATGACATTAAAGTTGACGATCAACTTGAGGCCTACGAGATGCAAGAGGTACCTGTTAAATAGGCATCTTTTTTCACAAAAAGGAGCTTAATTATGAAACATAGAATTGGTCGTGTAGAAGGCGAAATTTTACGTGAATTGACAAAGATATTACGTAAAGATATTCGTGATCCACGTTTAAATGATGTCACTATCACAGCTGTAGAATGTACAAATGATTTATCATATGCGACTGTTTACTACAGTATGTTGACAGATGATCCAGCAAAGGAAAAAGAAGTAGCTGAAGGACTTGATAAAGCAAAAGGTATGATGCGTCACTTGCTTGGTCAAACTTTAACTGTTTACAAGGTTCCTGAGTTGATTTTTAAACGTGATACTTCTGTTGCTTATGGTTCTAAGATTGATAAGTTAATTAATCAAGTCAAGAAGCAAGATCAAGAACGCGAGAATAAAAATAAATAAATGAAAGAGACGCCGAAAGGCGTCTTTTATTTTGGAGATTAAATAATGCTAAATGGAATTGTAGTAGTAAATAAGCCACGCGGAGTAACCAGTAGTGACTGTGTTTATAAATTACGAAAAATTTTACAAATTAGAAAAATTGGACATGCAGGTACACTGGATCCAGAAGTAAATGGGGTATTACCGATTGCAATTGGCCAAGCCACAAAGCTAATTGAATTGATGCATGAAAAACCAAAGTCATATATTGGAAGTGGAATGTTTGGGAGAGCAACTGATAGCTATGATTTAGATGGAACAACCACTGCAGAAGAAAAGATAGTTACGCCATTTACAAGTGATGAAATTATTAGTGGAATGAAGAAACTTACTGGAAAGATTGATCAAGTTCCTCCAATATATTCTGCTGTCCGTGTTAATGGTAAAAGACTTTATGAATATGCTCGAGAAAATATTCCGGTAGAGCGTCCAAAAAGAAAAGTAAACATCTATAATTATGAATTAACTCAAGATCCAGAATATGATCCACTAGAAAAAACAGAGAGTTTTAATTTCGCCATTCGCTGTTCTAAAGGAACCTATGTAAGGTCTCTAGTAAATGATTTGGGAGAGGAATTGGGAGTTCCGGCTGTGATGACCAGTCTTACTAGAACTAGCAGTTCAGGTTTTGATTTAAGTCAAGCGGTAGATTTAGAAACTATTGAAAAAGAAATAGAGTATCCTGAAAAATGGCTCCAACCAATTGATAGCTTTTTTGTAGATTTACCCCAGCTTCAAATATCGCCAGATCAATTTAAAAGAGTTTCAAATGGAGCAAGCATTAAATTGAATACCAGTTATGCTAAGGTAGCTTTGGTTTATAATGGACATATAAAAGCTATTTATCAACGACAAGGTAAAATTTATCGTCCTGAAATGATGCTTTTAAAAAATGAATAGTGAGAGTAAAAAATGAAAGTAATAACCTTAGATTATCCTATTTCTGCACCTATCACGACTAAAAAGGTAATCTTAACGCTAGGTTTTTTTGATGGGGTGCATATCGGACATCAAAAACTCATTAAAGATGCCAAGCTCATAGCAGAACAAAAGAACTTACCATTGATGGTAATGACTTTTGATAAACATCCTAAAGAAATTTATAACAACGATCATAAATTTGTCTATTTAGAAACTGAGCGAGAAAAAGAGCATAAAATGGAGAAGTTGGGAGTAGATTACTTAGTCATTATTAAATTTACTAAAGAATTTAGCCAACTTTCACCTCAAGATTTTGTTGATCAGGTGGTAATGAAACTCAAGGCTGATACAGTAGTAGTGGGTTTTGATTATACTTATGGCCCCAAAGATATTGCTAATGTAGAAAATTTTCCTAAATTTGCTAAAGATAGATTTAAAATTGTAGTGGAGCCAAAACAAGCAATAGATAAAATAAAAGTAGGCTCTACCTATATTAGAAAAGCTATTCAGCATGGAAACGTTGAATTAGCAGCTGAGTTACTTGGCCAGCCTTATGAAACTTCTGGTGTTATTGTTCACGGTTTCAGACGTGGACATAAAATTGGCTTTCCAACTGCTAATCTTGAAATCTCTGACTCTAAAGTTTTACCGGCTGAGGGAGTTTATGCAACTAGAGCAAAGATAAATGGAAAATGGCATGATGCTATGACTAGCGTGGGCTACAATGAAACTTTCAAAACAAATCATGGTTTAACAATTGAAACTAATATTTTTGATTTTAATGAAGAAGCCTATGGTAAGCCGCTAACTTTAGCCTGGTATAAATTTATTCGTAAAAACAAAAAATTTTCTGGTATAGAAGATCTTTCACATCAATTAGATCAGGATAAGTGTGATATTAAACAATATTTTTATAAATTGAAAAACTAATTTTAGGGTTACTTTTATATAATCTATGTGATAGAATATTTCTATCAATTGAAATTTAATATTTGAAAGAAGGTTACGCCGTTGCGTTTTTAATCTTGCAAAATAGCATAGTTGAATTTTAATAATTATTTTTCTTTTATAAGGACAACTGTGCACTTTTGACAAGATTGAACGTAGATGGGGATCTTCTTTATTATTGCTTAGCGAGGAGAAAGTCTACACTTGTCAAAAGTGTAGGCTTTTTTCGTGAGGTGATTAATATGAGTAATATTAATATTTCAAATCTTTCTTTTAAATATCCAGATAGCTCAGATAATATATTTAATAATTTAAGTTTAGACTTGGATAGTAGTTGGAAATTAGGTTTAGTAGGAAGAAACGGAAGGGGAAAGACGACCTTCTTAAATCTTTTACGAGGTAATTTAAGGGGAACAGGAAAGATACAAGCTAAACTTGAATTTAACTATTTTCCGCTTACTGTGAATGATAAAAAACAATTAACTTTATATGCGCTGCAAGAACAAGTTTCATTTGAACAGTGGGAGCTTGAGCGTGAATTAAATTTAATGAAAGTTGATCCTGAACTTATTTGGCAGCCTTTTAATTCTTTAAGTGGTGGAGAACAGACTAAGATTTTGTTGGCATTATCCTTTATTAATAAAAATAGTTTTCCTTTAATTGATGAGCCCACTAATCATTTAGATGAAGACTCCAGAATGCAGGTTATAGCTTATTTACAACAACATTCTAATGGCTACATTGTGGTGAGTCACGATCGTGCTTTCTTAAATCAAGTAACAAACCATATCTTAGCAATTGAAAATACCGAAATTCATTTGTATCAGGGAAATTTTGCCAGTTATGAAGATACAAAGACAAAGCGAGATAAGTTTAATCAAGATAAGAATGAAAAACTTCAAGGTCAAATTAGAAGTTTGAACGAAAGTAGAAAGCGAGTAAAAGGATATTCTCTTCAATCAGAAAACAATAAAAAAGCAAGTGCTCATAAAAATGAAATCCATGCATTCATTAATAAAGGTTTCTTTAGTCATAAAGCGGCTAAAATAATGAAAAGATCGAAGAATCTTGAAAGAAGAATGGATAAGAATATTCAAGATAAAAAAGGCTTAATGACAAATATTGAGTCTATTTCTGAATTAGAAATGAACTTTCATCCCAACTATCATGGAACTCTATTAGAAGCGCAGCATTTAGATCTTACAGTCCAAAATAAGAAATTGTTTGAAGATTTAAATTTAACTATTAAAAATCATGGGATTGTAGCTCTAGAAGGAAAAAATGGATCTGGAAAGTCTACATTTTTAAAAAATATTTTAAAACCAGATAAAAATGTGATTTCTCAAGGAAAGCTTGATATTGTTAATGGCTTAAAGATATCATATTTACCACAAAATTTTATTGAATATTCTGGTACTTTATCTCAGTTTGCAGAAAAAGAAAAAATATCTTATGAAAATCTATTAAATATTCTTAGAAAAATGGGTTTTCCGAGAGAAAGCTTTGCCACAAAAATTGAAGAAATGAGTATGGGACAGCAAAAAAGAGTGGCGATTGCCAAATCATTGGTAGAAGAAGCAGATATATATTTATGGGATGAGCCAGCTAATTATTTAGATGTGTTTAACCAGGATCAGTTAATTAACATGTTAAAAAAAGAACAACCGGCAATGCTATTAATTGAACATGATAAGTATTTTATTAGTCAGGTTACAGATAAACGAATAAAATTAGGAGATGTAAAAGCTAAATAATTAAAGGAGAAAAAATTGGTATTTGACTATAAAAAAGAATATAAAGATTTATATTTTCCAAAAAAGAAACCTGAATTAATAACTATTCCTGAAATGAACTATCTAGCAGTTTCAGGAAGCGGGGATCCAAATAAAGAAGATGGAACATATAAAACATTCTAAGCTAAATAGTGAATTAGTTATCCGACGGGATAATTGATT
>CAOOYH010000014.1 GCA_948500755.1 uncultured Lactobacillus sp. | reverse complement strand
TTTTATATTTCAAACTTATTTATTTAACATATACTTTTGCTAATCAGATCAAAGATAAGTTCGATTTATTATAGTCCAATGTGTTCCCAAGGTTTTAAGTCAATAGCTGGCTCTTCCCAGAGTTTAACTAAATCGTCAGACAAATATTTCTTATCAACAACGACATCATACACATATTCTTCAAACCACTTCTGGCTCATTTCGTAGAATCCTTTATGGCCATACTTATCACCCCAAGAATTTTCTACTTTCCATTTGCGAATTTCGCCATTATCTTCATCTACACCGACTAAGGTCATATCGTGTGTTGCAGAGCCTTCCCCCGTGGCTAAACGATCTGCTTTACTCATTTGAGTATCAACACTAAATAGATCATCCGTTTTGTATAATTCAGTATCAAGGAAACCAGTCTTACGTTCCATTTGTTTTAATACGTCGTTTCCAAAAATAACTGCTTTTCCATCTTTCAATTGGGCTGCAGCTGCTCTAGCTAACACTTCAATTGGTACATTTAGCCCAGTAATCGGAGTACCACCAGCCACATTATCGTATAAACCTTGGTGATAGCGTTTGTTGTAATCATAATTAGGTGAATTCAATAAAACAACGTAATCATCCCAATTAAAGTCTTTTAAATATTTTTCAGCAAATTGACGTGGCGTTAAATCCTTTTCTAAATGATATTTCTTATCGTCGTCTCGGTACTCTAAATCAAATTTCTTAGGTGGCTCACCCAAAGCAACTGCTGCCATTCGGTAAACCTCATTTAAAAATTCCCTCTTAGCTTTTTCAGCTTCTTCTAGCTTACCTTCTTGAACTAATTTACGAAGTACCAAAGCATCTTTTCTTTCTTTACGAGCTAAGGAATCGATTAAAGCACTAGTATTATTTGAAGTCGCATTTTCTGACATCGCATATGATGGAACAACACCGTATTTTTTAACTAGATTAATGGCCATTTGCCACAATCCACCATCTTGACCTGCAAAGTTAAACCAAGTTTCAACCTCACGATCATCAATTGGTTTATCAGCTAAGCGAATCATACTATCATAAAAAGCATTTGCTCTCTCAATCTTATCCCAAAAGAAATTATAAGCTTGTGAGAAAGTAAAATCTTTAACATGATACTTTTGGCCAAAATGATGACGCAAAACATTTAAAGTAGCAAATTCCCAACAACGTCCAGAATGCTTTTGATCAGTAACTTCACCGATATCTAATTCAGTTGAAAAAGTATGATTTAATCGCTTTGAAACTTCATCGTTAAATGATGCCTCAAATAATCCACTTCGACGTGCAGCTCTAGAAGCAATTTTATTTTTATCATTTTTGTTAAAGTCTGCAGAAAAAGCTGCTAATTCTTGTTCAGATAAGGCGCCCATTATATTTCTCCTTTTGTCTTCATTAATTTAATTAATTTTAATCTTACATTAATATAGAAAATAAGCAAGTTTTATAACAAAAAAGCTAAGTATTTGATCTAATACTTAGCCTCTTTATTAAATAATTTAAAATGTAGACAGAAAAATATCTTTTCTATAATTATTCAAAAATTTCATCAATATCAAGTACTACTACAAATGCATTTGGAGTATCGGTACCAGAAACGATCTTCTTTGCATATTCATCATCTTCATGAACATGTGGCGTAGCCAAAACTTGAACAGCAGTATGTGATGGTACATCAGCTGCTACTAATGCTACTTTTGAACCATTTTTAATATTTTCAAAGGCTGCACCTTTAGTTTTTTCAAGATATTGCATATGAGATGGGTCTAATACTGTCATTGAGCCTTTAGGACCAACTTGTGGATTACCATTTTCATCAACAGTAGCAATGTAAACTAAATTGTTCTTAAAAAGGTCAGCTTGTTTATCAGTTAATTTATTTGTGTTTAATTTTTTCATAGTATATAGTTCCTTTCTACTACTAATCAATTATAAGTATAGGCCTATTTAATAAAAAAATCTTCTTTTTTGCTCAAATTTTTATAATATTTAATTAAATTAAATAACATTTATACCAAATATCAATCTATATAAATAGATTTTTCTTTTTTTATTGTCTTATTAATGAGTCAAATTTAATAACATTTAGCTTATATGAAATCGTTTTATTTTTCATTAACATCAGGAATTTTTTATTCCTTATCCATCTTGATAAGCCTCATTAAACTATAAATAAAAAATTATATTAAAAATAAGAAAAATATAATTTGATGTTGACTTATTTTCAAAACGGCGTAATATTATGGTCACAAACATTATTATCAAACAGCTTTGATAAGGAAAAGTAATTAGGAAATCGTCTTTCAGAGAATTTCTGGTTGGTGTGAAGAAATAGATAGATTCTTAATGAAAATCACCTTTGAGCGTAAACTACGATTTAGAGTGGTTTAAGGGACAGCCCTTTATAGCGACGGCGTATCGTTCTCCTGTATTGAACCGTACGTTAATTAAAGACTAGTTTTCTAGTAAAAATAGGTGGTACAGCGACAAGACGCCCTATTGGATCAAATTGATCTAATAGGACGTCTTTTTGTTTTCTTAATCATGCTGTTAGTGGATTTTTGACGAAAGGAGATTTTATATGAAGATGTCAAAGTCCAAACTGCTGTATGTAACTCTCGCAAGCTCTCTTACGATATTCGCAACTGCTTGTGGTGCTAAGAAAACTGATTCCAGTAATCAGACAATCAAGTTTTCTCAGAATGTCCCCAAGAAAGCCATTAAAAAAGGTGGCACTCTGACCTATGCACTAGAAAACGAATCACCTTTTACTGGAATTTTTCTCTCAGAAATTGCTGATACCAGTCCCGATGTAGAGGCTGCCGCTCCGGGAGATGAGTCGCTGTTTTCAATCAATGATCAATATCAAATTACTGATAAAGGAGCTGCCACGTTAAAATTAAATCATCACGATAATACGGCTAAAATCAAGGTAAAGGACAAAGTTCGCTGGTCAGATGGTAAACCAGTAGTTGCCAAAGATCTAGAGTACTCTTATGAAATTCTTGCCAATCCTAAGGTTCAAACTACTCAATATACTTCTTCATTAGAAAATATTAAAGGTATGGCTGAATATCATCAAGGAAAAGCCAAAGAAATTTCTGGAATTGAAATGCCAGATGGTCCTAACGGGAAGACATTAATTCTTCATTTCAAAGAATTAAAACCAGCAATGCTAAATGCTGCTAGTGGTTTTTACTGGGAACATGCCGCTCCTTATCACTATTTGAAAAAAGTACCATTCGAAAAATTAGTATCTAGTGATCAAGTTAGAAAGCATCCCCTCTACTTTGGTCCTTACAAGATGGATAAGACAGTTCAGGGTCAATCAACTAGCTGGTCTAGAAATCCGTATTATTGGCGTGGAAAACCTAATTTTGCTCATATCTACATGTCAAATATTACTAATTCAAATGTTTCCCAAGCAATCAAAAGCCACAAATTTGATGTAGCCAGTGTTTTAGACTCTCAATGGCTGCAAGTCAAAAATACTAAGGGAGTTAATTTCGTTGGCAAAAAGACTCTCAGCTACAACTACCTAGCCTTTAAAGTTGGTAAATGGGATCAAAAACTAGGAAAAAATGTAGAAAATCCTCATGCCAAAATGAATAACCCCGCCTTAAGAAAAGCAATGGCTTATGCTATGAATGTAGATGTTATTAATAATCGTTTTTATCATGGCTTAAAATTCAGAGTTAATTCACTAATTCCTTCACAATTTACGCCATATTACGATAAAAACATTCCAACTTATTCTTATAACTTAAATAAAGCTAATGAATTATTAGATAAAGCTGGCTACAAAAAAGCTCCTGGTGCCCTTTACAGACGTCAGCCTAACGGTAAGCCTTTAGTAATTAATATAGCTGTGCGTGGATCAGGCGAAAACAGCGAGGCGATCTGGCGCAACTATATCCAGCAATGGAAAAAAGCCGGCCTAAACGTTAAGTTTCTTGGCGGTCGCCCAATGGAATTTAATCGCTGGGTTGCCGCAGTTAAATCTAGTGATCCAAAAATTGATGTACTTGAAGGAAGCTGGGGCGCTGCCGGTGACCCTTCTCCAAGCGTATTTTATGGTGAAAAAATGCCATATAACTTTGCCCGCTTTGTGTCTCCAACTAATACTAAACTTTTAGATGAAATTGATTCTGCCAAATCTTTTGATAAAAATTATCGAGTACAAAAATTCCATGAATGGCAAAGATGGATGTACAATAAAGCTTACGTCGTTCCAACTAGTGGAGCTTACTCGGTTACTGCAGTTAACAGTAAGGTTACGGGATGGTCATTAAAACCATCTGCTAATGTTTGGTATGAAGCTGGCTTTAGCAAATAATTCATAAATCACAACTAATCAACATATATAACTTTAATATCGACTTGTCCTAAAAATGAAGTATCTATAAATGGATACTTCATTTTTTATTTATCAATTTTTAGATATCGACCATGCTCATCGACTACGCCTTTAAAATGATACTTTTGACCATCTTGCACTAAAAGTTCTCCCAAGTCGATCTCACCGTAGGCTTTATCTGCATCCGTAATAGTTACATCATTAAAAGTGTGTTCAAAAAAATTTCTCACAATTTTACTTTTTACTTTAATATCTTTTGAGCGCTCAAAGGCTGCAGATAAAGTAAATCCCTGATCAAGTTGAGTTTTAATAAAAATAATTAAATATAAAGTTGAAAGAGTATATCTTCTAACTCCACTTTGATTATCATCGACCGGCTTAATATATCCCTTTTCTTCCCAATACCGTAACTGTCTTTGCGAAACACCAACCGTTTTACTTACTTCGCCTATTCCGACTTCAATATTTTGAAACACATCATGAAATATCTTTTTTGCTTCCATTTTTTTATCCTTAAATATCATAATCTCAATTCTAGTTTAAAATCTTATGACAGTTTTAGCAACATATATGTCAAAGATAATTACATGTTTGTAAGATTATTTGACAATCATTTTCTTTAAGATTATAGTTTTTATAGTTAAATTTTAATATTAATAACTTAGAAAGGATCTTCAAAATGGATAAACAACCCACCGATATTCATGGAAAGTCCTATAATCGAAACTTACTGGTATTAGTTTTAATTATTGGTTCTTTCTGTACTGTGTTAAACGGGACATTGCTTGCTACTGCTCTACCTTCAATAATGCGTTCCTTTCATATCAGCACTGCAACTGCTGAATGGCTTTCAACAGCATTTTTGCTAGTTAACGGAGTAATGATCCCAATTTCCGCATGGCTAATCAATCGCTTTGGATCAAGAAAAATGTACTTGAGTGCAATGTCTGTTTTCTTTATTGGAACAGTTATCGCAGCAATTGCACCGAACTTTGGCACCCTACTTGCTGGTAGAATTATTCAAGGATTAGGTGTTGGAGTCACGATGCCTCTTCTTCAAACCATTATGCTTTCTATCTTTCCAGCTAATAAACGTGGGGCTGCTATGGGAACTGTTGGTATTGTTATCGGCTTAGCTCCTGCCATCGGCCCAACTTTATCTGGATGGATCGTTGATAATCTTTCTTGGCGCTACTTATTTAGTATTATTGCCCCAATTGCTGGCGTGGTTATTATATTAGCTTTCTTTTTAATTAAAGATGTACTCCCTACTAAAAAAGAAAAAATTGATATTTTATCTGTAACCACTTCTACTGTTGGATTTGGGAGCTTACTTTATGGTTTCTCCGAGGCCGGCAACAAAGGTTGGACTAATCCAGAAATTTTAATGTTTATTGGTGTAGGGATAGTATTTGTCATCATCTTCGGTCTTCGTCAATTGAAAATGTCAGATCCTTTCTTAGATATTACTGTGTTCAAACACTTTGAATTTTCTTTAGCTGCAGCCCTTAGTGGTATTACAAATTTGGCCATGGTTGGTATCGAGATGGTGCTACCTTTATATATTCAAAACTTACGGGGAGTATCTGCATTTCATTCAGGTTTAATGCTTTTGCCAGGTGCTCTAATGATTGGAATTATGTCACCAATTACGGGACGTTTATTCGATAAATATGGTGCCCGCAAGATGGCCATTACGGGAATGACCCTTTTAACATTAGGTACAATCCCATTTGTATTTTTGACTGAGCAAAGTTCCTATACCATGATTATCGTTTTATACGCAATCAGAATGGTCGGAGTAGCCTTAGTTATGATGAATGTTACTACTTCTGGGATGAACTCATTGCCTTTAGACAAGATTTCACACGGAACTGCAGTAAACAATACATTTAGACAAGTTTTAAGTTCAATTGGTACTGCCATTTTAGTCTCTGTCTTAACTACTGCGACTAACAACAACATGCCAAGTAAAGAATTACTGAAAACTTTACCACTTCAATATAAAAATCAAGCTATTAATGCTACTTTAGATGGATTCCATGCTTCCTTTGCCATGAGCATTGTCTTTGCATTAATTGCTTTGGTTCTTGCCTTCTTCCTCAAGAAAGGTAACCGTGCCCGTGAAAATCAAGAAGAGGTGAATGGATAATGATAATTGTAATTTTAATCTTAGCCGCAATTTTATTTATTTACTTCAACGTCATCCCTGGTAAAGGACATACTATAATCTCCTGGCTTTCCTTAATTGTTACATCGCTTTGCATTCTGGGGATCGTTGCACATGACTATAATCACTGGGGAATGAAGACTGAGACGCAAATAAGCAAACAAAGTCTAGTCTCAAGTGCTACTCCTAATCTTCCCCTTCTACTTTATCAACCTCTAGGTAATGGTACAGAAAAAGTATACTTATATAAAACTAACAATGAACAAAAGAAGCCGAATGCTATTAAACTTGATAAGGTATCGACCGAAATTAAACATAGTGCGCAAGCCAATCTTCAAATAGAAACCACTCGATATGTTTACCGAGATAATTTTAGTCGAATTATGTTCGGAGTCTTTAGTCATAATAATGAACTCAAACAGAGAAAATATATTTTTACCATTCCATCAAGCTGGAAAGTAATTTCAACTAAAGAGATGAAAAATTTACAAAAGCAACTGCAAGAAAAAATGCAGGCCCAAAGAGCTGCAGCCCTTCATTAATTTTTATCTATATCCTAAAAAAGAAACGTCTATACGGACGTTTCTTTTTTTACTTTTCTGTTCCATTTTCATAAGCGAGAATTTTACTTGCTAAGGAAAATTCTTTATCTAAGTCTTTTAAATAAAGATCATTTTCATTTTTACCAACATTCTTATTAAACAAGCCCTGCGCTTGTGTATCAGGAATTCCTTCACGCATTTTTTCTATTTTTAAACTACATACTACCGTTGGTACATTTGATAATACTTCGACTAATTTTAACCATAAATCATCTACTGTAATGTAGTGCTTAATATAATCTAAATTAAATAATAGCTTTTCATCTAATAGATAAGGTGGGTATAAAACACTGCCAGCCCCCGTAGCTAATAATTTCATCGATGGCTGTTCATACTTTTGACTGCACCAATTCCAATCATCATATGCTTTAATCGATCCATCATCATTAAAAGTTATTTCATGGGCTCTTCCCGTGACAATACATTTCGGAAATTTTAAGTACGTTTTATATAATTCTGATAGCATTTCTTTATAGTAAATAACATCATCATCTACTGTAACAATAATATCGTCAGGAAACTCTTGCATAGCATAATAATACTTTTTATGCGGTTTTAGATCTAAGGGAACAAAGCGATATTCAATTCCCCTATCGCGTAATTCAAGAAGAGATGATGGAAGATGACTTTCTTTAATATCATCAGTCAGATAAACTAAAATTTTATCGGCTTTTTTAGTCTGATTAAGCAAACTTTTAAGGCAAATAGATAGTGTATTCAACCTATCCCCATAGCTTGTCAAAGAAACAATTATCCGAGGATTCAATGCCTTTTTCATACTGCTCATCCCTTTCAGTTTAATATTATTAATAATTATCTCTTGATAGCGTTTTATAATAAATTAATATGCTCATTATTTACTATTTTTAAGACCCAATTTATAAACAAAACAAAAAAGCTACAATCATTTCTGATTGTAGCTCAACATGATCTTAATGAAGAAAAATAAATTGTTACACTTCTTAAAGGAGAAGTTTTCGGATCAGTCATCTATATCTTAGTCCATTTTTCTTCCATTGTTAAATCCAAATCTTTAATATAACAAATATCGGTTCAAGTTATCTAATGAGCAACTTTCTTTGCTTTAGCATTAACTCTAATTAGACTAGCAATTTGATCAATATCTGCATTATTTTGGGCAATAATCAGGTCTTTGTTTGAACGTGGATAATCAATCACTTGACCATGATTGGCAGCAAAAGCTTGTAAAAATAATTTACTGCTTCTCCCATTTCCCTCTCTAAAGGGATGAAGATAATTTAATCTATCCAGTAAAAAAGCATAGTCAACATTTGCAAGTTCTTTTTTAGAAGACAATTGTTGTATCTTTTCGTCTATTTCTTCAATTCCAAAATTAATACGAGAATACTCTAAAAACTCTGTCTCTCCTTTAACTAATTCATAATCTCTAATTTGACCAGCCCAATCGTAAAGCCAACCAAACATAATTTTATGAATTTTTTTCAAATCTTCAACACTAGTGATTTTCTTATTCTTTCTCAAAAAAGCCACGGCCCGAATTCCTGAGCCTAAGTATTCTTTTTGTGCTAATTCTGCCGCATCAGTAATATTGAGCTTATTTTTAAGCGTACCATTTGGGTAAAGAAATTTTTGACGATACCATTCAGAATCCTTTTCGGCCTCATTCATTTTCTTCACCCCAAATCCGATCAATTTCACTTTTAATCTCCTTAGATGGATTAATCGCCTCATCAAGTAGCATTAAAATATCCTCTTCATCTGGTTGCCAACCCTCTAAGTGTTCACTTTCTACAACAAATCTAATTTGTTCATACATTTCTGGATCTTCAATATAAATGCCTTGAATCATTTGATTAGTGTCATTAATTTTCAAAGAATAAACTGGATCAAGTAATTCCAGTAAATCTCCTGGTCGCATATTTAAAGATGACGATAATGCCGATAAAATTGCACTTGACCAATTATCTGGATTCTCATTAAGTGCATCTTCTAAATCTTTTTCCATTAAAGAATTACTTTGTGAAATATCCTTTAAGGTTAAATGATGATTTGTAAGTAAAATTGATATTTTTGATAACATAATTGCCCTCGTTCATTTTTACCTTACTATATTTATATATTTTAAATCAAAATTGGATTTTTCACTAAAGAATTACATAAAAAATAGAGAATTAGCACCTTTAGAATTACTAATTCTCTATTTTAATAATTAATCTAAATTCTATTATTCAACTGTAACACTCTTAGCCAAGTTACGTGGCTTATCTACATCAAGGCCCTTATCTTTTGATGCATAATATGCAAGAAGTTGAGCTGGCACAACAGTTAATAGAGCAGACATATAATAGTTAATTGTTGGTAAAACTACATTGTCCCCTTCTCTAGCAAAGTCTTTACCAGCAATAGTAACAACGTTAGCACCTCTAGAAACAACTTCTTGAATATTTCCGCGCGTTAAATCAGCTGTTGCAGGATCATTAATTAAGGCAATTACTGGGGTATCTTTTTCGATAAGAGAAATAGTACCATGCTTTAATTCAGCTGCTGCAAAACCTTCAGTTTGAATATATGAAACTTCTTTAAGTTTTAATGCTCCTTCTAAGGCTACTGCATAATCAATTCCGCGTCCAATGTAGAAAGCATTTCGAGACTTAATTAGGTATTTATCAGCAATCTCTTTCAAACTTTCTTTACTGTCAACAAGTTGCTGCATCCCTTCTGCTGCAATAGCTAAATCATGCTTTAAATTCCAATCTTTAGCTTCTGCTTTATTAAGTGCTTCGCCCAATGCCTTAGCTAGAACTGCTTGAACAGCAATTTGGGCAGTGTATGCCTTAGTAGATGCAACTGCAATTTCAGGACCAGCTTCTAAGAGCATAGTGTAGTCTGCTTCTCTTGATAAAGTTGAACCTTCTACATTAGTAATTGTTAAACTTGGGATATTACGCTTATTAACTTCTTTTAAAACAACACGAGAATCAGCGGTTTCTCCTGACTGAGTTAAGAAAATAAAGAATGGATTCTTACTCATCATTGGGAAGTGATAACCAGCTTCTGAGGCCAAACCAACTTCAGTTGGGATTCCAGTATAATGTTCTAACATTGTCTTACCAACTAAACCAGCATGGTAACTAGTCCCAGCAGCGTAAATATAAATACGATCTGCTTTTGAAATAGAATCAATAATTTTTGGATCAACCTTAACATCATCATTTTCATCAAAATAAGTTTGAGAAATTTTACGCATTACGCTTGGTTGTTCATCAATTTCTTTGAGCATGTAAAATTCGTAAGTTCCCTTTGAGGCTGCATTAGGATCAATATCTAATACATGGGGCTTACGTTCAACCTTTTTACCATCAACAGTTTCGATTGTGTAAGAATCTTTAGTAATGTCACCAACATCACCATCTTGTAAATCAACAAAAGTTTTGGTTTGATCTAAAACAGAAATTGCATCAGAAGCAATAATATTGAAACCATCGCCAAGCCCTAACATCATTGGTGACTTGTTTTTAGCAATAAAAACATGCTCTGGTTCAGTGTTATCAACTAAAAGGAAGGCATATGAACCTTTGACTAATTTCAAAGCTTTTTTAAACGCAGAAAAACCATCTAAATTCTTCTCACGAGCAATCTTACTAATTAATTGGACAACCACTTCAGTATCAGTATTAGAGTGGAACTTTACCCCTTGTAAGTATTTTTCTTTTAATTCGGCATAATTTTCAATAACCCCATTATGAACTAGGTAAAAACGCTTAGTTTCATCAAAGTGAGGGTGAGCATTATCCACTGTTGGCTTACCATGTGTAGCCCAACGAGTATGACCAATTCCTACTAATCCTTGTTCATCAGGAGTTAGTTTTTCTTTTAAGTTAGAAATTCTACCGACTGCTTTTGTTAAATATTCGTTTCCATTTAAGTCATTTAAATATATACCTGCAGAATCGTAACCACGATATTCTAAGTTAGTTAAGCCATTTAAAATAATATCTCTTGCAGGTTTTCCAACAACACCAACAATTCCACACATAAGTTTTCTCCTTTGGTATAGTTCATTTAAGTTAAATGGACTATATTTATTTTGCTGTTATACTAGCAATAATAACCCTATTAAAGAAATTGGTCAAGATGTTTTATCTATAATTGGTCTATATCAAAAGATGAAAAATTGCACAAAAAAAAGACGCTCCATACGGAGCGTCATATCAGTGATTTGGTGCTCATAAAAAATATATAGAAAAGCTTACATTTTTCTTTGCAATCCATTTCATCTTTATTCATCAAATGAAATACGCTACTCCTTCACCTCATTTAAATTAATCACTTCATTAGCCAATTGTTTTATTTCTTCTCTTAGATGATGAGTTACCATTATAACCGTTGTATTCTTCTTTGATAAAATTGCCTTTTCAAGTTTAACACTAGCAGACTTATCTAATGCAGAAGTTGCTTCATCTAATAAATAAATAGGTTTATCTCGCAGAATTTCTCTAGCAAATGAAATACGTTGCTTCTGTCCACCTGATAATTGCTTTCCTTGATCACTCAATACAGTATCCAAGCCATTGGGAAGTTTAGCGACCATATCTTCAAGACCACATTCATGAATAACGTTATTTATTTTAGCATCAGGTATATTTTTGCCTAGAGTCAAGTTCCACTTTAAAGAAGCTGAAAAGATATAAGGATCTTGCTGTAAATATGATATTTTTTCATGTAAGTCATTGTCTGAAATTGCTGAATAGCTTATATCATTCATTTTTATATCACCACTATTATTTCTTAGTAGTCCCGCAACTAAATTAAGAATGGTGGACTTACCGGCAGCTGAATCACCTACCAAGATGTATTTATTATTAAGCTGGAAATCTAAATTTAAATTTTGGAATAGAGGCTTATCGTTTTTAGAATATTTGTATGAAATATTGTTAAATTTTATATTACCTAATTCTACATTTTTAAATATTTGCTCATTATCCTTCTTATCAAATCCTGATTTGAATTTCTGGATAATCGGTTTAACTGATTTGAACTCTTGCCAATTAAAACTAATACCACTTAACTCTGCAAATATAGTGCCAGCAAAGAACTGGGCACCGCTAATGGTTCCTACTGGAGTTAAATTATGCAATATTAGCCAACCCGTTTGTTCCAAAATAATTACCTGACTAATAAATGCCAACCCATTTGTGATAGCCTGTGTAACTCCAGCTGCTTTAGCATATTGTACGGTATGCTTTTTAACATCATCTGAAGACTTATTTATTTTCTTTATGATAGTTTGGGGTAAATTAGCAAGAAAAAGAGTATTAAATCCATTCAATATATCATTTATTGTATTTACTAAACGTTCATTAGCATGAGTATATTCCAATGACTTTTTAGATAATATTTTTGAAAACAAGTTTGGAACAACCCCCATAATGATAGTAAGAATAACTACAGTGATTACTAAACTAAAATTGAAGTAGGCTAATGTTAACATGCCAAAGATTATTTCAAACACTTGCCTGACAATCATTAGAAAATCAGCGATACCAAAATTATTAATTGTAGTTATATCATTGGTTAGCCATGAACTATAGGTAGATACAGTTTGCTTATGAAAAGTAGCGTAATTAGATCTTGATAATTCAGTAGCGATATCTTTTCTAATTAACTTATCTACATTTTGTGAGAATCTAGCTTGTTCAATATTAACCAAACAATTTACTATTGCGTAAACAATGTAGGCTAATCCCATTACTGCAACCCACATAAAGAATTCATTTGCTCTAAATTTTGCAACAGCACTCAAGGCATTTGCGCTAGAGATACCGGCTAAAGTTAGAAAACCTGCATTAACAACTATTAGAAATACCACAAACAGGAATTCCCATTTTAATTTTCTAAAATATTTTAATAATTCCATATATACTCCTTGGTTTATTAAATTTTAATTTAAATAATAAATATAAAATTAAAATAAATCAATATTTTTTAACAAAAATAAAATAAGAATCACACCATAAAATCTACTTAAAATTAATCTATTGATGAGTAATTGAGAATATTAAGAGTTCAATTATTAGAAAAATTATGTCATAAACGAAAGCCCGATAGCACAAATTGCACTAAATGGTCAAAAAAGTATTACTTTTTGTAGAAAACCGGTAATACTTTTTTAGAATTCCTTGTATCTCTTTGCTGTAGTTTAAATGTAGTATATTTAAAGCTTATTGCAAAATCATTGATATAGTTCTTTTAAAAATAATTCCATCAACTTAAAGAAAGTAACAAATAAATTAGCTTGGGGGTCATTTGGGGGTCAAATAAAAAATTGCACAAAAAAAGACGCCCCATGCGGAGCGTCATATCAGTGATTTGGGTGAGATTCGAACTCACGACCCACGGTTTAGAAGACCGTTGCTCTATCCAGCTGAGCTACCAAACCAATTCCTTAACAGAACATATTCTAGTATAGGGAAAAGAGACTTATATGTCAATTACTTTTTTCAATTTTTTTGATTTTAATTTAAATTTTTTATCTACACCATCTTTAAGAATACAAAAATAAGGAACAACAACTAATATTTGTCATTCCTTTTACTTTAAATCAACTTATAGTGCTTGCATGCATTAAAGATGCCATCTGCATCAATATCAGTAGTTACATAGTCTGCAATATGCTTTACTTGCTTTTCGCCGTTCCCCATTGCAACTCCAATTTTAACAGCCTTTAACATCTCTAAATCATTTTCCCCGTCACCAAAAGCCATTGCATCTGCTAAGGTTTGACCTTGTAGTTCTAGATACTTTTCAATACCAGCTAATTTACCACCGTCTTTTGAGATGATATCTACTGCATATTCATTCCACCAACTTAATTTACAATTAGGCAAATCATTCACTAAATTCTTTAATTTTTCTCGATCTCCATATGCAATAAATTGATAGACCTTTTCTCCGTGATATTCACCAACGGGTGCAACCTTACTTGAAACAGCTTTTTGAGCAGCTACCACCTCATCAGTTACAAAATTAATATACGGACCCTCTTTACCAATCGTAGTAATTGGAACAGTTTTTTCTTTAATTAATTGGACCATTTTTTCAGTATCCTTCTCATCAATTGGATTACCAAAAATTTCTTTTCCATCTCCATCTAAACAAAGTTGACCATTCATCGTCAAATAACCATCAAATTTCAAATCCTTGACTGGTAATTTTTTCAATTGACTCATATCACGGCCTGTAGCTAGCACTAATTTATAGCCATTTTCATGTAAAAGCTTAAGTGCCTTCCTAGTACTTTCTGGAACGCTATCAGTTTTATGAGAAACTAATGTCCCGTCCACATCAAAAAATATTGTTTTTACCAAATCCTCTCACCTCTATCTTTTCAATTATATCAAAAATGCGCTTTCAAAACTGAAAGCGCACCTTTTAATTATTTATTTTTCAAATTTTAGTCAACAGCTTTAGCAATTGCAGCGTTAACAGCAGACTGTTCTTTCTTAACTAAGTTAACCTTAGTTTCAATTACCTTAGTATCCATCTTAATTTCACGAGTTAAGCCTGGAGTATTAATCTTTGGTTCAAAGAAGTCTTTGAATTGATTCAATCTTTCTTCAGTATGGAAAATATTTGCAGTTACAGTAATAAAGGTTGCAAATTCCATATCTCCACCTACAGTTGCTTCAAGCCATGGCCATTCTAATCTAATCCAGTTCCAAGCTTGTTCTTGACCAAATGGATTAGCTAAAACATTACGGTACCATGCACGTAAGTCTTGTGGCTTAATAATTTCAGAATTTTCAAAGTCATCAACAATTGCATCAATGATTTCAGGCATTTTAGTTGAAGTGATACCAGCACATAAGTCTTGCTTCAAGCTTGCGTCAGAAGTTTCTTGATACTTCTTAAGAAGTTTATCAAATAAAGTCATGTTACCAAAGTTCTTAACTTCGTTAACCAAAACAGCACTTCTAATATCAGCTGAAATACCCTCTAGGTTATCAGAATTTTCTGAATAAATAGTGTGTAGACCGTTAATTGTCTCATCATTACCAGCATATAAGGAAGCTGCAACAACATATGGTCTAGTTAAATTATCATCATTAGATTCACCAGCTTTTGGAAGTAATCCTAGACGCTTAACTTGTTTTTCAGAAAGTAAATTATAAAGCTTCTTTAGATCCTTTTCTTCCTTAGAATCTGGAGTTACAAAATTACGTAAAGTAGTCATAATTCTGTATAAAGCATTGTTTACAATTGGTGAAGTAGAATCTGCAAATTTAGGAAGAAGTGGAACAATGTCTGCATAAGACATATGACCGCCTTCTGCTAATAATCTGAAGTCTTGTAGTAACTGTAATTTATCAACCGCATCTAATTCATCAATGTGGTTCAAAATATCATCAAGTAAGGTCTTATCATATTTAACAATAAAGTCTGAATTGTTGCCTACATTTAAACGGAATGGAACACCGTTGTCAGCAATTAAATCAGCATAGTCACCAACAACTAATTTTTCATCCTTCATAATCTTTGGAACAGCAGCATAGTTTGAATTTAGTGGAATTTGCCACTTACGTCCTACTTCCTTACCTTCACCGATAAAGAATTGTTTTTGAGTTAAAACTAACTTACCATCTTCAACTTTTGCATTTACTACTGGGTAACCTGGTTGTTCAAGCCATGAATGCATAATCGCACCAATGTCTAAGCCGCTTGCTTCTCCAAGCGCCTTCCATAAATCATCCCCAGTTGCATTACCATATTTATGAGCAGCAAAGTAGTTCTTCAAACCTTCACGAAGAGCTTCATCTCCTAGTAAGGCACGAACCATTACTAACATTCTTGATCCCTTTGCATAAACAATGGCTGAGTCAAATAAGGCATCAATTTCAGCTGGATCGTTAACCATAACATGAACAGATTGAACACCATCTGTTGCATCCCTTTGGAGAGCTGCTGGAACTTCTGAAGTTTGGAACATTTCCCAAATCTTCCAATTTGGTTCTAAGGCATCAATAGCCACATATTCCATCATATTAGCAAAACTTTCGTTAAGCCATAGATTATCCCACCACTTCATAGTTACTAAGTCTCCAAACCATTGGTGAGCTAATTCATGAGCAATAACTGTAGCAACTAATTGCTTCATTTCTAATGAAGTGTTGTCAGGATCAAGTAATAAGTATGCTTCACGATAAGTTACACAGCCCCAGTTTTCCATCGCACCAGCTGAAAAGTCAGGAAGTGCTACTTGATATGAATGCTCTAATGGATATGGAGTTTCATAGAAATCTTCAAAGAATTCAATTGAACGCTTAGCAATATCTAAGGCAAAATCTAACTCTTTTGCTTGGTGAGCTCTTGTAGCAAAAACACCAATTTCAACGCCAGATTTTGTCTTAGTCAATTTTCTTTGCATATCACCAAAGACAAAAGCAACTAAATAACTAGACATACGTAGAGTTGGTTTAAAGTAGTGAACACCATCTTTAAACTTCTCTTCTGGTTGGTTAGAAATAATACTTTCACCAGGTTTTTCATCAAACTTAATTGCAAGTGCAAAAGTAGCTTTTGCTTCTGGTTCATCAACACATGGGAAGGCTTGACGAGCAAAGGTGGTTTCAAATTGTGTACCAATTAATTGCTTCTTTTCACCATCAACTTCGTAGTAAGAAGGATAAATTCCCATCATTGTATCAGTCAACTTACCTTCGAAGTCAACTTCAATTTTCATCTTACCTACTTTTCCAGCTTCAATATTAATTACTTCATCTTTATCGTTGTAATTAAAGTCAGCCTTCTTTTGATCTACTCTAACAGAGGTAATCTTTAAGTACTTTTGATTTAGTTTGACTAATTCTTCTTGTGCTTCACCGATTACAACAGTCTTACCATGAAATCTCTTCTTTTCACGACTAATATCTAAATAGATATCATAATGTTCTGGATGAAAAGTTTCATAAAAGCGTTTTACTTCTGTCATATTTTGACCTCCAATATTTTAACTTCTCAACTATTTATTATAAGAAATTAAAATCTTACTTACCAGTTTTTGGGTTAAATTAAAAATAATTTAGGCTCTCCTACATAATTTAAAATATTGTTTCATTCTTCTTTTATTCAATTAAAACTAGTAAAATAAAAATTAAGAGAAAAGACAAAAAGGAGTGCTTTTTATAATGAAATATAATCAATATGGCTATTTAAAAACAGACTTTGATCAAATGGTTAAAGAACTACAATCTATTAACTTCTTACCTAATGATTGGAAAGAAAATAGTTTTTCCGGCCTTTTAGCAACACTAGTTGAAAACTCCGTTGCCGAAGCCAAAACTTATGGTGCAAAAGAAGCTAAACTAGCAGAATTTGCAGTTAGTGATCATAAAAATCTAAAAGATTTTTTAGCTGAAAATCCTAATTCAATTTCACGTAACCAATTTTATAATGTTGCCCTACAATTACTCGGCTATCATGTTGGCTACGATTATGACTTAAATGACCCACTAGCTCGGATGAAGGCTAATGCCCTTCCTTATACTGATCAAGAAGAAATTGACCGTAATGAATTAGTTAAAGTCTTCTACCGCCTACTTAACACTCGAGCTAAAAATGGCCAAACTTTCATTGATAATATGGCTGGTAAAGGTTACTTCACCCAGTTTTATGGTAATAATAAATTTATGTACTTTAATGGTAAGTCACTCCCAGTTTTTGATATGAGTAAGGTTATTCGTGAAGTGGTTTATGTTGAAAGTGATCTTGATACTGATGAAGATGGCAAACCTGATTTACTTCAAGTCACAGTCTTTCGTCCTTATCAATCAAACAACTTTAAGTTCCCTGCTCTCTATACAGCAGATCCATACTTTGGCGGAATTATTGCTAATGAAAAACGAAACCACAATGTAGATATCAACCTAGAAGATGCTACTAAGAGTACTTACCCTAAGTATGAGGCAATGCCTACTGCTAAAGCTCAAAAGCCCGCTAGTGAAGATCAAGCCGCTACAGAAGAAGCTGTACATAAAGCAGCCTATTCGCTAAATGAATATTTATTAGCACGCGGATTTGCAAATGTTTATGCTGGTGCCATTGGAACACGCGGTTCCGACGGTTTAAGAATTACTGGTGCACCAGAAGAAACTGAAAGTGCTAAAGAAATTATTGAATGGCTCCATGGTGATCGTATTGCCTATACTGACAGAACTAGAAAGCATGAGACAAAAGCTTCCTGGTGTAATGGGAATATCGGAATGACTGGTCGTTCATACCTTGGTACTCTTCAAATTGCAATTGCTACTACAGGGGTGAAGGGACTTAAAACTGTAGTTTCTGAAGCTGCAATTTCTTCTTGGTATGATTACTACCGCGAGCATGGCTTAGTCATTGCTCCAGAGGCTTGCCAAGGAGAAGACTTAGATATGCTAGCTGAAACTTGTCAGTCTAATCTTTGGGATGCAGGTGACTATCTAAAAATCAAACCTAAATACGATGCAATGCAAAAGCGGCTTTTAGAAAAATCAGATCGTGAAACTGGCCAATATTCTAATTTTTGGGAAGCTAGAAATTATCGTCACCACACTGATAATATTAAATGCTCTTGGATTTCAGTTCATGGTCTTAATGACTGGAATGTTAAGCCTAAGAATGTTTATAAGATTTGGCAAAAAGTTTCTAAATTACCAATTGCACATAAACTATTCTTACACCAAGGTCCGCACTACAACATGAATAATCTTCTTTCCATTGACTTTTCTGATTTAATGAACCTCTGGTTCTGTCATGAATTGTTAGACATTAAAAATAATGCTTACAAGCAATGGGAAGATGTAATGATTCAAGATAATCTACAACCAGATATCTGGCATGAAGAACCAACTTGGAATAATGAATTAGGTAAAAAAGAAATTTACTTCCCAGATAAGAGTGGCAGCCTCTTAAAAGATGGCGGAGAAGATAATGATAAAGTTTCATTTACAGACCAAGGTGGAAAAATCTTTAAAGAAGCTAAAATTTCTGAAGGAAAATGGCAGTACGACTTCATTTCTGGAGAAGAAAAATGGCTTGATCAACAATTGCGCTTTGTAACTGATGAATTCATTCATACTGTTACAGTAGTTGGTCGTCCTAAGATTAAAATGAGTGTTTCTACCTCTCTTCCTAAAGGCCAAATTTCTGTAGCTTTAGTTGATCTAGGTACTAGAAAACGTCTCACTCCAATTCCTAAGTCATTTAATGATCAAATTCAAGAATTGGGTTATCGCTTTGGCACCGAGGTAATGAAGGAATTCGTTCCTGATAAAGAAACTAAGGCTAAATTAATTACTAAAGGTCACATGAATGTTCAAAACTATGCAGATATGAAACATGCCGAAAAAGTTGAACCTGGTAAATTCTATGACTTAGAATTTGAACTACAACCTACCTTCTATCGCTTGCCAGCTGGTGCCCGATTAGGTTTAATTATCTACTCAACCGACCAAGGGATGACCAAGCGCCCATTAGAAGAAGAAACTTATACTATTGATTTAGATAAGACACAATTGATTTTTCATGAACTTTAATGATTGATAAGATCTCTAAATAAAGTTTATATAAGATAGAAAAAAGTGGTTAGTATAACTAAAACTAACCACTTTTTTCTATTTATTTATCTTTATATCTTCGACCGTATCTCGAATCATACTATAATAATCGATCCTCTTTAAAATCTCTATAATCATATCACGAATTTTAGTATTATTTGAAAAGACCGACTCATAATATGTACCAATAATTCTATAAAAACCAATTACTGGATCGACAGGTAATGTTTTTAAAAATTCAATTGCTACTTGCGCATATTTTTTCTCAGCATTTTGATGATAGCAACAATTTAAATAATTAACAGCAATTAAAGCAACAAATTGCAAAGTGAACGTATCATTCTCCTTGTTCTTTTCATATGCTGTGAAGGCAGACTTGACTAAATAAAAAGATTCATTTATATCTAGCATAACTACAGCTTGGCTTAGATAATGATATGCAGGACGATTCCAATCTTCATCCAAGATTACTGACTTTATTTTTCGTTTCATAGCTCCTGAAACAAATCTATTACTGTGATAGATCCAAGCATAGGCATTCTCCAGTCGAAATCTCAGATAAAAAGGTATCTTCCCCCCCCGATTTTCTAATTCTTTCTTAATTTTATCTAGAGCAGATATATCTTTCTTATTTTGGGCAAAACTAATTTGATTAATTATTTCAAAATTCGGCTCAGTCTCAGATTTTTGAAAATTGAGCAACGAAAAGAAATGAACAACATCCATATGATGAGCAGAAAGAATATTAATTAACACCTGAACATCAACAGCATGTACCCCTCTTTCAATTTTTGAATAAAATGATTCTGAAACAGCGCCAGCTGTCATTTCCGTTTGTGCTAATCCGGCTTGTAACCTCATTTGTTTTAAAGCTTCGCCTACTGTCATTAAAATCACTCCTCATTATTTTTGTCCGTCTTCAATATTTAAAAAGCATCTAATGTCTACTATATTCGACATCAGATGCTTTTATCAAGAGAGTACTTTTAGCTCAGTATCTATTCCTAATGATTTCCAGGTACTCTAAAGTATCAAATTGGGTCATCATTAAACCAAAGGTAAGTAAAAATGGATTGCTTGTTATGCGCGCAAAGGACGTTTCAGTAAGACTAACACACAAAAAAGCAATCATTGCAGGGATAAATTCCCAGTATTTTAATCTAAGAAGATTCCAATTTGCTAGACCGTAGTAAGATAAAAAGACTGTTGTAGCAATTACCCCATTAGTAAGGAGCAAAGACACTTGTCCCATATCTAAATTATACTCAGCATTATTAACAAAAGCTGCTCCCCATTTTATTCCATATTCTTCTAAAAACTTAGAACCCAGACTTAATCGGTTAGAGACAAAAAGGTCAAAAATTTTAACAAAGGGATTATGGGGACTAATTCTATACCAGTAAATAAAAAAGATAGAGAGTCCTAACATTATCACCGGTAAAAGTAATACAAAATATTTTAACCACCGAGTAGAATAAAACCTATGATTTTCTATAATTATCCATACAAATATAAAAATCATAAAAGCCCAAATACAGGTTCGTGAATGTGATAAGAATAAAATAATTAAAAAGATACTGCCAAGACCAAACCAAATAAAACGATTAAAAAAGCGATATAAGATTGCTAGTTCTAGTAATAAAACAAAACTATTAATTCCTAAAATATTCGGATTAGCAAATCCAAATCCAAATTTCCATTGATGTGTTACTGGGTTCCAAACATTTAATGTAGCCCAATGATTTAATACCAAAATTGTAAATCCATAGCCTGCTAATCGAGCAACAAAATCAGTAATAAATATTTGAGGAAATCCAGCAACCGGTAAAATAAAAAATAATAGATAGAGAGCTGTCAGTCCACCAAAAGCTACTCCAGAAGAATGAAGGGACATTTTAACAATAATTAAAATTCCAATAGATACAGTAAATAAAGCTATATTCTTCTTACTCTTAATTACTGCTGTTAATCCTATTACTATCAAAAGAAATAGGCAATCTTTGCTAATGAGAGTAAATAGGCCACTTATTTCGGGATGTAAGACAACTAATCTAGTTGGGCCAATAACATGTAGAAAGATAAATATCGCATAAATAGCTCTAGCCAAATATTGCATCCCTTTATAAAAGCCAGAGTCTAACGGATACACATCTAAAGAAGTGTTAGATCCCAAATTTAAACCTTCTTTCTTTTACTTAAAGTAAGATTTTCCATATTGAAGCTTTTAGAAAACTTACTCATTATCTTTAAAGTAATTACTCCAAACCAACTTATTAATGAGATGGTCAACAAAATAGTTAACCAACCTGGTGTTTTAAAAGATAAAATTGCTGTATTTTTTCCTACTTCAGACATTACAAAAGGCATACCAATTGGATTTACATTAGGATCTAATTTCTTATTATTAAACTGTAACTCTGACTGATGATACATAAATATAGGCAGCAAAATCACTTCTTTTTTCTTGCTATACCAGCTAAGCTTGAGACGCCCACCTTTTAGTACTTCTTTATTAAAATTCTTATTAACGTTTGGGTTTATTATATTTGCTTCATTATTATGAATCTCATCACTTGGCATATCCTTCTGAATTGGTAAATATTCGGAAGGCATAGATATGTGATCATCAATATATTTTTGTAATGTTACTTCACCAATGGAATTTTCTTTTACCCGATGATCAGTAAAGAGATAATTTGCAGAAAGATTAGAGAGAATTATCCCTACTAATGCAAGTCGAGCTAAATTACCAATATTTTTATCATATTTTTTAGAAAGTTCTGAAATCGTAATCCCAATTGCTGCAAACAGTAATGGATAAGCTACAGTAGTTAGTCTATTAGGAAATTGAAAGGTGGACTTAAGTATTGGAAACCTATTTTCAATAATTGACCAAGGAAATAGCTGAGAACTTAAGAATAAAAAAATTAGCCCTTCAATAGTAAACAAATTATTTAGCTTCGACTCTTTAAAATTAGTTACTACATAACACAATTGGACAAAAAAGAGTACGATAATCGAATCTAGAATAGTATTCCAAACGGAAACTAATCCTACTGTTATTGCAGTTGAAGTTAAAGGATATGCAAATGTAGCAGAAACATGATTAGTTGAGTATAGAAGAGCAAATGTGCCCCAAATATTTGCTGTTAGGACCATGAATAACGCAATTGCTTTCAACAAAGTAAGCCATAACATTTTTTTATGGTTACTTTGATATAATCCATAAACAAAAAATGGGATTAAAGTTAAAACACACAAAACTGTCGTTAACAGGTGCACCTGCGCTACAACTGCTACAATAGTACCTAAACCAACCCAGTTAAACTTTCCTTCATCATTATTAACTAAATCAATTGCCTCAATTAAGACAAATGGTATTAAAATTCCTCCCCACGTACTGAAGGAATTTGAACTAGTCCAACTAGATACATACCCAGTTGTTAAAAACAGTAATGTGATAATAGTTGCCGTCACTCTGGAAGTTTTGAGTTTTAAATTAAGCTGATACATCCCATAGCTACCAACTAAAAATACTATATAGGTTGTCAGGACCTGGAACTTAAACCAACTTCCGGTAATAAATAATAAAAATCCTAGTATATAAGAAAAGAACGGACCATAAAGTGCATTTACCACCCTTCCAGTTTGTCCAAAACCATAATTCATTTGAAAGTAAGAAAAATTATGATTTCTAAACTGTTCAGCTATATCAAAGAATCGATTGAAGTGAAAGGGTGTATCACTAAGATTTACACCTGCTTTTATTTGAAATTGCGGAATCAGTAAGATTGTAGCAAGAATTAATCCTAAAGTTAGAGGAATAATAGTATCGAAGGACTTACGTTTTATCATTGATATCTTCCATCCTTCCTTAGACTTTTCTCTTTTTAATGCGATTGCAGTAATATTTAACTCCCATAATTATTACTGCCGCCCAGCTCATCATTGTTAAACCAAATAGAATTTTAAATAATATTGGTGTGTTAAATGACAAGATAGCTTGATTCCTACCTCGTTTTGATGACACTTCAGGTAATCCAATTTCGTTTACCTTTGGCGTTACCTTTTTACCATTAACAATTAATTCAGACTGTTTGTACATAACAAGTGGCAATGATCGTTTTTCTGTATTGTCACTATTCCAACTTAATTGAAGCTTACCACCTGGTAAAACTTCTTTTTTGTAATCATTATCACTATCTTTTCCTAAATATTTCTCTGTAAGCCCAGATACATTCCACGCTAGCATCTTCTTTTGCAGTGGTAGATAATCTGGATTATTAGGATAGTTATTTTCAAGATAGTTATTTAGATTACGACCCCTCATTTGCTGAACTAGCGCTATATTTCCTTGTGAGTCATTAACTTTACGCATATTTTCACGAAGATCAGCCCTAAAAACAAATATGATTACAAAGGCTAAGAGGCAATTTGCTAACACGCCCATTTTAAATCCAGAATTTTTATGAATATGACTAATTGTCAATCCAATTCCACTAAACAATAAGGGAAAAGCAACAATAGTTAATCTATTCGGAAACTGAAAATAATTATTAACAAATGAAAAATGATTTTCTAAATATGCCCAAGGAAAGAAATCAGAACTTAGGAATAAAAAGACTAGTCCCTCTACTGTTAAAAATGTGTTTAGTTTTTCTTGTCTAAAGTTTAATAAAACATATACCGTCTGTACTCCAAACAAAACTAGTACTACTTCTTGAATCTTAACCCAAGTAGTAATTTCGCCAAACCAGAGTAGATGAACTGCAGTTGATGAAGGGGAAAAGCCAAGTGGTGCTGAAATTAAATTGCTTGGATATAAGGTTAAATAAGCTCCCCACACATTAGCAGTTAAACATAAGCAGAGCCCAACCGCCTTAAAAGCATCGATCCACATTTTCTTTTTATCCTTGGTATTAATTAGTCCATAAATAAAAAATGGAATTAAAGATAGAATTGCAAAAAAAGTACCAAGCATGTGAACTTGAGCAAGTACTGCTACTGTGATACCCAAGCTAATCCAGTTAAAATGCTTAATTCGATCATTATATAAAGAAAGCCCCTGCATTAAGATATAAGGCATTAAAGCTGCTCCCCATGCTTGAAAACTAGTAGAGCGTGCCCAATAGCAGATATATCCAGTTAGTAAGAATATTGTAGTTACTAAGAGGGATGTAATTCTTGACATTTTAAGCTTTAAAGACAAGCGATACATCCCAATTCCGCCAATCAAGAATAGTAAGTATACCAGCATAATTTCAAATTGAAACCATGACTTAGATATTAAAACTAATCCGCCTAAAAAGTACGCAAAAAAGGGACCATAGAATGCATTTACAATTCTTCCATTTGTCCCCATGCCATAATTCATTTGAAAATAAGAAAAATTATGATTTTTTAGTTGCTGTGCGGTGTCATAAAATCTCCCAAAATGAAATATAGTATCTGGCTCAGAAATTCCTACTTTACTCACGAGTTGTGGCAGTAAAAACACTGTAGTAAGCAACAAAGTGAAGATCACCGGAATAAGATAATCTATCCCGGTGATCTTGTTAAAATTATATTTTTTCATAAAAATACTTATTCCTCCAAAAAAGCACATTAAATCGGCTTTTTCATCGTATCATTCAGCTTTTTTATAAATATGCTTTTCTGCAAAAATACCATTTTATGATCAATGCTAATCATTATCTTCTTTTAAACGTATACTTTCAGATAGTTGGCTAACCATATTTTCATAATTATGATTATTAATGTACTTAACTATTTCATCAAGGGTAGCCTCGCCTAACGTACTTCGATAAGAAAAAATTCGATATGCACCATCTGGCTGAATTGAATAGTCAGTTAAACCATTTCGATTATTTTCAGCATCAATTATTACTTGAGGATGCTCATTAATAGCATCAACTTTATGTGATTTGCCATTTTCTATTAAATGTTGCCAATTTCTATCCTTATATTTCATAGCTGCATAAACTATTACTGCCGCATTTTTCTGCTGCAGTGTAAGACTTGAAACTTTTAGCTTACTTACTCTTTTCGACATTGATTGACTCGGATTAGTTGAATGGCCAGTTATTTTAGCAGTTGCCTCTTGGACACTATTTTGATTTGTCGCGAAATAATATGCTGCTCCAGAAGCAATTACCGCAACCACTATCCCGATTACCGCTATTATCTTTTTATAATCTTTTTTCGGATGAGTCTGATCTTTATAAATTTGACGTGAAGGTTGAGAATATTCTATTTGATCAACTTTTTTACCACATTCTGGGCAAAAATCAGTATTAGGTTTTAGTGGATGACCACAATTTGTACAAAATTTATTCATCTATTATTTTCCTTAATAATCTGCATCTGTGTCTTCATCAGTATCATTTGTATCTTCAGGTTCATCCGATGAATCATCTGTATTTTTCTCATCTTCATCAGAATCTTTCTTATTTGACTCAGACTTTGACTCCTTCTCTACTTGTTTAGTTTGCTCATCAATAATAGATGGCAGTCTATCTTTATTATTTTTTATTTCATTCAATATCTCATTAATTTCTTGTTGATATGGCTTAAATTTTTTAACTAAGTCAGCTTTTGACTTATTCTTTTTATATCTATCTTCGTCAATACTTATTCCTGGAGCCACTATTTGAGTTGTATACTGGTCACTATCCCCGTTTAAATAAACTATTTTGTAATGACTTGTTGCTACGTTAGAAGCGATACTGTAATAGGGCTTCCCTTTATAAGTATGGCTATATAATCCGCTAATGTAATCATCAGTTGGTATTTTACTTACATCACTATTATCTTTTTCCAGAATAGCTTTAATATTGTTTATTTTATCTTTAGGAGTATCGCCACTAAATTCATCCAAATAAGCTGCTACAACCATTTCTTCATTGCTAAACGTTCCATCTGCCTTACTACTTTTAGCGTTTTTCTTTGTAGAACTTGTATTTGAAGTAGCTTTTACTCCACCGTCAGTTTCTCCAGCAATTTTCTTAACTACGGGACTTATCTTCGTAGTATATTTATTGAATATTTCTTTTAATTCAGACTTAGGTGTGACAGTCGTGCCATCGTTAGTGACTTTTACTTCACTAGGTTTAACTTCAACATCTACATCTCCATAATCATTAGAAACATTATAGGTAGTTGAAGATTTTTTAGTCGCAGTCAACGTATCATCTTTAAAATCCTTTACAACAGCATCAACTAATTCTGATGTCGAGGTTACATTTTGACCATTCTCATAATTTTTTCTTGCATATGCCATGTATCCCATTAACATCCAAATTGCATTAGAATAATCCTTGTTTTGAGAATCCTTGTTTTTATCGGTATTCTTTTCAACCGTTGAATGCTTCTTTTTTGTGCCTTTTTTAGAATGAGCAGTCACAGCTGCCTGATCATTATGTTGATTATAGAAATAAAATCCCGTAATCCCACCGACTAGTAATAATAAAATGCAACTTGCAATAACTATACCCAACTTAGATTTACGCTTTTTTGAAATTTGCTGTACTCTTTGAGTATGATTTACTCTCTGATTTGCTTTTTGCTTTTTACTGTGAACTTTAAAACCACAATTTGGACAAAAATCTGCATCTTGCTTTAAAAGATGACCACAATTTGGACAAAATTTCTTTTTCATTCTTTACCCCTCAATAAAAAAAGCTGAATAAAAATTCAGCTTTATTCTCTATTAAATTTGTTGATTAGTAATTCCAAAATTAAAATATTTACTAATATCAACATTAAATGCTTGTTGAACTTGGGTAATGAGTTGTCCTTTAAAAATCATATAAGCTATTGCAATGGATACAGCTACAATAATTAAATAAAGTATTACACCATAAAAATAATCTTTGTTGCCAGCATAATCTTCTCTAATAGCGAATGCAGCTGCAATTACATATAAAATTGAGGATAAAATCATTAATAATACGATTGGCATTGTTGCAGTCTTAAGACTTGTAAAACAGAAAAAAGCTAAAATTGCTACAACGAAAACATTTATATTACTTAGTTGAACGATTTTATTAATGTAGTTAAAAATATCTATTGATTCACTATATACAAACTTATGTGCAATATATGATCCTGCAATAACACCAGCACCCATAATTAATACCAAGAAAAAGATATCAAAGCCTAAACTATGAATAAAACTATTGATTTTTTCTTGAGCAAAGTTAGGCAAATTTATCGGAATTGAACTATAAACTATTTTCTTAATGCCAGCACTCATTGACCAAGCAAAAAGAATCATTTCAAGTAGTAAAACAGCAATCCCATACCACTTTTCTCCCTGTTGTTCTGCACTTGGAGTTTTCCAAGATGTTATAAACCATTTCCCCAAACTTTCCTTATCAAAGTTTTTTACAGCTTCACTTATCTTTTCAAAAGTCTGACCAGTCTGCTGTTCAGAGGATTGAGCAGCCCGATAAGCTCGTCTATCCGCAGATGGTATTTCTGAGACAGCTGGTTCTTCTACGCCTGAATTATTTAAAGACTCCGTACTAGGATTTTGCATATTATCTAATGGAACATTTCTAATATCAGTTCCACAAGAAGTACAAAAATTTACTTCAGGCTCCATTTTAGCACCACAATTTGGACATGTTTTCACTATCTTTTCACTCTTCCCATTTAAATTAAATACAAAATTTATTATATAAGACACGATTTGCGTTATTTATTTAATCTGCAAATTTACCATTTTTGTCTACAGAGATAAATAATTATCATATCCAATAATTTTCGTAAATTGCAATAATAAATTGAACACTTAAGCTGCTTGATAGATGTGATCT
>CAOOYH010000013.1 GCA_948500755.1 uncultured Lactobacillus sp. | reverse complement strand
TGTATTATCAAATCTTTAAAATTTTATAAATGTCTAACTTTTCTATGGCACTTCAGTCGTTAAAACGACTTTGGGATCTTTTTTACATTATTTATTAGTTTAATGGTGGTAAGAAAGAATACGGATCTTGATTTTTAGTCCGAGCGGGCATTGTATATCTGCCGAATAAAATCATAGCATGATGAGTATGAATCCATTCTTCTTTTAGAAGCAATTCTTCAAGCCGCTGCTCAACTTCATGAGGAGTCGCTTTTGCACTAACGATATTAAATCTTTTAGAAATACGAGATACATGTGTATCTACTGCAATTGCTGGTACTTTGAAGCCTTCTGCTAAAACAACATTAGCCGTTTTTTCTCCCACGCCAGGTAAGGTCATCAAAATCTTTTTATCTTTCGGAATCTGACCGTCAAATTTTTCAGTAATAATTTGTGCTGTCTCTTTTAAATGTTTAGCTTTTGTACGATATAAACCAATTGTACGAATGTGATTTTCAATATCTTTGATATCTGCTTGGGCTAAAGTGGCACTATCTGGATAGTCCTTAAAGAATTTAGGTGTAGTTCTATTAACCATTTTATCAGTGGTCTGGGCACTCATTAAAACAGCACATAATAGGTGAAACTTTGTGTCCCAATTCAATTCTCCTTTAGCATCTGGATATAAAGAAAGAATCCTTTTTAAAACCAATCGTGCTTCATCGTCTGATAATAATTCTTCCATCTTAATTACCTAGTTTCTTTGAAGAAAATTTTTAATTTGATCTAGCGTAGTAAGGCCATGGCGCTGCCAATTTAGGAGGATTCTGTCAACATATTTAAAATTATATACCTGCGCTAAAATGGCTTCTCTAAGAGCTAGCTTGACTATTTCTGGATCATAGTGATCAATATTAATCCAAGCAGCAATCTCTTGTTTTTCAATTGGGCTCAATAGACGACCAAATTCTATCTCAAATTGTCTTACCAACTCTTGAATTGGATTTGCGGATTGTTGAGTAGATGTAGAGGATTTAAAAGTAGCTTGATCTTGATAAGATTCTTCCCTCTCATCAATAAGCGTATCTAATTTCTGATATAAATGATTTAAATCATAGAAATTAGTTATGCGACCTTCCCCATCCCTTTTTTGCCCCAATTCAATTAAATCTTTATCAATTAAGTTTTGAATTAGCTGGGAAATCTCAATCGGAGATAAATTCATTCTCTCTGATAAATTGTTATCGCTAGGGAAAAACTTTTTCTCCTGTTTGAAAGATTCTAGCTGCAATAACAACATTGCTTCAGTTTCAGATATTTTTAAAGAGGGATAGTAACGTAAAAGACTATTAGAAATAACCGTAAAACCTTCATTTTGAATAGCCGAAAAAGACGCCATATAATTTTCCTTTCAAAAAAAGCTGAACTAAAATAGTTCAACTTTTTATATTTATGATATTAGATTATCAATTATGGTTGCATTCTGTTGATCAATCTTGGGAATGGAATAGCTTCACGAATGTGATCTAACTTACAAATCCAAGCGATTGTACGTTCAAATCCCATACCAAATCCAGAGTGAGGAACACCACCGAATTTACGCAAGTCAAGGTACCATTGGTAATCTTCTAAGTTAAGACCTGCTTCTTCAATTTGTTGTTTCAAAATTTCGTAGTTACCTTCACGTTCAGAACCACCGAAAATTTCACCGTATCCTTCTGGTGCAATTACATCAGCACATAAATATTCTTTAGGATTATCAGGATTTTTCTTCATGTAGAAAGGCTTAATTGTGGTTGGGTAGTTAACGATGAAGACTGGACGATCAAATTGTTCTGAAATGTATCCTTCGTCAGGTGCACCAAAGTCGTCACCCCATTTAATATCACGACCAGCTTCTTGAAGCATTTTAATAGCATCATCGTATGAAAGACGAGTAAAGTTACCTTCAGTAGTCGGACGTAATTTTTCAGGATCTCTACCCAAGATCTTTAATTCATATTCATTATTTTCAAGAACTTGTTTAACCATGTAAGCCAAGTATCTTTCTTGAATATCTAAAGACTCATCTTGGTGCATCCATGCCATTTCTGGTTCCATCATCCAGAATTCTGTCATATGACGACGGCCCTTGGATTCTTCTGCTCTAAATGTTGGTCCAAAAGTAAAGATTTTTCCGTAAGCCATAGCACCAGCTTCACCATACAATTGACCAGATTGTGACAAGTAAGCATCATTATTGAAGTATTCTACATGGAATAATTGTGTAGTACCTTCTGGAGCAGAATGCATGAAGATAGGAGCATCAAACTTAATGAATCCTTCTTTTTCAAAGAAATCAACAGTTGCTTTAAACATAGTATTTCTAATTTGCATAATAGCAAATGGACGCTTAGATCTTAACCATAAATGACGATTATCAAGTAAGAAGTCAACACCATGTTCCTTATTACCAATTGGGTAACCTTCGTTGTTAGAAACAATTTCTAAATCTGAAATTTGAATTTCATAGCCAAAGTGTGAACGCTTATCTTCGTGAACAGTACCAGTGATGTAAAAACTAGCTTCTTGACGCAAAGATTTAGCAGCTTCAAAAACTTCCTCAGAAACATCATTCTTACGAATAACGCCTTGGAAAAATGCTGTTCCATCACGTAATTGTAAGAAAATAATCTTACCACTTGATCGTTTATCAGTTAACCAAACATGCATTTTAACTTCTTGGTCTACATGTTTAGAAGAATCTTTAATTGAGATTAATTCTGTCATTACTTACCAACCTTTTTAATTAAATTTAATTTTATTATACTAAAAAATCACTCTTTAGTTTAACAAATTTATAAATTGTCCGCATAGACTACTTCTTTTCCATTTCTAAAATCATAAAGAACATAGCCATAATTACCATTTTTCTTTTTGTATGTTACTTCCCAAACTGGCATCCCCTTATACCAACCTAGCTGGCATTTAGGGTTATTGTGTCCAGGATGCTCATCATTAAAAGTATTTAAAATCTGTTCTTCACTTTTACCTTTATTTGCTTGATAAAGGTAAGCTTTTTTACTTTTTGGAAGATAAATGAAGTAATACTTTTTCCCCTTCTTACTCATTCCTTCTAAACTATTGCTCTCAACGCTACGACTTAAATGGTAGTTCTTGGTAACTGTAGTAATTGGGGTCTTTTCAAGGGCAATCTTATTAGTTTCTTTAACTGTGTCACTTGCTGGCTTAGTTGCAATATAAAACACAATACAAAGACATAGATAAATTGCTGCCAAAACTCCAACCACAATTCCAGTGATTTTAAGTCCTTTTTTTACATATCTATTCATTCTGTTTACTATTCCTTAAAACATTTAGTAGTTGTTGCTTGCTAACCTTTTTAGCACTCACAGGTAGTCCTGATAAAAACTGTTCGCCATAAGATTTATTCCAAACTCGTTGATCTAAAACTACAAAGACTCCATGATCACGCTCATTTCTGATCAAACGACCGCATCCCTGCCTAAATCTTAAAATTGCTCGTGGAAGTGTATCCACTTCAAAAATTTTATCAGCTCCAACTTGCTTTTTTAAACATTCTGTTCGTAATTTTACCTCGGGTTGATCGGGTGACTCAAAAGGTAAACGCGTAACAATTGCAAGATCTACCCCATTATGTTTAAAATCAATTCCTTCCCAGAAACTATTTGCTCCAAGTAAAATGGCTTTTTCAGCAATTCCGAAACGTTTAGCAATTTTTTCATTAGAACCAGTTAAGCCTTGAGCTAAAATTTCATAGTCCTTTAAAGCATTACTGTTTTCACTTAATCTGCTAAAAACATCCCGGATAACATCTAAATTAGTAAATAAAACTAACACATGTTTATAGTCTTTAATTTGAGTAAGTAAATTACTAATAAATGTTTCATATTCAGGACTGTTTGGATCCTCTGGAGCATTATTATCGGAAAGTGCATATACTTTTAAATGCTTTTCAACTTTGAAAGAAGGCTTTGCTCGATAAGTAAGTGTTTTTTTAGGATCTAAATATAGGTTTTTGATAGTGTATGAGAAGTCGTCTTGTTCTGCTAAAGTAGCAGAAATAAATAATTTTTTATCAAAGTAATGATATAACTGTTTAACTTCTTCTTCAGGATCAAGTGTTAACCAAGTTAAATTAGTAGATAGTGGGTCATCTTCATTACTTATTTCTAAAACAAATCCTTCATGATCTAACTTTTTAGGGTCACTTAATTGATCAAGTAAAAGATAGTTTTGCTCTGAGTAATAATCTAACTGATCTATTTCTTCTTGAAGATCTCTTATTAACACATCATCGCTCGTTAAAAGATTCTTTTGTTGATGATATAGCAAAAAGAGGAGTTGATTAGTCTCTTGGCGCACAATTTCAATATTATCTTGCATAAGATTTAACAAATGCTTGAAGTACCCAATATTGTTGAACAAATCCTGTCCCTGAAATCCGAGACTAATAGCATTTTGTCTCTTCTCTTCCCAACTGGTAGCAAATTTTCGATTATCATAAAGGGCTTGCTGGATCTTGTTAATAGAATGAATTAAATTATTTGTATCTTTTTCAAGTTTATCTAAGATCAATTTGAATTCTAAATTATTACCAAAACGTGCCTTAGCACTATCTTCTGCATAAAAAAGTAAGTTACGTAAGTGACTACACATCCCCCAGAAGCTTTCAAATTGAAGTGAATCATTTCTTGAACTTGCTACATTTTCAACAAAACGATGCGCCTCATCAACAACTAGGAACGGATTCTGGCCCCAAATTGAGTCCATATAGTGATTAGCTAAATAGGCATGATTAGTAATTAAAATATCGGCTTGTTCTTGTCTACTACGTGCTAAATTCCAGAAATCATATTCTGCAAAGGCTGTTCCAATTCTCGCATCTCCAGGATGTTCAATTGCTGCAAAGAGAGGTGCCTGATAGTTAGTTAACTGGAGTTCATCTAAATCACCAGTTTCTGTTTCAGTAAGCCAGATCAAAATCCCCATTTGTAAAATTAAAGTTTGCTGAATCGGATTATCAGTCTGATAAAGAGAATTGTAAAATCCATCTAAATCTAAATAATGACTGCTTGATTTAACAATTTGGGCATCTAAGTCTAAATGAGTAACCCGTAAAAGTTGCGGAATTTCCTGCTTTAGAATTTGTTCCTGTAAAACCTTAGTGGGCGTTGCTACTACTAATTTTCTCCCAGAATATAGCTCATACACATAAGCCATTAAGTAACTAAATGTTTTTCCGCTACCATTTGGTGCTTCAACAACTAGTGAGTTATCTGAGTCACTGTAAACAAAGTCGTGGAGTCTATTAATTAGACTAACTTGTCCCCGTCTAAAGCGGAGATTCTTTTTAAATAATTCTTTCTTTTCATCATCGCTTTGAGGAAATGATCCAGGACTTGCTACATCATTACGACGTGGAGCTATATTTTGCTTTTTCAATATTAAATGTTTTACCTGAACCAAATCTTTAGGCAACGGTCTCTTAGTCTGCCGAGCAACTTGACCAATTTCATAAAAAATATAATCAGTATCTCGTAGCAGTCCTTTTGATAAGGAAGTCAAAGTATTGAGAGTTGCCTGAGGAAGATTTTCCAGTTTCTTAATTGCTTTTAGTAGTAACTTTGCCGTTACTAGTGCATCTGAATCAGCTCGGTGCGGGTTTAAGTGTTTAATTCTCAAGCGAGCTGTTAAATCTCGTAATTTATAAGATGGAAAAGTTGGAAAAGCAATTTGTGCTAACTCCACCGTATCAACTGCTTTTCCAGTTAGTGGCTCTAAGCCTGCATTTACAAGCTCATAGTTTAAAAACGGAAGATCAAAGTTTACATTATGTGCAACAAAAATCGTATTTTCTAAGATTTTTCGTATCTTTGGTGCATAGTAGCTAAAATCATGAGCCTGCGCCACGTCTTCATTACTAATATGAGTTAAGTTTTCAACAGCTTGAGGGATTTCACGATGAGGATTGATTAAGAATGAATATGTTTTTACTACCTTACGCTTTTTGATGATTGCACAACCAAATTGAATAATATGATCGCCTTGATTGCGCTGGGTGCCCGTAGTTTCAAGATCGACGACGGCAAAAACATCATCTGTAAAGGCTTTTTTCATAATAATCTCCCTTCTATTCTGTTTCTAGTCTACTGGGACCACTTTCCTTGCGTCAAGCAAAATTAAATATTTTCCAATTACCTTTTTATTTTCCGATATTTCATTTAATGCTTGTTCATATAAACGTAGTTGCCCAGTATATTTTTTCTTAATTTTGTCTATAGCTTGTTCTTCATGAGTTTTATCAACAAAATCAGTTTTATAGTCAAATAAAATTAAACCTTCGTCTGTTTCAAAATATCCATCAATTGTTCCGTGAACTAGAATTTTAGCTGCTGAGTCAGAAAAATCATTAAACAGTTCACTAGCATTCACTAAGCTTGAGAATTGGCTTTCTCTATGTAATTTTTCTGGTTTTTGCCAAAATTCTGCCGCAAATTCACTCATTACAAACCAATTTAAAGCTTCTTTTGATAAATGTGGCACCATCAATGGGTTTAATTTACCTAATTCTACAAGCTCTTCAATTTCTTGTTCTAAATTTATCTCAGTTTTATCACCCTGATAATCATAATACTGTAAAACTAGGTGCATCGCTGTTCCGATCTCTGCTCCAGTAAATTTTTGTTTTTCTAAAAATACGGGAGTCTCGTCAATTGGTTGTAAATATCGATTACTTGAAGAAATAAGACGTGAATTCTCAAGTTCAGTATCCATAGGATCATTAAATACTTTTTTTATCTCAGAAACAGACTGATAGGCTGTAGTCTTAGTGGCATCCGCAAATGGATATTCAAAATTATAAAGGGTTTTGACTACATCATTCATTTTAGAACTTAATTTTTGAGTATCGTCTTTTTGCTCATCCTTTTCTTCTATATCTGACTGCACAGCAAACTTTAAGTAATATATCTTATCTTGCTCTTCTAAAGCTAAGGTCATGTCTTCAATCGTTTGATCAAATTCATGCTTTTGTTCTAGCTTAGGTCCTAGAAAATCTAGTGGAGACTGGGCATTGATTTTTCTTATTAATGGAAGGATGTTCGTTTTTTGATCAATTTCACTTTCCCACTTTTTCTGCTTAGCTTCCATCTCACTTACACTAGCAACTAAGATGAGCTTTTGTTGAGCACGTGTTAACCCAACGTATAAGATTCTAGCTTCTTCTTCAAGCATTTGTTGTCTTTTTTCGACATCGGCTAAAGATTTAACTAGGGAATCAATTCGATAATCTTTTTCTTTAATTGTTAACCCTAGTCCATCTTTACTAATTGTAAAATTGCCACTTAAGTCGCGTGTCTGATACTTGTGACCTAGTCCCATGACAAACACTACCGGAAATTCGAGACCTTTAGAAGCATGGATAGTCATTAGTTTTACAGCATTATCAGCCTTATCACTTAAAAGTGGTTGTGCTAAATCCTTTTGATTTTTCCGCATGCGTTCGATAAAACTAATGAATTGATATAATCCTTTAAAACCAGCACTTTCGTAAGAAGTGGCTCTCTCATATAGAGATTCTAGGTTTACTCTACGCTGTTGTCCATTAGGCAAGCCAGTTACAATTTCTAACAGATGAGTTCTTTCGTAAATACTCCAAATTAACTCAGAAATTCGATGGGTTGCCGCAAATGAACGCAGAGATTCTAATTGCTGAAGGCAGTTTTTACATTTTTGACCAAGATCCGAATTGACTGATGCAAAGCTGGTTAAAGCATTATAAAAATTTCCGGATCTAGTTTTGACCCTAATTTGTGCTAATTCAGGCTCTTTAAAGTTAAAAAGCGGTGAACGTAAGACTGCTACTAGAGGGATATCCTGCTGCGGATTATCAATTAATCTCAAGTAATTCATAATCATTACTAATTCAAATGTTTGAAAATAGTTCTGAGCATCAGTTACAAATAAAGGTAAATCAGCCTTTGCAAATTCTTGCATTACCTGTAAGTTGTCACTTCTAGTACGCGTAATAATCGCAATATCAGAATATTCCAGCGGGCGTTTAAGTTGTGTTTTTCGATCCCAGACTTGAAAATTTTCTTCTTTAAGTTGCTTAATTCTGGCAATAACCATTTGAATTTCACTGAAGTCCATTTCATCTCCGAAATTTTCTTCAAATGAAGCTTGCGTCTGTTTTTTATCCGTGAAAATATATTCACTTGCAGTAGGCAAGTCAGCAGGATAATAAGTCGCGCCAAATTGTAATTGTCCTTCTTTTTTATAATCAATTCCACCAAAATTTGCAGTTAAAATTGGATTGAATAAAGAGTTAACTGTCTTAGTAACTCTTTTTGTTGACCTAAAATTATCTGATAAGATGATTTTTTCACTATCATCATTCTTTCCATAAGCATGATATTTGCTTAAAAACAAGTCAGGACGTGCTTGTCTAAAGCCATAAATAGATTGTTTTATATCTCCAACCATAAATAGGTTGTTTTGTCCCTTCTTTTTGATGGCTGCAATGATATTTTCCTGCAAAGCGTTAACATCTTGATACTCATCAATTAATATTTCATTGAATTTTTCTTGGTAATACTCTTGGGCAATATGAGCATTTGAAGTATCGGTGGTAAGAATGCTGAAAGCAAATTGCTCCATATCACTATAGTCAATTAAATTTTGTTCTCGTTTTAATTGACCAAATCTCTTAATTAGTTTTTTCTCAGCATCAACAATGGTTTTAACTAATTTTTCTGATTTTTTGAGAATATTTATCTGTTCTTTTTCCTCTACCACAAAAAAGTTAGCAAAGATCTTCTTAAGTTGATCATTTAAATCAGATTTTAGTTTTTGACTTTCTTGGTAAGTTTCAAGACTTTCCTCTGACCACTTTTTAGACTTGCGAATGTTCTTTTCAAATTTACAATTCATTAAATTAGCTCGAATTTCATTATAAGAATGATCATCTTCCAAAGCATTTAAGAATTGCTCTAAATGACTGGTAAAGATATCGTAGTTTTCCTTAACCTTCACTAAATCTGGATTTTCCATTTGAGGATTTTCAAAGAGCTGTTTTATCTCATTTTGTAGATCCCTTATCTCTTTTATTAAAACTGGCTTAATCTGACCCTGCCACAAGTCAGATTTAATTAAATCATCTTGAACTTGATAAGAACTAGGCAGATTATTGAGAAATTTTTCATAATTAGGCTCAGTAACTGCAGTATTGTACAACTGCAATAAAAGATTTCGCGCTCCTTCAGCATCCCTATCACCAGAAAAATTATCATAAAAATCCTGAAATTCTTGATCATTTTTTTCAAGGTACTCAATTTCTATTTCATGTAGGGCACGCTCTTTTAACAGTTCAGCTTGAGTTTCATCAGTTAAAACACTAAATTGTGGATCAAGATCAATTACATAATAAAAACGTCTAATTACATCTAAACAAAAAGAATCAATTGTAGATATATTTGCAGTATCAACATCTAGTAATTGGCTACGAAGAAATTGATTATTAGGCTCTTTCTCAATTTGATCGCTTATTTTTTGCTTGATTCGTTCCTTCATTTCACGAGCAGCAGCTTTAGTAAAAGTGATAATCAAAAGGGATGAAACTGGTGTACCAGATAAAATACGTTTCAAAACACGTTCAACTAATACTGTAGTCTTTCCTGAACCAGCAGATGCTGAAACTAGGATATCTTTTCCATAATCATTAATTGCTTGATTTTGTTCCTTAGTAAATTTCGTCAACTATTCTTCACCATCCAAGTCTAATTTTTCTTTTATTAGGTTCAAAAGCGTCTTTTTATCAATGGATCTAATCTTATGATAGTTATTTTCTTTGAGCATTGCATCAAAGAAGAAGATATCTTTAAAGTCAGAATAAGTAAGGGATGTTTGTTGACCATAAGAATAAGGATCTAATTCAATCTTTCCTGACAAAATCTCATTACCAGCATTTTTTATTAAGTAGGAGTTATAAGCTAATAGCAAATCTAGTTGATCCGGAGTAAAACTCTGGTTTTGTGGCCAGCTAATATCGCCGTTTACTTTTCGTTTAACACTGGTATATAGATCAGAGACAGCACGATCTTTTTCCATTCCAGGTTCTATTAGATCTAGCATTTCTTCATCTGCAATTAAGATTCCGTTATACATTAACTTCTTAGTACTTTCTTTAGCCAAATCTTTAATTTGATAATTGCTTAAGATCATTTTTTCACTGCTCAAACGTTCAAGACTACTAGTAATATTTTGGTAAAATGCGCCTAAAACATCTAAATCCTTACCTTGAGCAAAAAACTTATTATTATTTTTTAAAACTTCTAAGTAGGAAATCATCTGCATTGAAATTCCGTTTGCAAATAAACCTAGGTCAAATTTTTTTGCGGATGACTTATAATCGATCACCTCACCTAAAACTCGATCATTTACTTGAGCCAAATCAACTCGGTCCATCTTTCCGCGAAGATCTACAATCTTCTTTTTATTATTATCATCTTTCCAGCTATATGAAAGACCACTTACCTTTTGATTTTTACCAAAACTTAATTCGGAATATTGTGGTCTGAAAGTAGTCTTATTTACATTGCTATGCCAATAATGAGCCACATTAGCTGTAGTTTGGTCTAACTTATGGAATAGGTATTTATTGAATGGATCATTTAAAAGCTGACGGTATCTCCCCTTTTCTTTTAGTTCTTCTCTTACTTCAATTAAAAGCTTGCCTAACTTCTCCTCTGTTAAATCAGCAAAATTTAACTTCTTTTCTTTAATCCTTTTAACTAGATAATCAAAAGTTTCATGGTAGTAGTTTCCCGCCTGAATTACATCAAGTTCATTTTCAAATCTTTTCTTCAAATGTAAGCCGTAATTTAGGAAGTATTCAAAAGAATTTTGATAATACGTTTCTAGTTGTGAAACAGAAGTTTCAATTCGATCGCCATATAGCTGTTGTGCTAGCTCAGGGGAAAGGTTTTCCGGTATATTCTTAAAGTTGCTTCCTTCAAGCACATTTTTCGCTATTTCACCAATTTTTTCTTCAGTTATTTTCAATAAAAAGTCTACATCAGTAGCTGCTTTATTTTTTAAATATGTTAAGTAACCTAAACTTGCTTCTGGATTAGTTATAAAAGTTAAAACCTCTCCATTATTCTGAGGTAAATCATGTTGGGCAAATTCATCAGCGCGGGTTAACTTTAATAACTGCTTATAAAAAATTGAAGGCTCTAATTGTTCATTTGCAGTATTAATTACTGGATAAGAAATATAAATTTTATCACTGGCCAAGCTCAAAGCATTTCCAAATTGGTAATTTTGGTCTAAGTTATTGATCTTTTGCTGATCTTCTAAGTATCCATTAGCTTCATTTCCTTCATTTAACTGTTCTAAGTTTTCAGAGCTAAAGAAACCTGGTATTTTTTCAATTTGAGGCAAGTTACTACTAGTTGCCCCAATAATGAACACCTGTTTATATCCTTGACCTTGCACCATACCTAATTCAGAAATGTTGACTGCATCAAGAGTAGATGGAATTTGTGAGAAATTGGCTTCGCTAAAGCCACTGATTAAAAGATCAAAAAATTGATCTAAAGAAAATTTATTAGCTACTAGTAAATAGTCTTTTAATAAATCAGTTAAAGTTGACCAAACTTGTTCTGGCTGCTGTGCCAATTGTAAATCGCCTGCATCATTAGCTTCTTTGCGCCAACTTTCTAAACGTTTTGCAACACGATTTTTAATTAGAAAATTCCAAAAAACTGTTACTCCAGCTTGAGGATCCTCTTCTTTATCAAGTTGCTCAAAAAATTTAGTTAAAGTATCAATAAAGTACTTTCGTAGTCGATCGAGATCTTCTACTTCTTTCTCAGAGTTATCTAAAGCAATTACCTCTGCATCTACAAAATTCTTTAATGACTTAGTCCATAGCTTCCCTTTGATACCATGGGCTAAGACAAAATTTTCAAGTAGGTCAACATCATTTTGATAGTGCGCAGAATTTTTGTACCAGCCAGGGATGAATAACTGCGTCTTCATTAAAGCAATTACATTATCCGTTTGAAAACCACGCTTAAAAATTTGCTGTAGATTTTCAACAGCAACTACTAGGGGATGGTATTTCATTTCTCTTTGCAAATCATTAAAGAAAGGAATTTGGTTTTGCCTTAAAATCGGAGTTAAATATGTTTCATATTCACTTAAATTAGGTGCTAAAACTAGAAAATCCTGATAGCGATAGTTATTTAAGGCTACCTGTTGGTAAATTGTCCGCGCAACAAAATAGGCTTCTGCATACCGCGAGTCTGCTTTGACTGGCTGCAAAAACTTACTTAAACGTTCATCAAACCCACTCGTTTTTGTCCAAACCCCATTTAGTAAAGAGCTAGGACTTGTTTGAGTAAGTGGATACTCTTGAGTTTGATAATCTAATTGCTGATTTTGCCAAAAATGCTCTAATTGGCCGATTGTACGTTGCACTACGTAGTCATAGTCACCTGGTTCAGCGTTATTATCAATTTTGCCAATTTTTGTCTTAAAAGCTAAAGTTGTATTTTTTGCTTTTTTTGAAATTAAACGAACCGAGGTTAACTCTTGTAAAGAAAAATGTGAAAAATCAGAAAAATAAAATTCCATCGTACTCAAGTTATTGCTTTTTGCTAAGAACTCATTAAGCAATAATTGCATTTCATCTTTGGTAGCAAATTTTTCTGATAAACGTTCAATAAACTCATCATAAATAATTCTTAAGTCATGAATTTTATAGCTGGTCTCTTCATTTAATTTCTTTTCATCAATATTGTCTAGTTCAATATTACCGGCTCGTACAGATAAAATAGCCTCATACATTTGTCTTAAGGCACCGGATGTAACTTGAGTTTGATTCTGAAATAGTTTTAATTCATCTTGATGATCTTTAACAATTTGCTCTAGTAGCATGACACTAGCGGCATCATCTAGAATTTGTGGTAGTTTAATTGCCTCATCTCTCAAGAAATACCAAGCTAGCCGTGAAAAAGAAAGGATGTGCAATTTATTTACTGCAACTTGTTTTTTATTTGTTAAAACAGAGAGCTTGCTAAGTGCGCGTACTTCTGTGGTAAACTTAATATGGTTTGGCACGATAATAAAAACATCGTGTCTTTTATCTTGGTAGTATGACTTAACAGCTTGATCAATTATTTCATTTTGCAAGTTGTCTACTTGTCTACCAGTAATTACATTAATCATAAGTCTCTAGTCTCCTTAGCAAATATTTTAGCATATGAGACAAGGCAATTAGACTTAATGAAATTTATAATATAGGAAAGATAATTGTGAATAAAAAAATAGAAGTCAAAGCACATGGAAAAGTGATTCTTATTGGTGAGCATTCTGTAGTTTATGGCTATGATGCCCTCGCTCTTCCAATCCAGGCCTTAAATATCACCACAACTGTTGAAGAAACTGATGGTCCTACTTGGATGGATACAACTCATTATCATGGTGCTTTTTTTGATGCGCCGGATGAATACGATGGTATTAAATATATTGTGAAAACTTTACTTGAAAGAGTAGAAAACGCTCCTAATCTTAAAATTACTTATACTGGTGAAATTCCTATGGAACGGGGTTTTGGATCAAGTGCTGTTGTAGCTTTAGGAACTACCAAGGCTGTTTCACAATTTTTAGGATTAACTCTTTCTGAAGCTGAGATCATGGAAATCACTAATCATGCAGAAATGATTAATCATGGAAAAGCTTCCGGCCTTGACGCTGCTACCGTAAATTCCGATTACTTAGTTTTCTTCAATAAACAAGACGGACCAAAACAGCTTTCTCAAAAATTAGGTGCTACCTTATTAATTATGGATACGGGTGAACTTGGAAATACCAAAGTCGCAGTTCAATCAGTTAAAAAGCAAATGGATGAAAGTGATCTTAAAAAGAAACAAATTGCACGGCTTGGAGAATTAGCTACCGCAACACGACAAAATTGGTTTAACCAAAATGCAGAAGAGATCGGGAAGATTTTTAATGAAGCCGAAGACATCCTTGCCTCCTTTAAGCTTTCAACTGAAAGAATCGATAATATTTGTAAAATTGCCAATGAAAATGGCGCTTTAGGAGCTAAATTATCTGGTGGTGGCTTAGGTGGCATTGTAATTGCACTATGTCCTAATCAAGAAGTTGCTAAAAAAATTGCCGAAAAAGCTAAAGCTAATTTTGATAATGACTGGATTGAGGAAATTTAATGAAGAAAACTGCTCGTGCCCACACTAATATCGCCTTAATTAAATATTGGGGAAAAGCTGACCAAGCTTTAAAGACACCGTTAATGTCTAGTCTTTCAATGACATTAGATGCCTTTTATACTGATACTACATTTGAACATGATTCCTCATTAACTGAAGATACCTTTATTTTAAATGATCAAAAACAATCAGTAGAAGACAGCAAGCGAGTTTTTAATTATATTCATTTATTACAAGAAAAGTTTGGCGTTAATGACCACTTTACAATTCGGTCTACAAACCATGTTCCTACTTCTGCTGGCCTTGCTTCCTCAGCATCAGCTTTTGCGGCTCTTGCAACAAGCTTTGTTGCAAGCTATGGATTAGATCTTTCTAAAAAGGAGCTTTCAAGACTTGCACGCCTTGGGTCTGGGTCAGCGACTAGATCAGTTTATGGCGGCTTTGTTGAATGGAAAAAAGGATTTGATGATGAGAGCTCCTATGCAGCTCCAATTGATGAAAATCCTGATCTTGATCTTTCTCTACTAGCAATCGAAGTTAATACAAAGCAGAAAAAAATTTCTTCAACAAAAGGAATGCAGTTAGCCCAAACCTCTCCTTTTTATCAACCTTGGTTAGCTAGAAACGAAGAAGAAATTGCTGAAATTAAACAAGCTATCCAAAATAATGACTTTACTAGAATTGGTGAACTTAGTGAACTAAGTGCCAACGAGATGCACGCTTGCAATTTAACTGCTAAAGAACCCTTTACTTATTTTGAACCGGAAACAATTAAAATTATTAAATTAGTTGAAGATTTAAGAAAAAATGGCATCGAATGTTACTATACAATTGATGCTGGTCCAAACGTAAAAATTCTCTGCACCTTAAGAAATAGAAAAGATATTATTTCAGCTGTTCAGAAAACCTTGACTAATGTTAAAATAGTCGTTGCGAGTTTCGGCCCAGGCGTTACTCTGCTTTAGTAATTTGAAAATAAAAAGATTAGAGGAATATTCGTTGATTACAGAACAAGCACCAGGAAAGTTGTATATTGCGGGAGAGTATGCAGTTCTTGAGCAAAACTGCCCTGCCATTTTAGTTGCAGTAAATGAATTTGTACGTGTTTCAATTGCAAAGAGTACAGGTACAAGTGGGTTAATTCATTCTAAACAGTATTCTCAAGATTCAATTCACTGGATCCGTAAAGGTAACCAAATGGTTATTGATAATCGTGATAATCCGTTTGAATACATTTTATCTGCTATTAACTTTACAGAACGTTTTTGTCTTGAACAAAAAGTTTCAATGTCTTTATATGACCTACATGTTAATTCAGATCTTGATTCAGCCGACGGTAAAAAATACGGTCTTGGCTCTTCAGCTGCTGTAACAGTTGCTACGGTGAAGGCTATTCTTAATTTCTATGGATTACACTGTACAAAAGATCTTATTTTTAAACTTTCTGCTATTTCTCACTATAGCGTTCAAGGTAATGGTTCTGCTGGTGATATTGCAGCAAGTGTTTACGGTGGTTGGCTTGCTTATCAAACTTTTGATAAAGCATGGCTTAAGAAAGAATTAGCTACTAAATCTCTTAGCGAAGTTTTAAATGAAGCTTGGCCTGGTCTTAAGATTCAATTATTAACTCCTCCAGAAGGACTAAACTTGGTAATTGGTTGGAGTCAAAAGCCTGCTTCAACTTCTCAATTAGTTGATAAAACTAATGCAAAGAAAAAGTTTATTAAGACTCAATATGACACTTTTTTAGATGAATCACGGAAATGTGTTCTTGATATGATTAAGGGCTTTAATGAAAAAAATATTTCTTTAATTCAAAAACAAATTCGTTTAAATCGTCAGTTATTAAAAGACTTTGCTTCTCTTAACCATATTGCTATCGAAATCCCACGTTTAACTAAATTAATTAATATTGCCGAACAATTTAATGGCGCTGCTAAGACTTCTGGTGCAGGAAATGGCGATTGTGGTATTGTGATTGCAGATGAAAAAACTGATATCGAAGAAATGAAAAATAATTGGCGTAAAAATGGAATTATGCCATTGAACTTTCTAGTTCACTCAATTGCTTAGTGGGAAAAATTATGTCACAAAGATCTCAAAGAAAAGAAGAACATCTAGCATTAGCTAAGATGTTTTTTAATAGTAATAAAGATAATGATTTTAATCATGTTCATTTAATCCGCCCTGCTCTTCCAGAAAGTGCAGTAAGTAGAGATAGTATTTCAACTGAAATGTTTGGTCATACTATCAGTGCTCCCTTCTTTATTAATGCAATGACTGGCGGCTCTGATACTTCCTATACCATCAATCAACGTTTAGCTAAAGCGGCTGCTGCAGAAAATATTCCGATGGCTTTAGGATCCGCTAGCATTCTTGAAAAAGAAATTGATCAAATAAAGAGCTTTGAAGTTGCACGTCAAGAAAATCCTGATGGACTAATTTTTGCAAATGTTAATCCAACTACTGATCCAAAAGTAGCTCAAAAGATTGTTGACGCTTTAGATGCAAATGCATTACAGATTCACCTTAATAGTGTTCAAGAAGCTGTAATGCCTGAAGGCGATCGAGATTTTCATTGGATAGATAATCTAAAAGAGATTAGAGATACAGTTGATGTACCAATTATCATTAAAGAAGTTGGGATGGGAATTGATCCTGAATCTCTTCGTACCCTTTTGATCAATGACTTCTCAATTATCGATTTAGGTGGAAGTGGCGGAACTAATTTTGCGCAAATTGAAAATGAAAGACGAAAGACTCAAAAGTTAAACTTTTTAGAAGATATTGGTCTTTCTACTGTTAAAACACTCCTTGCAGCACGCACTATCCCCGTCACTAAAACTATTATTGCAGCTGGTGGCATTACAAATGCATTGGATATTTTTAAGTCTCTAGTTTTAGGGGCACAGTACGTTGGTATAGCAAACTATTTCTTGCAGTTTGCTAGTCAAGATTCTGATACTTTAATTGCTGCTATTCAAAACTTAAAATACGAATTGAAACTTTTAACTGCTCTATTTGGTTTAGATCATATTTCTAAAGCTGATGAAGTTAAATATTATTTGGATACTGATCTTTACAATTTCACTCGACAACTCTATAATTAGTGCTATTTCTTTGGATGGCTGCTGTAAGCAGCCATCCTTTTTGTTTTATTTATCTTTTAATGTTAAAGTAACAATTTTATTAATTTAAATATAAAAAGTAAAAAAGTTCATTAAATTAAATTTGGATCAATACCAAAAGTTAATTTAATGAACTTCGTTCTACTAAATAACAAAAGCTAATTAATAATGTTTTTATTATTTTATCAAATGAATTTCCCGGTCAAATAATTCATGCATTTCTTCAGTAAAATTATGGGCAATAAACACAATTGTTGCTTTACTTTTTAACAATTTGTCTAAAATATCAATGGTTGAATTTTGATCAATCGCACTTGTTCCTTCATCAATTAAAATAATATCATTCTCATGAACTTGAGCCCTTGCTAAAACAATTTTCTGCCTCTGTCCTCCAGAGATGTTTAATTTATCAAGATCTAATTGTTTATTAATTCCCTCCTCAAATTTTTGCAGATCAGCAGATAAATTTACTTCTTCTACTGACTTTTCAATCTTATTATCTAACTTATTGTTAAACATAGTAATGTTTTCTTTAATTGAAGCTGGGAATATAACCGGATCTTGTGGTAAGTATCCAATTGCTTTCAAATCTGGATTAATTTCATTTCCATCCTTATCTTCAAAAATAATCTTCCCAGCACTAGGTGCTAATTCTCCCAATATCAATTTAAATAGAGTTGATTTACCACTACCAGAATCTCCTGTTAAGAGAATCTTTTCACCTTGATTAATCTGAATATCCGGATAATTTAGTTTTTCGCCATTTGGAAAATTGAGTCTTAATGATTCTGTTTTAATTACAGTAGGCATATTTGTTTTTTGCTTATCTGAAACTTGAACTTTTTCCGCTGCTTCATTTACTTCTTCAATTAGACTCTTTACTCCCTTCATTTCTCCCCTAGCCTGAGAGATTTCATTAATTGCTTGATTTAAATAAAATCTGAAATTTCCCACTATTAATAGAGTACTCATTTGTACTAAGTCATTTTTGACTAAAAATCCAGTCAAAACAAATATGATCAACCCAAACAATGCAGAAGCTATCCCGTTAATCGCATTAAGTAATTTAGTCTAAGTAGTTTGCTTAACAGTTGCGTCTTCAAGTTTTTTACTAGCATTTTGAGTGACAGAAAATAGCTTTGCGCCAGCTGCAAATTGTCTTAATTGATCTAAACCGCGTAGCCAGTCGTTTAAAGTATCTAAATATATTTCATTGCTAGTCGAAATAAGTTTATTAGCTTTTTGGAGTGGTTTTTCAATCAATTTTGGCAAAGCTAGAGAAATGGCTACAATTATACAAATTGTAATTAAGAGAACCCAACTTAACATAATTAAATATATGATAATTGCAATGAGTTGAACAACTCCAAAAATTAGATTTAGAAGAGAGCCATAGTAATTATCATTAATTAATTCTAAATCATTAGTTAGTCTATTTTGAATTTTTGAAACCGGATGATCTCTATCATCATGGAAATAATGATCTACTATCTTTTCTCTTACACTATTATTTAAATCTTGCGTTTGAGCAAGAAGTAGATATTGGGTCAAACTAAATAATGCATAAAACATTATACACACAGTTAAACTAATAGCTGAAATTATCAAAAAATTTGGTAAATTTCTTGAAAGAATAATATTCGTCTCTATTTGAACTAAGGCCGTCATCGCAATTGTTAAAAGAGGAGAAAGAATAGCTAAAATTGAAAACAGAAAAAAACGTGCCCTATTAATTCGAATAAAATTTCTTAAATTCATTATTCCTCTTCCCCTTTCTTAGCTAACTTTATTTCTTGATCAAACTTAGCTCTTAATTCTGGTGTAAAATTATGGGCAATCATTAAAATTGTCTGATCAGTTTTTAGCAACGCAGTAATAATCTCTTCAGTAGCTTTTTGATCAATTGCACTAGTTACCTCATCCATCAATACAAATGGCTGATTATAAATTTCACTTCTAGCTAATACAATTTTCTGGCGTTGTCCTCCTGATAAATTATTTTTCTTTAGATTAACTACTGTATCAATTCCAGAAGGCATTTTATCTAAATCACTTTTTAATTCGACATTCTTAACAACATTCATTAATTGTTTTTCTGTTCTTTTAACAAACATCGTTATATTATCTTTAATTGAAATCGGAAAAACTATTGGATCTTGCGGTAAATAACCCAGGCTAGCATTGGTTATTGGTTGACTTTCCTTATCAAAATAAGTAATCTTACCACATTTAGTCTCAATTTTTCCCAACAATGCTTTAAATAAGGTGGATTTACCTGTTCCCGAATCTCCAGTTAAAAGTACTTTTTCACCAGGTTTAATAGTAAAATTTGGATAAGTGATAGTTTCTCCTTCGTTGTATGTCACTTTCAAATTTTCAACCGATACACCATAAGCAGCTGTCTTTACAGCCCGCTTTTCTTTTTTGCGTAAAGTTAAAATTTCCTCTCTTAATGTTTTAGTTGATTTAACTAAAGTAATTGAATGGGTAATTTCCCAAACTGCTGAAAAAATAGCTGATCCAAATGCACCCGCTACAGCGAATTCTCCAAAAGAAATCACATGATTTAAGAATAAAATTCCTGCAAAAAATGATATTCCTATTTGTGCTAAGGCATTTCCGAACCCATTGAATAAGTAAGAAGTAGTTTGGTACCGATAGTTTTTCTTATTTGCTTTCGCATAATCGTCACTCGCCTTATGTAGCTGTCTTCTCAATCTCTCATATGCACTAAAGCGTCTTAACTCTTGCAGTCCACTAAACCAATGTTCAATCGTATTTAGCAACTTTTCATTTTTATCATTTACGTTCTTAGTTGCCTGAGCTGTTTTCTTTTCCATAATTTTAGGTAGAAGAAAATTAATTCCTAGTAATATCGCACTAACTAAAATTAAGCTCCAGTTCATAGTAAATAACAAAATAACTGCGATTAAAATTTCAAGAGTTCCGCTCAAAATTGATACCCATGGAGTAGCAAAGTTAGTAGTTAATAGTTTAAGATTTGCTGTTAATTGATTTTGCATTTTAGAAGTTTTTTCAACTTCTGAAGAAGCATAGTAATATTCGATAATTTCTTCTCTAATTTTATGAACATAGTCTTGGGTTTGTCTTGTGAAAGCAATTGTAGCAATTGGTAATAAAACTGCCGTTCCTATTTCCATCCCAGCCTGAACAAAAGTCCAAAAAAGATATCCATTTAAGTTACCTTTAAGAATATTGTTTAATGAATCTTTAAAAAGATATTCTCCCATTGAACCCGCAACTGCATATAAAATATACAAACAAAAAACCAATATTGAACGGGGAAGATTGATTTTAACCAACTCTTTAAACGTCATTATTCACCCCTCCTATTTTTATTTGTTATTAATTATACTAATGTTTTTTTAATTTACAATCATATTTTTATAAGCGGACAAATTTATGACATAAGTGGCATATTTTCGGACTTAACGAGTATGCTATACTTATTTTATCTATGATAAATCGAGGTGATTACTAAGTGTTTATTCTAAATAACTTAGGATTAAGCTTAAAACTGAATTATTTTCTTTCAGTTATTAAGCTATATTTAATAAATATCCCCAAATTTGATGAAAGTTTGGGGTTTGTTAACTAAAATCTAGCTATCTTTTCCCTAAACTTTCATGTACTCAATAAATTTAAGTATTAAAAAGGAACGGGAAAATGACTAACAAAAATAACTATAATATTATAAGCCTCTTAATTGGCCGGATCGGAACAAATGTTGCTGACTCTCTTTTCTATATGGCAATATTGTGGTACTTTAAAACCCATTTTAATTCACCAATGCTTCTTTCAGTGATATTCATAACTGAATCTAGCATTGATATGTTTTCGTTTACTTTAGGACCTATAATTGATCGTATAGATATCAAAAAAGCATTAAAACTAGTGACAATTATTCAAGCAATGCTGAGTATAATCATTATTCCACTATTTAATAATCAAAAATTACACTTTTTAGGAATTACATTTTTGATAGTAGTCTATGTTTTGTCAACTATCGGCTCAACATTAATCTATCCTGCTGAAGACAAGATACTGCCCAATATAATAGAAAAGAAAGAATTACCTAGAGTTAATGGGATTTTTCAAATGTCTTATCAAACTTTGGATTTATTCCTCAATGCTGGAGCAACAATTCTAATTACCTTTTTATCTATAAAAAATACAATTATTATTTCAGCACTAGTATTTGCATTTGCACTTTTGTTCTACACGCGTTTACATTTTAAACTTCCCAATACCTCATCTCCGGAAGGTAATACTCGCTATTTCAAAGATTTAGTAAGTGGTTGGCAAGCATTACGCACTAATAAAAATATTTTAATTTTAATCTTGCCTTTTGCTCTAACTAACTTATTTTATGGAATATCATCTGTTGGTTTACCTTACTTTGCCACCAAATACTTAAACAATAGTGCACTTAGCTATGGAAGTTTAGAACTTGCCTCTTCAATTGGAGGATTACTAGGCAGCCTTATCGTACAGCGACTTTACGTGAAAGACAGTCAACTAAGACTATTAATTGTCACTTGCTTAATGCTATCTGGATTAGCAATTATTTTAGAAGTAATAACTGCCCCAATCTGGCCTATTTTAATTCTAATATTTGCTCTATGTAGTACTTTCTGGATTAGCATTATGAACATTAATTTTAAAGTTCTAGTTCAAGAAAGTTTTCCTTCTAATTTATTAGGACGAATTATCACGATTAACAGCAGCATTGTTAATTGCATGATTCCGATTGGATCATTTTTAGGAGGATTTATTGTTAAAAACTATGGTGCTCGCCCAGCCATTATTCTTGAAGGGGTGGCTCAGCTAGTAACAGCTGTCTTCTATCTAATAATGTTTTTAAAAAGAAAAAGAGCATAAATGCTCTAACTTAAGGAGTTTTATAATGAGTAATAAAAAAGTAAAAATTAATAATACTGAAATAAAAACAAGAGTAGTTTTCTATCGTCCAAGTCAATGATTAATTTTAATTTAGAAAAGAGATTTTTATGGCGCAAGATTTGATTACTACAGTTACAACAAAAAATGATTTCAAACAGGCATTTAGCCGTGCTCATCTTAATGCCTCCGACACAGTTATTGTCCATACATCATTAAGCAAGTTCTACTATGTTCCCGGTGGTCCTGAAACTATCATCCTGGCACTTAAGGAAACAATAAGTAAAGGAACAATTATGATGCCTTCAGAAGTTTCGACAAATTGTGATCCAGCAAGCTGGGAGTATCCTCCAGTTCGTTCTGATCTAATTCAAACGATTAGAGATAATATGCCACCTTATGATCCAATGACTTCAGCTACTGAGGGACTCGGAATAACACCTGAGTATTTTAGAACTTTGACCGATGTAGTGAGAAGCACTCATCCTTATTTACCCATTGCAATTTGGGGTAAAAATAAAGTTCAAATAGCTCAAACACAACCATTAAATCTTCCATACGGCATTAATAGTCCCTTAGATTATCTTTACAAAAATAATGGTAAAATAGTTTTTTAGGAACAGACTATGAAACTTGTACTGCCCTTCACTATGCCGAATCGACAATTAATCGTCCAACTGAAACCTGGTTAGCCGCTACTGATCTTGATGACCAAGGTAAAACTACCTGGACTGAATATCAAAACGTTGATCTAGATTCTTATGATGATTTTAATGAGCTCGGATTAGCTTTCGAAAAGAAATATCCGGAGCACTTTAACCAGGTCAGCTTGAACAACAGTTTTATCAAGGTAATTGAAATGAGATCTTTAATTGACTTTGCTAGAGACTGGTTTAAAAAGAAAGATAATAATAGATAGCAAAAAAAGTAGGAATAAATCCTACTTTTTTCTATATATTTGTTATACCATAACTGTCATTGTAGCCGCTCCGATAATGATAGCTAAACCAATTAAGGTAACTACCATTTCTTTCTTAGTCTTCTTTTCATGCAAGAACCAGATTCCAGTTAGAGTTGCTAATACTACAGATGTTTGTGACAAAATAAATCCGGTTGCTAAACCATTCATATTTGGTTGAGCTGAAATTAAATATGTCAATGCAGCAAATGCAAAGAAAAATCCAGATATAATTTGTTTGTAAGAAACGCCTTGAGTTAAAGCACTTCTTTGACTTGGTTCTTTAATTTTTAAGTAAACTGCATAACAAATAGCAACTAAGCACATTCCAATAGCTTGTGGTAAAAATGCTTTGGATCCATCAATTTTAGCAGCTTGAGGGGCTGCAGAATATGCCCAATACCCAATTTCACCAACTAATAAAATGATTACGGCTTTTCTTAACTTAGCACTATTCTCATCAGTTTTGTGTTCGCTCCAAGTTGTCATCCAAGCACCTAAAATGATCAGAGCTAATGCAAGAAAACCTACTAACTTATCACTCGTACTTGGCCAATCCCCTAAAGCAAATACTCCCCATAAAGAAGTACCTAACAACTGAAAGGCAGTTGTAATTGGCATCGCGCGTGAGGATCCAACCAAAGTAAAAGAATGAAAAGTAAGAATCTGAGCACTAGCCCAGCCTATTCCAGAAATAATTGACCAAATCAAAGCAGCACCGCTAGGTAACGCTATCCCTTGAACCAAACTATAGATTAAAGCAAAGATAAAGGTACCAAAGGTAGTACCAATAATTTGATTTACTGGCTTACCGCCAATTTTTGAAGCAATTGTCGGAAATAACCCCCAGCCAAGTAAAGGCCCCAATCCAATTAATAAAGCTATTCCATTCATACACTAAACTTTCCTTAAAATATAAAAATAATTGTAATTTACAGATGCAATTATTTTTGCAGCTAAATATTTACTTTAAAAAACTACTCCACTTTCCAAAATCACATTAGAGTATGGAGTTTCTTCACCAGTTCTAATAAATGCTTTAGAAGACTTTAAATCCTTCTTTAATTCTGAATGCGGAATAAATTCAATTTCGACATTTGGAACTGCCTTTTTAAGAGCTTCTAATTGCTTCGGATTTTCAGTTTTAATTTCTTCGGCAACATACATCTTTTGAACTTCTAACTCTTTCAAGACTTCTTCTAAAACATCAATAAATGATGGCAAGCCTGGACGCACAGACAAGTCAATCTTTTCAGTTTCAGCCGGAACTGGAGTGCCAGCATCTCCAACTCCTAACCAATCCATGTGACCCATGTCAGCAATTACTCTTGAAATATTCGAATTCATTACACCAGTTTTTTTCATAGTCATTAATCCTTTTCTTAAAACACATTTATTAACATTCTAATATATCTCTTTAAGATTAGCACTTTTAAAGCAGCTAATATATTAAATTTGATTTTGAAATATAAACAGTAAAAGAAAAAAGAGAAGATAGTTGCAGATAGTAATGAGGTTAACCCTCCCGGTTGAATTTATGGCCAACTCTGGGGGTTAATTTCAGTTAATTATCAGCTTTTTTGTTATTTGGTCCTTATTTTAACTCTGATATCATCTTCACCAACCTGATTTCTATTATACCGAATTATCTATTTCCTTCTAAGTCTATCTAGAAAAATGTTATTATGGGAGTTGTCAATTTTAATTGATGAAGTAAAACAATATGCTATTGATTTATTACAGAAACTTTTAAATACAAATTTTTTGTTCTAAAATAGTATTTTTTCTTAGAGAAAAGGGGGGCTTCTATTAGTGACAAACGTTATTAACGGACGTAAAATTGCCAAACAACTTAATAAAGAAACCAAAACCAGAGTTGATAAATTAAAAAAAGAAAAAGGGATAATTCCCGGAATTGCGGTTATTCTTGTAGGAGATAACCCAGCCAGCGTTATTTACACTCGAAATAAACATAGAACTGCAGAAAAGTTGGGAATGAAATCTATCTTGAGAAAATTCCCAAAAGATGTGAGTCAAGCTGAAGTTTTACAAGCAATTCATCACTATAATGACGATCCAACTATTCACGCAATTTTAATTCAGCTTCCTTTACCTAAGCATCTCAATCAAACCGAACTAATTGAAGCAATTGCTCCTGAAAAAGATGTGGATGGTTTTAATTCTAAAAATGTTGGTAAACTTTATAACAATGAAAATGGACACTATCCTGTTTCTTGTACCGCACGGGGAATTATGACTTTGCTTCATTCTTATTTAGATAAAATTGAAGGCAAAAACGTAACAATCATTGGACGCAGCATTTTAGTAAGTCGCCCTCTTCAATCGCTTCTCATCAATGAAAATGCGACAGTAACAATGGTAAGCTTACATACGGATAATATCGATTATTACACTAAACATGCTGATATTTTAGTTGTAGCTGCTGGCAAACCTAACTTAATTAAAAAAGATCAGGTTAAGCTGGGTGCAACTGTGATTGATGTAGGAATTAATCGGATGGCAAATCATCATTTAGTTGGGGATGTAGATTGTGATGATGTTAAAGAAGTAGCTGAAAACATCACTCCAGTTCCTGGTGGCGTGGGTCCAATGACTATTGCAACTTTGATGCAGCAAACTGTAGATTTGGCTGAATGGAACAAATAGAAAAAGACGCTAAGCAGTATTATTGATACATTCCCCGTCAAGTAGACAGTAGAAACATATAAAGTTTTTATTCCTCAGTTGATTTTTAATCAGCTGAGGATTTTTTAGCCTCTTTTAACTTCTTTTCGTTTGCCAATATCTTTCAATTCGATGATTTGGTGCAATGGTTTGAGGATCGTAATAGTAAAAAATTGACTATCATTTTTATCCACATCATCAATCTTACTCATATTATCATTACTTAGTTCAAACCTGAATGGCAAGAAGATACAGTCGATCGCATCCTTGTCAAGATTTCTAATAAAAAGGCGACAATGACTTTTTATGCCAATTACTTAGCTAAAAATAAAAAACGGCTTCTTCCCTCAATCACATCTATGCAAGATGTGTGGGAAAAGCCGATTAGATTATAAACTATATAAGTAAGGTATGTTTTTTACTCTACCTTTTCAAAAACTTCACATACCATTGGTGCCTGAGAATAGAATACTTTACCTGCTTCTCGATATTTCCAATCAAAAAAATTATCATGGGTTCGACGCCAATATTCATAACTTCGATCACCCTCACCTTCATGGTAGGCGTGTTCTTTAGAAATTAAATCATAAGGAACAATTTCTGCAACTTTTTCTTGAATAACACAAACTGGCTCACCTTTACTGTCTAAAATAATGCTCCACTCATCTACTTCGGGCAACTTTTCATTTCCATAAAGCTCATATGCCGATGTAGTAGCAGTTTTTATTCTTCGATTTACCAACTCAGCTAATTAGTCTGCATCTTTAGCAGTTGCTCCAAAAGCCCAGGCTTCTACCGGAGTATCATATTCTAAGTTATGGCTTTGACAAAAATCATGCCAAAATTGTTTCAATTGTTTATTCATTTTTACCTAGTTTCGTTAAAACTTTAGATCCAATCTCTAACCCCGCACTGTGAGATTCATACCCCCAGTCGCGTTCATCATAGTTTTCTATATCAGCCAAAGTATCAGCAGTAAATAAAATTTGAGCGAAATCCACTTTTCTGAATTGCGCACAAGCTGCCAAAGATGCACATTCCATTTCAACAGTTGCAGCTCCTAATTGACGAAAATGTGCAACTTTCTTGGGCGTTTCTCTGAAGAAGCCGTCAGTTGTCCAAGTAGTAATTTCATCATATTTAAGATCCAAAGTAGCTAATGCATTTTCTATCTGCTTTAAGAAATCCTGATTTAAATCAATAAATTGACCTGGCTCCATATAATGAAAAGAGGTTCCTTCATCACGAATTGCACGTTTGACTAGTAACATCTCATTTTCAGGCAAATCAGTTAACGCGCCCGCATTACCAACAGTTAAAACTTGGTTCACGCCATAACTAATCAACCAATCAAGTAATTGGACAGAAGCAGGTCCTCCAAGCGGTGCTTGACATAAAGTAAAGTATTTACCATTTAATTCAACTTCATAAATCTTTGGACTAAAAGAAACTGACTCAAATTCACCTATAGTGCGGTGAAGATGCTGATCTAAAAATGCATCAATTTCATTCTTAGGAACAAAGGCATAAAGCAAGCGTGAGTGAAAATGAAATGGTTCCTGATCATGATCTGGTTCAATTATTGCATGATGGTTTGGGTCAAAATCTAAAATAAATGGTTGTTCTGTCTCTTCTTTCATACCTACTCCTCCTATAATTTTTGTAATATCTCAAAGCAAATTTCTAATCCACGACGATGTGAATCGGTTCCACCATCACGTGGATCATAGTCCTCTTCTTTAGCTAAAGTATCAGCTGTAAACAAAATTTGCGCAAATTTGATTTTTCTAAATTGTGCACAAGCTGCTAGTGCTGAACATTCCATCTCTACTACAGAGGCTCCTAAGTCACGAAATTGCTTCACTTTTTTCGGTGTTTCTCTGAAAAAGGCATCTGTTGTCCATGTCGTCACTTCATTATATTTGTAGTCTAGCTCAGTTATTGCCTTTTTTACTTGACTTAAAAATTTGGTGTTCAAATCGACCGTTAGACTATCTTCTAAATAATGGAAAGAAGTTCCTTCATCTCTAATTGCCTTAGTCGGAATAAACATCTCATTTTCCCGTAAATCTACAAGCGCACCGGCATTTCCAAATGCTAAATCTTTTTTAACCCCGTATGCAATTAACCAATCAAGTAATTGTGTGGCTGCTGGTGCTCCTAAAGGAGCTTGGCATAAAGTAAAGTATTCTCCGTTCCTTTCAATTTCATAAATATCTGGTTGAAAGGAAATGGTATCATACGAGCCTAACACTTTATGAGAAACTTGTTCTAAAAAATTATCAATATCTTCTTTAGGAACAAAAGCAAATAATAATTTAGAGTGAAATTTAAAGGGTTGTTTTTCATAATCGGGTTCAATAACAGCTTTTGTATCTTTATCTATTTGTAAAATACATCGCTCTTCTTTCATACATACTCCTATTCAAAAAATGGATAATCTCGTTTATAGTAATGCTCAATAAAATTTAAGTGCTGCTTATTAAAAATATCCGGCAAATTATCTTTAGAAAAATATTTCAACTCTAATGTTTCCGAATCTGGTTTTCTACTCTTTTTGCCTACTAGCTCTACCAAAAATTCGATCACAACTGCTTGAGCTACATCCCCATTAGGATAATGCTGAATAAAATCAGTCGAAATTCCTAACAAAGATTTGACTTTCACTTTTAATCCTGTTTCTTCTAAAAATTCACGAACACATGTCTCTTGAGCAGATTCTCCAAATTCCATTGCTCCTCCTGGCAGACCCCATGACTTAAAATCCGACCTTTTCTGCAACAAGATTTCATCTTGATCGTTGACTAAAACTCCACCAGCAAAATTTAAAATTAGTGGTTCATGGCCTACCTTTTTACGCAAATTTTTAATGTAATTTTGTTCCATCTATTTCTTCTCAATCGTGTCTAACATTGTCTCTCCAATATATCTAAAAGCCAGATCCTCAATTTTTTCAGTATAGTTAAGAATGCCAACTGCAGTAGTAAAAATCAAATATTGTTTTGTTAAGTCAGATAAGCGATAATTAGGATTCTTACTTGAATATCCCGCCAGAAATGATTGAATCAATTCTTCATTCAAATCAAAATCTTGGTAAAACAATTTTATAAAATCTTGATATACTGGGCCTAAACGTGCTTTTTCAAAGTCAATAAGTGCTAGCTTACTATCAACATATTTATAGTTTCTGATGCCCACATCACCATGCAAGACAAATTTTGAATGTTGAGATAATTCTAACTTAATTTCATTTTCATAAGGTAAAAATTTACTAGTAAGTTTCTTCAATCTTCTTTTGTATGAACTTTCTTTAAAAGAATCTATTTCAGCCACGTAATCATCAAACTGTCCGCTAACAATCTTAATTCTTATAAATGGTTTCACCTTTAAATGATATTCTCCTAATACTTGTCCCATCTCAAAAGCTAGATTCAAATCAATCTTTTCTCCTATATCTTTTGGTGAGCAATCTTTTAACACTAAAACAAACGTATTATTAAGCGGAAAACCGCCTAAAACTCGATCATTTAACTGATTTGTAACCATCTTTTCAGTGTAATAACCTTGCTCTTTTGCAAATTGTTTTACAAAAATCGATTGCCGATATAAATTACTATAGCCAACAAAAGTGCTGTTAAGTGATTCATGATTAATTTCGTGCAAGTCAGATTTCAACCGCCTATTTAATTGATTAATGATTGTTGACATAGCCAATATCCTTCATAATCGTTTCAATTTCTTGCCTTAAAGTTGTTTGGCTAGAAAACTTAGTTTCAGAAATAAAATTGATATAATCTTTTTCTTTCCACCACGAACGCATTTGCTTTTCTCCAAAAGAACTAATATGACGCTGCTTATGGCGTATTAGGGTTTCCTCAAAAGAAATATCAAAATAATATGCAAAAATTTCCTTACCAAATAGCTCCTCTGCTTGTCTAAACAAAGGCTCATACCATTCCGCATTCAAAATGCCTTCAAGGATCACATAATCACAATTTTGATAACCATAATGAAGTAAATCCTCAAATAATGGTAATCCTAAAGTGTTTTTTCCATCTTTAACGCGGAGTATATCTCGTCTAACTGTATCTTGTGAAATCAGTAAAGTATTACGCGGCAGCCGTTGATGAATTTCTTTCGCCAGAGTGGTCTTACCACTACCGGAATTACCTCTAATGATAATTAATTTAGACATTCTTATCTCACCTCTTTCATTTGTTGTCAATTTAAGCATTGCGTAATACAATGGTATTCCATGAAAGGAGATGTTTTTATGGATAATATGGTTACTCGTAATAGCACTGCTTCAACTCGTGTTTCTAAAAATGTAAAAGAAAAAGCAATAAGAAATTTAGCAACACGAGGAATTACTCTTTCTGAATTTTTAAGATTTACTGTTGGAAAAGCAGCAGATGATGATATAGAACTCATTAATTTTCTAGATTCACCTGAAGCTTTAAAAGCAAAAAAAGAATTAGAAACTGGAAATATTGAAAAAATTGGCACTTTAGACGATCTAGATAATTGGATGGATCGTTTATGAAAAATATTAGAATTTATATATCTCCGACCTATAAAAAAGAATTAAAGAAATTAAAGAGAAAAAATTATCCAGTTGAATTAATTAGTATCTGCCTAAAGGCTATTTTAGAAAATGAAGCACCATCAATTAAAGGGAAAATGGAAAGGTTATAACGAATTTCATCCTTCTCGCATTGGTAACTTTAACAATTCTACCTACGACCAATGGATTGTTGTATATTCGTTAAATCATAATGAATTAATTTTAACTTTAGTTACAACAGGAGATCATAAAATTTTAGATAAACATGCTCCATCCAAAATTTAAATATACTTATTAAGAGACAACGATCACTCGATTATGACTGATCGTCTTTTTTTATTTTGCACTTAACTCTTTCTTCTGCTTTATCAAAGGAATTATTAATAAAACAATGCTAAAGTAAGCTGCTGATACAAAAAACATTACTTTTAAATTCCCAGCCAACTTCATAATTGCATTACTTACAAATAGAGAAAGACCGACTAAAATTTCAGCAATAAATGAAACTGTCGAAAGCATAGTAGATTTGTTGCTTTCTCCATAAATTGCTTCATTACTAGTAGCAGAAATCTGTCCTGACATCATCCCCATTAGTAATTCAATTAATAGAAAAAGACTCAATAGTAAATATTTATTTTCTATAATTCCACTCAAAACAAACACAGAAATCATGCACACTGTATTTAATATCGTGATACTTCTTGAACTAGCAAATGTCGATATTTTATTAAATATAAGCGACCCTAAAATAAGTGCACACATAAACAAGGTATAGACAAGAGATAAATTAAAGCCTAATTTTTTAACGTAGATAATCGACCAATATATTAGAATAAATTGCGTTCCACAATCATATCCAATATTCAGCAACAACAATATCCAGAAATTTCTTTTTTTAAAGAAACTAGCAATATTTTTAATATTATTTTTCCGCTTATGTGATGCCTTATTATCCGAAAAAGATAAAAACTGTATCATGAAAAAAATAAACGCAGGATATAATCCTAAGCCAATCAATGCAAACCAAACTGGTGCAGTATCTGTAATTGCAAAGAGCCCGGTGCCAATATTTCCACCTATTAAGGTGGTTAAATTTAGGATGATAACTTGCATCCCCATTAATTTGCTATTCGGAGAAAGATGATTTTGCTCCTGCAAGTCAGTTATATAGGCAATGAGTGTTCCAGAATTAAGTGCAAGTCCAATTCCATATAAGAGTTCTGCTAAAGAAAAGAATAAAAAGTTTCTAAATAGAATTAGGATTAAAAAACTACTTGCAATAACTATTGAAGATAAAGCTAGAACCTTTAATCTTCCAATTCTATCTGCTAAATATCCAGCTGGTAGCAACCCTAGCATGATACCAATATTTTGAAATGATTTTATTGAACTGATATTAGCAGTCGGGATGCCATTTTTAGCATAGAATAATGAAAATATTCCTGACATTGATGATCGGAATAGTGTAAACACTGCCATAAAAGTTAAAAATAAAATTGCAATTTTAAAGCTTACACTTTTTGATTTCATAATCATCAACCCTCTTTATTTTTTACTGCTACATAAACTTATTCCTATTCAAACTCCGCTTGCCAATATGGATCATGATATGCCTTAAAGCACATTTCTACCTGCTCACGTGATCCCTTATCTTCA
>CAOOYH010000012.1 GCA_948500755.1 uncultured Lactobacillus sp. | reverse complement strand
TACAACTAAAAAATAAAGTCAAACACCCTATTGTGCTTGACTTTACGTAGAAAAATGCTCTAGAAATGCTGTATAGTGTCGCTTATACCATTAAAATGAGTAAAAAAGGAGAACACAAAATCCTAGGTTATTTTGATTTTGTTGTTCCACCTCTTGAAGATCTCTGGTGGATGAGGGATGATTCAAAAATCGACTACTCTCATAAAGAAAACTTTTCTTGGATTTCAATGATTCGTTTACCCGACTTTGTTACTCCTAAAGAGTTGGATTGGGCAGTTAAAACTGCTAGTGAAAAGAAGAAAAAAGATTTCTCGAAAGTAAAATTTTTTAAATATAACGAAGGACTATGTGTCCAGCAAATGCATATTGGTAGTTATGATGACGAACCGACGACAATTGAAAATATGCATAAATTTGTTAAGTCAGAAAATTATCAAATTGATATAAAAAATCCACGCTATCATCATGAAATATATTTAAGTGATCCGCGAAGAACTAGAGTAGATCGTGTAAGAACTGTAATCAGACTACCGATTAAATAAATTTGAGCAAGTACTAAGTACTTGCTTTTTTTGTTAAAAATCAAATTGATTTAGCACTCTACTTGAACAATTGCTAAAGTATGGTATTATATAAATTGTTAGCACAGAAGAAATAAGAGTGCTAATGATGGGGGCGAGAAAATGTTGACTGAACGGCAAGAACTTATTTTAAAGACTATTATTATGGACTTTACTCAGACACATGAGCCAGTAGGTTCCAAGACCGTGATGAATCAACTGCCTGTCAAGGTCTCCAGTGCAACGGTTCGAAATGAAATGGCGGTTTTGGAAGAGAAAGGGTTACTTGAAAAGACACACTCTTCAAGTGGACGAATTCCTTCTACTGCTGGCTATCGATACTATTTGGATCATTTAATTAATCCAGTAAAAATACCAGCGTCTGTCTATAATCAAATTGTTTACCAGTTAGACCAACCCTTTCAACAAGTTAATGAAATTGTGCAGGAAGCTGCAAAGATTTTATCTGATTTGACTAACTATACAGCTTTTGCAGCAGGACCTGAAACCCATTCGGTAAAAGTTACGGGTTTTAGAATTGTTCCTCTATCTAGTCATCAAGTGATGGCCATTTTAGTCACTGATGATGGTAATGTAAAGAATCAAATTTATACTTTGCCTCATCACACTAACGGGGAAGAAATTGAAAAAGCTGTTCGATTGATTAATGATCAATTAGTTGGAAAATCACTTAGTTCAATTAATGAAGTATTACTCAAGCGAATTGCTGATCATCTTATTGCTCGAGGATCTGCACCGGAAATATTAGATCTCTTACAAGATGTCATTAAAGATGCGGCTAGTGAGCAAATGTATGTTGATGGTCAAATTAATCTTTTGAGTAATTATGAAAATGATGATTTAACCAAGATAAAATCACTTTATAAGTTAATTGATCAAAATGATGCACTTTCAAGTTTAATTGGTTTTAATCCTGAAGATGAACTGAAAAATGATTCTAGTTCTAAAGTTCAGGTTAAATTAGGTTCAGAATTACCATCTGATTTACTTGAAAATTATAGCTTATTAACTGCACAATATAGTGTTGGAAAATATGGTAAAGGAACAATTGCACTACTAGGGCCAACAAACATGCCATACTCGCAGATGATCGGATTACTCGAGTATTTTAGGAATGAACTAGCAAAGAAATTGTTAGATTATTATGGTAGATTTAAGTAAGGAGGTTAGCTGTGAGTAAAGAAGAGTTTCCGCATGAAAAAGATTTAAAGGACGAGGTGACCCCAGATAAGGCACCAAAAAAAGATCCAAAAGCAGCTCCGAAAGAGGAAGTTAAGGAAAATCCAGTAGAGAATTATGAAAAAGAAATTGCTGAATTAACTGCTAGAAATAAGGATCTTGAAGATAAATACTTACGTAGTGAAGCTGAGATTCAAAATATGCAAGCGCGCTATGCAAAAGAACGTGCTCAGTTAATAAAATATGAGTCTCAAAGCCTAGCTAAAGAAGTTTTACCAGCAATGGATAACTTGGAGCGAGCATTAGCTGTTAAAGCCGATGATGAAGCTGCTAAGCAACTCCAAAAGGGCGTTCAGATGACTCTTGATTCATTAGTTAAATCGATGAAAGATCAAGGAATTACTGAAATTAAAGCTGAGGGTAATACTTTTGATCCTTCTCTTCATCAAGCTGTTCAAACTGTAGCAGCAGAAAATGATGAACAAAAAGATCGCGTAGTTAAAGTTTTACAAAAAGGATATCAATATAAAGATAGAACATTAAGACCAGCAATGGTTGTAGTGGCTCAATAAGAAAGGAAGTTCCATATATGTCAAAAGTTATTGGTATTGACTTAGGTACGACTAACTCTGCTGTTGCCGTACTTGAAGGTAAAGAACCTAAAATTATTACTAACCCAGAAGGTAACCGTACAACTCCTTCTGTAGTTGCTTTTAAAAATGGTGAAATTCAAGTTGGAGAAGTAGCTAAGCGTCAAGCAATCACTAACCCTAACACTATTGTTTCAATCAAGAGTCATATGGGTGAAGAAGGCTACAAAGTTAAAGTTGGCGATAAGGAATACACTCCACAAGAAATTTCAGCTTTCATTTTGCAATACATTAAGAAGTTCTCTGAAGACTATTTGGGTGAAAAGGTAACTGACGCAGTTATTACTGTTCCTGCTTATTTCAATGACGCACAACGTCAAGCTACTAAAGATGCTGGTAAAATTGCTGGCTTAAATGTTCAAAGAATTATCAATGAACCAACTGCTTCAGCTTTAGCATATGGTCTTGATAAAGATGAAAATGATGAAAAAGTATTAGTATACGACCTTGGTGGTGGTACTTTCGATGTTTCTATCTTGCAATTAGGTGATGGAGTCTTCCAAGTATTATCAACTAATGGTGATACTCACCTTGGTGGTGACGACTTTGACCAAAGAATTATGGATTGGTTAATCCAAAACTTTAAGGAAGAAAATGGTGTTGACTTATCTAACGATAAGATGGCACTACAACGTTTAAAGGATGCTGCAGAAAAGGCTAAGAAAGACTTATCTGGTGTTTCCTCAACTCACATTTCACTTCCATTCATTTCTGCTGGAGAAGCTGGTCCACTTCACCTTGAAGCTGATTTGACTCGTGCTAAGTTTGATGAATTAACTGATGATTTAGTTCAAAAGACTAAGGTAGCATTTGACAATGCTTTAAGTGATGCAGGTTTGACTGTAAATGATATTGATAAAGTTATTTTAAACGGTGGTTCAACTCGTATCCCTGCAGTTCAAAAGGCTGTTAAGGATTGGGCTGGAAAAGAACCTGACCACTCAATTAACCCTGATGAAGCTGTTGCTTTAGGTGCAGCAATTCAAGGTGGTGTTATCTCAGGTGATGTTAAGGATATTGTTTTACTTGATGTTACTCCATTATCACTTGGTATTGAAACTATGGGTGGTGTCTTCACGAAGTTAATTGACAGAAACACTACTATCCCAACTTCAAAGAGCCAAATCTTCTCAACTGCAGCTGATAACCAACCAGCAGTAGATGTTCACGTTTTACAAGGTGAACGTCCAATGGCAGCTGATGACAAAACTTTAGGACGCTTTGAATTAACTGATATTCCACCAGCACCACGTGGCGTTCCACAAATTCAAGTTACTTTTGATATCGATAAGAACGGTATTGTAAACGTATCTGCTAAGGATATGGGTACTGGTAAGGAACAAAAGATTACCATTAAGAGTTCTTCTGGTTTATCAGATGAAGAAATCAAGAAGATGCAAAAGGATGCTGAAGAGCATGCTGAAGAAGATAAAAAGCGTAAAGAAGAAGTTGATTTACGTAACGAAGTAGATCAATTAATCTTTACTACTGAAAAGACTTTAAAGGAAACTGAGGGTAAAGTTCCTGAAACTGAAACTAAGAATGTTCAAGATGCTTTAGATGCTTTGAAGAAGGCTCAAAAAGACAACAACTTGGATGAAATGAAAGAAAAGAAAGAAGCTTTATCAAAGGCTGCTCAAGATTTAGCTGTTAAGCTTTACCAACAAAATGGTGGTGCTCAAGGTGCAGCTGGTCAAGCTGGCCCTCAAGGCCCACAAAATGGTGGTCAACCAAACAATGATAATGGCTCAGACAACGGTCAAGGTGGTTCAACTGTTGATGGAGACTTTCATAAGGTAGACCCTGATAAGTAAAAAGTTTTATAATTAAATCAAACAAGAAAAGAACTGCGTGATTGTAGTTCTTTTCTTTTATGAATAAAGGAGTTTTCAGATGGCACAACGTGATTATTATGATGTGCTGGGTGTTGATAAAAATGCTAGTGAAAGTGAGATTAGTAAGGCATATCGTAAACTAGCAAAAAAATATCACCCAGACTTAAACCATGAACCTGGTGCTGAAGAAAAATACAAGGAAGTAAATGAAGCATATGAGGTTCTCCATGATAAACAGAAAAGAGCTCAGTATGACCAATTTGGCCAAGCAGGTGTAAATGGTCAAGGTGGCTTTGGTGGTCAAGGCTTTGGCGGTTTTGGCGGCCAAGGTGGATACTCATCTCAAGGCTTTGGTGATTTTGGCGATATTTTCGGTGATATCTTTGGTTCAGCATTTGGCGGAGGCAGAAGTCGTGTAGATCCAACTGCGCCGCAAAAAGGTCAAGATTTAGATTATACGATGACCATTGATTTTATGGATGCAATTAAGGGTAAAAAGACAGATATTACCTATACTAGAAGTGAAGTTTGTCCTACCTGTGATGGCTCTGGTGCTGAAAAAGGTACTCATCCAATTACATGTGATAAATGTCATGGAAGTGGGGTAATGACTGTAACTCGTCAAACACCACTTGGTGTTATTCAACAACAAACCACTTGTGACAAGTGTGGAGGACGTGGAACAATTATTGAACATCCATGTCAAACTTGCCACGGTCAGGGTACCGTCGACAAAAAGCAGACTCTTCAAGTTACTGTTCCAGCTGGTATTGATAATGGACAACAAATTCGCTTAAGTGGTCAAGGAGAAGCCGGAAAGAATGGAGGTCCTTACGGCGACTTGTACATTGTATTTAGAGTTAAGCCAAGCAAAGAATTTAGAAGAAATGGTACAACTATCTATACTGAAGCTCCAATTTCATTTGCTCAAGCAGCTTTAGGCGATAAAATTCGTGTAAATACAGTTCATGGTCCAGTTGATTTAACTATTCCGGCAGGAACTCAACCTAATACTAACTTTAAATTGCGTGGTCAAGGTGTACCAAAGATAAATGGTACAGGCAATGGGGACCAAGAAGTAACAGTTAAAGTAGTGATTCCAAAGAAGATTAATGATAAGCAGAAGGAAGCTTTGGTTGATTACGTTAAAGCTGGTGGCGGTAATATTTCCCCACAAGAAAAGAATTTCTTTGAACGTTTAAAAGATAAGTTAAACGGAGAATAAAAGTGAAAACGTATATCTCTCTGAGTCTTGAGGTATGCGTTTTATTTTTGTTGTAATAAATAATTACTTTAAGAAAATGTTGCATTAAGAATTTTATCTAGTGGTGGGCCTTTGATATAATTAATAAAGCGAAAAGGGTGAGAACATGGATATAAAAAAATTACAAGATTATCAAAAACATATTCGAAATTTTTCAATTGTTGCCCATATTGATCATGGAAAATCAACGATTGCAGATCGTATTTTAGAATTAACAGATACTGTTTCTGAACGTCAAATGAAAAATCAATTACTTGACGATATGCCACTAGAACGGCAACGTGGTATAACTATTAAGCTAAATTCTGTAGAAGTAAAATACCACGCTAAAGATGGTGAAACATATATCTTTCACTTAATTGATACTCCAGGCCACGTAGACTTTTCATATGAAGTTTCAAGATCTTTAGCGGCCTGTGAGGGGGCACTCTTAGTAGTGGATGCCACTCAAGGTGTACAAGCACAAACTTTGGCTAATACTTATTTAGCTATTGATGATGACTTGGAAATTTTACCAGTTATTAATAAGATCGATTTACCATCAGCTGATCCCGAAATGTGTAAAAATGAAATTGAAGAGATGATTGGTCTTGATGCTTCAGATGCAGTAGAAGTTTCAGGAAAAACAGGTCAAGGTATTCCTGAATTACTAGAAGAAATTGTGAAAAAAGTACCTGCACCTGACGGTGACCTCAATGCCCCATTAAAGGCTTTGATTTTTGATTCAAAATATGATGATTATCGCGGTGTTGTTTTATCTGTTCGAATTGAAGAGGGAACGGTTAAACCAGGCGATAAAATTCGTATTATGAATACTGGAAAAGAATTTGAAGTAACAGAAGTAGGTGTTTCAAGTCCACATCCAGTTAAAAAAGATATGCTTATTGCTGGGGACGTAGGATATTTAACTGCTAACATCAAATCAGTTCGTGAAACTCGTGTTGGTGATACCATTACTAGTGCTGAAACTCCAACTGAAAAGCCACTTCCAGGTTATCGTCAAATTCCACCAATGGTTTACTCTGGTATGTATCCAGTTGACAATCAAAAGTATGATGATTTGAAAGAAGCGCTTCAAAAGTTACAATTGAATGATGCTGCTTTAGAATTTGAACCTGAAACATCTCAAGCTTTGGGCTTTGGTTTCCGATGTGGATTTTTAGGATTGCTTCATATGGACGTTGTTCAAGAAAGACTTGAGCAAGAGTTTGGTATGGATTTAATCATGACCGCACCAAGTGTAGACTATCATGCTATTATGAACGACGGATCAACTAAGCTGATTGATAACCCAGCTGATTTGCCTGATGCTGGTGAATATAAGGAAGTTCAAGAGCCTTATGTTAAAGCAGAAATTATGGTGCCAAATGATTTTGTGGGACCAGTAATGGAATTATGTCAGCGAAAGCGCGGCGAATTTGTAACTATGGATTACTTAGATAAGTATCGAGTAAATGTTATTTACAATATGCCATTAGCCGAAATTATTTATGATTTCTTTGATGAATTAAAATCTTCAACTAAGGGCTATGCATCCCTTGATTATGAGATAACTGGTTATCGTGCAACGGACTTAGTTAAAATTGATATGCTTCTTAATAAAGAACCTATCGATGCTCTCAGCTTTATTGCACACCGTGAAGAAGCACAAAATCGTGCTCGTCAAATGACAATAATGCTGAAGAAATTAATTCCGCGTCAGAACTTTGAAGTTGATATTCAAGGTGCCATTGGAGCTAAAATTATTTCTCGTGCAACCATTAAACCATATCGTAAAGATGTTACTTGGAAGATTCATACCGGTGACCCTGATCGACGTGCAAAATTGCTTGAGAAACAGCGTCGTGGTAAAAAGAGAATGAAAGCAGTTGGTAGAGTAGAAGTGCCTCAAGATGCATTTATGGCTGTTTTAAAAATGAACGATGACGACATTAAAGGTAAATAAATAACATGACTTTATAGACGTACCAAGGCTTTTGGTGCGTCTTTTTTTGATTAAAATATAAATCCACGTAAAGTCCACGTAAAGTCTACGTAAAATCTATTGCTAAGGTAATTGATATTCTTTTTCTAAATTTGTGTTAGAATTTATAACAGTATCAATTAATTAAGGAATAGAAAAAATGGCACAAACAAAGAAAAATAATTCCAAGAAAACTTGGATCATTAGAATTGCTGCAATTATTTTATTAATTATCGGATTAGGGATGATTTTTAATAGTCAGATCCGAGATATGATGGTTAGACAAAATCAAACGACTGCCTTAAAAAAGTTGAATAAAGAAACTGTTAAAAAGAATCAAAAGAAAAAAGGAATGTTTGATTTTTCTAAGGTAGAGGAAATCGACTTTGGTCAAGTAACAAAATCGCGTGTCAATAATACAGCGGATGCAATTGGCGCGATTGCGGTTCCCAGCGTAAACATGTACTTACCAATTATGAAAGGGTTAAGCGACGATGCCATGTCAACTGGCGGAGGAACTATGAGACCTGATCAAGTAATGGGAAAGGGAAACTATCCGTTAGCTGGACACTATATGACTGCTAAGGGAGTATTATTTTCACCACTAGAAAACACTAAAATAGGTGAAAGAGTATATTTGACTAATCTAGATAAGATTTATATTTATCAAATATATATGAAAAAAATTGTTGATCCAACAGCAGTTTGGCTAGTGGATAATACTAAGCAAAATATTGTTACTTTAATTACTTGTGCTGATGGTGGAGTTAATCGTTGGGCAATTAGAGGAAAATTAATTGCGGAAGAACCAGCAACGGACAAAAATCTTCAAGTTTTCAAGCTTAAATAAAGGGATTTGCTTCTTAATGAAAGGAAGTAAATTCTTTTTAACTTTTGCTATAATAGAAACTTAGATGTTTATAGATGATTTAGGTAAACTAGAAAATAATGAAATGGCAACAAAGACAAGCAACTAATTTAGATCAAGAGTTAATTAAGGATTATGGTTTAACTGATATTCAAGCTAAACTTTTTGCTTTAAGAGGGATAAATACTGCAGAAAAATTAGATTTTTGGTTAAATGCAGACGAAAATGATCTAGCTGATCCTTTTTTGATGCATGATATGGAAAAGACAATTGATCGAATTAATCAAGCAATTGATAATGGTGAAAAGATAACCATCTATGGTGATTATGATGCGGATGGAATCACAGCAACTAGTATCATGATGGATACTTTGGAAATTTTGGGTGCCGATGTTCATTTTTTTATTCCCGATAGATTTAAAGATGGTTATGGACCGAACATGACTCGCTATCAAGAGATAGTAGAAGATGGAACTAAGTTAATTATTACTGTTGACAATGGTGTAACTGGTGTAGAAGAAATAAAGTACGCTCAAGAACATGGTGTCGATGTGATTTTAACTGATCATCATACTTTTCAAGATCAAAACCCAGCAGCCTTCAGTACTGTTCACTGTAATTATCCTGGCCAGAAATATCCATTTGATGATTATTGTGGAGCAGGGGTTGCGTATACAATTTGCCGTGCATTAATGCAAGATACAATGCCTGAGCTATTAGATTTGGCCATGATTGGAACAATTGGCGATATGGTAAAGGTTACTGGTGAAGGCCATATTATTGTAAAACGTGGTTTAGATATTCTGAATCAAACTGAACGACCAGGATTGCGCGCTTTGATTAAACAAGCGGGTCTAACTATGGGAGAAATTACGGCAACACATGTTGGCTTTAATATTGCACCTAGATTAAATGCTGTTGGACGTTTGGCAGATGCTAGTTTAGCCGTGGAATTACTTTTAAGTGATGATGAAGAACAAGCTGAAAAAATAGCCGCTAGGATTGAAGAATTAAATAATGAGAGAAAAGAACTTACAAGTAAAGTTTATGACGATTGTTTAGCTCAAGTTGAAAAGAATGGCTGGCAGCATCGAAATACTCTAGTTATTTATAATTCTGATTTTCATGAAGGTGTCTTAGGACTCGTAGCAAACAAAGTGGTCGAAAAGTTGCATAAACCTACTCTTGTCCTCACTAAGGATGAAGCAGGTGAATTAAAGGGATCTGGCCGATCAAGCGAAGGATTTAATTTGTTTAATGCTCTAGAGCCAATGAAGGATGATCTTTTAGATAAATTTGGTGGTCATGATTTTGCCTGTGGTTTATCTTTAAAAGCCGACAAGCTTGAAGAATTACGAGTACGCTTTGAGGATAGCTTTAAACCAAGTACTGATCTTGAGGTAAAAGATTTTGACTTTGAATTAAATTTAAAAGAAGTTACGCCTGATACGATAGCTGGGATTAATCTGGTTGGTCCATTTGGAACAGGTAATCCTGAACCAATTTTTAGTATTAGTGAGCCCCATATTAAGAGTCTATTTAAAATGGGAAAAGATAAAAATCATGTAAAGTTTACAGCAGAAAAAAATGCGGGGAAGCTTACAATTGTTGGTTTTAACAAGGGATTTTTAAATCAAACATTACTTCCTTTTATTAAAGAACTTTACGTTACTCTTTCTCTTAATAGCTGGAAAAATATTTCGAATGTTCAAGGGATGCTAGCGGGGATTGAATATGGAGCTCCAAAATTAGCTGTTTTTGATCAAGTAATTGATATGCGGCAAGAAGACTATGTGATGGGATTTGCTGATAAGTATTTGATTTTTGATAAAAAGATTATTCCGTGGGCTAGGAATGGATTAGGGATCCCAGAAGGAAAGATTAGTCTAGCAAAAGATTACAATGGAGATTCTGAAGTAGTAGCTTTATTAGATACGCCACGCAATCAAATGGAGTTAAATGTTGCTTTGGAGAAAAAGTATCAACAGCTTTATTTACGCTTTTTATTTGATCAATTACCAATCAATACTTTGCCAAGTAGGGATGCTTTTGGTGCAACTTTAAAATATATCTATGCACATCCAAACTTAAGTATTGATGATTACCAGGCTGTATCTTCTTATCTTGGTTTAGATTATCAAGCTGTTTTATTTATTTTACGTGTATTTTTTGAATTGAATTTTGTCTCATTTACTGATGGAAAAATTATCGGGAATAAGAATCCCGAAAGTAAAAAACTAACTGCTTCAAAATATTTTAATAGTATATCCTCTCAGATAAAATTTACTAATCAGTTAAGAATGATGCCATCAAATCAATTGATTAATTATGTTAAACAATATTTGAAGTGATCATTACTAGTTATAAATTATTAAAAAGTTCGGTTTAAGCCTGATTTTAAAGCAAAAATTTGGTAAAATATACAAGTCAAAGACCGCTAGGTCTAATTTTTCAATGAGAGTCTAAAATGGAGGTTTCTCTTTAAATGGCAATTGATTTTAAAGAACACATTGCAAGTGTACAGGATTTTCCAAATAAGGGGATTGTCTTTCGCGATATCACCCCAATTTTGCAAGATGGGAAATTATATCGCGCTGCTACCCATGAATTAGCTGATTATGCTAAAAGTCGTGGAGCAGAAGTAATTGTTGGACCAGAAGCCCGTGGATTTATTGTTGGCTGTCCTGTTGCAACAGAATTAGGAGTTGGTTTTGTACCAGCTCGTAAGCCTCATAAGTTGCCACGCGAAGTAGAAAGTGCTTCTTATGATTTAGAATATGGTTCTAATGTCTTAGAAATGCATAAAGATGCAATTAAGCCAGGTCAAAAAGTTGTAATCTGTGATGACTTGATGGCAACTGCTGGTACTCTTCACGCAACTAAGGAATTAATCGAAAACTTAGGCGGAGAAGTAGTAGGGGCAGCATTTTATATTGAATTAACTGATCTTAAGGGAAGAGAACAATTCCCAGATTTAGACATATATTCTTTAGTAAAGTACAGTGATGCTTAATGCTTGAACGGAACTCGATTGAGTTCCGTTTTCTTTTGCTTATTTTTAATCTCTTTTGTATTAATTTAACAAAAAGCGCATAATAGTTAATGTTTGTATGAAAGAGGGAGTGTTTTAGTTTTTTATGAAAAAAGACAAATCAGTCAAAATTGGGCTAAAGAGTCTAGTTCTGATGATCTTTTCAGCTATTTTTGGCTTTAGTAATTCTTTAACAGCCTATTACCAAATGGGTTATGCAAGTATTGTGTGGTATATCATAACCGCAATTTTATTCTTTTTACCATCAGCTTTAATTTTTGCCGAATATGGTGCAGCTTTTAAAGGAGTTAAGGGTGGAATTTTTTCTTGGCTTAAAGGCTCAGTTAGTGAAAAAACAGCCTTTATAGGTACCTTTATTTGGTTAGCTGCTTGGGTAGTCTGGCTTGTATCATCGACACAATTTTTCTTAGTATCGGTATCAACAGCAATTTCCGGTCATGATACTACTCAAAGCTGGCACTTTTTAAATTTGACATCAACACAACTTTTAGGAATTTTAGAAGTAGTATTTTTAGTAGTCGTAACATTCTTTGCTGCTAAAGGTGTTGATAAGATTGCAGCTGTAAGTAATGTTGGGGGCTTTTTTACTTTAGCCATTACAATTGGTTTTACTTTGGTATCAATTTTAGTATTCTTTTTGAATCATGGAAAGTTAGCAGAACCTTTAACAGCTCAATCACTAGTTCATTCACCTAATCCGGCTTTCCAATCTCCAATTGCCGTTGTATCTTTCATTGTTTATGCTTTGTTTGCTTATGGTGGTCTAGAAACATCAGCTGGTGTGATTGATTCAGTAGATAAACCTGAAAAAACGTTTCCTAAGGCTTTAATTACTGCAATGATTTGGATGACGGCATTATATGTTTTAAATATTTTGATGTGTGGTGTAGCTGCTAACTGGAGCAGTCAATTAAGTGGTAAAAATGTTGATTTGGCTAATGTTGAATATGTTTTAATTAACAATTTGGGAGTTGAAACAGGTAAAGCATTTGGACTTTCTCATTCCGCAGCATTAGCTTTAGGATCGGCCTTTTCCCGTTTTGCTGGATTGGCTGACGTTTTAGCAGGAATTTCAGCAGCATTTTTAATGGTTTATTCACCTGTTAAGTCCTTTATTGAAGGATGTGATCCAAAACTTTTACCTAAATCCTTAGTTAAGTTAAATCGACACGGAATGCCAGAGCGTTCAATGTGGCTTCAGGCTGTTATTGTTAGTGTTATTATTTTATTTATTTCCTTTGGTGGTAACGCAGCAGGCCAATTTTATACTATTTTAATGGATATGATGAACGTTTCTTCATCTGCACCATATTTGTTCTTGATTGGTGCATATCCATTCTTTAAGATGAAAAAAGATATCGATCGTCCATTTATCTTTATTGAGGGTAAAAGACGTGTGTGGGCCGTAACAATTGTTGTTTGGCTTGTAGTAGCAGTAGGAATCGTCTTTACTTGTATTGAGCCATTATTTACTGGTGATTATGCAACTTCATTCTGGACCGCTATTGGACCAGTGGCATTTGGTGTTATTGCTTGGATATATTATTCATATCAAGAAAGAAAATCTGTTACTGTAATTGATGAAGAAGAATAAATAAGGAAAAGAGGCATACTCAACTAAAAAGCTGAGTATGTCTCTTTCTTTTTATAAAATTGGTGATAATAATCTTGAAAAGTATTGTTTAAATTTACGCCAATGAGATTGCTTTTCAAAGTATTCTTTTGTGAGTAAAGTTGACTCTTTTAAATCTTCTTCAAAAATTTCTTTTAATTCCTTGGTGAGAGCTGGACTATATGTAAATGCATTTACTTCAAAGTTTAATTGATAACTACGAAAATCTTGATTTGCGGATCCGACTGAAGCAATATTAGATCCACTAACAATAGTTTTCGCATGAATAAAGCCATTATCATATTTGTAAACTTTAACCCCTTGATTAACTAGGTATTTTGCATAGTACTCAGTTGCCCGGTAGACAAAGGGATGATCGGGCATAGAAGGGATCATAATTCGTACATCAACTCCACTTTTTGCTGCAATAATTAAAGCTTCCAGGATTGAATCACCCGGGATTAAGTAGGGAGTTTGAATGTAGACATAATTTTGTGCTTGAGCAATTATTTCTTCATAAGCTCGCCGAATACCAAAGTGACTATTATCTGGTCCCGATGAAACAATTTGCATTGGGACCAAGTCTTTAGATTGAACTATTTTTAATTCAAATGTTTCAATTAAGTTATCAATATTATATTTTGGAAGATGAGATTTACGGCAACTAGTATTCCAATCCATTGCAAAGCGAATTTCCATTAATAAAGCTGCTTGTCCTACTACGCGAAGGTGGGTATCACGCCAGTGTCCAAATTTCTTACTTCGATCAATATATTGATCACCAATATTGAAGCCGCCAATATATCCAATTTCATTGTCGATGATTACCAGTTTTCTGTGTAAATGATAGTTAGCGCGAGGAGTAGTAAAAAGACGGTTTCCAGCTGTTGAAATGAAAGGTTGAGCTTCTCCACCTAGTTGACGAAGTTCTTTAAAAAAAGATGGTCGTGTACCACGAGAGCCGCTTGCATCATATAAAACTCTAACTTTAACGCCTCGACTGGCTGCTTTTTCTAAAGATTGTAAGACCTGATTTCCTAATTGATCATCATAAAATGTATAAAATTCTACATTAATGGTTCTCTTTGCTTCATCAATATTTTTTATAAGATTTGGAAATAAAGCTTGTCCGTCGATAAAAGTCTCGACTTCGTTATTAAAAGTTAAAAGGGCATCATCATTATTTAGATTCAGTTCTACTAAGCGTCTTGCGCGTGGATTCTGGGCTTTACTTGGTAGCAAGTCATGGATTCTTAATAGTCTATTTTGTTCATTAAGAAAATGATCACGAATTTTTTTCTGTTCAGTTTCAATTGAAAAGATATCATCATGTGATAATTGCCGACCAGTAAATAAATATAAAACAAAACCAACATAAGGCAAGATAGACAAAATCAAGAGCCATGCCCAAGTAGAAGCAATATCACGATGACTACGAAAAACTGTCCAAATTGCTAGACCGACATTAATTAACCAAAGGATTTCGATTATTCTTCTAATTATATCCCAAGTTAAAATCATTAGAATTCCCCCAAAGTTTATAATATATAATTCTACCATATCAATGAATATACAAAATGTAGTGTTTGTATTTACCAAGATACAAAATATATGGTATTTTAAGATGAGGACGCGGAATAGAAAGAAGAAATAAAATGGCAACTTTAGAGCAACCATATTTAGATTTACTAAGTAAAATAATGAGTGAAGGGCATGACAAGGAAGATAGGACTGGTACAGGTACTAGAAGCTTGTTTGGAGCCCAAATGAGATTTGATTTAAATGATGGCTTTCCTATTTTAACTACTAAAAAAATACCTTTTGGACTTATTAAGAGCGAATTGTTATGGTTTTTACGAGGAGACACTAATATCCGTTTTTTGCTAGAACATAATAATCATATTTGGGATGAATGGGCCTTTAAAAATTGGGTAGAGAGCAATGAATATCAGGGGCCAGATATGACTAATTTTGGTCTAAGAAGTCAACAAGACCCAGAATTTAAAAGAATATATCAAGAAGAAATGAAAAAATTTGATCAAAAAGTCTTGGAAGATCAAACTTTCGCAGAAAAATATGGAAATTTAGGAGACGTTTATGGTGCTCAATGGAGACATTGGCAGAAGCGTGAAGGTGGCTTTATTGATCAAATTCAAAATGTAATTGATCAAATTAAGAAAACACCTTATTCTCGTCGCTTAATTGTTAGCGCATGGAATCCCGAAGATGTACCAACGTCTGCTTTACCGCCATGTCATGTCTTGTTTCAGTTTTATGTTAATGACGGGTGTTTAAGTTTACAACTGTATCAAAGATCAGGCGACATGTTTTTAGGTGTACCGTTTAATATTGCGAGTTATGCTTTACTAGTAAATTTAGTCGCGCGTGAAACGGGACTAAAGCCGGGTGAATTTATTCATACCTTAGGGGATGCTCATATTTATAAAAATCACTTTAACCAAGTTAAAGAATTATTGAATCGATCTGCATATGATGCCCCTATGCTTTGGCTAAATCCGGATAAAAAATTAGTACAGGATTTTGAAATGAAAGATATCAAGTTAATTAATTACCGGCATCATGGCACTATTAAGGCGCCGGTAGCCGTTTAAATGTTGAGGAAAGAACAATGATTAGATTTATTTGGGCAGAAGATGAAAATGGATGTATTGGTTACCAGAGTGCTTTGCCCTGGCATTTGCCCGCTGATTTAAAACATTTTAAAGAGCTGACTAGTAATCATATTATCGTTATGGGACGAAAAACATTTGATAGTTTTCCCGGATTACTTCCTAAAAGAAAACATATCATCCTTTCTACTAATCCAATTTTACAACGTAGATATCAAGATAATTCACGAGTTAAAGTTTTTTCACAAATTAAACAGTTGAAAAATTGGATCGAAGATCACACTGAAGAAACAATTGATATTATTGGGGGGGCTGAAGTTTTTAAAGAATTTAAGGATGAAGTAGATGTTCTTGAAAAGACAAAAATTCACCATATATTTAAGTGTGATACATGGATGCCGGAATTAAAGTACGAAGACTTTAAATTAGTAAATTCCGAAAGTCATCATCCAAATGGAAATAATAAATTTGATTACGACTTTTTAGAGTATAAGAGAATATAAGGAACTTCACTTATAAATTATTTAGAAATGCTGATATTTATTACTTTTTTGTAATGGTATCAGCATTTTTATGTATTTAGTTACCGGTAACAATTAATCCTGTATTGAAAGCATTTTCACTCTTGCTTAATATAAAATTATTGAAAGCGCTTAGCTGAAAAGTGAGGGAGAAAATTATGGATGAAAATAACAAAGTATCTGGCTTACCAGAACTTGCAAAAAGTGTGATCTGGATGATTAATTTTGGGTACTTAGGTATTCAAATTGCTTTTACTCTTGAAACATCACAAATGAGTCGAATTTTTCAAACCTTAGGAGCTGATCCAACTAAGCTAGGGTGGTTCTTTATTTTACCGCCTTTGGCTGGGTTAGTGGTACAGCCAGCTATTGGATCATTCTCTGACCGAACTTGGGCTCCAAAACTTGGTGGAAGAAGATTACCTTACTTATTAATTGGGATGATCTTTGCAGTGATTATGATGTTATTTTTGCCAAACATTGGGAGTTTAGGCTTAGGATATGGCTCTATTGAAGCATTAGTATTTGGAGCTATTGCAATTGCAATTTTAGATGTAGCAGCAAATATGGCTATGCAACCATTTAAAATGATGATTGGTGATATGGTTAATGATGAGCAAAAATCATATGCATATGGTATACAAAGTATGCTTTCAAATTCAGGTGCAGTAATTGCAGCATTTTTCCCATTTCTATTAACAGTTCTAGGAGTTGCTAATACTGCTAAAAAGGGTGTAGTACCTCAATCAGTTGTAATTTCATTTTATGTAGGAGCTACAATACTTGTCATTACAAGTTTGTTAACCGTAACAAAAGTTCATGAATATGATCCAAAAACTTATGCTCGTTATCATGGTATTAAAGAAGAAGATAACAAAGAAGGCGGGAACTGGTTTGAACTGTTAAAAAAGGCACCTAAAGTTTTCTGGCAAGTTTCATTAGTACAATTATTTTGTTGGTTTTCATTCCAATATTTATCAACTTATGCTACAGGTGCAATTGCAGAAAATGTTTGGAAAGTAACAGATCCATCTTCGGCTGGTTATCAATTAGCCGGAAACTGGTTTGGGGTTTTAACAGCTGTTCAATCAATTGCCGCAGTGATATGGTCATATGTTTTGGCAAAGGTGCCAAATGATCATCATAAGGTTGGATATGGTATTAGTTTATTATTAGGAGCAATAGGATATGGTTCCATCTTCTTTGTCCATTCTCAAAATATTTTGATTGTATCATTTATTTTAATTGGAATTTCTTGGGCAGCTATGAACACTTATCCACTAACTATGGTTTCTAATGCCTTATCCGGTAAACACATGGGGACGTATCTAGGTTTATTTAATTGTTCTATTTGCTTACCTCAAATAATTGCTTCATTATTAAGCTTTATACTATTTCCACTAATGAAATATTCAATGCCGGCGATGATGCTGACTGCAGGAATTTCGGGTATTTTAGCAGCAGTTTGTGTGCTGTTTATTAAGGAAACATATAAAAACTAAAGTTTATTAAAAATAGGTTACTCTGATAAACATATCAAAGTAACCTATTTTTCTATGGATTTAGTATGGGTTATTACTTGTTTTTCATAATTGGTTGATAGAATAAATCAATTATAATTGCTGCAATTAAAGCTACAATTATGGTTAAGCCAAGATTTGCAAAGCTAATTTGAGTCATAGCTAAACCCAATAATGCTAAAGCAAAAGTTAGCAAGACATCAATAATTTGAACTATAGCAACTGATTTTGATGGAGCTGACTGCCAGAAAAATTTTCTAGTTCTAGTAATTAATACAATCAACATTGCACTTAAAACTAAATAAACATAAACCATTGTAGAAACAGTTCCTTGAGCATAGTGGTGAGATACAAGGTACCAAACAAAGCCAAAACCAATTACAGTCCATCCTGCAGCAAGAGAGAAAGCAATCTTAGCTAATTTAAGCATATTCCAACTTTCAGGCTTATAGGTAATATGCGTATTATCGGTTCCAATCATCATAGTTACCATATTATTCATAATGGTATAAATAACCATTGCATTTAATGCCATTGGAATATAGTTAAAGCATAGGTAACCAAATGTTAAAAGCATTGTTAGTTCTGCTGTCCGAGATAATTTGGTTAATGACCAGGTTGTCATTCTTTGGTAAACTCGATGACCAGCGTCCAGAATTTTAACAATTGGAGTTAAACCATCTTCTAGGAGAACCATCTTACCACTTCGTTTAGCAACATCAGCAGCATTTGAAACGGCAATTCCAACTTCAGCTTGCTTTAATGCGGGAGCATCATTAACTCCGTCACCAGTCATCCCCACAATATAGCCATCTTTTTGGAATAGTTTAACCATCTTAAGCTTGTCTTCCGGTAAAACATCAGCAATTCCGGCTAAATCATTAACGTCAGTTTTATCATTGAAATCGTGAATTGAGATAACTTTTCCTTTTAAGCCAACCTCTTTAGCAACAGCTTCTGCAGTTCTGCGGTTATCTCCAGTCAACATAATTGGTTTGATTCCGCGTTTTTTAAGTTCTTCTAGAGCTTTCTTTGAATCTGACCTGACTTTATCACGTAAAATGAATATTCCAGCTAGTTTGTCATTAATTAGAACTGCAACTGAACGACCAGCAGTAAAATCAATATTTTTAGCTTCTTTATCAGCCTTTTTATCTATTAAAGAAAGTTGCTTAAAAGAACCTAACTTAATATTGTAGTTACCAACAATAGCCATTGAATATCCGGTATCAGATGTGAAGGGGACAAATTTTTCCGGAGTATCAGGACTAATATCTTTTTCTTTTAGGTATTCATCAATGGCAGAATCAATGATACTAGGACTACGTTTATCAGTAGCTGCTCCAACTAAGGCAAGAACTTCGTTATTGGGAAGGTTGCTGAGATTGTCCCATTGAGAGACAGCTGTCTTGTTTTCAGTAATTGTGCCAGTTTTATCAAGTAGCAATAAGTTTAAGTTTGCCGCATCTTGAATACCAGTTAAGTCAGATGTTAATACTCCCTCTTTACTTAAACGAGTTGCCTCAAAAGAATTAGATAAAGCAAATGTAGATGGCATAGCAACCGGAATAGAGGCGATAAACATCATGGCTAAGAATGGGAGCATTTCAATGACATTTTGTCCTCGAATCAATGCTGCGACTACTAAAATCAAAGTTAATACACCGTCTAAGAGACAGAGGTAATAGATAATTTTGGTTAATAACTGTTGTAAATGACCAGGAGCAGCAGAATTGTTGATTAAATTAATAGTTTTTCCCGAACGGGAATTGCTTCCTGTTGCCGTTACTACTGCTAGGGCATCCCCATCCACTACGGTAGTTCCGGCATAGGCGGTATCACCGACGGATTTTTTAATTGCTTTTGATTCACCAGTAATGGAGCTTTCATCAACTGTAATCTGCCCTTGAGCAATTTTTACGTCAGCTGCTAAAACATCTCCGCGTTTTAAGCTGATTAAGTCTCCAACAGCAAGGAATTTTGAATTTATTTGTTTCCATTTACCACTTCTTTTTACAGAGACTGTTGGAGTTAGCTCATGAGAAATTGTATTTAGAACTCTGCGAGACTTTTTCTTTTGTGTAGCTCCATTAAACGCTGCAAATAAAAGCATTAATAAAACAAATAAGGACTGGATCCATTTACCTAAAATGCATTCTAATAATAAGGCTGCTTCTAAAATCCAGGCCGATAAGTTCCATAACTTGGACATAAATTCTTTAAAGAAATTAAATTCAGGTTCGGGAACTTCATTTAGACCATCTTTTTTAAGACGCTCTTCTGCCTGGGCATCGGTTAACCCTTGCAGTTCTTTATTTTCCATAAAAATCCTCCGTTAATTCTCTATTTTCTTAAAATATTTTAGCGCAGTTCTTGTTATTAAGAAAATATCAAATTAAGATAGGAGATATTAAAAATATAGATAATAAGTTAAAAGGTATTAATAATGAATATTAAACAATTAAAATATTTTTTAGTGGTTGCTGAAGAGCGGCAGATTACGTCTGCTGCTAAAAAGTTATATATTGCTCAGCCACCTTTAAGTTATCAGTTAAAACAATTAGAAAAGGAAGTAGGGGTACAGCTTTTTGTTAGAACTGCCCATGGAATAGAACTGACAGAAGAAGGAAAAGTATTTCAAAAATATGCTGAAAAAATTGTCGCTCTGAGTATATCTGCTAAAAGCCAAATCCATCAAATTAAAGAGGGTGAATTAGGAAAAATTAGAATCGGAGTCATTTCTTCTTGTGGTGGAGTTGTCCCAAACGAGCAATTTAAAAAATTAGTAAAATACTATCCTAATGTATCCTTTGCAATACATGAAGCAAATACTTTTGGCATTGTTGAACAACTACAAGACGGAATAGTAGATTTAGGAATAGTGCGGACACCTTTTAATCTTGAAGGACTAAATTTTAAAGACTTTCACCAGGAACCAATGGTAGCAGTGACAAGAGAAGAGTTTTTTGAAAGAGGAGAAATTAAACATCTTAATGAATTAAAAGATAGGCCGATAATTTTATACCGAAGATTTCAAGAAGTATTCAATCGTAGTTTTCGGCATCAGGGAATAAGGCCGTTCTATTCAGTAACTTGTGATGATGCAAGAACAGCAATTCACTGGGCGGATAAAGGTTTAGGGATAGCTTTAGTTCCGGAATCGATTGCCTTTACTTATGCAAAAAGTAAGATTATCCCAGTAAAGCATACTAACTGGATTACCCACTTAAATTTAGTATGGCGTAAAGATAGAGAGGTGACGCCACTAATGGAAAAGATTATTGAAATGTTTTAAATTAAAAAAGCCAACCACTTTTGGTTGGCTAAAAAATCTAATTATGTTTAACAATTTTATAGTTTAGATAACGCTCAACAGCCTGGCGCATCAACTTGATTTTGCGGGGCTTGTAAATAATGATCTTTGCCATAATACGAGTCCTTTCATTATCAATTAGTATAGCTTTAAGATACAGAAAAACTATGAAAGAATGATGACTTTTTAAAGATTAATTTTAGAATTAGTTATTTTGTATTTACCATTTATTTTTTAATTGCTATAATAAAAACGTTGTAATTGGAGAGTTGGCAGAGTGGTAATGCACCGGACTCGAAATCCGGCGAACCGGCTTATACCGGCGCGCAGGTTCAAATCCTGTACTCTCCTTTAAATTTGGTCCGTAAGTAGTAATCTTACGGGCTTTTTTATACACTTTGATCGCTAAATATTTGCTCAGGATGAAATCTTATTCTTATTTTTTATTGAAATAGTTAAATAAAATTTAAAAACGTATGTGCTTTATTTTTTTGCTGTTACAATATTTATTAGCACAATTAATTGAGGTTAAGTAAAAGTGAAATTGCATTGTTTAATTCAATTGCTGATTTCGGCATTGATTCTTTTAGGATTAATATTTAACATTAGAAATTCTCGTCTATTTAATTTTTATGATCATTTATTGCACCATAAACTTGTTAAAAATAGAGACGGTAAAATTTGGAAAGTTATTACAGTCTTAAATGAGCCTAAGGTAATTGTTGTTTGGGACTTTTTATTAGCAGGACTTTTAGTTTTGTTTCATCACCCTTGGCTTGCTCTTTGGTCTTTAGGTACTTTGGCAGTAACTGATGCAGTTGGAATCTTTTTGAAGCATTCAGTTAAAAGAAAAAGGCCCTTGTCAATGAGAACCTATCGAGATGGCTATAGCTTTCCTAGTGGACATGTCTTAAGCGCAACTATTATGTCATTAATGTTATGGCAAATCTTTGGGCACATTATGGGAATCTGGCTCTTAATTACTTTGATAATCGCATGGGGACTGGTAGTAGTGTCACGTTTAAATATGCGTGCACACTATCCATCTGATGTTTTAGGAGCAACAACTTTAGCCCTATTTTGTTTTACAATTGCACAGCAACTTTTAGGATTGGCCTTTTAATGGTCGATCTTTTTTTATAAAAAATAATTGCTTTCTTTAGTTTACATACTCACAAAGTTGCTTTAAAATAAATCTGTAGTCAAAAGGGCTATGCCTAAAAGCGACGAAAAACACTGACTAGATGCCAATTCGGTTAGTTTGTATTTTTCGCCACAAATTTAAGGAGGATTTTTTTAATGCTCAAATCAGTTATTGAGAATGTACATGCACTTGAAATCTTTGATTCACGTGGTAACCCAACTGTTGAAGTTTTCGTTACTCTTTCAAACGGTGTTGTAGGTAAGGCTGAAGTTCCATCTGGTGCTTCAACTGGTGAAAACGAAGCTGTTGAATTACGTGATGGTGGTTCACGTCTTGGTGGTAAAGGTGTTATGAACGCTGTTAACAACGTTAACACTGAAATCAACGACGCTTTAAAGGGATTAGATCCACACGATCAACCAAACATTGACGCAACTATGATTGCTTTAGATGGTACTCCAAACAAGGGTCGTCTTGGTGCTAACGCTATCTTAGGTGTATCTATGGCTACTGCTGCTGCAGCTGCTAAGGATAACCACCAACCATTATACCGTTACCTTGGCGGTACTGACCTTGAAATGCCTCAAACTTTCCACAACGTTATTAACGGTGGTGAACACGCAGACAACGGTATCGATATTCAAGAATTCATGATTACCCCAGTTGCTAAGACTTCATTCCGTGATGGTTTTGAAAAGATCGTTAACGTATACCACACTTTGAAGAAAGTTCTTGAAGATATGGGTTACGAAACTGGCTTAGGTGACGAAGGTGGTTTCGCTCCTAACATGAAGAACTCAGAAGAAGCTTTGAAGGCATTACATGAATCAATCATCAAGGCTGGTTACAAGCCAGGTGAAGATATTGCTATTGCATGTGACTGTGCTGCTTCATACTTCTACAACAAAGAAGACGGCAAGTACCACCTTGAAGGTAAAGTTCTTACTGACGAAGAATTGGCAGACTACTACGACAAGTTACTTGACGAATTCCCAGAATTAATTTCTATGGAAGACCCATACGATGAAAACGATGTTGAAGGTATGGTTAAGTTTACTCAAAGTCACAAGGACCGTATCCAAATCGTTCTTGACGACTTCATTTGTACTAACCCTAAGCTTTTGAAGAAGGCTATTCACGAAGGTGCTGGTAACGCTTCATTGATCAAGTTGAACCAAATCGGTACTGTTACTGAAACTCTTGAAACCATCCGTATTTCACGTAAGAATGGTTACAACACTATGATTTCTCACCGTTCAGGTGAAACTGGTGATACTTTCATCGCTGACTTCGCAGTTGCTGTTAACGGTGGTCAATTGAAGACTGGTGCTCCAGCTCGTTCAGAACGTGTTGAAAAGTACAACCGTTTACTTGAAATCGAAGAAGAACTTGGTAAGGGTGAACGTTTAGCATTCTTCCCAGACAACGTTGACTTAGATTAATATAAGTTGATATTAAAAAAAGAGATTGATTTTTGATCAATCTCTTTTTTTGTGCTTGAGATAACTATAAAAAGTAAGTAAACTAGATAACATAGTATAGAAAGGAAGATTAGTTGAAAAAGAAAATTAGATCTTTTGATAATAAAACTGTATTAATGATTGGACGAATTGGCTCAGTTTTATCTGTTCTAATGTATATTTCTTATATTCCACAAATTATGAATAATTTGCAAGGAAATTACGGCAATCCTATTCAGCCATTAGTCGCAGCAATTAACTGCTTTATTTGGGTTCTGTATGCTCTGTTAAGAGAGAAAAAGGATTGGCCATTGTTTGTAGCTAACTTTCCGGGGATTTTATTTGGATTAGCTACATTCATTACCAGTTTGCATTAAATTTTCATAAAAAGACTTTCTATAATGTGTTATAACTAAAAATTAGATGTAAGAGAGGAAAATAATTTGATTACTGTCTCAGATTTAAGTTTAAATTTATCTGGTCGTACCTTATACGAAGATGTTAACTTGAAATTCACTCCCGGTAATTGTTATGGAGTAATCGGTGCTAATGGTGCCGGTAAGTCAACTTTTTTGAAACTGTTAGAAGATAAGATTGAACCTACTACTGGTAATATTTCTATTGATGCTAATGAAAGAATGTCGAGCTTGAATCAAGATCACTTTGCTTTCGAAGAATTTACTGTTTTAGATACAGTAATTCAGGGGCATAAGGAACTTTATCAAGTAATGAAAGATAAAGATGAGCTTTATTCTAAGGCTGATTTTAGCGATGAAGATGGAGTTAAGGCTGCAGAATTAGAATCTAAATTTGCTGAACTTGACGGTTGGAACGCCGAAGCGGACGCATCTAAGCTTTTGCAGTCTTTAGGTATACCAGAAGAGTTGCATCAAAGTAAGATGAGTGAATTACCAGAAGCGGAAAAAGTTAAAGTATTATTAGCACAAGCCTTATTTGGTAATCCTGATATTCTTTTACTTGATGAGCCCACTAACGGTTTAGATGTTCATACTGTAAACTGGCTTGAAGACTTTTTAGCCGATTATCCAAATATTGTTATTGTAGTTTCCCACGACCGTCACTTCTTAAATCAAGTATGTACACAAATGTGTGATGTTGATTATGGCAAAATTCAATTATACATGGGTAATTACGATTTCTGGTATGAATCAAGTAAGCTTGCAAGTGAATTAGCAGCTAACCAAAATGCTAAAAAAGAAGAAAAAATAAAAGAACTTCAAGAATTTATTGCTCGTTTCTCAGCAAATGCGTCTAAATCAAAACAAGCCACTTCGAGAAAGAAACAATTAGAAAAAATTACCCTTGATGATATTAGACCATCTTCTCGTAAATATCCTTATGTAAAATTTGAAATGCACCGTGACCTAGGGAACGATTTACTAAAAGTAGAAGATGTATCTTATAGTGTTGATGGTGAAAAGATTTTAGACCATGTTTCATTTATAGTGCGTCCTGGTGATAAAGTTGCATTTTTATCACGTAATACTTTGGCAACCACTGCTTTGATGGATATTATTGCTGGTAAAATTAAGCCAGAAAGTGGTACCGTAACTTGGGGTCAAACTACTGCCTATAACTATATGTCACGTGATTTGAATGCGAACTTTAACAATGATGAATTAACGATTTTAGATTGGCTTCGCCAATATGCTACTAAAGAACAAGATGATAATACTTTTTTACGTGGCTTTTTAGGTCGAATGCTCTTTTCTGGTGAAGAGATCGACAAGAAGATTAAGGTGCTTTCTGGTGGAGAAAAAGTTCGCTGTCAGCTTTCAAGAATGATGCTTGAACCAGCTAATGTTTTGGTAATGGATGATCCTACTAACCATTTGGACTTAGAATCTATTACTTCCCTTAACGACGCTTTGAAAGATTACCAAGGCTCAATCTTATTTACATCTCACGATCATGAATTTATTCAAACTATCGCAGACCATATTATTGAGGTCGGCCCTAAAGGAATTGTTAGTCGTGCAGATACTAGCTATGATGAATTTTTAGATAACCCAACTATTCAAGATCACGTTCAAAAAATATACTAATAATAAAATAAGGAAACTTCATAGGAGAAGTTTCCTTTTTATTTTTGAAAAAAAGAGTAATATAGGGACTGTAAAAGATATAAGGAGGAGTTTATATGTGTACCTCAATTGTTTATAGTTCAAATAATCATCATTATTTTGATCGAAATCTAGACTTGGAAATTTCTTTTGGTGAACATCCTGTAATTACACCAAGGAATTATGAGTTTCAATATCGTAAATTACCAAGTAAAAAGGCAAAATATGCCATGGTTGGGATGGCGATTGTAGAAAATAATTATCCACTATATTTTGATGCAGCAAATGAAGAAGGGCTAGGAATTGCTGGTCTTAATTTTGATGGTCCGTGTCATTATTTTCCAGAAAATGCGGAGAAAAATAATGTTACACCATTTGAATTAATTCCTTATTTGTTAAGTCAATATACTACGGTTGCTGAAGTAAAAGACGCATTGAAAGATGGTAAATATAAACTTTTCAGAAAAACTACCACTTTCTCCACTTCACTGGTTAATGGCTGATAAGACTGGTGAGTCGATAGTTGTAGAATCGACCTTAAGTGGATTACACGTTTATGATAATCCAGTTCATGTTTTAACCAATAATCCCGAATTTCCAGGCCAGTTACGTAACTTAGCTAATTATAGTAATGTAGCACCTGCACAGCCTAAAAATACTCTTGTTCCAGGTGTGGACCTTAATTTATATAGTCGCGGGTTAGGGACTCATTTTTTGCCAGGAGGAATGGATTCAGCCAGTCGTTTTGTGAAAGTAGCTTTTGTTCGGGCACATTCCCCTCAAGGAAATAATGAATTAAGTAGTGTAACAAATTATTTCCATATTTTACATTCAGTTGAACAGCCAAAGGGAACAGATGAAGTCGGACCAAATTCTTATGAGTACACAATTTACTCTGATGGAACTAACTTGGAGACAGGCACGTTTTATTATACCAATTATGAAAATAATCAAATTAACGCCATTGAATTAAATAAAGAAAACTTAAATGGTGATGAGTTAATAGATTACAAGTTGATTGAAAAGCAAACAATTAATTATCAAAATTAGACTATAAAATAAAAAAACTTTGCCAGATAGAAGATATCTGGCAAAGTTTTTATTTATCTTCTTTAGCAAAAGTATTAATTATAGTAATAAAACTTTTAGCTAAAGCTTCTTCCTGTTCAACAGGAAGTTTTTTCATGTCATTTGTAAGCTTGTCAAGAAAAACACGGTCATTGCTTAACTTACTTGCAAATGCCTGTGGTTCAGGAGTTTTGGATGACTCATCAATTAAAGTAATTACGGATGTTTGTAGTGCCTTTGCAATCGCATCTAATTTTTGAATACTGATATTTTGATTACCTGTTCTTTCAATCTTAGAGATGAAATTCACTGATAGACTACTGAATTCCGCAAGGTCTTCTTGAGTCATTCTCAAACTCCTGCGCCTTTTTTTGATCGCAGCTCCTAAGTTGTCTATCACTTCAATCACAATTCCTTTCACACAGATTTCTGCCTGCGCTTTTTAGAATAAAGTTAAACTGTAATTAAATGAAGAATTTATAATATTATCTTTCTTCATTTAGTATATTCATACACCTAAACCATTAAGCATAAATACTAATTGAATAGGTATTATGAAAGAAAAGTATAGGTTTGAACTTAGGAAATTAAGAGAAGCGAATAGAAGTATATCAAAAAAAATAACTTTAATATAGTTATTTTATTAAAACTTAAGAAGTTTTACTGGTTCCATTTGAGTAATTTAAGTTTACGCCATCTTGAACATTAAATATATAAACATGGAAATGAACGTCATTTGAATTAATTGACTGACCTTCCATTTCGACACCACGAGCTAATAACTCATTATTTCTAAAAATGGGCGTAACGCGATAACGAACATAATTTGATGGAGAGGCCTTTAAATAAGTAGCCACTTCATTCTCATACATTAGCATATCTGGATCATTTAAATGCCTAGTCCCAGTCATCAGGTTTTTCCAATTATTATTTTGACCTGTGAGTTGATAACCAATTAAATGAGAACGATTATAGAGCCAATGGTCATTTATTTTCTTGTTATGCCAGCCAGTTGGATTGACATGCAGTGGCTCCCGTTTTGTTTCTGGCATTAAGGAACTATTTAAAAGTGCATTTGCTGCAGTTACACGATTTTGTGAGTCAAGATCGCCATATTTTTGCCAGGCACCACGACTTGTATCTAAATCTTCTTTTGAAAAATCTGGATTATTATTGTTCACGTTAACAACAGTTTTCCCCGTATAATCAAGACTAGCTAATTTTTGTTTACTTAAAGATTCAACTGCATTTGGATTAGTGTAGTTTTTTAATTGCTTTTGAAGATCAGCTATCTTTTTATCTAAAGAGCTAATTTTCTTCTCAATTTTTTTGTTCTGCTTGTTTAAATTTTTTGCTTTCTTTTGATCAGTATAGTCATACTTATATTTTTTAACGACTTTAGTATCGTTAGATGAACTAGCTTGAACAGTATATGTTTGACTAAGTCCGAGAGAAAACAAAAGGGTAACTGTTAAAAATTCGGTAATTTTCTTATGTTTCATTATCTTTTGGCCTTTCTATAACCAGCATTAATTGCGTCTTGTTCACTGTTAAAGTAAACGGCATTAGCTGAATTCATATGGTAGCCTGCTTGACCAGGTACATGGTAGATTTTTGAATTACTGTTTCCGACAATTGTTCCTTGGTTACCAGTATAAAGATCACCTTGATTAGAAGAATCAGAAGAATTAGAAGAACTACTAGTATTTGCTTCCTGACGTTGAGTAGCTCTTTGTTGTTCTTCAGCTTCTTGTTTTTGTTGTTCTTCTTTTTCTTGGTAGTCATCAAGTTGCTGCTTTAACTTGTCATATTCAGCTTGTTTATTCTTTTGTGCTTGTTTGAGAACCTTAGCTCTAGCTTTTTCTTTATTAAGTTCTTTAGTTCCAACTTTTTTAGTGACTGTTTTATGAACTACTCTGCTGCTTTTGGCTAAGGCGTCCTCATTACTTGAAGTAGTGGTTGTGCTGCTTGGGCTAACAGCTAGACTTAGTAAAACGAATAAAGCGATTGTTACACAATTTGCCCAAAAAACTTGATGTTTGTTTTTCTTAAAAACCAACTTTTTTATTAAATAATATGGAATTAGATAAAACCAAAAGAGGATCCACATTATTATTTTGACAATATTATTTTTCATCATTCTTTCTCCATTCTTAAATATCCTCATGTATCAGAATAATATAATGATTTCGATAAGAAAATAAAAAATTAAAAAAAGACTTGACGAAATTTGATTAAGATTATAATATATTTTTAACAATTAACTTAAACATTTTGCTAGTTGAGTAAATTGGTAATGTTTTTTTAGAGAGTCTACGGGTGGTGGAAGTAGATAAAGCAGCTGATTGAAGATGGACTAGAAATTAAAATGGTGGTAACGAATTTTAATAATAAGTTATCAACGGAGTTGCGCTCGTTAAAAACGCAAGGTAATTCTTAATTAAAATTAGGAGCTACTTACTAAGGTCATTTATGTGAGTAAATGGCAAATTAAAGGTGGTAACGCGAGCACTCGTCCTTTTATGGATGAGTGCTTTTTTGTTTGGAGGAAAGTACAATGCATAAAAAGAGAATTAGAAATAGAATAATTTGGTCACTAGTGGCAGTTTTAATTGTAATTGCTGGATGGTTTAGTTTTGGTCCAACCAGTAACACTGCCAAGAATCAAAAAGAAGTAGTAGTGGGTGTAGTTGGTCAAACAAAGCAAGACGCTGAAATTTGGAAAAGTGTAGCAGAAACTGCTGAAGAAGAGTATGGCATAAAAATTAAAATTAAGAATTTTACTGACTATAATCAACCAAATAAGGCACTTCAAAATGGTGATATTGATCTAAATGCTTTCCAGCACTATACATTTTTAAATGCCTGGAATAAGGCAAATCATGGTTCGCTAGTCGCAATTGGGAATACTTATATTGCTCCAATCAGGTTGTATTCAAAGAAATATAAGAGCATTAAGGATTTGCCACAAGGTGCTACAATTGCAGTGCCAAATGATGCGTCTAATGAATCAAGAGCCTTATATGTCTTGAAAAATGCTGGATTAATTAACTTGAAAAAGGGCGTTAAACTTGCAACGGTAGCTGATATTACTTCAAATCCTAAGGGACTAAAAATTAAGGAAGTTAGTGCAGAACAAACAGCAAGAGTAATTGATGATGTAGATGCAAGTATTGTTAATAATACTTATGCCGTTCCTGCTAAATTAGGCGATAAGCAAACAATTTATATTGAGCCTTTGAATAAAGATTCTGAACAATGGATTAACATAATTGTTGCAAATAAAAAAGATAAGAATAACAAAATTTACAAGGATTTAGTTAAGGCATATCAAACTGAAAAAACTAAGAAATTATCTGACAAGCTTTATGGCAAGACTGAAGTTGCAGCTTGGGGATTGAAATTAAAGTAAAAGGAGGAGCAGTCTAATGGCAGCACAAATTGATTTGAAAAATATTACCGTTCAATTTGGACAGAATAAAGCAGTTAACGATGTAAGTTTAGAAATAAATAAGGGTGACATTTACGGTGTAATTGGATTTTCAGGGGCCGGTAAATCTACTTTGGTAAGAACAATTAACTTACTGCAATATCCTTCTGCCGGCTCAGTAGAAGTGAATGGAACAGTGTTGTTTAAAGACAATAAATTGCAAATTAGTAAGAAGCAACTTCAAGAAAAAAGACGTAAAATTGGGATGATTTTTCAAAATTTCAACCTATTGAATGAAGAAACTGTTATTGAAAATGTTGCTTTTGCATTGCAGCATAGTCGCTTATCTGATCAGGAATTAGAGGAAAAATCTCTTCATTTGTTAGAATTAGTTGGCTTAAAAGATAAGGCAGATTTTTATCCGGCTCAGTTATCTGGAGGTCAGCAACAGCGTGTAGCTATTGCGCGTGCCCTGGCCAATGATCCTGATATTTTGATTTCTGATGAGGCAACGAGTGCCCTTGATCCAAAAACTACTAATCAAATCTTAGATTTATTATATGATCTAAATAAAAAATTAGGCCTAACTGTTGTTTTAATTACCCATGAAATGGATGCTGTAAAACGTGTAGCAAATAAAATTGCAGTAATGGAAAAGGGAAAAGTAATCGAAAAAGGTGAGTTGAGAGAGGTATTCTTACATCCTCAAAAGCAACTTACTCGTCAATTTGTAGGTGGGGCTTTGCAGGCTCAACATATTTTGAATACTTATAACTTTGATAAATTAGCCGAGAACGCAGAATTGTATCAATTAGTTTATAGCATCAATGATGTAACTAAATCAGTTGTGGCTGATTTAGATGTTTCATTGAATACAAAAGCAAGTATTTTATATGGAAATGTAGAAGTTCTAAGTGGTGAACCAATAGGAACACTTGCAATTTTGTTGGATTTAGATGAATTAAGGCAAAAAGAAGCCATTAAATTCTTGGAGAGTAAAAATGTTGTAGTAACGAAGTTAGATAAAGGAGTGCTGACTAATGATTAGTTTTTTCACTAAAAACTTTCCTAATGTAGTAGCCCTAGGTTGGGGCGGAGATGCTGGCTGGGGAACAGCTATTTTCCAAACCTTATTTATGACTTTTTGGTCAGCTATTTTTGGAGGAATTCTTGGCTTGATTTTTGGCTTATTACTAGTTTTAACAAAGCCAAAAGGAATTTTAGCTAATAAGGTAGTTTATTGGATTGTTGATAAAATCGTATCGATTTTTAGAGCTGTACCATTTATTATTTTGTTAGCATTTGTTGCTCCAGTTACCCAAAAAATTGTTGGAACTCAAATTGGGATGAAAGCAGCTTTAGTACCATTAACTTTAGGTGTTTTCCCATTTTTTGCTAGACAAGTTCAAGTTGCACTTGAAAGTGTAGATAAAGGAAAGATTGAAGCTGCAGAAGCATTAGGTGCTTCAACCAAAGATATTATTTTTGACGTATATTTAAGAGAAAGTCGCTCTGAACTAGCTCGAGTTTCAACCGTGACTTTGATTAGTTTAATTGGTTTAACTGCAATGGCAGGAGCTGTTGGTGCTGGCGGATTAGGTAATACAGCTATTTCATATGGATACAATAGATTTAATAATGATGTGACCTTAGTAGCAACTTTATTAGTTTTATTATTGGTATTGATTGTTCAAGTGGTTGGAGATTTAGTTGCTAAGAAGTTGAATCATCAAGAACGATAAGCGTATAGCATTGAAAAAGTATTTTTAGTATAATTTAATACAATTATATTAGCGAAGAATTATATTCTCCGCTTTTTGTATGCCTTTTCATTTAAATGTAGCTTATAATGAAGATAATGAAAACGGAGGACAAAAATATGGTGAAAAAAGGTTATCGTGTTGAAAGTGATACATTAGGCCCAGTAGAAATTCCTGAAAAGGCATTGTGGGGTCCACAAACACAAAGAAGTAAGGATAATTTCCATACTGGGGCATTGATGCCAATTGGGATTATTCGTGCACTTCTTCAAATAAAGCTAGCTGCTGCTCAAGCTAATATTGAAGCAGGAACTGAAACAGAAGAAAAGGGACGTGCCATTATTGAAGCAATTCATCAGCTACTTGATTTAAACAATGAAGAATTGCAACCATATTTTCCATTGCATGTCTATCAAACTGGATCAGGTACCCAAACTAATATGAATGTTAATGAAGTGGTGGCTAATCTTGCTAATAAAAATCATCCCGGTTTAGATATTTTACCTAATGATGATGTGAACATGGGACAATCATCAAATGATACTTTTCCAACTGCAATGAATTTAGTTGCAACACAAGCGTTAGATGACTTAAAACCTTCTATTAAACACTTGATTAAAGAACTAAAAGTGAAACAAGATGAGTATTGGACAACGGTTAAAGTAGGAAGAACCCACTTGCAAGATGCGGTTCCATTGACTTTTGGTCAGGAACTATCAGGCTATATTTCTGCTCTTAATCATGATTTATCCTACATTAACGAGTTAGAAGAAACACTTTATGAATTACCAATTGGAGGAACTGCTGTTGGCACTGGACTTAATGCAGCTCCTGGTATGGCAGAAGATATCGCTGAGCGTTTATCAAGAAAGTATGGACATAATTTTAAAGTTGATACAAATAAATTCTTTGGTTTAGCAAATCACTCAGGCTTAAATGTTGTGCATGGCGCTTTAAAAGCTTTGGCAGCTGATATGTTCAAAATTGCTCAAGATATTCGTTTCTTAGGATCTGGTCCAAGAGCTGGTTTAGGAGAACTTAATTTACCTGCAAACGAACCTGGTTCATCAATTATGCCAGGTAAAGTAAATCCGACTCAAGCAGAAGCTGTTACCATGGCATGTTTGAGAGTCTTTGGAAATGATACAACTATTACGATGGCGGCTTCGCAAGGTAACTTTGAAATGAATGTCTTTAAGCCAGTAATGATTGCCGCTTTTCTAGAGTCTGCTAATGTTTTATCAGGAACTATTTCTGCTTTTGCAGATAAGATGATCCATGGTATGACTGTTAATAAAGAAAGAATGGCTAAAGATGTAGCAAATTCATTAATGACGGTTACTGCACTTTCACCACATATTGGTTACCACGAAGCTGCTACTATTGCACAGACTGCAGCTAAAAATAATACGACTTTACGTACAGCGGCTTTAAAGAGTGGCTTAGTTACTAAAGAACAGTATGATAAGTGGATGAAGCCAATTACCATGACTAATGCAATGAATACTAAGCCAATTGATGATTAAAAGAAGGAATAAGAATGGGATATAAATTTCCAACACAAACAGTAGATAAATTAAAAGCAGAATATGATGCAATTATTGTCGGAAGCGGTGGTACGGGATTAGCCGCAGCTATTCAAGCACAACAATATGGTTTGAATGTTGCAATTTTAGAAAAGAATGGCTTTTTAGGTGGAAACACTATGAGAGCTAGTTCAGGTATGAATGCCGCTGAAAGTATTGTTCAAGCTCGTTTAGGTGTAAACGATAGTATGCAAAAATTTTATGATGAGACACTAAAAGGTGGCGGCTACATGAATGACCGTGAAATGCTACATTACTTTGTCGAGCATGCACCTTTGGCCATTGCATGGCTTGAAGATTTAGGAATTAAAGTAGATGATTTAACAATTACGGGCGGTATGTCTAAAAAGCGTACACACCGTCCATCTTCAATGGCACCAATTGGCGCATTTTTAGTTAATAATTTACTTAAAATTGCTGATAAAAAGAATATTCCAATTTTTACTGATGCTAAGGTGACTAAATTATTACAAGATGCCAACAAGAAAATTAATGGAGTAGAAGTTAATAGTGATCGCCAAGTAAAAGCTAAAGCAGTTTTACTTGCTACCGGTGGTTTTGGCGCCTCTAAAGATTTAATTGCAAAGTATCGACCAGATTTACGTAACTATAAGACAACTAATCAACCTGGTGCGACTGGAGATGGTTTAAAATTAGCTAATAAAGTCGGAGCACAACTTGAGCAATTAGAGTTAGTTCAAGTTCACCCTACAGTTCAACAAGATACAGATCATGCTTATTTAATTGGTGAGGCAGTACGTGGTGAAGGAGCTATTTTAGTTGATCATCAAGGTAAAAGATTTGTTAATGAATTGAATACCCGAAAGATCGTATCAAATGCGATTACCAAAACTCCAGAACATTCAGCATATTTAATCTTTGACCAAGGGGTTAGAGATAGGGTTAAGGCAATTGAATTTTATGATTCAATTAATTTAGTTATTCATGGAAATACTATTGAAGAATTAGCTGAAAACATTAAAGTGCCCGTTTCCAACCTTGAAGCAACACTTGAAAATTGGAATAAAGCAGTAGCAAATAATGATGATACAAAATTTGGCCGTACTACTGGAATGGCTGAGTTAGACCACGCACCATATTATGCAATTCATATTGCACCTGCAATTCATTACACAATGGGTGGAATTCATGTGGCGCCTGATACCCGTGTCTATGATACTAACGGAAACTTTATTTCTGGTTTATATGCTGCTGGTGAAGTTAGTGGTGGCTTACACGGTAACAATCGAATTGGTGGTAATTCGATTGCTGAAACAATTATTTTTGGTCGTGAAGCTGGAAAAGCAATGGCAGATTTAATTAAATAAAGCGCTTCCAATAGAAAGGCTATTTGTGTATACTTAAAGTGTAGAACTTAAGCTTTCATTTAAAGGAGTATATATAAAAATGAGTCGTAGAAAAGTATTTTTAGTTGGTGACGGCCGTGTTGGTTCAACTTTTGCAAATGACTTATTGCAAAATGTTAGAATTGATGAATTGGTAATTTGTGATGTAGTCAAAAAAATTACTGAAGGGGATGCTTTAGATTTAGAAGATTTAGCCCCATTTGTTGGTCAATGCACTGTTAAGAGTGGAGATTATAGTGATGCAAAAGATGCCGATATTGCTGTAATTACTGCCGGAGCCGCAAGAAAACCTGGAATGACTAGACTAGATTTGGTAAAAACTAATGTTAAAATTTTAGAATCAATCATAAAACCAATTGTAGAATCTGGTTTTAACGGTATTTTTGTCGTTTCTGCTAATCCAGTAGATATTCTAACTACTTTAACTCAAAAGTTATCTGGTTTTCCTAAGAATAAAGTTATCGGAACCGGTACATCCCTTGATACAGCTCGCTTGCGTGTGGCTTTATCACATAAGACTGGTGTTAATGTGGATCATATTGATGCTTATGTTTTAGGTGAACATGGTGATACATCTTTTGAAAACTTTGATGAAGCAATTATTGATCATAAGCCTCTTCGTTCTTATAAAGAATTAGATGAAGAAACATTGGTTGAATTAGAGACTGATGTTCGTAAAAAGGGTGGTAAGATCATTGCTAATAAGGGAGCAACTTTTTATGGCGTTGCAATGTGCTTAACACAAATCTGTAAGGCAATCTTAGAAAATAAAGCTCTAGTGATGCCCCTATCTGCACCAATGACTGGAGAATATGGTATTCATGATCTTTACTTAGGAAGCCCAGCTGTAGTTACCGCTAATGGAATTAGTGATGTGATTGAGCTTCACTTATCAGAAGATGAAAAGAAGAAAATGGCTTATTCAGCAGCTAAGATGAAGGAAGTTGTTGACGGAATCGACCTTTAAACAATAATTTTAATAATTAAAAGCGTCTTGTACTTAAGTTGAGAGTGCAAGACGTTTTTTGTGTGATAAAATTTTAAAGGTATGATATTTAATCAAAGTTTGGGGGCTATGAAAGTGAACAGTAAAGAAAGTAAAAATGAACGTGTAAATCAGCTCCATCATCAACATACTTTGTCGCATCATCATCATATGCGAATTCGGTGGCAGGATTTTTTTACTAGTGATAATATTACACCTGCTAAAAATGCGACTTTGGCCGAACGATCGGTAATTGTAGGGCATATTGGGATGATGCTTCTCTCTTGTGGGACCGGAGCGTGGCGTGTAAGATCAGCGATGAATACAATTGCTCGCTGTTTAGATATGACATGCAGCACGGATATTGGACTTGTTTCAATTGAATATACTTGTGTTGATGCGGATGGTAAGAGCTATACTCAAGCTCTAAGCTTACCATCAACAGGAGTGAATACGACTAAGTTGGACCGTATGGAAAACTTTGTTAGTCAGTTTAAAAAAGATAACGGAAATTGGACGATTGGGCAAATTCATAACCGATTAGAAGAGATTTCGACAATGAAGTCGCAATATGCTCCGTGGCAAGTTGGACTAGCTGCTGGTCTTGCATGTGCAGGATTTATTTTTTTACTAGGTGGCGGAATTTTTGAAGTTATTTGTGCTTTTTTAGGTGCAGGTTGCGGAAATTATATTCGTCGAAAAATGATTGATCGACATTTAACTATTTTAGCTAACATTACAGTAGCAGTTGCTGTAGCCTGCGCGGTATATGTGGGTAGTTTTTACTTAATTAGACTATTTTATCCAGTTAGCCTTCATCATTTAGATGGATACATTGGAGCCATGCTCTTTGTGATTCCAGGTTTTCCATTTATTACATCTGGACTGGATATTTCTAAGCTTGATATGAGATCAGGATTAGAGAGAATGGCTTATGCAATAATGATTATTGTTGTTGCAACTGCAGTTGGTTGGGTAATGGCTTTGATATTAAACCTGCATCCGCAAAACTTTGATAAATTAGGACTAACACCATTAGTTTTAACTCTTTTAAGATTAGTTGCTAGTTTCTGCGGAGTTTTTGGCTTCTCAATTATGTTTAATTCTAGAATTCCAATGGCAACTGTTGCCGGGATTTCCGGAGCTATAGCAAATACTTTACGCTTAAGTTTGGTTGATTGGTCAAACGTTCCACCAGCTGTGGCTGCTTTTATCGGAGCCTTTGTTGCGGGAATGTTAGCTTCAATTATTAGACGTAAAACTGGTTTTCCGAGAATCGCTATTACGGTACCATCAATTGTAATTATGGTGCCGGGACTATATATGTACCGAGCTATGTTTAACTTAGGATTAACGTCATTAAATGCAGGAGCCTTGTGGATGGTTCAGGCTTTAATGATTGTAATTTGTTTACCATTAGGTTTAATTGCAGCTCGTATTTTAATGGATAAAGACTGGCGACATGCCGGATAGATTTTTATTAAAAAGTTGTCATGGAATTTAAACTATGGCAACTTTTTTCGTATAATTAATAGAACAAGAGAATTAAAGAGTGAGTGAAGAAGAATGCAAAAGAAAATATTATTGCTTTCAACGGGTGGAACAATTGCGTCTGTTGTTTCAGAAGCTGGGTTAGTGCCTAAAGAATCCGGTGAGCAGTTAATCAATATGTTAGGGGAACTACCTTATGATATTACTGTCGAGGATATTCTCCAACTTGATTCATCTAATATTCAGCCTGAAGAATGGAAATTGATTGCTGAAAAAATTTATGAAAATCGAAATAAGTATGATGGAATTGTAGTATCTCACGGTACCGATACGATGGCCTATACAGCATCCATGCTTTCTTTTATGCTGCAAAATATTAATATTCCAGTTGTTTTAACTGGAAGTCAGGTTCCAATTAATGTGGTACTGAGTGATGCACCAGATAATTTGAAATTAGCCTTTGCAGCAGCTGCTAGTTGTCATCCTAATATTTATTTAGCTTTTGATCGAAAAGTTATGCTGGGGTGCAGAAGTGTTAAAGTAAGAACGATCAATTTTGATGCTTTTGAAAGTGTTAATGTACCACCAGTGGCTCGGGTAACATCTGATGGCCTAGTATTTTCTGACCAAAATGTACCTAAAAATACAAAAGATATGAAAGATACAACTTTAAACACTAGCATTAATCCTCATGTTTCTTTAGTTAAACTATTCCCGGGTTTTGATCCTAATTTGCTATTTGCAATGGTCGAAAGCGGATGTCAAGGAATTGTAATTGAAGCGTATGGTTTAGGCGGGATGAATTACATCCGAAGAAATATGGTAGCTGCAATTGGAAAGTTGATTAGAAGAGGAATACCGATTATTGCGACGAGTCAATGCTTATATGAGCGAAGTGATCTTACAAAATATGAAGTTGGGAGAGAAGCGCTGCTTGAAGGAGCAATTAGTGCTCGTGATATGACTTCAGAGAGTGCGATTACTAAACTGATGTGGGGATTAGGCCAAAACTGGGATGTTCACCAGATTTCTGATTTTTTTAATACTGATGTAGCTGGTGAAGTAACGATTGAAAAAGACGACAATTTACAGATAGATTAATTTTTTAAGGATGCAAATGAAGGAAAACTTTAAACAACCAATTGGCTTAACGCAAGCAGAAGTTGAGCAAAGAATTAAAGAGGGAAAAGTTAACCGAGCTGTTAATGATCAAGCTAAGACTACCTGGCAAATAATTAAAGAAAATACATTTACGTATTTTAACTTGATATTTTTAGTATTAGCGATCTTGTTAGTGATTGTTGGAGAATACAAAGATTTAACATTTTTACCAGTTATTATCGCAAATATGATAATTGGGATTGTCCAAGAATTACGTGCAAAAAGTGTTTTAGACAAATTAAATGTTATGAATACAACAAAAATAGCCGTAATTCGTGATAAAGAAGAAAAAATTGTGCCAATCGAAGATCTAGTTTTAGGGGATGTAATTGTACTTAAAACAGGGGATCAAATTCCTGCGGATGGGCAAGTTATTTCTGGAACTTTACGAGTAAATGAAGCATTGTTAACTGGTGAAGCTGATGAAATAGAGAAAGATGTTGGTTCAGAATTAATGTCCGGAAGCTTCGTAGTTGCAGGAAAGGCATATGCCCGCCTTGAAAAGGTTGGTAAAAATTCATATGTTTCAAAACTAACTTTAGAAGCTAAAGCGATGAATTCAAAAGAGGGCTCTGAAATGGTGCGCTCAATTAATCGATTGATTAAATGGGTTGGAATCATCATTATTCCGTGTGGAATTGCGCTTTTCATTGTTGCCCGTTATGTAAATCATTTAAATCTAGCGGACAGTATTGTCTCAATGGAAGCAGCAATTATTGGAATGATTCCTGAAGGTCTTTATTTATTAACGACAATTGCTTTGGCATTAGCAGCCATGCGTTTAGCACGTTCCCAAGTTATGCTTCATGATATGAAAAGTGTTGAAACATTAGCTCGGGTTAATGTGCTATGTGTTGATAAGACTGGAACAATTACTGAACCTAAAATGGAAGTAGAAGAAGTTATTCCAGTTAGTGTTACTAAAGAAGAGTTAAGCAAAGAAATTGCTATTTTTGCCCAAAATATGCCTCATGATAATGCAACTATACAGGCTGTCGCAAAAGCTTTTAATCAAAAATTTAATATTCAGGCTACGCAAATCATCCCTTTTACTTCGGTAAATAAATATAGTGGGGCAGTTATTAAGAACAACACTTTATTAATGGGTGCGCCTGAGTTTGTATTGCGGGATCAATTTGAAAATTACGAAAAAGAAATAAATCAATATACCCGACAAGGATATCGAGTTTTAGTTTTTGGAAAATATCCGCATGCACTAAGGGATGAAAAAGAAAAATTGGTAGAGCCTGTTGAGCTATTAGGTTATATTTTAATTTCTAATCCAATCCGTAAAGAAGCAAAAAGTACTTTTAAATACTTTGATCGTCAAGGGGTAAATATCAAGGTGATCTCTGGAGATAATCCTTTAACGGTAGCACGCGTTGCAAAACAGGCAGGTATTCGGGATGCAGATAAGTTGATTGATGCAACCGAAATTGGTGAAGGCGACTATGAAGAAGTTGTTAAAAAATATAACGTTTTTGGACGTGTTAAACCTGATCAAAAGAAAAAGTTAATTAAAGCTCTTCAAAAAAATGGTAATACTGTTGCAATGACAGGAGATGGTGTTAACGACATTTTAGCAATGAAGACAGCCGATTGCTCCATTGCTATGGCATCAGGCAATAGTGCTGCTGTTCAAGCATCCCAAGTTGTTTTGTTAGATTCTGATTTTGCTAGAATGCCAAAAGTGGTAGATGAAGGTAGAAAAGTAGTTAATAACATTGAAAGATCGGCGAGCTTGTTTTTAGTAAAAAATATTTTTTCATTTTTAATGGCTATCTTTTCTCTTGCCTTTGCAATGTCTTATCCATTACGTCCGGCTCAAATAGCCTTAATTTCAGCATTTACTATTGGTCTACCATCATTCTTACTAGCTCTTGAAAATAACTACAACCGGATTCGCGGAAAATTTATTCCTAATGTATTGTCAAGGGCAATTCCTGGTGGAATTACCGATATGCTCGCGGTTTCAATTTTGGTAGTGGCAGATATGGTTTTAGAATTAGGAAGACCAGAAGTAGCTACAACGGCTACGATGTTATTAGTCGCAGTAGGGATGATGGTGCTATACCATATTTCTAGACCACTAAATAAATTTAGATGGACTGTTTTAGGTGGATCCTTTTTAGCATTAATTTTATCTATTATTTTCTTCCATAATTTATTTGCACTTTCACGTATCTCTGCAACTGCTGTTTTCTTATTGTTAGTTCTATTCTTTGCAGAAATTACTATATTTAGATTATTAAGTAAGTTTGCTGATGGCGTTAGAGAGGTATTAGTTGCATATGATCAAAAAGGAAAGGATTTAACTATTAATGACATCAAACAAGCCTATCACAAGGGAAGAAATATGGTAAATATGTCAGTTCCTGAAGAATAAAAGTGGTAAATAAGTATTTTTTTCGCCTCGTTGAATGATACAATTAAACAGTTGAGACAATACTTATCAGAGGTAAGAAATGAAAAATCATAGTGTAGAAAAATATAAAAATAAAATAATAGATTATCTTATTCCGATAATTTTGAGTCTAGTAATTGCAACTGTTTTAATTTGGACTGAATTGACTACTCGATCTGGTCTTACTTTGGATGATACTGCTTTTCACTTTCATCGTTTTTATGATACTTACCAGCAAATACAGAATCATAACTTCTCTTATTTTCAAATGAATTATGGGATGGGTGAGAGTGGTCGAATAGTCAATGCTTTATATGGCCCATTCTTTGCTTATTTAATGGGAGGCTTACTTTTATTTTGTAGTTCTTGGCTTCGTTTTCAAATTCTTATAACCTATCTGATTTTTCTGGTTGGTGGTCTGGGAATCTATCGTTTAAGTCGAAAGGTTAAACTATCGCAAGTTGTTTCTTCAATAGTTACCACACTATTTTTAACTACTGGTTATATTGCATATTGGCCGAGATCCAATGCTTTCAACTCATGGGGTGCTGTTTTAATACCATTCGTATTAATCCAAGGAATTAACCTGTTGAATAATCATAAAAAGCGATTTAGCTGGATTAGTCTTGGAATTGTAATGGCAATTGTAGCTCAGATCCATTTATTAAGCACTTTCTTCTCCATTCTTGCCTTGATTCCTTTCTTTATTTACGGATTAGTTTTGAGTGAAAATAAGCGTCAGATGTGGATTGATGTCTTTAAAGCTGTTGGCTTATTCATTGTGTTAACAGCAAACGTATGGGGTGCATTTTTACTGCTCTATCCAACTAATCAAATGGCATCTCCGATCGATTACTCACCGGTTTTGACCGCTGTTAATCTATCTGTTGCTGGTACTTCAACAATGTGGACGTCAATCACTGAAGTCACATTGCTCCTATTTATTGTTCAACTAATTTATGTAATCTTTAACTTTAAGTCTTCTAAATTAAATACTTTTGTTACCTTAGAAGGAATAGTCTTTTTATATTTAAGTTCTAACCTCTTTCCATGGCAATTTGTGAAGGACATCTTACCAGCAGTAACTGGGTATTTACAATTTCCCAATCGTTTTACTGTAGTAGCATATCCTTTACTATTTCTTGGAATTGGTTTAACACTGAATGAATTAATTAAGAATCATGGTAAAAAACTTGGAATGATTGCGAGTGCATTAGCAGTTGTAGTAGTGTTATTCAATGTTAGAGCCGACTTTAATGAGATCAATAATATGATCAATGAAAATTATCATGGAATTCGTGATAATGTAATTGAAATGCGAGAAAAAGGATTAATTCCATATATTAAAAAACTCCAGATAAATACGGGAAATAGTCCTGATTATCTTCCTCTTCATGATAATATAAGTTCTGGTGATGTTCCGGGTAAATTAAGAGATATTTTACAACGAAAAAGTCAATTTAGAAAAAAAGTATTACTCGGCGGCCATTTACAACTTACTTGGAATGAAAATGAAACTAAGTTAACGACTTTACCGATATTTCTTTATAGTCAATCTGAATTAAAAGTTAATAATAAAAGGGTTAATCCAAGGGTTAGCGAGATTGGAATGCCAATTGTTAAAGCAAAAAAAGGTGAAAATAAAGCAATTCTCGCGTTTAAAACTCCAATATGGTTTATAACTTTATTTTGTATTTCAATTATTACTTGGATAATAATACTGCTATATGGCGGAATTAATTTATTTAAATATTTTAAAGAAACAATGATAAGTTCCTAAAAGTATTTAGATGTTTTTATTTTAAACTACTGTATTAGTTTAAAGAAAGTTGGTTTGTTAATGATAAAAAATATAAGATTTGGAAAAAAGGTCCTTATGGGGGGCTTTTTATTCTTTTGTGCATTTTTGGCAACATATCCTTCGTTTTTTAATAGTTATTTTAAAATTACGATGGATGGACAAATTCATTTTATTAGATTTGAAGAAATAGCACGAGCTTTTAAGGCTGACAACTTCCCTCCACTTGTTAATTTTATGGGATTTGGACATTGGGGAAATGCTTTTACTGGAATGTATCCTTGGATCAGCGGACTATTTTTTATACTACCGCAAATGGTGTTTAAAAATCCGATCCATGCAATTATGGTGGGTTACTTTTTAGTAAATCTATTCACTTTAATTAATGCATATTTTCTTGCTCGTGAATTGACTAATAAGTATTATTGGCGTTTATTAGGAGTTATATTATATGAATTTAATTCCTATCATTTATGTATATTGTACGGAAGAGATGCTATAGGGGAAGCACTAGCTTATACTTTTTTGCCGCTTATATTTTTAGGTTGCATTCAAATATGGACTAACAAAAAAATAGGAATATTAACATTATCGTTAGGCATGGGAATGATAACTAATTCCCATGTTATTACAATGATGTTTGCGTGTCTGTTTATAGCCATTATTGAAATCTTGAGGATTTTTAGAAAGAAAATCTCTTCAAGAGAATTTGTAAGATTTATTTATTCGGCTTTGATAACAGGATTAATAGCCTGTTTCACTTTATTAAATATGCTTACATTGATGCGATTAAATTCTCTTTTAACGCCAAATAAAATGCTTAGTCCAGTAGTTCCAAGCGAAATGTTTGATGCAATGTTAAACAATAGTATTAGCGATAATTTTAGTACCAGATGGAATATAGGTATAGTCGCTTTTGTAATACTCTTATTTTTAACATATCAATTATTTACCAAAAAAGAAGGATCTTGGAAATATTGGACATTGGGTGCGTGGGCTGTTTTAATATCTACGTTTTCGTGGATTCCATATCCTAATTCCTTTGTAAACAGCTTTTTTGGAAATATTCAATTTTTGGGTCGATTAAATTCTTTTGTGGTTGTATTTTTAGTTATTGCTACAGTTTTATATTTTGATAAGTATGGTACAAAGTTATCAGAAAAAACTACATTTTACATAATTTCGGCTCTTCTGATGCTTACTTGTATTTTTGGATGTGCAACGTACCAAACACAATTGAACGACAATCCGATTCGATACTATATAACCAAGGAAAATTATTATAATACGATTAATGATGCAACTAATGCTCAGCATGATTATATGATCACAAAGAACAATAAAGAAGTAATAAGTCAAAAAGTTTTAGATGAAACACCTAAATCGTTAAAGACAGTTGATTCGAACTTTAATTCTTTGATATTATCATTTAATGAAAAAAATGGTCAGAAAGTTACATTACCTTTCATGCTGTATAATGGTATTAATTATCAGGTTAAGGTAAATGGTGAAAATGTCCGAAACTTTAATTCAGGGCAAGTATTATCAATAAAATCACGTACTGGCAGAAATATAGTCGAAATAACTTCATCTCCGAGTGCACTTAATATATTTACCTTTGTAATTAGTATAATATCGATAACAATTGTATCTATACTTTTAATTATGAATATTGTAAAAAGTAGGAAAAATTGAAAACTTGAGTAAAGCAAAAGCTTTCTGGAATTGACTTTAAAAATTCTAGAAAGCTTTTTACTTCGTAAATTGCAATAATAAATTGAACACTTAAGCTGCTTGATAGATGTGATCTA
>CAOOYH010000011.1 GCA_948500755.1 uncultured Lactobacillus sp. | reverse complement strand
AGATTTAACTGCCTAAAACATAATACATATAAACAAGGTACTTTTGATATATTCTATAATTTTTATATACTACTTTACATAATATATATTATACGAATTTGTGCTTTTACGATTTATTAGCTCCTTTTCTCTTTACCACTTATTTTTTCTAAATAAAAATCTCACCAAATTGAACCACTGAATACACAGTTCATTTAGTGAGATTTTAAAACATGTACTAAAAATTTTAATGACTAGTCATTTTTGAAATTTAATTTTTTCCGTTTACTCAATGAAATTGTATAAACAACATTAATAGTTCCCAGAAGTAATACTGCAAACCATATAGTTTTTAAGAAAAATACTTTTTGAAGTAATGCTGACACAATGGCGCCAAGTGCAAAAGCAATAACTAAAAACATATAGTTAACAGCTGCATTATGCTGAGATTTATCTTCACCAAAGAAATATGCACTCCAGGCAACGACAGATTTTTTTAAATTACCAGTTGTAAATGCATTATTATATCCCATACCTTCGATCTTACTAAAGGAAGCATTTTGAACAGCCAGTCCAAAGGCAATTACGGGCACGACATAATAATTCGGGACAGTTTTAGGAACAAAGCCTACTCCTAAGCAAATAAGTAAAATTGGAAATAGACAAAATACGCGCCAATAATTACTTTTTACGTATTTATGAAAAAGACCTACCAGTAATAACCCTAAAGTAAATGCAATAAATGTAGTTGCTCTATTTAACATACCAGCTATATTGTGATCAGCAAATGCTGAAGCAAAGAAGATAACATTCCCTGTTTGACCTGCAGATAAAGTATGTCCTCGTTGAATATAAGTATAAGCATCAATAAAACCAGCTGAAAAAGTTAAGGATGTAGCTAAAATACGTGATTCTGATGGCCGATACTTATCATTAGTAAATATATTCATATTTAACCCCCGTGTTATAAGCCCAAATTAAAAACATGATCAAGGTAGACCATGTTTTTAACCGAATTAATCTTCAATCTGAATGTTCTTAATAATTACATCTTCTTTAGGCTTATCATTTGCCTTATCACGTGGAACCTTTGCAATTTCATCAACGACATCCATACCATCAATTACTTGACCAAAAACTGTATGACGACCATCTAACCATGGGGTTCCACCCTGTTTATATGCTTTTACAATTTCTTTTGGATAGCCAGCTGCATCCATTTCCTTAATCATTCGTTTAGGCACATTCTTATTTTGAACAATAAAGAATTGACTACCATTAGTATTAGGACCAGAATTAGCCATGGAAAGTGCACCACGTAAGTTAAAGAGTTTATTTGAAAACTCATCTTCAAAAGGATGTCCCCAGATACTCTCACCGCCAGTACCGTCACCCTTTGGATCACCACCTTGGATCATAAAGTCACTAATTACACGATGAAAAGTAGTATTATCATAGTAACCCTTTTTAGCTAAACGAACAAAATTTTCTACAGTCATTGGAGCATCTTTTTCAAATAATTGAACTTTAATATCTCCATGATTAGTTTTAATTACTGCTTTTGGACCTTTTACATTTTCAAGGTCTAATTGTGGATATTCCATTTTAGTCCTCCTATTTTTAATCTGTTCTAGTCTATTCTACTATTTATTACTAGACACTTCATTAATCTATTTCTTCTTTCAAATATTTTCTAATGGTATCAAGCATAATTTGCCCATATGCTTTTAGTTTTGCTTGACCAACACCTGAAATATTCAAAAAGTCTGTTTTTGTTTTAGGTTTTTGAAGTGCCATATCTCTTAATGATTTATCTGAAAAAATATAAAATGCCGGTATCCCCTGCTCTTTAGCTAATTCTAAGCGTGTTTCCTTTAAACGCAAGAATAGGTTATTTTCCTTTTCTGAAATTTGATTAGTAAGTTGTATTGATTTCCTGATATTTTTTGAAATCTTTTGACTTACTTGCTTTTTATCATCTAAAACGTCCCATCCTAAATTAGTTACATGAACTACAGGATATTGAGTATCTGTTAACTCCAAGTAGTTATGGCTGATTAGATAATTAATTAAATCTAAAGCAGCTCTCTTTCCTAACTTCAAACTACCATAATTTTTAAAATTAGATGCCCGAATTTCTCGCATGCGCTGATTATTGGCACCTGTAACTACATCGGCAACTACATTTTTGCCAAAACGTCCATCAAGTTCATAAATTGTTGAAATGATTTTTTTGCTTTCTGCAGTAATATCTTTTTCAATAAATGTTCCCAAACAATTAGAACATTTGCCACATGGAGAGCAAGTCTGACCAAAATATCTGACGATAAATTGTTGTAAACATTCCGTTGTATTGACGTACTTAGTAATTGCAGCTAATTTCTGATATTGAATTTTTTGGTATTCATCATCTAAATCAGATTGTTCAATAAACCAACGATATAGTCTAATATCTTTCGGGTGATAAATTAATATTCCTTCACATGGCTCTCCGTCTCTGCCTGCTCTCCCGGCTTCTTGATAATATGATTCTAAGTTTGGAGTACTATTAGCGTGAATTACAAATCGAACATTTCTTTTATCAATTCCCATACCAAAAGCATTTGTTGCAACAATCACTTGGACCTTATCAAATTGAAAGGCATCTTGTACATCGGCTCTTTCTTTATTAGATAGCCCAGCATGATAACTCGCTGTTAAAATTCCATTTTGAGCTAAATAGTCAGTCAACTCTTCAACATTTTTTCTTGTACTCGCATACACAATCCCTGATTGATTGGGATGCTTTTTAATATAATCTAAAAGATATAAGTTAGTATTTTTAGGATTATCTACTACCTTGAAGCTCAAATTTGGTCTTGCAAATGAAGTAATAACATAATTTTCAGCCGGAATATTTAATTGATCTGCAATATCTTTCTGCACTGAAGGGGTTGCCGTTGCTGTTAAAGCTAAAATGTTAGGCTGGCTTTTAATTGACTTTACTCCCTCCATAATTTGGCGATACGCAGGTCTAAAGTCATGGCCCCATTGAGAAATACAATGGGCTTCATCTACTGCAACTAAAGAAATATCCAAAAAGTTTAATTGATAGCGAAAATAATCCATTGCTAGTCGCTCAGGAGTTATGTATAAAAGTTTTATTTTTCCTTCATAGGCTTGTCTCAAGATTGGATTTACTTCTTCTTGAGGAGTTGCTGAATTTAAAGCAGCAGCATTAATGCCATTTTGTTTTAGAGAGTCTATCTGATCCTTCATTAAGGAAATTAAAGGAGATATTACCAACGTTACACCAGGGTTAACCAATGCTGGTATCTGATAACACATTGACTTTCCTGCTCCAGTTGGCATTACAGCTAAAACATTTCTTCCTTTAAGAACTTGCTCAATAACTCGTTCTTGTCCAGGACGAAAAGTTGTATAACCAAAAACATTCTTTAGTACTTCTATTGATGATTTCATTTTCCTCTACTAAATAAAAAAACAAGTATGAAAGGATCATACCTGTCTTTTTCTAAATTAAACCAAATAATTAAGCTTCAAAAGCATTAGTTAAAGGAGGAACAACTTGCTTCTTTCTTGAAACAACGCCTGGTAACTTAACCTCTGAATCTGATAATTTAGCGTTAAATGCTTTTTCAAATTTAGCCTTTGATTCATCACTACCTACTACTAAAGCTTCTGAATCTGAATCAAGAATGTTGGTAATTAAAAGCATAAACATATCGTAGCCTTCACGCTTAGAAGCTTCATCCATAGCCTTTAAGAAAGCGTCTTTACGTTCTAAGGCTTCTGGTAAATCAACAACGTTAATTTGTGCTACACGAACGTTGCTACCGTTTAATTCAAAACTCTTAGCATCTAAATCAATTAGATCTTCTTCTGACTTGTCAGCAATATTAGTACCAGCTTTAAGCATCTTAAGACCGTATTCTTTGTAGTCAACACCAGCAATGTTTGCTAAAGATACTACAGCTTCTTTATCTTGGTCAGTAGTTGTTGGTGACTTTAAGAGTAAAGTATCTGAGATAATAGCTGAAAGCATAATTCCTGCAATATCTTGTGGAATTTCAATTTCTTTTTCGTTGTACATTTGCCACATAATAGTACTGGTACAACCAACTGGAGCTGCACGGTAGTATAAAGGATCAGCAGTATTGAAGTTCATAATACGGTGGTGATCAACTACATGAGTTACTTTAACCTTATCAATGTCAGAAACACTCTGTTGAGGTTCGTTATGGTCAACAAGCATTACTGCATCAACTTCATTTGAGGCAGTTTCAATAACGCGAGGTGCGGTAAAACCAAATTTATTTAAAGCATACTTAGTTTCATCATTAGCTTCACCTAAAGCAACAGCTTCGGTATCGTAACCTAACTTATTTTGTAAGTATGAGTATGCAATTGCTGTTCCGATTGCATCTGTATCAGGATTTTGGTGACCAAAAATCAATTCTTTTGCCATTATATAGAGCTCCTTTAAAATTATATCTACCTAATTATTTTAGATTAAAAGTTAAACTTAAGCAAATCTATCACGCATTAAAAAGGCATCCTTTTACTATAAAAAGAATGCCTTAAAACTAAATATTAACTTTAATATCCTCTAGTCTACTATCATAATCTTTTTCTTCAATAAACTTATCCCACTCTTTTAAGAAGTTGACTAGTCGAGGTATTTCACTCTTATTTTTACGATAAATAAAACAACTCTCAAAGTTTGTCTCACTTTTTGTCTTTACTGGAGATAATGTAATTTCAGCTTTGTGTGCCTTATAAAAACTCTTGGAGACATAAGTGTTATAGTCGGTTTGCTCAGCAAATTTGATTAATTGATATGGAGCAGTAAATGTTACCGTAGTATTTAATTCATTGTTTGGAAACTCACTAGCATAAAAGCGACGAACAATTTGTGGTAAGTAGTAGTCCTTAGGATAAGCAACCCATTTATGCTGAGTTGTTTTATTAAACTCATCTTCTGGATCGTGAGTTAAGAAAATAACTTCTTCAGGATAAATTTGTTTTGCCATATACTGTTTCATGTTCTTCACAGTTGAATTATGATCTGGCATGTAAAGAACTGCTAAATCTAATTGATTATTATCTAGTCTATCCCAAAGTTCTGTCCTATTATAGAAACCCACATGTAATGTTATATCAGGATATTTATGGTTGAATTTAACTAAGAATTGATCAATTACTCTTGCTTCAATAGTAGATAATATTCCTAAAGAAATAGTTCCGGTATCTGATTTAGTGTATTGCTGAATACTGTCTACAGCATTATTAACTGTTGAAAATAGTGCTTTTGCTGTCTCTTCCATCTTTAGGCCAGCATCAGTTAAATATAATTTTTTGCCCATTTGGCCAAATAATGGTGACCCAACTGCTCGTTCAAGTTTTTTAATTTGTTGCGTTAAGGCCGGCTGAGTAATACCTAAAATTTGAGCTGCTTGCGTATAACTCATATTATCAATTAATTGAAGAAAGTAACGTAACGATTTCGCGGATAAAACCGCATCAGTATTTGTTTTCATAATTGAATACCTCTTATATAAATCTGGAATAATAGCTAATGAATAAGATTTTTAAATACAACTAATTATTTTCTGATAGTCCTTTATTAAAGCTTAATATTCATCTCACACTTTTTATAATAACACCTGTGCCAATAATAATAAAAAATTTTGCATAAAATGCATACTATTTTCCTATAATTCTTATTTTAATAAAAAAACTAAGGATAACAGTTCAATCATTATCCTTAGTTTTTAACTAATTAAAATAAATCTTCAGTTTTATCTCTTCCATCTGCAATTGGTCGGCCAAGTATTAACGAGACAGGAGTCCCATCTGTCATTGGGTCTAGTACAAAAGATCCATTTGAATAGCGGTCGCCCAATGGGAATTCAGAAGTGTTAAGTTCAATATGACGATCACTAGACGTATTCAGATGGAGAATATGATTTTCACCATAACTACTGATTGCCATAATTCGATGAGGCTTAGTCTTAAGTTCACGTAGTACAAGGACACCTCGTTTTGCACGCGTAACTTTATTTATAAGGCTAAGTTTTAGTTGCTTAAACGCTCCCCGTTGAGTGATGATTCCAATCTTAATTAAATCAATATATTTAGGATCAGCTAAAACATAATTTACTATGTAGTCATCATCTTTAAGGTTAACGGATTTAACACCAACTGCTTTTGAGCCGGATGTAGGTATCTCACTAATATCAAATCTTACTGCATATGCTTGGTTAGTAATTAGAGTTATTTCTTGCTTACTATCAGGTTGAACTTGGTCAATGCGGACAACTTTACTGTCATTACTCTTAAGCTTAATAGAAGTAATTGCACGAGACTTATATGTTCTAGTAGGTTGTAAATCTGCTAATGTAACTTGTTTAATATATCCATCGTTAGTAGCAATCAAAAAGTTTAAATTGGCCTTTAAATCATTAACTTCAAACACCCGAATAATTTCTTCATCACTATCAAGACCAATTTCTTGAGACAGGTGCTGCCCTGTTTCTTTCCATTTTGTTTCAATTAATTCATGTACTGGACGATAAATTAGGTTTCCTTTATTAGTAAAAATATAAAGGTTATCCAAGGTAGACATTGTTTTTTCAAACACAACCTTATCACCAGCAGGCAATCCATTATCTTCATCATCGGTTGATTGGAATGAACGAAGAGATGAACGCTTCAAGTAGCCGTCTTTACTTACTAATACTCGTACATCTTCATCAGCTACTAGAGCTTTTTCATTAATTTCAATTTTAGCTGCTTTAGCAGTAATTTCTGTTCTTCTTGGTGAACCGAATTCTCTTTTTACCGCATTTAATTCTTTAACTACAACTCTTTCAAGAACCTTATTATCACTTAATATTTCATTGAACTTTTCGATTTTTTTATTTAAATCTGCTTGTTCCTTTTTAAGTTGGTTAACATCAGTATTAGTTAAACGGTATAACTGCAAAGAAACTATAGCTTCCGCTTGATTATGAGTGAACTCATACTTAGAAATTAAATTCTTTTTAGCATCTTTTTTATCTTTAGAAGATCTAATAGTTTTGATTACTTGATCTAAAATATCTAAGGCATGAATAAGACCTTCAACTATTTCTAGACGCTGTTTAGCCTTCTTTAGATCAAATTCTGTTCTCTTAGTTACAACATCTTTTTTATGTGCTAAATAAGAAGATAAAATACGCTTTAATCCAACTTGTACGGGAGTCATACGATCAATAGCAACCATATTGAAATTGTATGAAACTTGTAAGTCAGTGTTTTTAAATAGATAGTTCAAGATGTTTTGACTATCAGCACCCTTTTTAAGTTCGATTACAATTGAAAGGCCGTGACGATCAGTTTCATCTCTTACTTCTGAAATACCGTCAATTTCCTTATTTAAACGGATTTCGTCAATTTTCTTAACCATCATTGCTTTATTTACGCCGAAAGGTACTTCGGTTACAACTATTTGCTGACGATGGCCTTTAATTTCTTGAATTGTAGTCTTAGACCTAACTTGAATTCTTCCACGACCAGTTTCATAGGCCTCTTTAATGCCCTTAGTTCCTAGGACAATGCCACCTGTTGGAAAATCGGGTCCCTTAACAAATTTCATCAAATCATCTGTTGTAGCATCGGGATGCTTTAGCAGATAAACAGCTGCTTCAATAACCTCAGCAAGATTATGAGGTGGAATTTCAGTTGCGTATCCAGCTGAGATACCTGTTGATCCATTAACTAATAAGTTAGGAAAGTGGGCCGGTAAAACTGTTGGTTCATACTCTGTATCATCAAAGTTCAAAATCATTTGAACAGTTTCTTTATCAATATCTTGTAAAAGTAAATTAGAAATTTTACTTAAACGAGATTCGGTATAACGCATGGCTGCTGGACCATCCCCATCCATCGATCCATTATTACCGTGCATTTCGATTAAAGGTTCACGCATTTTCCAATCTTGCGATAAGTGAACCAAAGCCCCATAAATAGAACTGTCACCATGAGGGTGAAAGTTACCCATAACATTACCGACAGCTTTTGCCGCCTTCTTATAAGGCTTATCATATGTATTATTATCTTTATACATCGCATACAGAATACGACGTTGAACTGGTTTTAAGCCATCTCGAATATCTGGGAGAGCACGTTCTTGGATAATATATTTTGAATATCGTCCAAATCTTTCACCCATAACTTCTTCAAGAGGTAATTCCCTAATTCTTTCATTTGTTTGTGTCATTTAAAAATATAACCTCTTAATCTCTACTTGTTTCTAGAATTGATCCGTCTTCACCCATACGGAATTTAACGTTTTCATCAATCCATTTTCTTCTAGGAGCCACTTTATCTCCCATTAAGGTTGTTACACGCTTTTCAGCAAGTTGAGCATCGTCAATCTTAACTCTAATTAAGGTACGAGTTTCAGGATTCATAGTTGTTTCCCATAATTGATCAGCATTCATTTCACCTAAACCTTTGAAACGCTGCAAAGCAAAACCCTTACCCATGTCTTTAGAGTCTTCGCTCAATTCTTCATCAGTCCAAGCATATTTAATCTTGGCTTTTGCTCCGTTACCTTTTTGTAATTTGTATAAAGGAGGCAGAGCAATATACACACGACCCGCTTCAACCATTGGACGCATATATCTGTAAAAGAAAGTTAAAAGCAAAATTTGAATATGGGCACCATCAGTATCCGCATCTGTCATGATGATGATTTTATCGTAATTTGCATCCTTAATCTGAAAATCTGACCCAACACCTGCACCAATCGTATGGATCATGGTGTTGATTTCTTCATTTTTAAAGATATCTTGTAACTTAGCTTTTTGCGTATTTAAGACCTTGCCTCGTAATGGCAAAATAGCTTGGAACTTTCTATCTCTTCCTTGTTTTGCGGAACCACCGGCTGAGTCCCCTTCGACTAGGAATAACTCATTTTTCTTTGGATTACGTGATTGAGCAGGAGTTAATTTTCCTGAAAGAATCTCCTTCTTTCGTCTCTTTTTACCACTTCTGCTTTCATCTCTGGCCTTTTTAGCAGCTTCACGTGCATCCCTTGCTTTTTGTGCTTTCTGAACTAAGCTTTGAGCAAATTCTCCGTTTTCCATTAAATAGTATGAAAGCTGTTCATAAACAATGCTGTCCACAACACTTCTAGCTTGCGGAGTTCCAAGTTTTCCTTTAGTCTGTCCTTCAAATTCTAGTAATTCTTCTGGAATCTTAACAGATAATACTGCACTTAAGCCTTCACGATAATCACTACCTTCTAGACCCTTATCCTTATTCTTTAATAGCCCTTGCTTTTTAGCGTAATCATTAAAAGCTTTTGTAAACCCACTACGTGCCCCAGCTTCATGACTACCACCATCAGCTGTACGAACATTATTTACAAATGAAACAAAGTTTTCGGAATATCCATCATTGTATTGGCCTGAAAATTCAACTTCAATTCCATTTTGTTTACCAGAAAAGTAAAAAACATCTCCCATTGTATCTTTGTCTTCGTTTAAATAAGATACAAATGACTTAATTCCATCTTCATATAAAAACTCATCATGATGTTCTGGTTCTCGTTCATCAGTTAGTGTGAACTTAACACCCTTTAATAGAAAAGCTGACTCACGAATTCGTTCTTGAATAGTTTCGTAATTATATGTGGTAGTAGAAAAAATAGTTGGATCTGGTTTAAAAGTAATAGTAGTACCATTTTTATCCTTAGTCTTGCCTAAATGCTTAAGCGTACCAATTGGATGACCACCATTTTCAAATTCTTCTTCATATGCTTGACCGTCTCTGACTACTCTTACTTTTAAGTAAGAAGATAGTGCATTTACAACAGAAGAACCTACTCCATGTAAACCACCAGAAGTTTGATAATTCTTTTCGGTAAACTTACCACCTGCATGTAGCACAGTAAGGATAACTTCAATAGTGGGAATTCCTGATTCATGCATTCCTGTTGGCATCCCACGTCCAAAATCTTGAACCGTAACCGAATTATCTTTATGAATAGTTACATTGATTTCTTTACCATAACCAGCCATTGCTTCGTCAACTGAATTATCGACGATTTCATAAATCAAGTGATTTAACCCATGCCGATCAGTTGAACCGATATACATTCCTGGACGTTTTCTTACTGCTTCTAGCCCATGAAGAATCTGAATCGAAGAATCATCATATGAACTGGTAGTTTTATTTGCTTTAGCCAAATAAATGCCTCCATTTTTAACAGACAATCAAAATCAACCCCACAGCTATTATAATCTTTGTTAAAATAGCTTTAGATTTTAAATGGGGTTGAAAAGTGAATGTCTACGTTGAATTATTTACTAATTTTTATTTTAGCATACTTGATTGGATCCTTTCCCACAGGTGTGTTAGTCGGAAAGATATTTTTTCATGAAGATATAAGAAATTTTGGTTCAGGAAATATTGGAACAACCAACTCGTTCAGAGTAATGGGACCTGTAGCAGGCAGTGCAGTTTTAGTCATTGATGTATTAAAAGGTACACTTGCAACAGATTTACCATTAATTTTCCATCTAAAGGGACCAAAGTATTTATTACTAATTGCTGGTGCCTGTGCCATTCTAGGTCATACCTTTTCCATCTTTCTAAAATTTAAGGGAGGAAAAGCGGTAGCAACTAGCGCCGGTGTCTTTCTTGGCTATAATTTAAAATTCTTTGGACTATGTGCCTTAGTATTTTTACCAATGCTATTTATTACTTCATATGTAAGTTTATCAAGCTTGGTTTCAATAGTTATCATCTTCATTTGTTCCTTCTGGTTTCATGATATCTTTCTTACAATCATTACAGGAATTATGATGATCTTGCTCTTTGTAAGACACCGCTCCAATATCAAGCGCCTAATTAACCATGAAGAAAATATCGTTCCTTTTGGCCTATGGTATTGGTACAAAAAGTCTCATGGATTACTAAAAAAGAATGCTAAAAATAAATAATCAGAACAAAAGACTGTTTAGGTAAAATCCTCAACAGTCTTTTTTCATAAGTATTATACTTTATTTGAACAAACGTTCGCAAGATGCAATTTTAGCACCTAATTAATATGGATAAGTATCTAGGCGGTCTTTCTCAGTGATTTTTCTAACTACTCGGCCTGGAACCCCAAAAACTAAAGAGTTGTCTGGAATATCTTTTGTAACTACGCTGCCAGCTCCAATAACGCAGTTGTTTCCAATCGTTACTCCTGGACAAACAGTTACATTACTAGCTAACCAGCAATTATCCCCAATTGTAATTGGTGCGCCATATTCAATATCTGCTATCTTCCCATCTACTTGCAAGCGCGCATTTCTTTGCTCTGGCAATAAGGGATGCAGCGGCGTTACTAATGAAGTATTAGGACCACACATTACATTGTCGCCAATAGTAACTGGACAAGTATCTAGAATAGTCAAATTAAAGTTAGCATAAAAATTTTTACCTAATTTTGTAAATTTACCGTAATCTACTTCAATTGGTCCTTGCAGGTAAACTCCTTCTCCATGATCTGGAAATAAATTATCGATAATTGCTTTTCTTACTTCCTTATCTTCATCTGCTGTTTGATTATAGTCACGGCTTAAGCGATGCGCCTTTGTCGAAATAGCTCTTAACTCTTCTGTGTCGGGACGATAAGGTAATCCTGCTAGCATATTTTTAGTATTTTCTTCCATTTCTTACACCTTACTTTCTTATGGTTTTGATTATCTTTAAAATATCATATTTGGGATTAAGATTATAGTGAATAAAAAAATAGATAGAAACATAAACCATGCTTCTATCTATCTCTATTGTCTTAATGTTACTGACTATTCTGAATCACGTAATTGCTTTAGGCTTTCTCCGAAAATATCATCAATTACTGCTGGGTCACGGTGGTCAAAGAATTGACTTACGCCCTTATCTAATCCTTTAATCTTATCCATTTCATCTTTAGTTAATTCAAAGTCAAAAATATCAAGATTTTCTTTTTGACGTTTTTCATGAACAGATTTTGGAATAACAACAATATCTTGTTGGGTAAGCCAACGCAAAATAACTTGAGCAGTAGTCTTGTGGTGAGCATCAGCAATTTCTTTCAATGTCTTATTATTGAAAATATCATGTTTACCTTCTGCAAATTGAGCCCAAGCTTCTACTGCTACATCTCTTCCTTGAAAGAATTTAACATCGTTAGTTTGTTGGAACCATGGATTAATTTCAATTTGGTTAATTGCTGGCTTATCTTCATGAGCAAGCTCTAAGTTCATGTATTGATCAGGATAAAAGTTTGATAAACCAATTGAACGAACTTTACCAGCGCGCTTAGCAGCAGCTAAAGCGTTCCAAGCGCCGAATGTATCGCCATATGGTTGGTGAAGTAATACTAAGTCTAAATAATCAGTTCCTAATTCTTTTAAGTCATGATCAATTGCTTTAGTAGCTTTTTTAAATGACATGTTTGAAACCCAAATTTTTGTAGTTAAGAAAATATCGTCTCTATTAACTGCACTCTCTGCAATTGCTTCACCTACAGCAATTTGATTTTCATATACTTCTGCAGTATCAATCATGCGATAACCGTTTGCTAACGCCATCTCTACTGTTTGTCTTGCTTTTTCATGATCTGGTATTTGGAAGACGCCTAAACCAAGTAAAGGCATTTTATTGCCATCATTTAATGTAATAGTTGGAACTTCTGTCATTTATAAGTCCTCCCTTTTCTACTCATTCTCCTTCATTCTAAGTCTAAAAATGCAATAAATAAACTAATAGAGCTTATTTTTCATTATCTTTGATTTTGCCAGTGAAATAATGGCTAAGCTACTCATAAAACTTGTTAAATAAGTCTTCTAGTGAAATTTTCCTAACAGTAAATGAAACGTTATTTTCAAGTAGTATATGAATTATTGAGTCAAATTTATCTTGACTTAATTCATCAATTGGTAAAAGAATCGTTTGATTAGGTAGAATTTGATAATTACTTTCTTCGAGAATATCGTTAATCAAACTTGAATTATTAAATTCTAAATATTTTTTTGTTTCAGCTTTATTGTTTAGATTTTTAATTATTCTACCATTCTTTAAAAATAAAACTTGATCTGCATATTGCTGTAAATTTTGTAACAAATGTGAGGCCATAATTATTAACTTACCTTGTGCTCGCAAATTTAACAATACCTGTGAAATTAACTGAACGTTTTGGGGATCTAATCCATTCATTACTTCATCTAAAAGCATGACTGACGTATTGGTAGCCACCACCATTGCAAAACATAAACGTTGTTTCATCCCTAGTGAATAGGTTTCTACTTTACGATCAATATAAGTTTCCATTTTTAAGGTTGAAATAATATCTTTTACTTTCTGCGGATTATTATGCCATAAGTTAGCATAAAGTTTTAAATGATCTCTCCCAGTCATAAAAGAAAAAAGTTCACTTTGGTCAGGAAAAGCGCAAATTTCTTGATGCAATTTAACTATTGTCTTTTCGTTCTTATACTGTAATTCGTTATATTCTACGTATCCCTTTTGAGGTTTCAGATTGTTCAATATAACATTGATCAAAGTCGATTTTCCTGTGCCATTTGGTGCAACTAAACCATAAATTGTTCCATTTTGAAAATTATAATTAAAATCATCTAAGACAGTATGATTACCAAAAGATAAGGTAATATTTTTTAATTTAAGCATTTAATTTCATCCCTTTACTAATGAAACTCTATTTGAATGACTAATCATTATCATACAAATTTCAACTATTAAAATGGCAAAAATAAGAGGATAAAGTCCTGCTACAAATCCCCATCCTGGAGAATCCATTAAATATGCTAAATTTCCAGTTAAACTTTCTCCAATAGAGAAATATGTCATTGGTAGATTTTGTAAAAATGGATATACATATCCCATTCCTAAAGAAAAATAGAAAACTTTTCCACTAATTGCAAATATAGTTGCTAATATTTCAGCAATATATTCATTTCTAAAAATTATAGAAAATAAAATCGTGAGCCTAATAAACAAAAAAACAATTAAAATGGCAAAAATCCCAAACTGCCCAAAATATTCTCCTAAGGTTGGATATTTAAAAGGCTGTAAAAAATACAATCTTCCCGTATAAAAAGTCGTTCTCAAATTAAATGAACCAAAGCCGTATTTTGGAGCTGTACATAAAGTAATTACCACTAAAGCTAGTAAAAAATTTATCCCTACGCCTATTTCAACTACCAGGGTTTTAATCCAAAGGATAGAATTTTTACTTAAGGGAATATTTTTTAAGACCGATTTGTTCTTACGATCGTTAGGTACAATATCCGCTGCAAAAAATATCACAATAATAATTAATATTAGAGCTGTCCAACCTGATATAGAATTTTGCAATATTTGTAAAGTAGTTCTTTCCTCGATAGTATTCCTAGTAAGTGGCTGTTTGCTTTTAACTAGAGCGTCATATAAATGGGCTGTTCTTTGATAACCAAAGTGCCCATCCTCCCTATAATTATTATTTTGGTAATACTGAACGGGATATAGAAATTGTTCATTCTCATCTACAAAAATCAAATGATCAACATCTTTATACCACCTGCTTGAGTAAATAGCATATTCTCTCCAATTATTTGTCTTAATTCCATGAAGACGATGTTTATCAAATTTTAGAATAGCAGGATAAGTTTTTAGAGCATTAACATATCCTTCATTCGGCACCTCATGTGCATTTTTTGATTTCTGCATTTCATTTATTTTTGTTACTGCTTTTTTCAAGAATAAATTATATCGTTGGTATTCTCCCTTAATTGCATAAGGATCAACTTTTTCAATTATTTGCCGATTAGGTACGCTAACTAAGCCAAAATATAAAGAAAGAATAAAAGTTAAAACAAATAAACCAATATTTTTAGGATTAGTGAAAAAGCATTTTAGTTGAAAAATAAAATATTGTTTCTTCATTTTCATCCCTTCCTCTCCCCTAGATACTTAAATCCATAAATCAAAATCAATGACCAGATCAGAAGTACTAAGTAGCCAGTCAGAAAATTAACATTGGTTAAATGCAAATTACTTGCAAGGTCTCCATTAAATAGATTGGTTAAATCTAAATATGGCGATGGTAAAAATACAAGCCACTTCAAAATATATTTTGGTAAAAATAATAAAGCGTAAATACTGCCTTCGATGAAGATAGTTAAATAAATGTTCTTAGTTATCTGATTTAAAAACATACTTAAACTTGTAACAAAAATAACTAATCCAGAAATATATGCTAAAAAGACAAGGCAATAACGCCATAAAGGTATAGTAAGTGCATGAGTAAAATAAAAATTAACCGGATAGTTTAAAGTAACAAAATTATGTTTTATACCAGCAAATACATAAGCTCCAATTATAGAGAGTAATACTGATGAGAAAACTAAGATAAAGTTAATGCCAATCTTTCCAATTATCTCGTCTTTAAAGAAATAAGGAATATTTTTTAAGACTGATTGATGCTTCAAGTTAATAATCCAGCTATCAGCCGAGATGAAAGAAATATAAAAGAAGATAATAGTACCTAAAAATGATAAAACATAAATTAAATATGTTGCTGAACTTTCATTATTCATTACAATCGGAATCTTATGCTTAATTAAATAATTAATCCGATTCAATTCTTTGCTAATAAAAAATTGCGATGGCACATTTAATGTATTAGCTCCAGCATAGTGGTTCGTATAGCCTGCTTGCATAGTGGTTAGCAAATTGCGATAGCTGTTTAAATATTGCACAGGATCGGTAAATACTTGACTATTTTGTAAACTAGCTAATTCCTGAGCTTGTTTATTTAAATTGTCATAGGTATTCTTATAAGTAGATTTTTTTAGCATTTCACTATCAAAATAATTAGAATTAGCCTGCAAGGATTCGCTATAAGTTTCCCAGCTTTTTGTTCCATCTCCTATTTTTTGATTTTCGACTATAAGTAAAGAAAAGGTGGAAAATAGGATAAGAATAACAATAAGAAGTTGGTTTTTCTTTGATTTTAAGACAATTAATAAGTTAGATTTAAGATATGTTAGATTCATTGGTACAACTTCCTTAAAATTTGTTTTAGTATGATATTAGCACAAAATAACAAAAGTATTAATAAATAAAATTAATATTTTATATTCTTTTTTATCTTTTCATATTATTTTTAGCTCAATCAGACCAATCAGACAATTATCGATCAACAAAAAAGCCCGTGTAAAACATGGGCTTTTATTTACTGATAAATCTCTCAATAAGCTTTCAGTTATCCTACTCAAAGGATAATTCTAGTCTATTAAAATATAGATGAATTAATATATCGCTAATATCGTAAATACTATAAACAAAGATTTTTAATTATTATTATCATTTGAACCAAAAATAGTTAAAAACTGCAAAAATAGGTTAACAAAGTCTAGATATAACTGAAGAGCTCCCATAACAGCTAGTCCATTTGTAGAAACTTCTCCGCCAAATTGTAAATAGATGTTCTTCATTCTTTGGGCATCCCAAGCAGTTAAAATAGTAAAAATAATAACTGCAATAAATGAAAAGATGTAATTAGCTGCTGAACTCTTTAAAAACATGTTGATTAACATAGCAACAATTAAACCAATTAATGCTGCTGACGCATAGGAGCCCCACCTACTCAAATCTTTTTTAGTAACCGTACCTAAAATAGCCATGACTACGAAGACCGTTGCAGATGCGACAAAAGCAGAAGCAATATCTTGCCCGGTATATGTGCCTGCAATAAAAGCAAAAGTTACCCCATAAACAATCGCTGTAATCATCAATAAAATAAAACTTGCTACTGGATTTCTCGTAGCTTGGAAATTAATTGCAAATGTTAGAACAATCGGAATTAATAATAAAAGCCACATCGTCCATGGATGATGAATCATTAAAGAAACCATTTGCCTAGCAAATACAGTCATCGTTAAGTAAGCACTCAGAGCAGATACAAAAACTGCAAGAGCCATATAACCGTAAATTTTACTTAAAAAGCTATTTAGTCCAGATTCGTCAACTAAGTGACGCCGCTCTGGTTCTTGATCAAAATTATACATATCAAATCCTCCAATCTACCTATATTCTTTCATTTTTAATGTATCACTTAGTAAGCATGAATAGAAATATGAGCTATTATTTTATGCACAAAAAAAGCAATCAACAGCAAGAATTGCTGAAGATTGCTTTTACAGCATTTTATGTTTTTTCATTCGTTCTTCGAAAATACCATTTACTATTTTTTTCATTTCTTCTTTTTCTTCTGCACTAGCTTCTTCTTCAAAAGCTTTATATAAATCCGGATGCTCCTTAGCAATTAATTTACAAGTATTTTCAGTCGCGTGCTTACGAAAAATCTTAGGTATTTTATTTAAATACTCAGGCTTAACTAGTGCGATAATTTTTTCATTTGCGGTCATAATACTCACTCTCTCCTTTATTGTCTCTCAAGCATATGATAATAATTAGTTTCAAAGATCTTTTTATCATATAAATCAGAGATATCTAGATTTTCAATTGCATTAGATACAATCTCATCAGCTCCCGATGGCATTACTGCAAACGGAGCATCAGTTCCAAACAAGACATGATTAATGCCAAAATAATCTATTGTTAATTGTAAAGCTGGCGTATTACCTAGAATAGCCGTATCAACATAAAAATTCTTAAACATCTCAGCATGCTCTGGATCTAAAATGTGATCAATTCTACCACTAAAGAAGGGAACCATAGCACCTGCATGATGAACAAGAATCTTTAAGTTGGGAGCTTTTTTGAAAATATCACTTTGAACAAGTTGAAGCATTGCTTGCGACAATTCATATTCCCAAGAAAACACTAGATTATTATCTGGCTTTCGATTATCAAAAACGGGATGTAGCCATAAAGGAAGATGCAGCTCAGCTGCTTTCAATAGAATTGGTTCAAATTCAGGATCAGCAATACTTTTACCTAAATGACGAGTAAAAATCTGTGCGCCAACTAAGTTTTTATCGGTCTTAATCTTTTCTAAGATCTCGAGCGAAGCAGGAACATTATTTAACGCTAGCATCCCTACTCCCGCTTCAAAATAATCAGGATAAGAAGCTACAATAGTGGACAGTTCTTGATTTGCTTCTTGTGCAATTTGACTAGCTTTCTCTCCATCTACAAAGTCTTCTGGATTAATATTAGCAAATGAAATTACCTGCTTAGTATTTTTATCCGGCCAATTAGCTATTCTTTGATTTAAATCAACTAGAGTCTCTATCTTTATAAAAGGATATTTTTGTGGAATTGTAGCATCGATTTTTAACATAGTCTGATAAAAATCAGGTGTTAAAATATGTGCAAATGCATCTATTTTCATCATATTACCTTCTTTTCTCTTTCACCTTCATTTTAGCATAATTATTAAAATGACCTACTCTCCATATTTCTTACCATAAATATATTTATGAAGTTTCAAATATTGTTGTTCGAGCTTTTTCTCATTAACATTATCTTTTGCAAAGTAATATCTTTTGCCTTCAAGACCTTTCGGCATGTAATTTTGTTTTGCAATTTGAAATGATTGTGTAAATGGATTATCTATCAACCCACCACCAGTTATTTCTTCTGAATGTTTGTAATGCATATCTCGTAATCCACGTGGCATGGGATGCTCATTAGGATGAGTAGTATCTTTATCAAGCTTTTCCCAAATTTCATCAAAAGCACCTGACTTAGGGGACAAACACATTAACATAGTCGCAAACATTAAAGGATATTTTGCCTTTGGCATCCCTATTTTTTCTGCTTGATTAGCGGCAACTACTATTTGCGTTACTTGTTCTGGATTGGCTAAGCCAACGTATGTGTATGGAATTTCTCGCAAACGTCGTACTACTGATGGTAGATCCCCGTTTTTAAGTAAGACGGTAAGATAATACAAGGCTGCATCAGTATCGGACCCAGCCATTGAATCTGAATAAGCTGCTAAATAATCATAATGCTTAGTTGCTTTTCTGTCATAAGCAAAATGTTGGCCTTTTACAAATTCCTTAACACTTTCAATTGAAATCTCGTCACCATTAACTGCATGGATACTTTCTAATAAATTTAATGCTACACGCAAATCCCCATCAGCTGAGCGAGCAATAATAGTAATTGCTTCTTTATCTATTTGCTTTTCTTCTAACTGGAATACTTCTTTTAGAGCCCGGATTAAAACCTGACTAATATCCTTATCATCTAAAGTCTCAAATTCAAAAATCTGACAACGTGAGCGGACAGCAGGAACAATTGACATAATCGGATTTTCAGTAGTTGCCCCAATTAAAAGAATTTGCCCGTTCTCTAAATAAGGCAGAAGATAATCCTGCAGTGTTGTCGTCATGCGATGAATTTCATCAATTAGTAGAACAAACGATTGGTATGAATAAGTATTAATGATTTGCATCAGCTTTGCTTTATTATCAATCGAAGCATTAAAAGTGGCTAATGGATAGTCATACTCTCGAGCGATAATTTGCGCTAGACTTGTTTTTCCTGTTCCAGGTGGTCCCCATAATAAGAGCGAAATTGGAACATGATTTTTGATAATTTGATAAAGGGGCTTTCCTTCAGAAATTAGCTTAGTTTGACCTACAAATTGCGATAAATTTTTTGGTCGGATCAAATCTGCTAATGGCTTTTTGATAGGCATAAAATCGACCTTCTTACTTATAGTAAAGTGTTAAGTTTTATCTATTATTATCACAATTATTAGTTCAAAACAAATTTACATACTTCTAAACTCCAATAAAATCCTTTTAAACACCTTGTCCAATTGGACGAATAATGATCTCGTTCACATCTGTATCTTTAGCTATATCAATGGCATAAGCTACTGTTTTAGCAATTTGTTCTGGATCTAAGCCGATTATTTTTTCAACTTCAATTTCAGCTTGACGATTTTTAGGATCATTAATTGAATTGAATAATGCTGTGCGAACAGCACCTGGAGAAATAATTGAAGTCTTAAGCCCTCCGTAATTGCACGGACAGCAAATTTAGAACCATGATTAGCTAAACGTCGTTGCAGCTCTCCACTCGACGCTCCCATAATAATTACTTTATCTTTCACACTCATTATTTCCTCCTTCATTTTTTTCTCTTTAATTAGTACTATAAAAGTAAAAGTTATCTATGTGAAAGATTGAAAATATATATTGAAATATAAATAGTAACTATAGGAGGATTAATTAATGGAACTTAAAGTACTGCGTTACTTTTAGCTGTCTGTCAAGAAAAAAACATTAGTAAGGCTGCTGAGAGTCTCCATATTGCCCAACCTTCTCTATCAAAACAGATCAAAGATTTGGAAGAAGAACTTGGCGTTACTTTATTTACCCGTGGTCACCGACAAATTTCTTTAACAGAAGAGGGCTACTTTTTACGCGATCGTGCTCAAGAAATGATTGATATGGAAGAACAAACCGCCCAAGCTTTAACTAGTTCTAAGCTAATTACCGGTAACTTAAATATCGGTACAGGATAATCATTTGTCATTAAATCAATTACTAAAATTATTCAAACTACACCGCAAGTTCACTTTAACTTTTATGATGGTAATGCTGACGATATTGAGGCTAAAGTAAACGCTGGTTCTCTTGATTTTGGAATTATTATGGGTGATTGCCCAATAGAAGATTTTGAAAGTTTAATTTTGCCAGATAGAAATCAGTTCTATGCCATCTTTAGTGAAAACCTACCATTAGCCCAAAAAGATAAGATTACCCCAACTGATTTAATTGAATATCCTATTATCTCTTCTAGGCAAAACTTAGTTAATGACAAATTTAGAAACTGGTGGGGTAATTTATATGATCAAGTTCATACGGTTGCAAACAGTAATTTAGCTTATACTACGTCTCTTTTAGCTGGTGAAGGTCATAGCGTTCAAATTTCTTACAATAATTTATATGATAAGAAACTAGAGGGTTTAACTACTCGCCCTCTATCTCCAAAAGTTACTGATCCGAATATTGTTATTTGGAAGAAGAATCGTAAGCTATCTAATTTAGGTAACTTATTTTTAGAAAAATTACGGGACTCGCTTAGTAATTAAGTAATGAAAAAGAGTAATTGTCTATCTCATACCATCTATGAGACTACAATTATTCTTTTATGTTTTTCAGCTTAATAATCCTCATCTTCTCGCATTTCTGCTGGCCAGCCATCAATTGGCTTACGCTCGTCTAAAGCACGAAGTTGCTTAAGATCTTCTTTATCTAACTCAAAATCAAAGATATCAATATTAGCTTTAATATGAGCTGGATTAGTAGAACGAGGAATAGTTACAATGTCATTTTTTCTGCGTAAACCCCATTATTTCTCCCATCTATTATTTTATATCTACCCTTTATAAATTAAAAATAGTTATTTCTACTAGATATCTATGCATTTAAGGTATGGTCTTTTACTACCTAGGCTAAATATTTAAGATAATGTCTATAATTTGCTATATTTAAGATAATAAAAAGAAAGAGAGGGTATAACTTATGAAAATCACTTTTAAAGGTAAAGAAGTTAAATTAATAGGTACTCCGCCGGCAGTTGGCGAAGAAATGCCTAATTTTACAGTACAAGATAAGAATAATCATGAATTCACCAAGTCTGATTTGCTAGGTAAGTTTAGTTTAATTAGTGTAGTACCAGATATCAATACTCCTGTTTGTAGCATTCAAACCAAAACTTTTAATAAAACAATGGATAAATTTCCAGAAATTAACTTTTTGACTATTTCAACTAATACTGTTGAAGACCAGCAAACTTGGTGTGCTGCCGAAGATGTTAAAAATATGCAATTGATGTCGGATAAAAATTTGTCATTTGGTAAGGCCACTGGATTATTAATTCCAGAATCTGGCATTCTTGCTCGCTCGGTTTGGGTTCTTGATCCGAATGGTAAAATCTTATACCGTGAATTAGTTGATGAAATTACACATGAACCTAATTATGATGCAGTATTAAATGAATTAAAACAATTACATTAAGATTAACAAAATTAGTTTATAAAAGAAGTGTTTACCAGATTTTTTCAAATCTTAACGATAAACACTTCTTTTTTTCTTGATTAAATTTTAATATAAAAGTGCTAAGGAACTACGATGGATGATTAAGGAGGATTAGATATGTCATTAACGGTTAATCTTTACTATACCGGTAAAAATGGAAGTGCACGGAAATTTGCTGAAGAAATGGAAAGTAGTGGCGTAGCCGACCGTATTCGAAAAGAACCAGGAAATGAAAAATATGAGTACTTTATACCATTAGATGACCCTGAAACTATTCTTCTAATTGATAGCTGGAAAAACCAAGAATCTCTTGACGCTCACCATGCTTCACCAATGATGCAAGAATTAGCCGATCTACGTAAAAAGTATGATCTTCATATGCGTGTAGAGCGTTACATTTCTGATAAAAATGGTGTTCCAAGTAGTGATCAAAAATTTATTAGAAAATAATAGAGTTTTAATCATATTCAAAGACTAACAAAAAGGCGTATGCCTAACATCTAAAAAAGATATTGGCTTACGCTTTTTTCTCTATATAAACTTCTAAAAATGTACTATTGTTGAACTTGCTGTTAATAACGTAGGAACTAGAATCAGATTTTAAGACGATCATTAAAGCGTTAGATTCACCGTAGTTAGCATCTTCCCAAGGCATATAAATATTTTTAGTTTTTCCAGATTTAAAAATCAAATCTACATCAACTAAATCATGGAATTTAGAAATCCGGTCAGCTAAATTATATTCTTCCCAAGTTTCAATGGTATTTACTCTATCCCAGTCAGCAATCATAGTAAACCCATCACATTCAAGGCCTGTTTTAAGGACATCACTATCTTCTTCTTCATGGTCCCAGCGATGGCTTAAGTTAGTATATACATTTTTAAAATTAAAATAAGGAATATACTCAATTGGAATTTGCTCAGACTCACAATTTTCAAAATTAAATTGAATTGCTTTTAATTTTTCCATACTATGCTTCCATCCTCTCAAACTTTACTGAATTGCCCCTTTATTATACAAAATTATTTAACAATTTTAACTAATTAACAAGGATGAAAAATATATAGGCTCCAATATAATACTTTTTATCTTCTTTAGATAATTTGGTCATAAGACCCCCCGAAATTCGTGTCCGAATTTCGAGGGTCACTACAATTCTTAGGTTGGCTACTTCCATTTTTTATTAACTGTTTATTTTATTTAATTTAAACTGATCTACATAATCTGCTAAATACTTCACGGTCAAGCTGTGCGGATCTTTAATTAATTCTAATGGTCTACCTTTAGCCACTAAGGTTCCTCCATTTTCACCACCACGTGGTCCTAAATCAAGCATGTAGTCAGTATTAACGATTAAGTTAAGATCATGCGTAATGGTAATTATAGTTGCGCCTTGATCAATAAGTTTTTGCATTACATGGACTAATACCTTTACATCTAATGGATGTAGACCAATAGTAGGTTCATCAAAAACAAATAAAGTATCGTCTTGTCTCTGACTTAAGTGCGTTACTAATTTTAATCTCTGTGCTTCTCCACCAGACAAAGTTGGTGTACTTTCTCCTAAGTGTAAATAGTCAAGACCTACTTCCTTCAATAACAGTAGATCACGTTCAATTTTTGGAACTTCTTTAAAAATTGGAATGGCTTCGTTTATATCCAAGTTAAGAACATCAACAATTGAAAGATCATGCCATTTAACTTTCTGAATTTTCTGATTATATCGATCTCCATGGCAAGTAGGACATGTTTGTTGCATATCCGGTAAAAACTGGATATCTAAAGTAACGATTCCGGTACCACCACAAGTGGGACAAGCCCCTTCTTTATTATTATAAGAGAAGTAACTTGGAGTATAATGCTTTTCTTTGGCTAAAGGTTGCTGAGCAAAGAGCTTACGCAAATTATCCATAATCGAAGTATAAGTTGCGACTGTTGAACGCGTACTCTTTCCAATTGGAGAAGCATCCACACTTACAACATGGTGCACAGGAGAATTAAATTCTTTAACTTGCTTTGGTAAAGGCTCTCCCTTATTCTGGGCCTTAATTGCTGGAACAATAGAATCTAAAATTAAACTAGTCTTACCTGCTCCTGAAAAGCCAGTTACAGCAGTAATTTGATTTACAGGAATGCCTGCTTTAATATCATGTAAATTAAAATAGTGATCTACTTCAAAAGTAATTTGGTCGGAATTAACTTGATCACTAACTTTACGAGCCATTAAATCGGCTTTGCCATCTAAATAAGGTGCAATTAAAGATTGAGGATCTTTTTCAATTTCTAAAGGAGTGCCTTGATCCAAAATTTCTCCTCCAGCTTCACCAGACCCAGGACCGATTTCAATAATTTCATCAGCTGCTTTTATAATATCAACATTATGATCAACGACCACAAGGGAATTACCTTGTGCAACTAATTTACGCAATACTTTAATTAATCCATCAACATTAGCAGGATGTAATCCAATTGAAGGTTCATCTAAAACGTATAAAACTCCGGTAGTTTCTGTACGTAAAGTTCTAGCAAGTTGGATTCTTTGTAATTCACCAGTAGACAAGGTATTCCCAGCTCGTGCCATGGTTAAATAATCTAATCCTAAATCCAGTAATGGCTGCAAATTATTAATAAATTCATTGAGTAAGGCTTTAGCCATGGGATGCATATTTTCTGGTAGACTAGCGAGAACTTCTTTACTCCATTTAGGCAAATCGCCTAGTTGCATATGTTGAACTTGATCAATATTTTTTCCATTAACTAACTGATTAAGTAGTTCTGGACGAAGACGCGTTCCATGACAAACCGGACAAGTTGAATAAGTAAAAAATTCTGCAAGACGTTTCTGTGCTCGTTCACTTTTACTACTTTCAGCTGATTTTAAAACGGCTTGATGCGCATTTTCATATAAAGCATTAAAATTATGAAAAACTCGACCGGTTCCTGACAACAAATCCATCTGGTACTTCTTTTCAGGACCATTTAAAACAAAATCTTTCTCTTTCTCAGTTAAATCCTTATAAGGAATGTCAATTCTAACGCCCGCATGTTCAGCCACATTTGGCATAAAGTTCCTTCCTGGTAAATTCCAAGAAGCTACAGCACCGTTTCTAATCGAAAGATTGGGATCGGTAATTAATTTACTTTCGTCTAATTGGCGTACCTTACCAGTTCCACCGCAACGCTCACAAGCTCCATCAGAATTAAAAGAAAAATCTTCCGCACTTGGAACGTGAAACTTTACACCACAAGTTGGACAAGTAACGTGCCCCATCTCATCTCCGGACTTAGACATTGCTTCTGCAATATCTAAACTTGGGGCAACTCGGTGTCCATTCGGACAGACCGGTGAACCTAATCTTGAAAAAATTAGCCGTAAAACATTATATGTTTCAGTAGTTGTTCCAACAGTCGCTCGTTCATTAGGAACACTTGGTCTTTGGCGCAAGGCTAAGGCAGATGGAATATGTTTTACACTAGTTACATCCGCTTGCGCACCTTGCTTAATCCGTCGACGCATATAGGTAGATAGAGCATCCAAGTAACGGCGCGACCCTTCTTCATATAAAATCCCCATTGCCAGGGATGACTTTCCTGACCCCGAAAGTCCTGAAATAGCCACAAACTTATGAAGTGGGATATCTACATTAATATTCTTCAAGTTATGAACACGTCCACCACGAACTTCAATCTTTTTTGGGACTGCCATTTTATTTCCTTCTTTATCATTTCTATAATTTACATCTATATATTATAGGAAACTTTTTACTCAGTTGTTAAACTTTTGTTTTCATATATATTATGTGTAGTTTTTTCTTACAATATAGAATTATTCGTTCTCTCCAACAACTTCTTCCGAACTGAAAAAAAGTTATAAAAAGTTATAAAATTAAGCGAAAGTTATAAAAAGTTATAAAAAGAGGTGTAACTAAATGGAAAATCCTTTTAATCCTAGTTTTGGAAAAATGCCCAGTGTTTTCTTAAATCGTGACTCATTAACTCAACGTATAGTTAATGAATTAAATAGAGTGGGCTTGCCTTTTCAAACATCCCTTCTTTACGGACAACGTGGTTCGGGAAAAACCACATTGATGACAGAAGTTTCTAATTTAATAAGTAGATATAAAAATTGGTTAGTAATCAATTTAGTTCTAGATGATGATCTCTTAATCTCCCTAATAAATCAATTACAAAGGCATCTTCTTAACTTGAAGATTATAAAAATATCGACCTAAAGATAAACTTCTTTGGACTAGATATGAGTGCTAGTTTCCATCAACAGGCTGAATCTAATTTTCAATTATTATTCCAAGATGCCTTAGAAAAACTAACGAAAAAAGGGTTTCATGTTTTAATTAACATTGATGAAGTCCATTTAACTCCATTATTAAAAAAGTTTGCTAGTTGTTATCAAATTATGATTCGAAACAATCTTAATGTTTCTTTGCTTATGGCCGGTTTACCAGAAAATGTTTCAGAAATCCAAAATGATGATGTTCTTACCTTTTTATTGCGTGCCAATCGAATCGTTTTGAATCCTTTAGATATTGAAAGTATAAAAAATAGTTATCAGCATATTTTTAGTAAAGCTGGCTATACGTTTTCTACTGAAACTCTTTTATATATGACTAAACAAACTCAAGGATTTGCTTATGCTTTTCAATTATTGGGCTATCATTTGTGGGAAGAAATCATTCATTCCTCCAATAAGACGATTTCTATATCTGATATAAACAACATCTTAGACATCTATATTAGTGAATTAAATAGAAATGTTTACTTCAAAGTTTATAGTGACATGTCTGAACGTGAAAAAGAATTCGTACAAGCTATGGTTAAATCCAAGCAGCACAAGGTTAAAAGTCAGGTTATTGGTAATCTTATGGAAAAAGGACCGAATTACATTGCTGTATATCGCCGAAAATTAATTGATGATCAAATTATTAAGCCAAATGGTTACGGCTATGTTAGCTTTTTATTGCCCTACTTCGATAAATTCGTTGAACAAGAGATGATTTTAGATGAATTTTAAAATTAATCTAGAACTTTTTAGTTTCTTTCTTATTCCTCGTGATTTAACTAAATATAAATAAAAATGAGCAATAATTTTCCTACAGTGTGTATAGAAAATTATTGCTCATTTTATATTCACATCTAAGATTCTTTTAGTACTATATCCTTCAGTCGTAAAAGATAAAATATTATCAACATTAATACACTTATGCAAAACAATTCCAAAATTCCTTAAAAAGTATAATGAAGTATAAAATTGTGCTGAAAAGTATAATGAAGTATAAAATCATACAACAAAGTATAATGAAGTATAACGAGGTTATAAAATGTACAGTGAAAATCCATTTGATGCCGAATTCGGCGGTATTCCTGAACTATATCTTGATTTTAATAATGATGCTGTCAAATATGCTAAAAGAGCACATCGTTACAAAAAACATCCCACTTACTCACTTTTTATTACTGGTGTTCGTGGTTCAGGTAAAACAGTTTTTATGAACAAAGTTGGTAAAGAACTTAATAAATATGATGATACAATCGTAGTAACTCTTCATAATACTGAAGATTTATTTCGTATAATGTACATTAAGCTAGCCCCAATGCTTAACAAATTAAAAAAGTGGTCTTCATCTGTTTCAATTAACTTACCATTTGTTTCTATAAATTTTGCTGAGGCAAATGAAAAATATGATGAAATCTACTATAAAACTGAAATCACTAAAATTTTAAAATTATTGAAACAAGCTAACATGCGAGTCGTATTTTGTATTGATGAAGTTTCTAATACACCAGCAATTCAAAAATTAGCTGAAGAATTTAATAATTGGAGCTTAAGTGAACTGCAAGTTTCTGTTATCATGACTGGAGTGTTGAAGGAAGTGGCGGAACTTTCTAGTTCGCATAATTTAACTTTTTTAGTACGCGCTGATAGGTTTCACGTTAATAAATTGCAAAAATTATCAATTGCTCAAGCGTATATTAAAGTATTTGACATTGCAAGTGACCAAGCTGAAGAAATGGCCGAGATGACACAAGGTTATGCTTATGCTTTTCAATTAATTGGCGATTTGATGTATGAAGGGCTATCTACTGGTAAAAATTTTGAAGACTCCTGGAATTATACTAAGTTAGCTTTTAAAGATACGCTTTTCAATCAAGCGTATGATGTCATCTCACATGAATTAACAGAAATTGATTTTCAATTTCTCTACGCGATGTCAAAAAATAATAATATTAGTGCAATTATTGAAAAAATGGGTAAAAGCAAGCAATATGTTAATATGTATCGGACTAAGCTAATTAAATATGATTTAATCAAAACAATCATTCGCGGTAAATTAGGATTCACCCTACCTTTATTTAGGGAATTTATCCAAGCAAAATATGATGAATTAAATTGGGGATAAAAATCTGTAATAACCATGTGAATTCTTTTTTAATTATTTTACTTTTCAAAATATAATCTAAATAATAAATAAACCAAAACGGGTGAAGCCAATCAACTTCACCCGTTTTACTTTGTTAAAATTTATTATTAAATTATTTTCAAACTAACTTTTAATTTTCAAATTTAATAGCTTGATCCTTAAATAATTCATAAGTGATCAAGTCAGAAGTATCTAAATCTTCATTATTCATATCCACAGCATTAATTTGGTTATTATCGTAAGTAGTAAAATATAAAATTCCCTTATCCAAATTCATACAGTCTGAATACATGGTAAATTCAAATACATTATCTGCAACTTCATCTGTACCCTTTGCTTGTTCAACTGAATGTAAAATGTGGAAGAAATTAGTTACATTTTCGACTTCATCATTACCCTTTGGAGCATGAGCCAATACAAAAGCTGCCTTAATAAAGCGAGAATTAGAATCTGTTCCGCCTGGTAAATGATGGGTCCCTAATCCACGACTATACAGATTAATATCTGCATTAGGTACAAGTGTATTTTTAGGTTGAGCTGGAGAAACCGAAGCAAAGTTAGCCAAGGTTTCAACTTGAGCTGGAAAGACAGGATTATTTGTTAAAGTATTAACTGGGTTGTCATAAACGTGTAAACCAGTTTTTGTTGATTCAATAACTATACTCTTACCACTTTTATCACCCATTAACCAATGAAGAGTAGTAACTGGTAAATCTTTAGAGAAACTTTCATCAGTAATATTAGTTTCAGACAATAATTTCTTTACATCTTCAATAGTTTCACAACTGCTTAGTAAATATGGGATCAGTTCAAAAGAAGTAACATTCTTTTTGCTTTCATCTACAGCAAAATATTTACCAGGACCAGTGAAATTTAATCCGGCTATTCCTAATCCTTTTTCATTGATAGCATCACAATACAATGGATAGTCATTGGCAACTACTGAAACACCCATCATTGCATAATGAGTATCTTGTGTTGGTAAATGACGATAATTAAGTTGATAATTTCTAGGAGTAATTACCACTTTCTGACCATAGGCAATTTCATAATCTAAATTTCTACCAAAATAATTATCTTTTGGACTATATAAAATTGATGTACACATCTTAGTTCCCTTCTCTTCTCAAAAATCTTTTCACTTTCTATTGTAGTCTTAAAATGCAATAAATTCCTTTAACTTGTCTTTATATGCAACTTTAAATAAAAAATAGAACATGAATTAAGAAGAGTAACCTTTATTCTCATACGCTAAGTGCATAGTATTTTTTACTACTTACTAAGAAAAAGTTAACTTTCACTAAAAATATATAACTATTTCACCATTAATTATTCACATCTCCCAAATAAACTTGTTGTCGAATGGAGGTGATAACAGTTACATGAAAAGTGTCAGAAAAACAATTAAGCTCTTTCTTCTATTAGGTCTTGTTTCTGTAGGTGTTAATACTTATAAGAATAATCCTACTGTTCGCATGGCTACTAACGATTCAATTAGTACATTAAAGGAAAAAATATCAACCTTAGATGCTAGCGATCTTAATCCATTAAAGATAGTTCCACCTAAAGTTTCCGATCGACCTTCTGATCAGACGCCATCCTCGGAATCAGATAACCAATAGCCAAATCAGCCAGTAACTTCTAACTCTAATGAAGGGCAGAATCACGATACTTCCAGCAAACAGACTTGGAACCATGCTAAGGCAAATGTCATTATTGATATTTAAAATAATGATGAATTAGGTCATGCAATCGGCTTGCAACATACTAATACAGCTTCTGTAATGTATCCGGCAGGATCATATTATTCTATTCAAGAGCAAGATATTAATGCAGCTAGGGATTTATACAAATCTGCATATGCAGCATAAAAAGAGTTTCGTAAACAAGTCTTAATTTGATTTAAAACATAACTCTTTAGAAAGTAAAAGCACTGGTACATCAACGTTTATTTAACGATGACTATCAGTGCTTTGTTTTAATGTTTTTTCCTAGATACTTCCATTATTTTTGACACTTAAAGAACCAGCGAGTTGCATTTTTATCTTTCATTTCTAAACTAAAGTCAGATCCAACTTCAATTGAGTTAAAACCAGCATGTTTCAACAATTTTTTAATGGTATCTAAATCATATGCTCTTTCATAGTGAGTTTCAGATAACCGATCATATTCGCCATTAGGTAAACGATTAAAGAATGTTAAATCATGGATCACCCCATGTTCCACATCATCATTGGCATAACTCTGCCACATAAATGCTCGACGATGATCATCATCTTGATAATTATACATATAGCCTGGGTAAATATCGTCAGTTTGATGAGGTGTAATTACATCGAAAAGAAATACACCATCAGCTTTTAAATGATTGGCGACCTCAGAAAATACTTGAAACAAGTCAGCTTCGTCATCCAGATAACAGAAAGAGTCCGCATAGCAAGTAATTACATCGAATTTTTCAAGGCCAGCTAAATCTCGCATATCAGCTTGAACCAACTGTAAAGAAACATTATTTTCAGTACTATGTTGGTCTGCTAAACTCAGCATTTCATCGGAAAAATCAGCTACCGTGACATTTATACCATCTTTAGCAAGTAAAACAGCTAATCGTCCACTACCACCAGCTAGGTCGAGTAGCTTACCATTCTTTTTATTAATATTAGCTAAGGTGAATTTCTCCCAGCTCTTGTACATATCTGAATCAAACAACTGATCATATAATTGGGCAAAAGTTTGATAAATCATTTTTATTAATCCGATCTATTTAAATTATTATTCTCTTAATATTAACCCAATTATTAAAGATATTAAAACTATTTCTTACAGTTATTTCTTCTTTCGCATATCCCAACATGTCCAGCCCATTAATAAAATAATCAACATAATGATCGCGTAAGCGAAAACTACTGCATCTCTTTTTGGCATCATATTAAAGGAAACAAAAGTAGCTGGTAAATTACACAAATTCAAGAAAATCAAAACAATTGAACTGGCCCACCCTAGAATCGACCAAATCTTTCTATTCTTAAATTGTCCCATCATTCTCCTATCATCTGTCATAATCAAAAGTGGCACAATTGAAAATGGTACTGCAAATGCTAGAAAAACTTGAGAATTTTCCAAAAGCATGTTTAGGGCAAAATGTTGCTGAGAAATTGAATCTTTTGCTGTCATCAATACACACATAATAACTGGAATCACAGATAATAATCTAGTAAATAATCGTCTTGCCCACAGTGGCATCTTTAAGTGAATAAAGCCTTCCATTACTACCTGTCCAGTGAGAGTTCCAGTAATTGTTGAATTTTGACCAGAAGCAAGAAGTGCAACTGCAAATAAGACTGATAAAATTCCTGTCTTAGCTACTGAGATCAAAATTGGATTGCTTAACATAGTCGTATTGCTTAGAGCATCATACAAACCAAAGAATGAACTATCTTTGACTGCACCACTTTTAAAAACAGCAGCTCCCATAATTAATAAAAGTACATTAACAAAAAAGGCAATAATTAATTGAATATTTGAATCCCACGTAGTAAAACGGACTGCATTTTGAACATCTGCAAGATTATCATGGTTAATTTTTCTAGTTTGGCAAATAGATGAATACAAATAAAAATTATGCGGCATCACAGTGGCACCAATTATTCCCAAACTTCCTGTTAAAGGTGATAATCCATTAACTACGGGATGCTGAGCTACTAATTCTGGAGATGGCAATGCAGACAAAAAAATATTTTTCCAGTTAGGATTAGCTAACATGACTTGATAAGTAAAAACCAGTAGTATCACCATAATCAAGCAGGATACCAGGGCTTCTATTTTTCTAAATCCCACTTTTGACAATAACAATAAGAGTAATACATCAAAGACAGTGATAAAAGTTGCAATAACTAGGGGAATCTTAAATAAAAGATTTAAAGCAATTGCCGCTCCAATAACTTCCGCTACATCAGTTGCCATAATTGCTAGTTCAATTATAATCTAAAGGATAAAACTTAATCTTTTACTAGTACGTGCACAAATGGCTTGTGCTAGATCCATTTGAGTAACGATTCCTAGTTTTGCGGCCATATATTGTAAAAGCATAGCCATTAAACTAGAAATTAAAATAGTAGAAATCAAAAGATAATTAAAACTCTGACCACCATTAATTGAGGCTGCCCAGTTTCCTGGATCCATGTATCCAACAGCAACTAATGCACCAGGACCAGTATATGCTAAAAGCATCCTGAAGAAATTACGAGTTCTCGGAACAGGAATGGTGCTATTAATTTCCACTAAAGATTTACCATTTGCGTATGAAATAAAACTATGATCTTCCATCTTTACCCCTATCCATGAATTCCAAGGGTCATCCGGGCCACTCTAGACATCATACTTGGATTCCATTGCGGATACCAAACGAGTTTAATTTGGCACTCATCAACTTCATCAACACTTTTGGCAGCTTTAGTAATTTCGTGATCTAACCACTCACTTAGAGGACATCCCATAATCGTTAAAGTCATCGTAATCTGACATTTTGTCTCGCTTACTTCAATACCATAAATCAATCCCAAATCAACGATGTTAACCTGCAGTTCTGGATCAATTACTTTTTTTAAGGCTTGGTAAACTTCCTTTTCGGTATTAGATAATTTCTCTATTTCTAGCACTATCCAATTGCTCCTTCCATTTGGAAGCTAATCAAGCGATTAAGTTCGACTGCATATTCCATTGGTAATTGCTTAGTAAAGGGTTCAACAAAGCCCATAATAATCATTTCAGTTGCTTTTCTTTCTGGGATGCCACGACTTTCTAAATAATACAGCTGGTCTTCAGAAATTTTAGAAACTGTGGCTTCATGTTCCATCGCTACATTTGAATTTTCAATAGCATTAGTTGGGATCGTATCAGAAGAAGACATATCATCCATAATAATCGTGTCACATTCCACGTGTGCCTTTGAGCCATCTGATTTTTTAGAAAACTTAACACTACCGCGATAATCTGTTGACCCACCGCCCTTGGCAATTGACTTGGACACAATTGAGCTAGAAGTATTAGGAGCATTATGAAACATTCCAGCTCCAGAATCTTGGTGAATGCCGTGATGGGCAACTGCAATTGAAAGCATAGTACCGCGAGCACCTTCACCATTTAAATAGACACTTGGATATTTCATGGTAACTTTCGCACCTAAATTACCGTCTACCCATTCCATAGTGGCATGCTTGCCAGCAACTGCACGTTTTGTTTCTAGACTGTAGACGTTATCAGACCAGTTTTGAATTGTAGTATAACGACAATATGCATTATCTAAGACATTTACTTCAACAACTGCCGCATGTAAAGAATCTGAAGAGTATTGCGGAGCAGTACATCCTTCAACATAATCAAGATGCGCGTCCTCATCAACAATGATCAAAGTTCTTTCAAACTGGCCTGAATTTTCTGCATTTAATCTAAAATATGCCTGAACTGGTGTTGGAACTTGCACTCCTTTTGGCACATAAATAAAAGTTCCTCCTGACCAAACAGCACAGTTTAAAGCAGAAAACTTATTTGAATCAATGGGAACTAATTTACCAAAGTATTTTTTGAATAAATCAGGGTACTCCTGCAAAGCTGTATCCGTATCAGTAAAAATGATCCCTAGTTTATCAAATTGTTCTTTCATTTTATGATAAACCATTTCCGATTCATATTGGGCAGCCGAACCGGCTAAGTATTTTCGTTCTGCTTGCGGTACACCAAGTCGCTCAAAAGTATCCTTAATATCTTGTGGTACATCCTTCCAATCACGATATTTCTTATCAGTCATTTTTTGATAATAAAGCATATTATCTAGATCAAGCCCTGAAAGATCGGGACCAAAATCTGGCATTGGCATTTTTTCATAAATATGAAAAGCTTTCAAACGATAATCTAGCATCCATTTCGGTTCATGTTTTTCTGCTGAAATTTGTCGAACTACTTCTTCTGTTAAGCCACGACCAGTTGAAAATTTCGGTTCTACATTATCGTGAAAGCCGAACTGATAATCTTCGTCTTTAACTATATCCTCTGCTTTAGTCATTTTCTTCTTCCTTTTCTTTACCAAGTAATGCTCGATCTAGTCCCCACCATGCTAAAGTAGCACATTTGATTCGGGCTGGAAATTGCATAATATTTACTAATACTTGAGCATCTCCTAATTGTTCTAATTTTAAAGTGTCGCTTTTCTTGTCGGCTGCTAAGTTTGAAAATAGGTGTGAAAGCTCAATTGCCTCTTTGATACTTTTTCCTTTTACCAAGTCTGTCATCATACTGGCAGACGCTTTACTGATTGTGCACCCTTCGCCGTTAAAAGCAATTTTTTTAATTTTATTATTTTCAATCAAAATTGTCAGATGAATTTTATCACCGCAACTTGGATTATATACAGTAGTTTCATGACTAAAGTCAGTTAGTTGTCCATAATTTCGCGGCATTTGAGCATGATCTAAAATTACAGCTTTATATAAACTTCTTAATTTATCTAAACTCACTGAAAAACTCCTTTGCTTCGTGGAGAGAACTTACTAATTTATCAATGTCATCTTTAGTATTATAAATAGATAAACTAGCTCGAACAGTTGACTCAGTATCAAGGCTAGCCATTAGCGGCTGAGCACAATGATGACCAGCACGAACTTCTATTCCGTCCAAATCTAGTGCAGTTGCTAAGTCATGGGGATGAATATTCTTTAAATTAAAAGATATTACTCCAATGCGACCATTACTTTTTTGTGGACCATAGATTGTTAATCCTGAAATATTTTTAAGCTTTTCTAAGGCATAACTTGTCAATTCCTGTTCATGTTTTTGAATAAGGTCAAAGTCTAGAGACTGCAGATAATCAATTGCTGCTCCAAGTCCAATGGCACCAGCAATATTTGGTGTACCAGCTTCAAATTTATATGGTACTTCTGCCCATGTTGCTCCTTCTCTAGTTACATTAGCAATCATTTCACCACCCAAACGATAAGGTAGCATTTTATCTAAGAGATCTTTTTTTCCATATAAAACACCAATTCCTGTCGGAGCAAACATTTTATGGCCAGAAAAAGCATAGAAATCTACATTTAATTCAGCTACATCAATTGGAAAATGTCCAACTGCTTGTGCACCATCAACTACAACAATTGCTCCTTTTTCATGAGCTAGATCAGTAAGCTCCTTAATTGGATTAATTGTGCCCAAAACATTGCTTACATGCGTCAAGGCAACAATTTTAGTTTTTGAATTGATCTTACTTTTTAAATTTTCAATATCAAGTAAGCCATCTGAATTTATTTCAATAAAGTTTAACTTAGCCTGTTTTCTTTTAGCAAGTTGCTGCCAAGGCAAAAGATTACTATGGTGTTCCATAATTGAGACTAGGATCTCATCCCCTGCCTGAATATTTTGTTCACCGAAGCTAGCTGCAACTAAATTTAAACTATCAGTACATCCAGAAATAAAAATAACTTCTTTAGCATTATTTGCGCCAATAAAATTAGCCACCTTTTGACGGCTTGATTCATATTGATTAGTAGCTCTTAAGCCTAATGCATGGACTCCGCGATGGACATTTGCACGTTCTTTTTCATTAAAATCTCTAACTTTTTCTTCAACAAACTTCGGTATTTGGCTAGTTGCAGCATTATCTAGATAAACAAGAGTTTCATCATTAATCTTTTGATTAAAAATTGGAAAATCCTGCTTTATTTTTTCAGTGTTTAATTTGGCCATCGATCAGTTTTCTCTCTAGAATATCAATCATTTTTCTGCGAACATCTTTATTTGGAATTGCATCTAAAACTGCACCTAAAAAGCCACGTATAACTAATCTTTGTGCCTGATCGTAAGGAATTCCTCGACTCATTAAATAGTTCATTTGGACTTTATCAACTGGACCAACACTAGCAGCATGAGCTGCAATAACATCATTTTCATCAATTAAAAGTAATGGATTAGCATCCCCATGAGCTTTATCCGACATCATTAGGACTCTATTTTGTTGATCAGCTTTTGAGCCATGTGCACCATGCACAATTTGACCAATTCCATTGAAGATCAACCTGGAATTTTCTAGTAAGACCCCACGTTGATTAATTAATCCAGTTGAGTGCAGACCACGATTAGTTACGCGATTATTAATTCCCACTTTTTGGTTAGCAGTTGTAACTGCGATTGCCTTAGAATCTGCAAAGCTTCCTTCCCCAACTAACTCAGAATCAAGATCTCCCAGTGTATTGCAATCGTTCATAAAAGCAATTGCCCATTCAACATGGGCATCTTTTTCAATTTTTGCTCGACGATTAAAGTAAAGGATTGTGTCTTGGCTAAGTTCATCAAGTGAAGAGAATTCAATATGACTCCCTGGGCGTGCTATAAGCTCAACCATTAAACTTGCTGAACTAGCTTTTTTCTCTTTATCTTGAATTTCTTCTAAAAATTTTACTTTACTATTATTATCGGCAACGATTAAAAGGTGAGAAATATAGGTATCTTGAGTTGGGCTTAAAGAAATTGTAATCGGTTCGGTTAAGATAGTATCTTTAGGAATATAGAGGAAAAGTCCAGAATTTAAGTAGGCATAATGATAGGCAGTTAATTTATCTTCATTATGTTTAATTACTGACCCTAAAGTTGACTGCACAAGTTCGGGATATTTTTTACTTGCTGTAAAAATATCGGTTAAGATAATGCCTTTCTTTTCTAAAAGTTTCTGCTCCTCTTTTAAAGAAAAGTCCGCTTGATTAGACCAAGAAAAATCTTCCTTTTTAATCAAAGGCCAATCTTGATACGAGAATCGCTGCATTTTAGGATAATCAAGTTCTTCTAGTCTTTCAAAAGCCTTAAGTCTTAAATCAGTTAACCATGAGGACTCATTATTTTTATGAGAAAAATTAAGCAAATTTTCTTTAGTTAGCATAAGCACTCCTAATTCTCATCAACTAATTTAATATCTAAGCCAAGTTCATCCCGTAAACCTGCATATCCCTCTTGTTCAAGCTTCTTAGCTAAATCAGGACCTCCATCTTTTACAACTCGTCCATCCATCATGACATGTACAACATCTGGGACGATGTAATCAAGCAAACGTTGATAGTGCGTTATCATTAAAGCACCAAAATTATCTCCTCGCATTGCATTAACTCCACGCGATACTACTCGTAATGCATCAATATCAAGGCCAGAATCAATTTCATCTAAAATTCCAAAACTTGGTTTAATCATTAGCATCTGTAAAATTTCATTACGTTTCTTTTCTCCGCCTGAAAATCCTTCATTAAGATATCGTTCAGTCATGGCCTCATTCATATCTAACAAATCAAGATTCTTATCCAATTCATTCAAGAAAGTCATCACTGATATTGGATCATCTTTTGGTCGACGAGCATTAATTGCAGCACGTAAAAATTCTGCATTAGTTACACCAGGTACCTCTGCTGGATATTGCATTGCTAGAAATAGCCCCTTACGAGCTCGCTCATCTACGGGCATTTCAACAATGCTTTCATTATTTAACAGAATATCTCCTTGAGTAACATGGTAGCGGGGATTTCCCATAATTGTTTCAGATAAAGTAGATTTTCCTGTTCCGTTGGGACCCATAATTGCGTGAATTTCACCAGTTTTCAGACTTAAATTCACGCCTTTAAGGATCTTTTTTCTACTCTTCTTATCCTTATCCTCAACTTCAACATGTAAATCTTTAATTTCTAACCTAGCCATGTAAATCCTCACCTTTTATCATTCTATATTTAGTGTTATCAGCTCTAGCTAACATACAACATATAGATAATATTAATCCTATTAAAGCTATAATTTTAGTCTTGACTTTTGATTAGAAGTTCTTAGCCCTATTCTAATAACAAGTAAATTTTATTTATTTTCTCAAAAAAAGCTCTGCTGAAAAATCAGCAGAGCTAAATATTTAATCTTCCTCTAAAACGGAAGCTACTTTTTTAGTTTTAACAAAATGAACAACTAATCCAACTACTAAACCAACTAATGCTGGTACGAGCCATGAAAGTCCCATGTTCGCTAATGGTAAATGATTTCTAAGCGAAGCAACCGCTAAACCAAATGAGCTTTGACTTACAACGCTCGGAAAAGCAACTACCATGTCACCTAAAGCAGGAACAACAGTAAATAGGATTACAAAGAAGTAAACAACCCCATCTGTTTTAAATAATGGTGAAAAAACAGATAATAAGATTAATACCATTGATAATGGGTATAAGAACATCAACATTGGAGTTGACCAAGCGATGATTGTGTCTAGTCCAAAGTTAGCTGCTAAGAATGATGCTAAACAACTAAGTGCCAACCAAGCATGGTAGCTGACTTGTGGGAAGTGCTTATGGAAGTCTTGTGCAAAAGCTGCAACTAATCCAACAGCAGTAGTTAAACAAGTAACAGTTAATAAGAAAGCAAGTAAGGCTTGACCAAATACACCACCATAAACATTAACGATTTGGTTAAATGCCACCCCACCGTTATCTGAAACCTTAAAACGACCTAAGGACATTGCACCCATTAAGATTAACAATAAATAGATAAAGCCGATAGCCAAAACTGCCAATAAACCAGATTTAGCAACTACTTTAGATACGCTCTTAGCATCTTTTTGTCCCATGCCACGAACAGCAGTAACAACTGTAATACCAAATGCTAAACCTGCTAAAGCATCCATTGTGTTATAGCCTTCTAAGAATCCGTTAACTAATGCTCCATGCTTGTAAGCACTTGTTACAGCTGCAGTTTGTGGGTTACCCAAAGGACGAGCAAAAGCAACAACGAATACTAAAAATAATAGAGATAAAAATAGTGGATTTAATACTTTACCAACGTTAGACAAGATGTTGTTTTGATGGTAAGAAAATGCAAAGGCTGCTAAAAAGAATAAAGCAGAGAAGACTAATAAGGCTGTTCCTTGCATGTTCTTAGGAACAAATGGTGCCATTCCAACTGTAAATGAAACAGTGGCTGTTCTTGGAGTACCAAATAAAGGTCCAATTGTAGCATGGATTAAAACCATAAATACAACTGCAAATCCTGCACCTAAAGGCTTTCCAATATCATAAACCCCATCAGCATGGGTAATTGCAACTGCTAACACTGATAATAAAGGCAGTAATACACCAGTGATTAAAAATCCAACAGCAGCTGTTCCCCAATTGGCTCCAGCAAGTTGTCCCAAATGTAATGGGAAAATTAGGTTACCAGCCCCAAAGAATAAACCGAATAGCAAAGAAGCAACTACGAGATAGTCCTTCCATGTTAATTTACGTGATGTATAATCTGTCATCATATTCTTTCCCTCCAGAAAATAAACATCTGAATACAAAAAAAGTCCCTCAACCAAATTACTTTGATTGAGGGACGCTTCAGCGTGGTACCACCCTTTATTTATATTGTTATCACTAACAATACCTTTCACGTGCGGCCAATTACTTGGCGATACGTTAGCACTATAATGGGTGCTCCCACTTCTTCTTACTCAAGATTAAGAATTAGAACTCGAAAGTGATTTTCATTTAACCTTAGAATTTATCTCCTCACACCTAACGAGACTCGCTGTAAATTAAGACTAAACTACTCTTCTTTCTCTTTGTTTTCAGATTAATTAAATTTGTTAATAATTATTTTAATATAAGCATCATAAATGTCAACAATTTTTTTATATTTTTTCTTGTTAAAAAATCAATTTTATTATCTAACTGTATTATCACCTGATAGAGTACTTAAAATAAGGGTGGATTTATCATGTTCATCCCCTCTTTGTGCAGCTACACCACGTTTTCCAAAAAGTGAATTATCCCCACTTAAAGTAGAGAGTTGATATTGAGCTACTTTAGTATTTTCAACCAAAGTATCCCCAGAAGTAGTTGAAACCCTAAGTTCATCGCCTACTTCACTATTTTTCATCTTAAAATCTCCACTCGTTAACTTAACTTTTCCGTGATTTACTATTACATTAATAAAATCAATATCTCCCGATGTAGTAGTTAATTTAGCATCTTCAACTTCTACCTTCTTCAAATCTAAATCTCCACTTACTGCAAACCCCATTAAAGCTTCTAATTTTAAATTTTCTAAACTAGAATCTCCACTTACCGAGCTCGCATTTAACATGTGTAAGTGCTGATCTTCTGGCACAGTAATTACTAACTCTCCCCTGTCTTTATCTGTAACTATGTTTATTTCAATAATCCCTTTTTTCCAAAACTTACCTGGTTTACGCTCTACCTTAGGTTCTTTAATTTCAAGCAAGTTTTCATTAAAGACTAAACTTGGTTTCTTATCGACTGGTCCACGATAGTGAACTTCAAAATGATCTCCCGCTTTAATTTTTAGGTCTAGATCAATTAAATCAAGTTTCAAATCAGTAAAACTATCGTTACTTAAAATTTCATTAACATATTCATTCTTCGTTTTCTCACTTGTATTGAAAAACATTTCAGCCACCTCGTTTTATTATTCATTCATTATTTTTATTTAGCTTTAATTTTACTATCATACAAATATTTTTCAATAACTTCTTACTAAGTGGCTAAAATTGAGAACTAAGATGCAAAAAAGACAACCTAAACATACAGTTTAAGTTGTCTTTTGAGATTTTACTTATCATTAACAATGATCAACGACTTAATTGCATCACGATTACTCATTGCTTCATACGCATCTTGAATATGATCTAAATCAAAACTCTTGGTAAATACCTTACCTGGATTAATTTTGCCATCAAGAACTACTTGTAATAAAACTTCTTTATCTGGTTTAGTTGCAGAAGCAATACCACCACGCAAACCTACATTCTTCCAGAATAATGGGTTTGACTTAGGTTCTGCATGTGGTACACTCACTCTACCAATCACAGCACCAGGACGAGCAATTTGACCAGCTTGTTCAATAGCACTTTCTGCACCAACGCATTCTAACACTGCATCAGCTCCAGCATTTTCCTTAGTTAAGGACAGCACATCCTTAACAGCTTCTTCGTCGCGACTAGAAACAATATCAGTTGCACCAAATTCTCTACCTAATTGTGCACGATCATCATGGTGAGATAAAAGAATAATTTTTTCAGCACCCAATAACTTGGCACCAATTACACCAGCAAGATCAACAGCACTATATCCAATTACAGCTACGGTGTAACCAGGCCTTACCTCAGCATTTAAAGCTGCATGATAACCAGTTACCATTACATCTGATAAAGTTTGAAGGGATACCAATTGATCATCATTGTAGTCTGCCGGCTTTCCAGGAATTTTAACTAGACCTGAATTTACTGGTTGATATTTCATGTATTCTGCTTGATATCCACCATTTGTTCCAGGCTCTTTTGATTTAAGCAGCTGCCTTCAAATCCTTTAATACATGCCACACAGTAGACACACCTATGAGTAAATGGAACAATTACAAAGTCATTTGGTTTAATATCTGTTACTGGCCAATCAATAAACCAGATTCACGATCGGCAATACCTCTAAGCCACCATAAATCTGAATCACAAACACTCGCACCAATCACACGAATAATAGCTTGATTTTCTCCATTAATCTTTGGCTTCTCTACTTCTTTTGCTTCAACTTTACCAGGTTCTACAAAAACTGATGCTTTTATATTCTATTTCGTTTTCATTAACTCACAATCATAGTTTAAATTAAAAAAGCGGCTCATACAATTCTAAAAAAATGCTACTATTTATTTTACGTATATATTCGTATCCTTTAATTCACAATTAATTATTCTTTTACAAAAAAATTGGATCTATATGATCCAATTCTACCTTCTTAGTTATTTTTATCTTCGTTGTTATTCCTACTTTCTTCACGATCCGTTTTATTTTTCTCGCTATTCTTATTTTCTTTATGATCTACTTTATCTTTCTCTCTCTTATCATTCTTATCATTTTTATGATTATCAGTCTTAGTCTTTAAGATTTTTTGACTTTTGGCATCAATCTTAACTTCAGTTTCTTTATTACCATCTTTTAATTCAACTTCCCAAACTGGTTGCCTATCGTCCATTTCTAAAGACCATTTAACAGCCTTACCAGATGCCTTACTTTGGGCAAGTTTTGTAGCTTCACTACGGCTTATTAAGCTATTTAGATCTAAGGCCTCTTCTTTATCATCTGCATCTAAGTTTTCTGACTTAGCTTTTAAAATTTTGCCACTACTTGCATCAATTTTAACTTTATATTCTTTTTCTGAATCAAAGCCCTCTACTTCATAAATATATTTATTTTTCTTGTTCTTTAGTTCAATCTCCTTAATTGATTTTGAGCCATATTTTTCATTAAATTTATTAATTGCATCACTTTGAGAAAGATTGATTGAGTTAGAAGTTTGTGTTTGTTCCGTAGCTTGCCCACCAGTAGATGCTTGAGCTTGATTAATTAAAGTAAGACTAGTTCCACCTAAGGCTAAACCTAAAACAGCTGCGCCTAATGATAATCTCTTAATGTTTGTTCTCATAATAGAATCCTCACTTTTTCTTCAAATTTATTTTTTATTTCTTAACTTTATATATTTAGTTTACGAAAAAACGAGGATGAAAAAACTAAGAGTAGATATAAATTAAATGAAGATTTTTTCATTTTAATCATTAGAGTGGTAATTTTATTTCAAAAATCACCCCTTTAGGAGTATTAGCTGAAACACTAATTTTTCCATGATACTTGGTGACAATATCTTTTACAATAGCTAAGCCAATTCCAGTACCTTTAATCTGACTAGAGTGAGCTTGATCTTCTCGATAAAAACGATCAAAAATCTTATCATAATTTTCTTTTCTAATACCAATTCCCTGATCCTTAACTCTTAAAATTAAGTACCCATTATCTTTTTGCAATTCTACCTTTATTTTGGCATTGTCTTGGGAATACTTGGCCGCATTGTCTAACAAATTATGAACAATTAAGCGAAAATCTTTAATTTCAATTGGACAAAAAAGTTTTATTGGACTGGAAATATAGACGCTGCAAGTATCATATTCTTGTTCAAGAATTTCACTCTCTTTTTGAACTATTGGCACTAGATCAATGGGATCAATTGATTGGTGTTGTTTCTTAGCTCGTCCTAATTCCAAAAGTTCATTAACCAGTATTTCCATCCTACTTGATTCAGAGTCAATATATTGGAGGGACTTTGCGACAATTTCGGGATGTTCTTTACCGCGTCTTTTAATCAAATTAATGTGGCCACGGATTGCAGCAAGCGGCGTCTTCAATTCATGAGATGCATCAGTAACAAATTGTTGTTCACGCTGAATTGCCTTATCTTGATACTCTAGCAATTTATTAAAAGACTGCGCTAAGTGGTGAATTTCTGCTGGTTGTTTCGGCACGAATACTTTCTTTTTTGCCGTGGTTTGATGTTCAATTGCCTCAATATCTTGATCTATTTTCTCTAGTGGCTGACTCCATTTTCTTGAAAAACGTTTAATTAAAGGAATCGAACAAATGATGGCAATTAAATTTAAAATAATGATTGCAAGTAATAAATGGGTAATTAAGGTGAAAAGATCGTCAACATTTAAAATCACAGAAATTCGATAGCCATCTTCATTTGCGGTCCGTAAATAATAAACGCTATTTTCCATAAAAACAACATTATTGTAATTCCTATGATTCTTTACTTTTTCAAATAATTCTTCCCCATCTTCCGAATAGACAGTCTTACCCTTAGGAGTTTTCAGTGAAATCGCATCATTACTTTGTCTAGCAAGATAAGCATTGAGAAATAATTTCCACTCCTTTTTATTCTTATGCTCATCATGACCACCAATATTATCACTAACTGTATCAATAACTTCTTCTGCTTGCTCATGAGCATTGTTATAAATGAATGCTGTTGAAATACCAGCAAATGCTAAGTTAACTAGGAAGAGGATAATAATGAATAAAGTCAGAAACAACTGTGTTAATTGTTGGGAGGTTGTCCTTATTTTTTTATTCATTATCGTCCACCTTTCTTAAGCAATAACCATATCCACGAACTGTTTTAATCAAATTACGATATTTTCCCAACTTATTTCGCAGCGCTCTTATATAGACATCAACTGTGTTAGTTTGACCGACAAAATCATATCCCCATACGATATCTAATAATTCATCCCGGCTTTTAACTTTTTCAGGATCATTCATTAATTCACATAGCAATGCATATTCTTTTGGAGTTAAGTAGATTTCCTCACCCTTGCACCAAAATTTATGAGAAACCAAGTCAATTTTTAAAACACTAAATTCTAAGGTAGAACTGACAACCCGTCTCTTTTCTCGTTCTAATCTTCTAAGAATCACTCTAATTCGGGCGAAAAGTTCTTCTATTTCAAAAGGCTTGGTCATATAGTCGTCTAAGCCTTGATCTAAAGCATTACTAATGTCAGAAGCTTGGTTACGGGCAGTTAACATAATAATAGGAATGTCACTAACTTTTCTAATTCTTCTTAAGACAGTGATGCCATCATAAACAGGTAACATCCAATCTAAAAGGATTAAAGTTGGTTTTTCTTTTTCAAAAAATTCAAGACCTTCTTTACCATCTTTAGCCCAGACTACCTCATAGCCTTCTAATTCAAGCTCTGGTTGAATAAAACTAGCTAGGCTCTCCTCATCTTCAATTAAAAGAATTTTTGTTTTTTTCATATCTTACCCCCCTGCTTTCCAACTCACCTTTAGAATTGCTTTAAAATAGTAAATTCAATATTAATTTGATTCTTTTTATTTTAAATGTCTATTAAAATAGCTCTAAGTAAACTGCTTGGAGCTATTTGTAATAAATTTTTATTCAAACTTAGTATCCCAATTTGGATCATTATTTGCTTCAAAACACATTGCAATTTGTTCCTCTGTGTTTCTATCAATAGATAAGTTTGGCAAATTGTCTAGAGGAAAGTAGTCACAAGCATCTGTTTCATCATTAGGAGTAAATGTACCACCTAATTCTTTACATAAAAAGAAAATCTTAGTAACGTTAGTCGCTAAAATTGGCTTATTATGATGATTACGATCTTGAACTGCAATAATTTTAATTGGTTCTACTTTTCTACCAGATTCTTCAAAAGCCTCTTTAACACAGTTATCTGCGACAGTTTGATCATAATCGTTCCAGCCGCCGGGCAATGACCATTCTTGAGACATTTTTTCACGAACTAATAAGATTTTATTATCTTTAAAAATTGCAGCTCGAGTCTCAATTTTAGGAGTTTGATATCCCTCATCTCCAAGAAACAAGGTTTTAATTTTTTCTTCTGGAATTCCAGTCCTAGCAGCCATCATTTCACCAGCAATACGCCGAATTTCTTCATAGCGTTCACGATCAAAAACATCATGGCCATATCTTAATCCGGCTTGCGCTAGGCTCTGCAAATCCATTGCCCAATTTGCAATTTGATCATTTGTTTTCATTTTTCAATCACCTAAAATTTACTTAATGGTTAGAAATATATTCTTGTAATTCGCCAAGCTTATCAATCTTAAAAGTAAAAGCTAACATACCAAGCTTCTTTGCTGCATCGGTGTTTGCTTTTAAATCATCGATAAATATACTCTCTTCTGGATTTAAAATATAGCGAGCAATTAATCTTTCATATATTCTTCTATCTGGCTTCATTAATTTCTCTTGGGCAGAAAAAACATAACCATCAAAATAATTGCCCATCTCAGAATTTTTAACAAAATTAGCAAACTGCATTCCCGTATTGGATAAACCGTAAATCTTATAGCCTTGTTTACGTAGTTCCTCCATATAATTAAAAACTGGCTCATAGAAATCAACATTTTCTGGCCAAGTTACCATAATTTGCTTAACCTTACTTTTTAATTTATCCGGAACTTTACTAATAAAAATTTCAGTGGCTTCTTCCTCGGTAATTTTTCCAGAGTCTATTTCGCCCCACTCTTTAGATTCAAAAATAGTTTTTCTAATTAGATCATGATCCTCGGGACTCAATTCATAATGATTTAAAATCTCATCTGGATTGTAGTTCATAATGACATTTCCAAAGTCAAAAATAATATTCTTAAGCATTAACTTCCCCTCTATCTTTAATAGTCTATAGTAAAAATATCCTCTTTTTGCTAGAATCTTGCAAGAAAAAACTAGAGATTTGATAAACCCTCGTCTTAAGGATTAATTATTATCTTATCGACCGCTCTGATTCATAAGTAAAGTATCTCCTCTTACTTTTTGTCAGTTATAATTATATACTGATTAAAAGTAAGTACAATGCTAATTTTTTAATAAAAATTATACTTTTCCCTATAATCTGGAACAATTAAATTTACATCTTGCCGCCAAATACTGGGAGGACGCCTGCTTTACCATAATCAACCGGGGTAAACTTCTTAAGTTTATCCATATCTTCATCACTGATTACAAAATCAATTTCAGCATTACTCTTCATATGTGCAGGATTTGCAGACTTAGGTAATACAACACAGTTAAGTTTCCAATCATAACGAATACATAATTGAGGTACGGTTACACCATACTTATTACCGATCTTTTTAATTTTTGGATCATTTAGAGGAGCACGGTGAGCAATTGGTGAGAAAGCTTCAACTACAATATCATTTCCTTGAATGTAATCAATTAAGTTCATCGGGGTTTCACCAATGTAAACTAAAATTTGATTAACAGCAGGTTTAGTAGAACTATTCTTCATTAAGTTATCTAAATCTTCTTTTTCAAAGCTGGGGGGGCACCAATTGTACGTAACTTTCCTTCTTCGACTGCTTTAGGTGTTTGATCATCAGGAATCTCCCATATCCCAAGTGCCATCTCAGGAATTTTTAAACCATTATTCATGGTTAAAGTTTCATCAAAAATAGACATAGAATCATCCCTTTCTTTGCTAATTTCATTTTAAAAGAAAAATTTTTAACTACCTAAGATTTAGAATGCATCAATTTCTATAACTTAAATGCATATTTTGCTTATTTCCATCTTAATTACCGTCTTTAAATGTTGTAAAATGCTAATATTAGTAAATTGTAAGGAAAGATAAAATGAAAAGAAACAGAAAAGAATACAATTTCAACGATTTTTCAAAGCAAGAAAAAGAAAAATTAAAGACTGTTCGCCAAGAACTTATTCAAGCACAAAAAGAAGAACCAGAAAGCTTGCGTGAGCACCTGCAAGCTTTCAACGATGGGGTAATGGCAATCATTATTACAATTATTGTATTAGAAATCCAGCCAGCTATTAATGAAGTTCACTATGGGCAATTTCTCGCAAATATTATTGTATTTTTAATTACATTCTTCGTCGTAGCTGATTTTTGGTATGATCTGCATTTAGCATTTTCCTACTATATATTTAAGCCTTCGAAAACAATAGCTGTTTTAGATTTCTTTTTCTTAGCCGACCTTTCTCTTCTTCCAGTAATGACAAAATGGATTATGGCAGAAAGTTCAACATTTGCGGTAGCTAATTTTGGAGTAGTTTTTTTAATTGCTAAAATTTTAGAATATTTGATTCAATATTTTGGTGCTAAGAAGACAGCAAAATATTCACAAATCATGAACATTATTATTAGTCGATCTTTTATTAGAAAGGTCGCTGTCACCTTATTTTTAAATATTGTTCTCATTGGTCTATCGTTTGTTCTTCCTAGACTTGCCATGATTCTTTATGTAGTTATACCAGTAATTTCATTTTTATTCCCAGTTAAGCGGAATAAAATCATGTAATAAAGGCAGAAGCATTTAATTGTGCTTCTGCCTTTTTAACATTTCCAAACAAAAAAGGCGATATTCCACTTTAGGGAGTATCGCTCTTTTTCGTATCAACGATGTTGACTATTTATTCTTTTTTCTCTTGTCTCCTAATCCAAACAATGAGAATACACCTGCTAAACCAAGAAGTGCAGCTCCGGCTAACGTTAAGTTAGAGTTATCCTTCTTACCAGTTTGTGGTAAAGTAGCCTTCTTGTTTACTGGAGAGCCATTCTTATGACGAACAGCATTTCTCTTAGGTTGAACTGAATTTGTAATTACAGTTTGTTCCTTACTTTCACTCTCAGTATTAGTGCTTACTTGGTTAGTGTTCTGAGCAGTATTGTTTTCTTCATTATGGTGATCTGGAGTTACATTAGTTGAAGAATCATGACTTTCAGTATTGCTGTTGTTAGCAGTACGAGCTGGAATCTTCACAGCTTCGATGGCTTTAATACCAGCTTCGGCTTCAGCATCAACTTCTGCATTAGTTGTAGCATTGAATACCTTGGTCTTAGTCTCTGTAGCAATATCAGTAATTTGACTGATTAATTCGTCTTTTTGCTTTTGATCAAGATCAGCTGCATTGATTTCATCAGTCTTCTTCTTCAAAGCATCATTGATTTCCTTAATAGCATCATCCTTACTTTCAACTAAGCTTGGAACTTTAATGCTATCAATATCTTCTAAGCCCTTGATTTCTGCTTCTTTAACATCATCGTTTGTTTGAGCATTATTAATGGCCTTAGTAGCCTTATCAGCAACTTGATCTACTTGGTCAATTAAGTTTTGCCTCATTTGATCAGTTAAATTATCGGCCTTATTGATTTCCTCAATCTTAGCTTCCTTAGCAGAGTTAATTGCTTCCTGAGCATCTTTTTGGACACTATCTAAGGTTGGAATGAACAAGTTAGTAATTTTATCAATTGCTTTATCACGAGTGTCAGTAATAACTTCATTTGTAGTTGTTGCTGAATCGTTAAGCTTATTAATTGCGTCTTGAGCAATCTTATTTACTTGATCAATTAAGTTCTTTTGCTCGTCTGCACTTAGATTCTTTGCTTCTTCAATTTGACTGTTCTTAGCTTTTTGAACTTGCTTAATTGCGTCAATTGCTGCCTGCTTAGTTTCAGATAAACTTGGAACATTAACATTTGCAATATCTTCAATTCCCTTGTTTTCTGCCGCAGTAACAGCCGTATTAGTAGTTGCATTGTTGATAGCATCCTTAGCAACCTTGGCAATTTCAGTTGCTTGATTGATTAACTTAGCTTTTTCTGAATCACTCAAGTTAGATGCATTATTAATTTCATCCTTCTTAGTGTTCAAAGCATCTTCAATCGCACTATTTGCTGCATTTTTAGAATCTTCTAAGTTAGTGAAGTGAATATTGTTAATATCAGCAACACCTTTATCTTCGGCAGTTTCAACTGCAGTATTAGTAGTTGCACTGTTGATAGCATCCTTAGCAGCATTGGCAATTTCAGTTGCTTGATTAATTAAATCAGTCTTTTCTGAATCAGGTAAGTTAGATGCGTTGTTAATTTCATTCTTCTTAGAATTCAAAGCATCATCAATTGCTTGAGTTGCATTCTTCTTAGCATCTTCAATACTTGGAATTGAAACATTTTCAATGTTCTTAACGCCAGTATCTGCAGCTTGCTTAGCTTCATTGTTTGTTTGAGCATTGTTGATTTCATCAATTGCTTCAGTAGCAACCTTCTTTGCTTGATCAATAAGCTCTTGCTTTTCGTCTTGACTCAAGTTAGAAGCGTTATTGATTTCATCTTGCTTTTCATTTAAGGCTTTGTTGATAAGATCAATGCTTTCCTTCTTGATATCGGATAAACCTGGAACAGTAACGTCTGCAATAGCTTTTTCACCATCAACTTGAGCAGTTTCAACTTCTGAATTAGTAGTTGCATTGT
>CAOOYH010000010.1 GCA_948500755.1 uncultured Lactobacillus sp. | reverse complement strand
TTAACAGCGTGAGAGCCGATATAGCCCGCTCCGCCGATAACTAAAACTCGCATAATATACTTCCTTTTTTCTGTGTAGTATTGCGCTTTTATTTTAGCATAAGCTAGCGGATTTATTTGACTTACAATTAATTAGTATTAGACTTAAATTATTAATTTAGAAAAAAGAAGGACAAATCATGGAAAATAATTTTACAATTGATAAGCAACTTAACCATCGTTCAATTAGAAAGTTTAAAGATCAAACCTTATCCAAAGATCAACTAGAGACTTTGTATAAAGTATTTAGTCAAACTCCAACTAGTATGTTTATGCAAAATGCAACCCTAATTCATATTACGGATGAAAAGAAAAAAGCTAAAATTCAGGAATTATGTAATCAAAAATACGTTGGTGCTGAAGGAGATTTGTTTATTTTTGTAGTTGATTTGTACCGCAATCAACAAATTAGAAAGCAATTGGGGCAAAATGATGGACGTGTCCATACTACTGATATTTTCTTCCAGGCGATGGAAGATACGCTTTTAGCTTTTCAAAATGTAGCTAATGCTGTAGAAAGCATGAATTTAGGTTATGTTCCTTTGGGAACCGTTAATGATCATCCTCTTGAAATGTTGAAGACCCTTGATCTTCCTAAGTTGACTTTTCCTGTTTTAGGAATGCAAGTTGGAGTTCCCGATCAAACTCCACAACTTAAACCACGCTTACCTCTCAAATTTACTACTTTTGAAAATGAATATAATAAGAATTTTAATGTCAAAGATTTAAGTGATTATGACAAAATTGTCACGACTTATTATGATTTGCGTGATAGTAATCGTCGGATTGATTCTTTTACCAAACAAATCACTGGGGCAAAACTAAACGATCATGAAACCGATCGTGATCAGCTTCCAGAAGAACTTCATCAACAAGAATTGTGTCTTGATTGGAAGTAGATTTATTATTAATTTCATCTTCTCAAGGTATATTTCTTTATATAGGTAGGAACTAGGGCTTAAAATAAGAAGTGATGAAGATAATAGTATTAAAAGGTAAGATGAATAGTAATGAATTGGATTATTGCATTTTTACCTGCTGTCGGTTGGGGGTTAATTCCAATAATTTCAGGTAAAATTCCTAGCAGTAGGCCATTAAATGAAATTTATGGTACTGGGATTGGAGCTGTAATTATAGGTATTATTTTTACGATTATAGCTCGTCCAAAGATGTCAATTGGAATCTTTTTATTGGCCATGATCTCAGGAATTGGTTGGGCAGTTGGCCAAATCGGACAATTTATTTCTTTTACAAATATTGGAGTTACTAAGACAATGCCTATTTCGGCAGGCCTTCAATTAATTGGCTCATGCTTAATCGGAGGACTGATTTTTCATGAATGGAATAGTCCTAAGGCAATCTTCTTAGGAATTCTTGCTCTAGTTTTGATGGTTGTCGGTGTTTTCTTAACCTCGATGAGTAAGGGATATAATGAAAGTAGTCAGCTTAAAGACTTCTTATTATTACTGTTTACTTCGATTGGTTTCTGGATTTATGCCACCTTCCCTAAAACAGTTAAAGTTAGCGGTAAAGATCTTTTTCTTCCGCAAATGATCGGAATTTTATTGGGAGCCATTATTTATTTAGTATTTTCTAAGAAAACGGCTGCTTTTAAAGAAAAGGCTAGCTATTGGAATATTTTAACTGGATTCTCCTTCAGTATTGGTGCTTGTGCGTATATCTTTTCTGTTGAAGAAAATGGTGTTGCCAGCGCATTTATCTATAGTCAAATTGCCGTTGTAATTGCTACTCTTGGTGGGATGTACATCTTGGGTGATAAAAAACACGGCAAAGATTTAGTTCTTACTTTAGTTGGATTGGCCTTAATTGTTGCTGGTAGTTTCATTTCTTAAATAATCCATATTGAAGTGATTTTTCAAGTTTGCTATAATGTGATGTTGTAGCACGCTGATTTAGCTCAGTCGGTAGAGCGTTTCCCTCGTAAAGAAAAGGTCGCCAGTTCGATTCTGGCAATCAGCACTAAATAAAAAGCTCTTCAGATAAGCATATAAAACTTATCTGAGGAGCTTTTTTGTTTTTGAATTGGAGAATGTCTCTTTTCTTACATCTCTTTGATATTTCGATTGAAGATTACCATGCCAATTACTAACAATAAAATTGCCACCGAGTTGCCAATCACTTCAGTCAAATTGCTGTGAGCAGTAATTAAACCTCTCAAAAGAGCTGTAATCCCAAGCCCCATTAAGAAATTAATGCTAGTGTGACCGTGATGGTGAAGCGCCGAAATTACCATTGCCGCAAATTCAAAGAATAGGAAGAAAACAATAATTTCATCCATAATTTCTGCATTGCTGCGCGAGATCGATGGTGAAATAAAAGCATCGAATAAGGAATAGATTTCCCGGAAAAGTAATAAAATAAGAAGAATTCCTAAAAGTGCAAGGGCTAAAATTAAAAGCATTTGCAAAAAACGTGCAAAATACTCAATAAACTTGGTAAATTTGTGCATTTTGAAAACCTCATACTTATATAGTAGAAAAAAGTCGTGGCTGGAACTTCAACCACGACTTTACTTATTATATAGAAGAAACTAGTCTTCTTTCTTAGCTTCGTTCATTGCTTTCATGATTGAAGGGTTCTTTGAATGACAGTCCTTAATCATTTGCAAGTCTTCTTCAGTTAACTTAACAACGTATCTAGTCATAATAATTCCTCGCTTTTTTAAAAAATCACACCTTTATTATAGTACTTAAGACCTAATTTGCCATCTTATGGCATGAAGAAAAGTACTTTTTTACCAAAAATAGGAAAATTTACCCGTTACTTTGACTATTTTTCTTTAGAAATAGAACAAAATAGAACGTACTTTTGTAGCAGAAATATTGCAAAATGATGTGTTAAATAATGTAATTTTTACCACCAAACATACGTATTGAATGCTAAAAAATCCTTTGAAGCGTTGATATTAAGCCATTTTTGCTAAAAATACATCAAAAATAATTATGTTACAAATATTACAAAAATGTCACATTTAGTAATACTTCTTTAACATACGAGTGATAATTTTGTTATGGTTCTGAAATTTTTGCACTGTATTATAATACCTGTCAATTGAAAAAGACAGACGAAAACATAGCGAAGTAATATCCGCTATTCAAAAAGTATTATTTTTTAAGGAGAGACTTTTTTTGAAAATCAAATCTATCTTAGGTAAATCAATTGCAGTTGCTGCACTTTCAGTTACTGGTTTAGTTGCAGTAAATACTATGAATTCAAACGACGCACAAGCAGCTATTGTTCAAAACGATGCTACTGTTTACACTGTGCACACTACTACTACTGTATACAACGATTATGAAAATCCTGTTGCTACTGGTCAAACTTTACCAAGCAACACTGACTGGAGAATTATCAAGACTGCTTACGACTCAAAGGGTCAAAAGTGGTACGATTTAGGTAAGAACCAATGGGTTAAGGCAACTAGTGCTGCTAGCTCAGTAGTTAAGACTGAAGCTCCAAAGGCTGAAACTCAAACTACTCAACAAGCACAAACTGCTAATACTTCAGTTCAAACTCAACAACCACAACAAGCACAAACTCAAACTTACTCTGCACCACAACAATCAAGTGCATCAACTACTTCAAGTAGTTCATACACTTCAACTGCTACTGGTTCAGAAGCAAGTGCTAAGGCTTGGATTGCAAACCGTGAATCAAGTGGTTCATACTCAGCTCGTAACGGTCAATACATCGGTAAGTACCAATTATCAGCTTCATACCTTAACGGTGACTACTCAGCAGCTAACCAAGAACGTGTAGCTGACAACTACGTTAAGTCACGTTACGGTTCATGGACTGCAGCTCAAAGCTTCTGGCAAGCAAACGGTTGGTACTAATCCGTCGAAAACTGAATAAAACAAAATAGGCCCTTATTTGAGGACCTATTTTTTATAACTAAATCCAAATTTTCTGATGAAAGAAGAGACATGTATAAACAGAAGACTATTTTTACCGTAATTGCAACTGTATTATTTGTAACAAATCTGGCCAATATCAATAATGTAAATTTTAATCATTCACAAACTGTACAAGCAGCAACTAAAAAATTAGGCACCCTAAAAGTTAAAGGAACCAAAAAGGTTCGTTTATATAATTTTTCAGGAAAAGCTACTAAATATTATGCTGCGCCTAATAAAGAATATTCTTATACTGCTAAGAAATATTTAAAAATTGGGAAGACTAAACATTTAGCCTATAAAATTGGAGATAATTCTCATTGGATTTTAGCTAAAAATGCTTCTTTAGTGAAAAAGACTACATATAAAAAAGCAAAAATCGTGATGCCAAAGGGATACACGCGCGCTAGTTTATTGAAGGCTTATCAAGGAAAGCCTAGCAAAGCCTTTATTAATGCCTGTATTAAAGGGATGAATAGTAATAATTTTAGTAGAACTAGTCAATCAGAAAGCAAAAAAGACAATTTAACCAAAATTAATCCAGCTAAATTAACTAAGGCGCAAACTAAAGAACTTGGAGAATATAGCGTGCGTTTAATTAATGATGCACGTAAAGCACTTGGATTGAAGCCTTGGATCTATAATGCTAATGTTGAAAAATTAGCGCAAGATATTGCTACTGAATATACCACTAACAAGCGTGGGATTAATAATGGTGATCATTATGTCGCTGGGATCGTGCGCGCTTGCAAGAAAAATGGCTTTAATCTAAATGACAATTATGTCGAAGATATGGCAGGATTTGCGACAGACAATAAAACGATGACGATGACCGAAATGAAGAAAAATATCTATTTTGGTTTGAAGCAAATGATCTTTGGCTATACAGGTCCAACTGAATTGCAAAGAAATGATCGTCAATTTTACCGTGAATGGGAACATGCAGGGGACTTGTTTAACACGCAAGGTTCAAAGCATGATGGCGATTATAATTATTACGGTTTTAGTATTTCTAAAAATGGAAATGTCTACTCAATGCACTACATTAGTGTGCCAACTTTCATCATTAATAGTTCAGAATACAACCAAAGTTTTGAATTATAAAAAAGTCCACCATTGAGTGGACTTTTTTGGTATATTTTAGGTAAATATTTTGGGAGGATTTTATGACAAAGACAATTTATTTAGTGCGTCACGGACAAACCTATTTTAACTATTATCACAAAGTGCAAGGACGTTGTGATTCACCGTTAAATGAACGCGGAATTCGTCAAGTTGAGAAGACGCGCGATTATTTTAAAGAAAATGAGGTTAAGTTTGATAAGGCATTTTCTTCAACGCAAGAACGTGCCAGCGATACTTTAGAAATTATTACTGATCATCAAATGCCTTACAGTCGTTTGAAGGATTTGCGTGAAAAGAGCTATGGCATTTTTGAAGGGCGCGATGAATTCTTGCTTCCTTGGAATTACGGCAATACTAATGTTGATCCAACTATGGAACCTAACGAAGAAGTTGTTGCTAGAATGAAGCGTGGAGTAAGAGAAGTTTTAGATAATATTGAAGATGGTCAAACTGCCCTTGTTGTGGGACATGGCGACATTTTGGCGCGTTACGTTCGAGCTGAAACCGAAGAAAAAGATTTTTCTGGTTTTGGCAATGCATCAGTAGTTAAATTAACTTTTGATGGAGATAAGCCTCACTTTGAATATTATGTTTGGCCAGCAGAAGACGTTCAATAATAAAAGGGATCGCGTTGCGATCTCTTTTTTGATTAGTCATTGAAAACGAATTTCTTAAGTGCTTTGGCAATTCCATCGTCATTGTTGGCAGCAGTGACATAATCAGCCGCTTCTTTAGCTTCTGGATTGCCATTTTTCATGCAGATGGCTGTTCCTGCGAAGTCAAACATTGGAATATCGTTCTTTTCATCGCCGATTGCGATCACGTTTTCAGGCATGATGTTAAGTCTTTGGCAGAGTTGCTTTAAAGCATAGCCTTTGTTAACCTCACTGTTTAAAAGCTCAAGGAAATTGGGATCAGCACGCACGACATAGAGTTCTTTACCGAATTCTTTACGAATTTGCTTTTCCCATTGATCTAATAATTCAGGCTTTCCGACAAAGCATCCTTTGGCAATCCGAATATTATCTTCGGGAAGTTGGTCAGGATTGCGAATATATAGAGGTGCATTATTTTCAAAAGCTTGAATGTAAATCAGTGGGTCAACATTATGGTCAGCAGTGATAATTCTAGAATCTGCATCGACGATGTTGAAGGGGATTTTATTGGCCATTCCAAAAGCCGTCATTCGTCGATAAAAACTATTGGGCACCAAATTTTCACTAATGATGTCATCGTCGGTGTTTCTGATAATGGCGCCATTTAAGGTAATTACATATTGGGCAGAACCGGTAATACCAAGTTCGGCAAGATAATCTTTTAAACCATCAATCGGGCGACCCGAACATAGAACTACTTTAATTCCGTGATCGAGAGCTTTTTTAATAACTTTTTTCGAGCTCTCAAGAATTTTATCATTTGGATCTAATAATGTACCGTCAGTATCAAGTGCAATTAATTTTTTAGTCATAATAATCCCTCTTTTATTTCTGTAATCGATTTCATTATAACTGAAAATTACTAACAGTTATAACAGATAAGTCTTTAATCAGTTTTGCGAAAGTAACCGTTTACAAATATAATAAGTATATACTTTATTGAAAAGAGGAAAAATGATGACATTTCCAAAGAACTTTTTATGGGGTGGCGCAACTGCTGCCAATCAAATTGGAGGTGCATATGATGTTGATGGTAAAGGACTTTCAGTTACTGATATTACCACTGCCGGAAGCTTGAACGAACCTAGATATTTAACTTATAAACTAAACGGCAAATTAGAAAAAACGCCAGCTGTTCCAGGAGCTGGCCTTCCCGAAGGGGCTGTTGGTGCAATCGATCCAAACAGTTACTATCCTAACCATGTTGCAATTGACTTTTATCATCATTATAAGGAAGACATTAAGATGTTTTCTGAAATGGGCTTTACTACCTTTAGACTTTCAATTGCTTGGACCAGAATTTTCCCAAAGGGGGATGAAGAAAAGCCAAATCAAGCAGGACTTGACTTTTACCGCAGAATCTTTGAAGAATGTAAGAAATACGGCATTAAACCGATTGTAACTATTTCTCACTATGAAGATCCTTTATATTTAAGTGAAAAGTATAATGATTGGCAAGATCGTAAGATGATCGACATGTACGTCAGGTACGCGACAGTCTTGTTTAAGGAATATAAGGGCTTAGTTAAATATTGGCTTACCTTTAATGAAATAAATACTGCACTTTTGTTGTTAAATTCTTTTGGCAATGACGATGCAGATGATGCAGCTTACCAACATGCTTATCAAAAATTACACTATCAATTTGTTGTTTCAGCTCGTGCCGTGAAGATTGCTCATAAAATTGACCCAGATTATGTCCTGGGGAATATGATCTGTGGTGTAGTTGATTATCCATTGACGCCAGATCCAGCGGACGTTTTGGAAACACGTCACGTCATGGAAAAGAATATTTTCTATTGTGGGGATGTTCAATGTAAGGGTAAATATCCTACCTATGCTAAGCGTCTTTGGGATGAACACAATGTTCATTTAGACATCACTGAACAAGATAAGAAGGATTTAGCTGAAGGAACAGTTGATATGTACACCTTCTCCTACTACATGAGCAATGTAATTGCCACTCATGATGTAAGTGATAAAGTTGGTGGTAACTTCTCAGCTGGTGCGAAGAATCCATATCTTAAATATTCAGAATGGGGCTGGGCAACTGATCCAACAGGTCTTCAATACTACCTTGAAGTTATGTATGACCGTTACGATATTCCAATTATGGTTGTTGAAAGTGGACTTGGTGCGGTCGACAAGATTGATTCTGATGGTAAGATTCATGATGATTACCGCATTGATTATTTGAAGCAACATATTGAAGCAATGCAAAAGGCCATTGATGATGGCGTAGATTTAATCGACTACACTACTTGGGGTTGTATCGACCTCGTTTCTGCAGGTACTGGTCAAATGTCTAAGCGTTATGGCTTCATTTATGCGGATCGTGATGATGAAGGAAATGGTACTTTGAAGAGAAGGTCTAAAGATTCTTTTTACTGGTACAAGAAGGTAATCGAATCCAACGGTGAAGATTTAGGTTTATAAGATCAAAATTGGTCTAGGGTTTAGATTTATTCTAAATCCTTTTTATTTTGCTATTGTTAGCGATTACAAGTTTGTTATTATATTAAACAATATAGACCAATTCATAATTAATCCATGACTTTAGTGAGAAAATGAGCTTTAAAATTTATACCAATTAATATAAAATAGATTACATTGTGATTTTAGAAAGGGTATGTGAATTTTGAATAATTTTCTACTTGTGAGCCATGGAGAATATGCAAAATCAACTCTAGCTAGTTGCGAGATGATTGCCGGTAAATTATCCAATGTGAAGGCTATTGCATTTAAGCAAACCATGAATCAAGATGATTTGCTTGATGAAATTACCAAAGTCGCAGTTAGCTTTGACACTGCACCAACAATTATTGTAGATATTGCTGGCGGGACGCCGGCGAATGCTTCTCTGCGTTATCAAAAAGCTCATCCCGATGTCGAAATTTATAGCGGGCTTTGTTTGCCATTGCTTTTAGCAGCGGTAATGGGTACGCCAATGTCGGAAGCCATTGAACAAGCTAAAGCTAATTTAGCGCCGGTTGGGGATGCCCATGAGAATAAACCTGAGCCTAAAAAGACTCCCGCTAAAACTGATAACCAAAATGCGGAAGTCGAACCGCAGACAATGCATAATATTCGAATTGATGAACGCTTGATTCATGGTCAGGTGGCGACAATGTGGACCAATGCACTTCATTTAACGCGTTTGATGGTAATTGGAGACGACATTGTTAAAAACGATATTCAAAAAACCGCTTTAAAAACTGCCTGTCCGCACGGAGTGCATTTGAGTATTTTAACTGCTAAAGGTGCTGCGCGCCGAATTAATTCAGGTAAATATCAGGGGCAAACCGTTTTAATTTTAGTGAAAAATCCTGGAGTTTTAAAAGAATTAGTTGATAATGGCGTTAAATTACCTGAAATTAATGTAGGAAATATGTCAACTAAGGCAAACTCCCGTCAAGTAGCAAAAAGTGTGGCGGTAACCGAAGAAGATATAGAGAACTTTAAGTATCTTGACCAGAAGGGATGCCATCTTTATCACCAAATGGTCCCAGCTGAAGATAAAGAAGATTTTATGAAATTATTGAGTAAATAGAGGAATAAGTATGACAATACAATGGTGGCAGATTTTATTACTTACATGCCTGGCATTTTGGGTAATTATTGATCAGTTAACTGTTTCAATTATTAACAACCCGTTAGCAATTGGAATGATTTCTGGAATTATTATGGGCGATATTACAGTCGGACTGGCCGTAGGCGCAACTTTGCAGTTAATGGTTTTAGGAGTCTCTACTTATGGTGGAGCTTCTATGCCGGACTTTATGACCGGGGCAATAATCGGAACCGTATATGCTGTAATTTCTGGAAAAGGTGTTCAATTTGCAATTGGATTAGCGGTACCTGTTGGACTATTAATGGTCCAACTAAATGTGCTGGCCCGCTTTACCAACACAATTTTCCAACATCGAATGGATAAATTTATCAGTGAAAACAAATCAGATGCTGCTGCGAGAAATGCTTTATGGGGTACTTTTTCTTGGGGACTATCTCGCGCAATTCCCGTCTTTATCTTGCTTGTGGTAGGAAATGATGTAGTAAAGGCAATTTTAGCAGTTATTCCTGAGTGGCTTACGGATGGATTGAAGGTTTCAGGACATATTTTGCCAATTGTCGGAATTGCGATCTTGCTTCGTTACTTACCAACCAAGCGTTTTATTTCATACTTGGCAATTGGCTTTATTGCCGCTGCTTATTTAAAGATTCCAATGCTTGGAGTTGCTCTTTTAGGGGCTGCGATGGCCTATATTCATTACCAAAATGAAATTGAAAAGTTAGACGCAAAACCAGTTAATTCAGAAAATATAGATGAGAATGGAGAATACACAAATGCCGAAGGAGAATACGAAAACTAATTCACTTACCAAAAAAGATTTATTTCGTGCCAATTGGCGATGGCTATGGTCTAGTCAATTATCTTGGAATTACGAAAAAATGATGGCTCCCGGCTATTTTTATTCCGTTTTACCGTTTTTAAAACGTTGGTATAAAGATGATGAATTGGTTGAAATGATGCAAATGCAATCCCAATTTTTCAATGTGAATGCTTTTGATGGAAACTTTATTATTGGGATGGATTTAGCTATTGAAGAAAAACAGGGCAGTAAGGCTAAAGATACTATTGCAGGACTTAAGACCGGTTTGATGGGACCATTAGCTGGCGTGGGTGATACGATTTTTGGTGCCATCATTCCTACTATTTGTGGTTCTATTGGTGCTTACATGGGACTGCGTGGCAATCCATTTGGTGCAATTTTATGGATTATTGTTAACCTTATTGTTTTATTTACTAGATTTGGATTTTTAAATTTAGGCTACACCCAAGGTGCTAAGTTGATCGACTCTGCTTCTGGACGCTTAAATGCGATTACGGACTCTGCTGTTTTGCTGGGGGTAACGGTCGTTGGAGCGTTAGTACCAACCGTTGTAAATGTGAAGGTGCCTTTTGTCTATCAAACTGGAAAAGTGACCTTAAAGATGCAAAGTATTTTGAATCAGATTATGCCTTCTTTAGTTCCCGTTTTGTTGGTTGCTTTAGTTTATTGGCTATTAGGTAAAAAGCACGTTACCTCTACTAAGATGATTTGGTTTGTTTTGATTTTAGGCATCGTTTTAAGCTATTTCCATATTTTAAGTGCATAAGAAGAACCTCAAAGCTGAAAATTCAGCTTTGGGGTTTATTTTTTGGTAAAGTAATGATTGAAAGGAATGATTAAAATGAGTAAAACAGATGCAAATACTGGTGCTTCTTTGATGCATGAAGAAAAGAAAGAAGTCGCAAGTCCATGGCCTGGTCCTAAAGGAATGATCCCTGTCACTAGCGGTCAAGCTGATGATGCTAATCTTCACAATCGTGCATATTTGGATAGCATTTTGGTAGAGATGCGAATCATTGATGCAGTTAAGCCAAATTTAACTACGGAAATTTTTGGCAAGAAATACAGTAGTCCTTTAACTTTGGCTGCATTATCTCATTTAAATAAAGTTTTGCCCGATAAGTCACGCAAGCCAATGCAAGAAAAAGTTGCTGCTGCTAAGAAGATGGATGTTCTGAATTGGATTGGCATGGAATCTGATGAAGATTATAGGGAAATGGTAAAAGATGCTGGCGATACGATTAGAATTGTGAAACCTTTTGCTGATCATGAACGAATTATAAAAGAGTTGCAATTAGCGGAAAAATTAGGCGCAGTAGCGGTGGGAATGGATATTGATCATGTTCCTGGAGAAAATGGTGATTATGATGTTGTTGATGGGCTTCCACTCGGGGCGCTTACTTTTGCAGATTTGCGTCGTTATGTGAAAGCGACGAAATTGCCATTTGTGGCTAAGGGCATTCTTTCAGTGCGAGATGCGACTAAGGCGCGGGATGCAGGTGCAAGCGCGATCGTAGTTTCTCATCATCATGGCCGGATTCCATTTGGTGTGCCACCTTTGAAGATTTTACCTGAAATAAAGAAAGCTCTTAAAGGAAGTAAGATGACAATTTTTGTGGATGGTTCTTTAATGAGCGGCTATGATGCTTATAAAGCTCTAGCCTTGGGCGCTGATGCAGTCTTAATTGGCCGCGGGATTTTGTGGGAATTGTTAAAAGATGGCCAAGCCGGTACTGAAGCTAAAATTGAAAAACTCAATGAAGAATTGAGTCAGATGATGCTTTATACGGGAATTCCTGATACTAAAAGTTTTGATAGTAGCGTCTTACATTTTGAATGAAATAAATAATACGTTTAGACTGTAACTATTAGTTGCAGTTTTTATTTTTAGAAAGGGAGAAATGAGCATGGGTTTACCAACTAAAATTGAAGTACGTGGCGGTCGTGTCCATAATTTGAAAAATATTGATGTTGATATTCCGTTGCATAAATTTGTTGCGATTTCTGGTTTATCTGGGTCTGGAAAATCGTCTTTAGCCATGGGAATTCTTTATGAAGAAGGTTCCAGACGTTATTTAGATGCCTTGTCAACTTATATGCGCCGGCGAATAAAACAAGGTAATCAAACTGATGTGACCAGCGTGAAGCACATTCCGTCGGCATTAGCTTTGCGTCAGCGTCCAAGTGTGCCTAATGAGCGAGCAACGGTGGGGACAATGAGTGAAACTTTTAATGTTTTACGGTTGATTTTTTCACGATTGGGTTCGCCAGTTTGTCCAAATGGGCATCGATTAAAGCCAAGCTTAAAAATTGCTGAGGCAATGAGCAAGTCTGGTGAAGAGATGGGGCAACTGACGTGTCCTGTTTGTGGGATAAAATTTTATGCCCCAGGTGCAGAACAGTTTGCTTTTAATTCAGATGGTGCATGTACTGAATGTGGTGGAACCGGTAAAGTTCGCCAACTTGATGAAAGTAAATTGATTGCAGACCCTAATTTATCCATTGAAGATGGAGCCGTTGCTTCTTGGAGCTTACCTGGGAGAAACTTTATGCCAAATGTTGCCCAACATGCCGGCGTCCGAATTGATATTCCTTACAAGGATTTAACTAATAAGGAAAAAGACTTTGTTTTAAATGGACCTGAGAAAAAGTATAAGATGGACTTTTTATCTGGGACGGGACGCGTCTTTCATGATTTCAATGCCCTTTATGAAAATGCTCACCAGGCAGTCTTGCGTTCAGCTCAAACTAGTAAAAGTGAGCGTGCGCAGAAGCGAATTGCGGAGTTTTTCACTTACTCAACTTGTCCGGTCTGTCATGGTAGTCGCTTGAAGCCGGAACTGCTCAAGCAGCTTGTAGGTAAGCTGAATATTAATCAAGTTTCAGAAATGCCACTGGGCGACTTAAATAAGTGGATTGAAGATGTGATGAAATCTTTACCAACTTCAATGCATAAAATGGCTAAGGCACTCTTTATTGAGTTTAAAGAAAATTTGCAACCACTGCTTGATTTAGGGTTAGATTATTTAACTATGTCGAGAAATGGAAACACTTTGTCAACCGGGGAGTTGCAACGGATTCAATTGGCTCGTACCTTACGTACCGAAACTACCGGTGTTTTGTATATTTTGGATGAACCTTCAATTGGACTTCACCCAGCTAATGTAACAGGACTGCTGAAGGTGTTTAGAAAACTGGTGGAGCAGGGTAATTCATTGGTTGTGGTAGATCACAATATTGATATTATTAAAGCTGCGGATGAAATCATTGAAATTGGCCCCGGCTCAGGTGAGCAAGGTGGGAGATTGCTTGATCAAGGTTCAGTTACTGAAATTGAGAAGGATACTCAATCTCTGATTGCACCATATTTAAATGGAAAAGCTCAGTTAATGGCAAGAAAAGCAGCCGATAAAGTTAATGAAAAAGTCATTTCTTTTGAAGTAAAAGACTATTATAATTTGAAAGATGTAAAAGCTAAGATTCCACTTAATCAACTGACCGCGGTGACTGGCTTTTCAGGTGCGGGAAAAACTAGCTTGATTTTGGATAGCTTAGTGCCAGCAATTCAAAGGCAGGCTAAGCATGAAAAACTTCCTAAGCAAGTGATTAATTTTGATTCACCGATTAAAAACGTGGTCAGCGTTGATGCGACGCCAATTGGAAAAAGTACACGTTCAACTGTAGCTACTTATACTTCAATCATGGATAATTTGCGCAAGCTTTTTGCACAGCAACCTTTAGCAAAAGAAAAGCATTATACCCCGAGCTACTTTTCTTATAATAATAAACAAGGTGCATGTCCAACTTGTGGTGGGACCGGAATTGTGACTTTAGATATACAATTTTTACCAGATATGCAGCAAACTTGTCCCACTTGTCATGGGGACCGTTTTAATAAAGAGGTTCAACAGGTTAAGTGGCAGGGAATGTCAATTGTTGATATGCTGAATTTGGATATTAATGAAGCTCTGCCAATATTTAAAGATGTGCCAAAAATTGAGCGTGAATTGAAGCTGCTCAAAGAAGTGGGGCTCGATTATTTGCATTTAGGTGAAAGTACACCGACTTTATCTGGGGGAGAAGCCCAACGCTTAAAGTTGGTGACACATTTGAGCCATAAGCAAGAAGATACTCTTTTTGTGTTTGATGAACCAACGATTGGCCTCCATCCTTTGGATGTGAAGATTTTAGTTGAAGTTATGCAAAAATTGATCCAAAAAGGTGCCACCATCATCACTATCACGCACGATTTAAACTTAATGGTGAATGCAGATAATTTACTTGATTTAGGTCCGCATGGTGGAAATAAAGGCGGAAAAATCGTCGCTCAAGGTCGTCCAAGTGATTTGATTAGAAAGCCAGAAAGCTTAACAGTGCAATATTTAGCAGACTATTGGAATGAGTTTACAAGTAAAAGCTAAATTTAGTTAGGCAATTTTTGCCCATTTTTGAAAAATAGCTATAGAATAAGAATGTAAATATATTTAACTAGTGAGGTATAAAAATGGATGAAGAACCAGTATTAAAAATTAGAAAATTGACGATTAAGCGTGAAGATCGTGGCGAATATCTTCGTCAAGCTGAAAACAATATGCACCAATCAATTCCAGCAGAATTGGATACTTTGATTATTGGGAGTGGTCACGAAGATCCACAAGGTACAATTGATTACACAATTGAATTATTCCGTAATGAATTGGCTGAACACTTACACATTGCTTCAGATCACGCTGATGATTACGAAGAAACTATCAAGAAGATTGCTAGTGATAGAGAACTTTTTGATTTAAAGGCAGAGATTGTCACTACTAAGTCTAATGAATCTTTGAACGCTTACAGTGATGAATTTGTAATGCGCTTAACTCACATAGTTGTTAAAGATGGCGATTATGATAAGTTTGCTCATGCAATTAAGAAAGAAATCACCACTGCTATGGCCGAAGAACCAGGTGCTAAGATGATTATTGCTGGTAGCGAAAAGTCAAACCCAAACAGCTGGTACATCTGGGAAGTTTACACAAATGATAAAGAATACGAAAATCATTTGAAGTCAACTCACTTTACTGAATATCAAGCTGAAGTAAAGAACTTGATTGAAAAGCGTGATGTCAAGGTTTTGTTCCGCGATACCTTAGCTTCACAAGGTGCTATTGTCTTAGACTAAAATTTTTTAATTTTTTTCTTGACTCATTTGGTTATTTCCCCTATACTATTAATTGTTGAGCGGCGAAAGTCGTTTGAATAGAGTCTAACAAGTAAAAAGACTTGAAGGATGGGTTATAGCCAAGTGGTAAGGCAATGGTTTTTGGTACCATCATGCGCTGGTTCGAATCCAGCTAACCCAATATAGGGTCAAGTGTCTTAATGTCATAGCTATTAAAGCATTGATATTAAGGCATTTTTGTTTATTCTAATCTAGTTGAATTTATTTCAAATTATAAGCATTTATCAATATTTGTAACGATATAAGGAATTGCGAGCAAGTTTATGCAACTTCTACAAAACGTGCAAACAGAAAAGTTTTGAAGAAGGGTACTAAGGTTACTACTTACGGTGGTTCCTACAATTTCAAGAATGATAAGCGTTACTTCAGAATTGAAGGTGCTACAGCTTCTAAGAAGATGTACGTAAGAACTAGCAACTTTTAGTTAAATAGCGCGAGAAAATAGCGGTGTATCAGCATCGCTTTTTCTTTTGCAAAAAAATCGAAAAAATATTTATTTTTTACTTGCATTTTATGTAGTTTTTCGCTATTATAATAAACGTGCGTTACGGAGGAGTAGCGAAGTGGCTAAACGCGGCGGTCTGTAAAACCGCTCTCTCTGAGTTCGGCGGTTCGAATCCACCCTCCTCCATTGCTGAAGAAATTCAGCTGGTACATTGAACAACAAGTAAAAGTTCAATCGAATGGGTTATAGCCAAGTGGTAAGGCAATGGTTTTTGGTACCATCATGCGCTGGTTCGAATCCAGCTAACCCAATTGTTCAATATGAACACCCAACCCGAATAAAAGCATCTCGAATGAGGTGCTTTTATTTTTTGCGCAGTATTCCGATCAGCTATAGATTTTAACAATTGGTGGCTTGTTCAACTTAGAATCAGATTATCATAACACTAATTTCTGGAAGCAAATTGGTCTAGCTTGTTCAACTTATGCAACTAATCCAAAGAAACGTTTGAAGGCTTTGATTAATGCAGAAAAACAATTAATCCAAAAGGATGACTTTGCTGCTCCACTATATCAAGCAGAAGTTCCATATTTGCTCAAATCAAAAGTAGACGGTTTCCAACTTTCACCGTACGGAAATGTGGCCTACTACTGGAATGTAAAAATTAAATAAGTATAATGAAATAGCTAAATATCTTTTAGCTATTTTTATTTTTTCTGAAAAAACAAGTAAAATAGTAAGTAGATTTTATAAAAAAGAGGGGAAATAGATGCCTAGAATAGTTAAAGTAGGAGCCGGTGGTGGAGAAGTTCATTGGCATGATGCCTTAAAAGATTTGCGCGCAGATGATGTTTTATTTCTGGAACCAGGTTTTTATACTATTCCCCAGGGAATAACTTTGACCGATATTACTATTAAAGGTACAGGATCAAGTCCGGAAGATACCACGATTTTGGGTTATATTAATTTATCTTCTGATAGTCGTTATGTAACGCTAGAAAACTTGTGCGTAAATACTAATCAAGATAAAAATAGCATCTTTGTTCCTATGGAAGCCAATACCTATTTAACTTTACGTAATTGTGTAATTAAGGGTGCTGGGAATGATACGGCGGTAATTGCCATCAATGGAAAAGTAACACTTGAACTGTATTCAACTAAAATTATTAATGGTTCAGTATCTATGTTTGAAGGCGCAGATTTTCGCTTAGAAATGAATGATTCTTACATTGAATATCCTTCTGAAGAGTTTTGTTCTCTAGCTTTAGAAGGTCAAGGAACGGCGATTATTAACAATTCGAAAATCTCAGGTAGTGTTAATACTTTTAAAAAGACAAATGTGGAGCTTGATATTAATAATTCAGAAGTGGATTATTTGCTTTTACATGGTCAGACCTGGATGAATATGCTCAACAGCAAAGTATTATCCAGAGATGATTCATGTTTATATGTCAGTGATGATTGCTGGATTAATATTATTGGGAGTCACTTTAATGGAGGCGTATTTTTAGATAAAAAGACCCGTGCAATTGTGCAAAATAGTCAAATTAATCGAATGATTGCGGTTGATGAAACGGATATTCAGCTCAATAATAGTTTGATAACTGCTCATGCGGATTTTCAAAATGAATCAAAGTGTGATGCCACTCGAACAACTTTTAATGGAAATATGGAATATGAATATTTCTTAGCTCTCAGTGGTAACGCTCAATTTAAGGGGCATAATTTGATCTTAAACTCTAATACTTCAAATTTAGCTGTCCAAGATGATGCGATTTTTAAAGTAAATGTATTATCAAGTGAAGATGAGTCTTTGGAAGTTGAATGCAATAAAAAGCCCAACGTTAGCATTTTAGGGATGCGCTGGACCGCTATTAAAAAATAGATGGTAAAAATTGTTCTGCTTCTAATTATGCAATCTAGACCAATTTAGCTTATAATTAGTTATGAAGTTTGGAGGGGAGCGCACTATGGAAGAACCAATGTATATCAAAATCCACAATCAAATTAAGCGAGATGTAGAAAACCACGTCTATAAAGTGGGGGATCGAATTCCTGCTGAAAGACAGCTCGCAGTGAAGTTTGGTGTGTCAAGAATGACTTTAAGGCAGGCAATTAAGACACTAGAAGAAGAAGGAATTTTAGAAAGACGCCTGGGTAGTGGTACTTATGTTGCTAGTCAAAAGGTCCAAGAAAAGATGTCGGGGATTATGTCCTTTACTGAAATTACTCAAGCTAATGGTCAAATTCCATCAAGCAAGTTGATCTCCTATCAAATAGGCAAACCATCTTTATCTGAAAAAGAACGTTTAAATCTGAACCCTGATTCTGAAGTTTTAAGAATGGAAAGAATTCGTTTTGCGGATGAAACCCCAATTTGTTATGAAGTAGTTACTATTCCGTACCATTTAGTAGAAAATTTATCTAAGGACGATATTTCTACCCATTTGTATGAAACTTTAAATAAAAATGGGTATCGAATTGGTAGAGTAACCGAGCATATTTCTGCAGCGGTTGCTAATGAAAACGATGCTCGTTTGCTAAATGCTAAAAAAGGTGAGGCCTTGATTACAAGACGACAAGTTACTGAATTATCAAATGGACAACCCTTTGAATATACCCGTGCTCGTTATGTGGCGGAAAGATTTGAATTTACTTTTTCAAAGTAAAAGACTCTGGTAATTACCAGAGTCTTTTTTACTTTAAATCATCTTTGATTTTGGTGGTGGAAATTCCCGGTGTGCGCGGAAGATAAACTACATCGCAATAAGGTTTTAAGAAGTCAAATTTCCCTTTCCAATCGTCTCCCATGACAAAAGTATCAATATCATATTTTTGAACATCTTTAATTTTTTGATCCCAATCTTTTTCTGGGATGACTTCGTCTACATAACGAATAGCTTCTAAGATATACTTACGTTCAGGATAAGTATTGTAGGCTTCCTTGTGTTTTTGAAATTCGTTAAATTCATCTGTTGAAAGGCCTACAATCAAATAATCGCCCAATGCCCGCGCTCTTTTTAAAAGCCGAATATGCCCATAATGCAATAAATCGAATGTACCGTATGTAATAACTTTTTTCATTTTAAAATTCCTTCAATGATTAACTTTTTCAATGTTACCACAGATGTGATTATTCTACATAAGCAAAATTACGAATGTTTGATAAAATAGATTAATAATGTAACTATAGAGGAAAGTAGCTCATGGATAAAGTAAATATTTTAGGCGTACAATTTGATAATAAGACGTTTAATCAATTTCAAAATGAATTTATTAAGAAAATCAATAATCATGAATCAACTTTTGTAGTCACTGCTAATCCTGAAATTGTTATGGCAGCAAATGAAGATCCTGAATATATGAAAATTTTACAAAATGATACAGATTATATCACTGCCGATGGAATTGGAATTGTTAAAGCAGCTAAAATGCTCAATCATCCACTTCCTGAAAGAGTGACAGGCTATGATTTATTTACATGGTTAATGCAACTGGCTAATGAGCGTGAATTGCGCGTTTATTTAATTGGAGCTAAGCCTAATGTCATTCATGCAGTTCAAGAAAAAATTGCACGTAATTATTCCAATATTCAATTAGTGGGTGCTCAAGATGGCTACTTTAAGGAAGATTTGAATACAATTGCTAAAAAGATTGAAAGAACTTCTCCTGATCTTGTTTTTGCAGCCTTGGGTTTTCCAAAACAGGAAAAATTAATTTCAATTTTAAGAAAAGATCTTACTCCAGCTTTAATGATGGGTGTTGGAGGAAGTTTTGATGTCTTTTCAGGACTTGTTAAAAGAGCACCAGAAGTTTTTCAAAAAACTCATTTGGAATGGTTTTATCGTTTGATTACCAATCCAACCAGATTTAAACGGATGATGGTGTTGCCTAAATTTGTAGTTCGCGTTAAGCAGTCAAAAAAGGGTGACAAATAATGAAAGTATTGCATATTAATGCCGGTTTAGAAAATGGCGGCGGCTTGTCTCATATTGTTAATTTGCTCACGGAAGCTAAATTAGAAAATCAAGATTGGGAACTTTTGACTCTAGCAAAGGGTCCAGTGAGTGAAGCTGCCCAAAAGAAGGGGATTAAAACCCATCTTTTAAATGCTAGTAGCCGTTATGATCTGGCCAGTTTAAAAAAATTGACTAAGTTTATTAATGAAGGCAATTATGATATTGTTCATACCCACGGTGCCCGCGCTAATTTATATGTTTCGCTAATTAGAAACAAAATTAAGGCTAAATGGTGCATTACTGTTCACTCAGATCCTTACTTAGATTTTGAAAATCGAGGGATTGTGGGCAAAGTTTTTACGGATTTAAATATTCATGCTTTACGTAAAGCAGACTGCATTTTTGCGATTACGCAGAAGTTTGCGAAATTATTGAAAAACAAGGCAAAGATTAAGCCAGAAAAGATTCATGTCATCTATAACGGTATCTTTTTCCATACAGATAGCGAAATTCCAGCTAAATACGAACATCCCTATTTCAATATTATTAACGTTGCGCGTGCTGAAAAAGTCAAGGGTCAAGCTCTCATGTTAAAAGCCTTAAAGCGATTAGATGATGATCATATTCGCCTTCATATTGCAGGTAATGGAGCTGAACTCGACGCGCTTAAAAAACTAGCACAAAAATTGGATCTATCTCCCCAAGTAGCTTTTCATGGCTTTTTATCTAAAAAGGAGTTAGAGCAACTTTATCAAATTACGGATTTGGCAGTTCTAACCTCTTTTTCTGAGAGTTTTCCTTTGGTCTTGCTGGAAGCAAGTGATAATTTGGTGCCAATTTTATCAACGGATGTCGGTGATATTAAGATGATGATTCCAGATTTTGAGCATGGATTTATTGCTAAAATTGGGAATGTTGAATCTATTGCCAATGCAATTGAAGAAGCCGTAAACAAACCTAAAAAAGAGCTAGAGCAGATTGCAGTAAATGAAAAACGATATCTGGAAAGTCATTTTTCTATTAAAAATCAACTACAATCTATTGAAAAAGTATACAATTTGATCATTAAGTAAGTTTGTGACATTGATGAACCAGTTTTTGGCGGTTATAATTAAAGCATACTGTTACATAGGATAGATGAGAGGAAATAATGTTTTATCCAGAATTAGACAAAGATGATTCGTTAGCTTTGCACACAGACCTTTATGAAATCAATATGATGTATACCTACTTCAAAAAAGGAATTGCAGACCGCAATGCCGTTTTTGAAGCATTTTATCGTACAGAGCCATTTGGTAATGGTTATGCAGTTTATGCTGGACTTGAACATGTAATTAAGTATTTACAAAATTTAAAGTTCAGCGAAAGTGACCTGCAATATCTTAAAGAAAACGAAAATTACGATGAAGATTTTATTGAATATTTGCGTAATTTAGAATTGAAGTTGACTATCCGCTCAATGAAAGAAGGAGAATTAGTATTCGCTAAGGAACCTCTTTTACAAGTGGAAGGTCCTCTTGCTCAATGTCAATTGGTAGAAACGGCAATTTTGAATATTATCAATTTCCAAACTTTGCTTGCCACCAAGGCTGCTAGAATTAAATTAGCGGTTCAAGGGGATGCTTTGATGGAATTTGGTTCTCGTCGTGCTCAAGAAACTGATGCGGCTTTATGGGGTGCTCGGGCAGCTTATATTGGTGGTTTTGATTCTACGAGTAATGTGCGTGCTGGAAAGTTGTTTGGTATCCCAGTTTCAGGAACTCATGCTCATGCTTTAGTAGAAGCCTTTGGTAGTGAATACGATGCCTTTAAAGCATATGCGGAAACTCACAAGGATTGTGTTTTCTTGGTTGATACTTATGACACTGTTAGAAGTGGTGTGCCAAATGCAATTAAAGTTGCTAATGAAATGGGCGATAAGATCAACTTTTTAGGAGTAAGAATCGATTCTGGCGATATGGCTTATATTTCTAAACAAGTAAGAAAAGAGCTGGACGATGCTGGTTATACCGAGGCGAAGATTTTTGCTTCAAATGATCTTGATGAAACAACTATCACTAACCTTAAGATGCAAGGTGCAAAAATCGATGTATGGGGCATTGGAACTAAGTATATTACCGCTTATGATCAACCTGCACTAGGTGCAGTTTATAAATTAGTTGCTATTGAAGATGATGTTCATGTAATGAGAGATACACTCAAGATTTCTTCAAACGCAATTAAGGTTTCTACTCCAGGTAAAAAGCAAGTTTGGAGAATTAGTGCCAATACTGCTAAAAAGAATGAAGGCGATTGGGTATCACGTGATACGGAAGATCCAAGAAAATTTGATGCTTTGTTCATGTTCCACCCTCAATATGACTACATCAATAAGGTGGTAACTAACTATACTGCTATCCCACTTTTGCATGATATCTTTAAAGATGGTAAGTTAGTTTACAAACAACCTAAACTTGACGAAATTAAACAGTTCGTTGCTGATAATTTAGATGGTCTTTGGGATGAATACAAGCGTAGCTTGAACCCTCAAGAATACCCAGTTGATTTGTCACAGGACTTGTACGAAAGCAAGATGAACTTGATTCAAGATATTCGTCGTAAGATTAGAGAAAGAAGTATTGGCCGATGAGAGAATTACAAAAAAAGATAGTTGAATATGAACATGTATTACCAGAAATTGATCCTAAAAAGGAAATTAGACGTTCAATTGACTTTTTGAAGGATTATTTAAAGGCTAACCCATTTTTAAAGAGCTACGTTTTAGGAATTTCTGGTGGCCAAGATTCAACTTTAACTGGGAAGTTATGTCAAATGGCAATTGAAGAAATGCGTGAAGAGACTGGTGATGATTCTTACCAATTTATCGCAGTTCGACTTCCTTACGGCGTTCAAGCTGATGCTCAAGATGCTCAAGATGCAGTTGATTTTCAAAAACCAGACCAGGATTTAATTGTTAATATTAAAGAACCAGTTGATGCGATGGTTAAGGTAGTTGAAGCAGCTGGCCAAAAGATCACTGACTTCAATAAAGGTAATATCAAAGCCCGTCAAAGAATGGTCGTTCAATATGCCATTGCTGGAGCTAACAACGGTGCAGTTGTTGGTACTGACCATGCTGCTGAAAACTTCTCAGGTTTTTATACCAAATATGGTGACGGTGCTGCGGATTTAACTCCATTATTCCGCTTGGATAAGCGCCAAGGAAAAGCAATGCTTAAGGAACTTGGCTGTCCAGAACACCTTTATCAAAAAGCTCCAACTGCTGATCTTGAAGAAGAAAAACCAGATTTGCCGGATGAAGTAGCTTTAGGTGTAACTTATAATGAAATTGATGACTACCTTGAAGGAAAAGAAGTTTCTGACAAGGCAGCTGATCAAATTGAAAAGCTTTGGAAAAAGAGTGAACACAAGCGTCACTTGCCAGTTACAATTTTTGATGACTTTTACAAAAACTAGTTAATTTACTTGTTAAAAGGTAACTTTTTTCTTATACTTGACCTAGATCATAAGGGAGTAACGGCATTTGTATGCGATAAGCCCAACACCCGAAGGAAAATGCTTCTGGACTTATCTTAATTTGTGAGACTTATGTGCGACAAGCATGTGGGTCTCTTTTTTTGTTAAGGAGGATAAGATGGCGAAAAAATATTATAGTGAGACGGCTGCCGAAGTTGAAAAAGACTTAGAAACGTCTTTTGCCAATGGTTTAAATGATGATCAAGCAAAAAGCCGAATTGAAAAATATGGCTATAATGCTTTAGCTGCCAAAAAGAAGAAGAGCATGTTTATGCGCTTTATTGATCAATTCAAGGATTTTATGATTATTGTTTTGATTGTAGCGGCAATTTTATCAGGAGTTGTAGCTCAGGAATGGACCGATGCAGCGATTATTTTGATTGTAGTTATCGTCAATGCAGTTTTGGGAGTATTTCAAGAGGCACGTTCCGAGGCAGCGATTGAAGCGTTAAAGGAAATGGCAACTCCGAGTGCTCATGTTAAAAGAAATGGAGCTATTGTCGAGATTTCAAGTACTGATTTGGTTCCAGGAGACGTGGTTTTGCTGGAAGCCGGCGACGTCGTGCCAGCCGATTTGCGTTTAATCAATGCGCACAGCTTGAAAATTGAGGAATCAGCTTTAACCGGGGAATCAGTTCCTGTAGATAAGGATGACAAGGTTCTAGAAGATGAGGATGTTGCTTTAGCGGATCGCGTAAATATGGCCTATTCAAGCACTAGTGTCACTTATGGACGTGGTGAAGGAGTTGTTACTGCAACGGGGATGAATACCGAAGTTGGTAAAATCGCTACGATGCTTAATAATGCCGATGAAACCGATACTCCTTTAAAGGAGAACTTGAACCAACTGGGTAAGACCTTAACTATTATGATTTTGGCAATCTGTGTGGTTGTCTTCATCGTTGGTGTCTTAAAGGCTAGTCCAGCTCAAAGAAATTCAACTTTAATGATCAACATGTTCTTAGTGGCTGTTTCCTTAGCGGTAGCCGCAATTCCTGAAGGCTTGCCAGCAATTGTAACGATTATTTTAGCACTGGGAACTCAAGCAATGGCTAAGCACAAGGCGATTGTAAGAAAATTGCCCGCTGTTGAAACTTTAGGTGCCACCGACATTATTTGTTCTGATAAAACTGGTACGTTAACGCAGAATAAGATGACCGTGGAGAAAGTTTACTATCAAAATCAAATTCACGATGACAGTGATAAAATTGAAATCTCTAACCCGGCTCTGCTTTCAATGGTTTTAGCTAATGATACTAAGATTGAAAATGGCGGTAATTTGTTAGGGGATCCAACCGAAACTTCGCTTATCCAATATGCCTTTGATAAACATATTGATGTGTCTAAATTACTTGAAAAGTATAAGCGAGTTCAAGAAGTGCCATTTGACTCTGATCGTAAATTAATGAGTACGGTAAATAAAGATGGCGATAAGTATTATGTTGCCGTTAAGGGTGCGCCTGACGAATTAATGAAGAGGGTCAAATACGTTTCAGAAAAGGGTCAAATTAAGCCGATTACTGAAGATGAAAAGAAAAAGATTTTAATTACTAACCAAGAAATGGCTAAAAAGGCTCTTAGGGTTTTGGGACTAGCTTATAAGATAGTGGATAAGCTTTATGAGGATCCTTCAACTGACAATGTAGAACAGGATTTGATTTTTGCTGGTTTGGTAGGAATGATTGACCCTGAACGTCCAGAAGCGAAGGCTGCTGTTGCCGAAGCTCATAGTGCCGGAATTAGAACTGTAATGATTACTGGGGACCACCAAGTTACAGCACAAGCGATTGCAGAAAGATTGGGGATTTTGAAGCCAGGCCAGGACAAGCGTGTCTTGACCGGGGCTGAACTTGATCAATTAAGCGATGAATACTTTATTAAGCATGTTGGTGACTATAGTGTTTATGCGCGAGTTTCACCAGAACACAAGGTTAGAATTGTTAAAGCTTGGCAACAAAATGGTAAAATCGTAGCCATGACTGGTGACGGTGTTAACGATGCACCTAGTTTGAAACAAGCGGATATCGGTATCGGAATGGGTATCACGGGTACTGAAGTTTCTAAAGGTGCCAGTGATATGATTTTAGCTGATGATAATTTTGCGACGATTGTGGAAGCTGTTAAGCAAGGTAGAAAAGTCTTCAGTAACATTCAAAAAGCTATCCTATATTTGATGAGTTGTAATGTCGGTGAAGTTTTAACCGTCTTTATGATGACCATGCTTGGTTGGGACATTTTAGCACCGGTTCAATTATTATGGATTAACTTAGTTACTGATACTCTTCCAGCTATTTCTTTGGGTGTTGAACCAGCCGAAGAAGGTATTATGAAGCGTAAACCGCGTGGCAGAAATTCTAACTTCTTTAGCGGCGGCGTAGCGAGTTCCATTATTTATCAGGGTATTTTGGAAGGTATTCTAGTTTTAGGTGCTTACCAAATCGGCTTACACGTCGGCCCCCATGTTTCAAATGCCACTTTGCAACATGCGGATGCTTTAACGATGGCCTTTTTGACTTTAGGCTTGATTCAGCTATTCCATGCCATTAACTCTAAATATATTCACCAATCTATTTTTAGTAAGCATACTTTTTCAAATAAATGGTTTAATGGAGCAATTATAATTGCCGCAATCATTATGGCAGCGGTAGAATTGCCGTTTATGACTAAATTGTTTGATGTGACTGAGCTTGATGGTCCTCAATGGGCTGTTGTTTTAGGAGCAGGATTATTGATGATCATTATTGTTGAAATCGTTAAATTCTTCCAAAGAAAGATGGGCAAACAATAATTTTTACAAATTTAAAGAAAAAGCTTGAGTTTACTCAGGCTTTTTTTGTACTCTAAACTATAAGTATATTTAGCTAGGAAGATTTTAATGAAGAGTTTTTTGTTTAGGGTTTATCTTAATTGGATGAAATTTTTGTGCCGATTTACCGCAGTTGAAGATAATCGCATTGTGATTTTGAATGGAGCAGGCCGATCTGGCTCGAATGGGTATGTCTTTTACAAGTATTTACAAGTAAATCATCCCGAATTTAATGTGAGCTTGATTGAACCTTGGCCATCTTCACACTTGAAATGGGAAAGCTGGCAAAAAATTGGTAGTGCGCGTTATGTCATTACCACGCACCAGCCTTTTAAAGTTAAAAAAGGTCAGATTAATCTGCAATTCTGGCATGGAGTTCCCCTTAAGCGGATGGGAATTATGGCGAATAATACGCGCTATCGCGATAATAAGCGTAATGAAAAATTGTGGCATAAGAATGCCGATATTGTTGCTTCTAACTCGGATTTGTACGAAAGCTTAATGAGCGCCTGTATTGCAATTGAAGGGAAAAAATACCGTAAAATCGGCTTTCCGCGCTTAGACGCTTTGACTAATCCAATTATCCCTAAAGAAAAGCTGCTCAAAGATTTATTTGATACTGAGGACTCTCAAGCTCAAATTGGAATTTATATGCCAACTTTTCGCTATGAACTTGAAGATAAATCTGTGATGGAGAAAATTAAATCTGGAAATTTCTTTGCCTTTAGCGATTTTAATGGTGAAGAATTGAATGCAGCTTTAAAGGCGCGTCATCAATATTTAATCGTAAAATTGCATCCCTATGAAATGCGCATGTTTGAAAATTTTGATAGTCATTATTCAAATATTGCCTTTTTAAACAATGACTACTTGTTTGATCATAACTATGATCTCTATGAATTATTAGGCGATACGGACTTTTTGATGACTGACTTTTCTTCAATCTATTTTGATTACTTACATTTAAATAAGCCAATTATCTTTATTACTAATTATTTGAAGCAGTATGAAAAAGTACGTGGTCTTTTAATGGGACCCTATGAAGAAATTACGCCAGGGATTTGCGTTAATTCTCAAAAAGAATTATTAGGTAATCTGGATGAGCTTGATAATCGCCAAATTCATAATCGCCGTCTATATTGGCTTGATTTGACCAATCAAGTTAAAGGTAAGAATTACTGTGAACAAGCTTTTAATGCCATGACGCAAAATAATTAGGTGGGTATAGTGAAGAGAACATTCTTAAATATTTTGTATAATGCGGTCTATCAAATTTTTTTGGTGTTGGTGCCGTTAATTACAGTTCCATATTTGTCTAGAGTTTTGGGCCCAAGAACTTATGGGATTTATAGTAGTGTAAATAATACTATTCAATTTTTGATGGTGTTTTGTACTTTGTCAGTTTCTTACATTGGGATGCGGACAATTTCACGGACTAGAACCTATGGCTCCATGCAAGATTTAACTGAAGCTTTTTGGGGATTGTGGTATTTTCAAGCAATCGCGGGAATTGTAACAATTTTACTGACCATTGTCATTTGTAGTACTCTCAAAGTGCAATATTGGAATTATATTTTGTTGATGATTCCATATCTTATTTCAGCGCAAGTTGATATCTCTTGGTTTTTCCAAGGATTAGCTGATTTCGGCCGAGTAGTTTTAAAAAATACTGCAGTTAAATTAGTTAGCGTAGTTTTGATCTTGCTCTGGGTAAAAAATCCTGGAGACTTATGGAAATATCTTTTGATTATGTCCGTTTCAACTATGCTTGGGTCTTTTGTCTTTTGGTTTGACATTCATCGCTATGTTGGAAAACCAGTAAAGCACTTTTACAAATACCAAACCTCAATTAAGGCAATCATCACTTTGCTTATTCCTCAGATTGCGACGCAAATTTATACTTCACTAGATAAACCAATTCTAGGTTTCTTCCAAAATTCAACTCAAGTATCTTTCTATGATAACTCGCAAAGAATTTCTAACATGGTTTTAGGGGTGATTACGAGTATTTCCCTGGTAATTATGCCCAAGATGGCGAGTGAGGAAAAAGAAACGCAAAAGGTAATTTTGAAAAAGTCTCTTGAGGCGACGATTATGCTGGGGACGCTGTTTTCTGTAATTATTATGGCTAATACTAAACAGTTTGTTCCCTTCTTCTTTGGTAAAAAGTATATTCCAATGACGCCACTAATGTTTTTCTTCACTTTGACAATCATTATGATCCCCATGGGGGGTGTTTTTGCCAATCAATTCGCTTTGGCAAATCGGCGTGATAAAGATTATGCTATTCCGGTAATTATCGGAGCCATCGTAGAAGTTATTTTGAGTTGTTTATTAGATCGGTCCTTTGGAGCAGTTGGTGCGACAATCGCAATCTTAATTACTGAATTTGTAGTTCTAATTTTAAGACTCTGGATTGTGCGAGATGGTTATAATTTTAGATATGCCTTTCAGGACATACCTAAGTACTTTTTGATCGCCATTATTACCCTTGTAGTTGGATTAGCCATCCCCAATTTGATTCCATCAGCTTTTATTAATATGACAGTGAAATCAATTTTGATGTTTATTCTTTATGTCGGATTAATGTTTGCATTTAAATTAGACTTTAATCAAGATATTGTTGTGTTGATCAAGAAATTTTTAAAGAGAGGATAATTATGATTCCAAAAATAATTCATTATGTCTGGGTGGGAGGTAATCCCAAGCCTAAGAATATTCAGCGCTGTATGAAAACGTGGCGCAAGCATTTGAAAGATTACAAGATTATCGAATGGAATGAAAATAATTTTGATATTCATGAAAATAAATATGTTGAGGAGGCTTATAAGGCTAAAAAGTGGGCCTTTGTTTCTGACTATATTCGAGCTAAAGCTGTTTATGAATATGGGGGGATTTATTTAGATACAGATGTCCTGGTTTTAGATAATTTAGAAGAATTATTAGATAATGCGGCTTTTGTTGGATTCGAAAACAAAGACAACCCATTTACTGCTGTCTTTGGTGCGCAAAAGCATCATCCTCTTTTAAAAGATATGCTTGATTATTACGAGGATCGTGATTTTGAATTTAACAAAAATGATCAATTAGCAGGTGTAAATACGGTATCTGTTTCTGATATTTTGAAAAATAAATATCATGCTCAACCTAATAATCACGAGCAAATCCTTCAAACAGGCATCCACATTTATCCAGATGGAGTTTTATGTAATCCTTCTCCTAATTCTAAGACTATTCATGTCTTTACTGGAACGTGGATGGAAGGAAAAAAGCCATTAAAACGAAAAATAGTGACTGCGTTAAAGGTTAGAATTAAAACTAAGCGCGAAGCTGCTTTGTATGCCAAGTACATCAGAAGTTAAATGGATCAAAAGCACTTACAAGAATTAGTTGAAAAGATTTCAAAGAAGTTTTTTGGTAAACCTTTCATTCATCAGGTTAAAATTAACCAGCGCATGCGTACAACTGGTGGACGATATCATTTAGATGATCATCATTTAGAAATTAATGTGCATTTTTTAGAACCGAAATATGCGAAGTATTTAGAAGGAATCATCAAGCATGAGTTGTGCCATTATCATTTGCATTTAGCTGGAAAAGGTTACTGTCACCGCGATCGTGATTTCAAAAATTTGCTCAAAAAAGTTAATGGCAGTCGCTATGCGCCTGATATTGGTTTGAGAAAAACAAAGAAAGCTAATTATCTTTACATCTGCGAGAATTGCCAGCAGCGATATTTTAGGATGAGGAAGATCGATATTAGAAAGTTTTGTTGCGGAAGATGCCGAGGAAAGCTAATTTTGCAAGAAAAATTCAAATAATTTAAAATTTCTCTTGCATAAGTGAGATATTTAGGGTACTATAATTAAGTACCGCGGGCGTGGCGGAATGGCAGACGCGCAAGACTAAGGATCTTGTGATCGCTTTAGATCGTGGAAGTTCGAGTCTTCTCGCCCGCACCTATTAAAGAAGTCACTGTAGAGTGGCTTCTTTTTTGTTATTCCGAGTTGTGTTGGTTGATTAAGTATAAGGGATTCTTGGATGGCTAAAAAACGTAAAATTTCACCTCTATCAATTATAATTCGAATTTTTATTATTTTGGTTGTACTAGCAGTAGGTGCAGTTGGTTTTCATTATTATCGCCGCGCTGCTGCTAGAGAAGAACAATATAAAATGGAGCAGTTGCAGCGCCAAGAAGAAGCTGCACGCTTGATGAGACAGCGAAAAGCCTTCATTAAGAAGATTGGTCCTATTGCTCAAAATGTTGATAAATCATATGACTTACTTCCAAGTATCACTATTGCCCAGGCATGCTTAGAAAGTAATTATGGACAAAGTGCACTCTCGCAAAAATATAATAATTTGTTTGGAGTAAAAGGTACCAACCCTAATACGTCTGCTGTTTTGACAACTAAAGAATATGAAAATGGTAAATGGGTAGAAGTAAAGGCGCGTTTCCAAATTTATGACTCATATGAGGCTTCAATTAGAGCTCACGCCCGGCTTTTCCAAAATGGGACTAGCTGGAATCCGAAACAGTATAAGCATGTGTTAGCTGCTAAAGATTATAAGACACAAGCTAAAGCCTTAGTTCAAGATAATTATGCCACTGATCCAAATTATGCAGAAAAATTGACAAGCTTAATTGAACAATTCGATTTGGAAAAATATGATAAATAATTTTAAAAGGTTGGAACTTTTGTTCTGATCTTTTTTGTTATAATAGTTAGGCTATATTTAATTTTTTGATTGTGAAGGGAAGAAACATGAGCGAAGAATCTATTTTAGCTGGATTGAATCCCCAGCAAAAACAAGCTGTTAAAACTACTGAAGGCCCACTTTTAGTTGTAGCTGGTGCAGGAAGTGGTAAGACTTCAGTTTTGACCAGAAGAATTGCCTACTTAGTTGAAGAACAAGGGGTGGCTCCATGGAATATTTTGGCCATTACCTTCACCAATAAAGCAGCCAGTGAAATGCGCGAGCGTGAACAAAAATTATTAGGTCCTGCTGCGGATAGTATTTGGATGTCTACTTTTCACGCATTGTGTGTCCGAATTTTACGGAGAGATGCCGAAAAAATCGGTTATAGCAATAATTTTTCAATTGCTGATCCTGCAGAACAATTAACCTTGATTAAGCATATTGAAAAGGACCTAAATATTGATCCTAAAACTTATCAACCACGTAAAATCATTTCTTATATTTCTAATGCTAAGAATGATTTATTGACTCCAAAGGATTATGAAGAAAACGTTGCTTTGCCTTTTGAAAAGACAACGGCAAGAATTTATCATGAATATCAAAAGCGTCTAAAACAAGATCAAATTATGGATTTTGATGATTTGATTATGCAAACTTTGCGCTTGTTTAAAGAAGCACCTGACGTTTTACATTTTTATCAAAATAAGTTTTGCTACATTTTAGTAGATGAGTATCAGGATACTAACGAAGCACAATATCAATTAACTCATGCTTTGGCGGCTCAATATAAAAACTTGTGTGTTGTCGGAGATGCTGACCAGTCAATCTATGGTTGGCGTGGTGCAAACATGGAAAATATTATGAATTTTGAGCAAGATTATAAAAAAGATGGGGTTCAAACTGTCAAACTTGAACAAAATTACCGCTCAACTGGCCACATTTTGTCTGCTGCTAACTCTGTTATTCAAAATAATCAAAATCGTAAAGCCAAGAATCTTTGGACTGATCAAGGGGATGGACAAAAAGTCACTTACTATAAGGCCCAAAATGGCGACGACGAAGCACACTATATTATTTCTAAGGTAAAAGAAGAAGTAAAAGATAAAAAGTGCAACTATAAAGACTTTGCAGTTTTATATCGGACAAATGCGCAATCAAGAACTGTCGAAGAAGCCTTTGTAAAATCAAATATTCCTTACCAAATTGTCGGCGGACATAAATTCTATGATCGAAAAGAAATTAAAGATGTGATGGCATATTTGAAATTGGTAGCAAATTCTGCCGATGCATTAAGCTTGAATAGAATCATCAATGTGCCAAAGCGTGGAATTGGAGCCGCTACAGTTGAAAAACTCTTTAATTTTGCTAATAGCAACCAAATTACCCCTCTTTCTGCAATGGATAATGTGGATGCATCCGATATTTCTACTCGGGCAGCTAACAAGCTAAAAGAGTTTGCTTTAAAACTTCATGATGCGATTGTCTTTGCTCAAAATAATAATGTAACTGATCTAACTTTGAAGATTTTGGAAGATTTTGGTTATGTAGATGCTTTAAAGAAAGAAAATACAATCGAAGCTGAAACTCGTTTAGAAAACATTGATGAATTTTTATCAGTAACTAAGCGTTTTGATGAAAACTATGAACCGGATGAAGATGAATCTAATCCATTATCTGACTTTTTGGCTGAGGTTTCATTATTAAGCGATCAGGATGATTTGAATGATGATGGTAATCAAGTGACTTTGATGACACTTCATGCAGCTAAAGGGCTAGAATTTCCAGTAGTATTTTTAATTGGGATGGAAGATGGTTTGTTCCCAGTAGCACGTGCAATGGAGGAAAATAACATTGAAGAAGAACGACGGTTAGCTTATGTGGGAATTACTAGAGCAAAGAAAGAACTCTATTTGACTAACGCTTTTTCTAGAATGAGATACGGAAGAGTAGAATACAATCCGCCTTCACAATTTTTAGATGAAATCGATGAAAAAGACTTGCAAGAAGAGCAATCTAATTCCTTGAATGCAGTCAATAATTTAATTGAACAAGCTGCTCCATTTTCTACTAAAAAGCAAACCTCTCGTGTATACACCTCTCAGGCCAAAAAGGCTTCTGGAGCAGTTGGCGCAGAAAAGAAAGGCTGGAGTGTTGGTGATCAAGTAGAACATAAAGCTTGGGGTCGCGGAGTCGTTGTTAAGGTCAACGGCGAAGGTGAAGATATGGAGTTAGATATTGCTTTTGATGGTAAAGGAATTAAGAGACTTTTAGCTGCCTTTGCTCCAATTAAAAAGGTATAATATAAAACAGTTGTTAAATTTTTATCAGGGGAGAATAAAATGGCAAAAATCACTCTTGATGAAGCCCAAACGGAAGCAAAAACTTTAAGAAAAAAGCTTGATAGATGGGCTGAAGATTATTATTCAAAAGATGCACCTGAAGTTGAAGATCACGTTTATGATCAAAACTATAATCGATTGCTGGAATTGGAAGCTGAATTTCCACAAATCGTAACACCTGATTCGATTACTCAAAGAGTCGGAGGCCAAATTAATTCTGATTTTTCAAAGGTTGAGCATGAGATTCCGATGCTTTCAATGGGGGATGTCTTTTCAAAAGAAGAGCTCAAAGAATTTGATCAACGGATGCAAAAATTAGTAGGTCATCCCGTGGCTTACAACGTAGAACTTAAAATTGATGGACTTTCTCTTTCACTTGAATATACAGATGGTAAGTTGACAAGAGCATCAACGCGTGGAAATGGGAGTGTCGGTGAAGATGTGACGGCAAATGCTCGTTATATTAAAGATATTCCGCAAGTTTTACCCGAAAAAATCACCACTGAAGTGCGTGGTGAATGTTACATGAGTAAAGAAGCGTTTGCCAGCCTTAATAAAGAGCGTGATGAAAAAGGAGAGGCTGTTTTTGCAAATCCACGTAATGCGGCTGCTGGATCTTTGAGACAACTTAACGCTCAAGTGACTAAAAAACGTGATTTAAGCACCTTTATTTATACTTGGGTAAATCCACCAAAAGATATAACTAGCCAGCATCAGGCTATTCAAGAGATGTCTAAGCTTGGTTTTCACACTAATCAAACGGGCAAAAAGTTAAGCAGTATGGATGAGGTTTTTGACTTTATCGATGAATATACTAAAAAGCGTGATAGCCTAGCTTATGGAATAGACGGAATCGTCTTGAAAGTAGACGAATTAAGTTTGCAACAAGAATTGGGCAATACAGTGAAAGTTCCGCGCTGGGAAATTGCATACAAATTTCCCCCAGAAGAGCAAGAAACTGTTGTTAGAGACATTGAGTGGACAGTTGGAAGAACGGGGGTTGTTACTCCAACCGCAGTTATGGACCCGGTTCAACTTGCTGGTACTACTGTTTCAAGAGCAGTTCTACATAATGCAGATTTATTAAAACAAAAAGATGTCCGAATTGGTGATACTGTTTTACTTCACAAAGCTGGCGATATCATTCCTGAAATTTCAAAGGTGATTTTGAGTAAACGTCCTAAAGATTCAAAGCCTTACGAAATTCCAACTCTTTGTCCATCATGTGGTCAAGAGCTCGTTCATCTGGAAGGTGAAGTGGCACTAAGATGCATTAATCCATCTTGTCCAGCCCAAGTTGAAGAAGGTATTATTCACTTTGCTTCTAGAACTGCGATGGATATCACTGGTCTTGGTCCTAAGATTGTTAAACAGTTAATTGCCAAAGATTTGGTTCATAATGTGGCAGATTTGTATCATTTAACTGCTGCTGATTTGTCCCAATTAGATCATTTTAAAGAAAAATCGATTAATAATTTGCTGACAGCAATTGAAAATTCAAAGAAGAATTCAGTTGAACTTTTGATTACTGGTCTTGGAATTGATCATGTTGGAGCCAAAGCGGCTAAATTAATAGCACAAAAATTTAAAAATCTGTCAAAGATTATGACTCTAGGGGTGCAAGAATTAGCTGCAATCGATACAATAGGTATGACAATTGCCCAGTCCATGACTACATATTTTGCTCAAGACTCTGCTAAAGAATTAATTGAAGATCTTAAAAATAGCGGCGTTAATATGCAATATTTAGGGGAGGATGAACCAGAAGCTGTTCCAGATAACTTCTTTAAAGAAAAGACAGTAGTGTTAACTGGAAAGCTCGCTCACTTTACTAGGAGTGAATTTACTAAACAGCTTCAAGAACGTGGAGCCAAAGTTACAGGTTCGGTTTCTAAAAAGACCGATTATGTGATTTATGGTGAAGATGCGGGTTCTAAATATGCAAAAGCTGAAAAACTAGGAATTCCACTTTTAACTGAAGAGGAAGCAATTGCACAATTGAAACAAAGGAATAGTAAATCGTGAAGAAATATTTACAATTTATAGCATTAGCAGGGATAGTAGCTACCCTAAGCGGATGTGGTAATTTGAAAGATTCAAATTTAGCCAATAATGCAACTACTACATCCAATACTAAGAAAAAAGGCTCTCAAACTACTTCAACTGGAAATAATGGTTATACAGTTTTAATGAAAAATGGACGTTACGTAACTAGTCCAATTTCTGGTTTAACTGCAACCGATAATGATAATTCGGTTGATACAAGAGAATTAGAACGAGGATTAATTCAAATTTCAAAGAATCAATTTTCACCTAATTCATATGTTTTCCAAGAAGGTCAATACTTGGATGCTTCCACAGTAACTGATTGGCTTGCTAGAAAATCTAAGAGTAATCCTACGGGTTTAAATCCAGCCAGTGGAACTAAGAAAAATTATAATCCATACTATCTAGAAGAAATTTTAGAGCAAGATTATTTAACAGGATCAAGTCCTAATTACCATATTGGTGGAATTAGTATTGGATTAGCCTTAAACTCAATTGACTACTATCAAAAAGTTAAAGATGGTCCCGAATATCAAAAAAATATTTCTAGAGCAGAACAGCGCCAATTTGGTGAACAAGCAGCTAATCAAATTGTAGCGCGATTGCGTAAGAAAAAGGGATTGAAGAATATTCCAATTACAGTTGGTTTATTCTCAAAAACCAGTAAAGATTCATTAGTTGGTGGAACTTACTTTGCTTATGGGACAGCGAGCCCTAATAGTAGTAAAATATCTAAATGGAAAGCCGTGTCGGAAAAGACACAAGTTTTGCCGACGATCGGCGATGCTAAAGCCATTAATAGTGATGACGCCTCTAGTTTCAATAGCTTCAAAGCAGCAATTCAGGATTACTTCCCTAATATTAGTGGAGTAACTGCAACTTTGCGCTATGAAAATGGAAAACTTGCACAAGAAAATATTTCTATTACTACACAGTTTTATGGATATGAACAAACTCAAAGTTTTACTCAGTTAGTTCTATCAACTGCTAAGAAATATTTACCTAACGATTGTCCAATTGAAATTAAAATTGGTTCAGTTGATAATGTACAAGCTTTAATTGCTAAGGAAACCGCAGATGGCGCTTATCAAGTCCATGTTTATGGCGGCGAATAGGAGGAATCGGATTGGAAATCACAGAAGATACGATTAAGCACGTTGCAACTCTTTCAAGACTTGAGTTTAACGATGACGAAATCGGCGAATTCACTGAACAAATGAGTTCAATCATTAATATGGCAGATCAACTTTCAGAAGTTGATACTGAAGGTGTTCCTGAAACAGTACAAGTAGTAGATCGTGATACTGTATTTAGAGAAGACAAACCTGAACACTGGCAAGATAGAGAAGAATTAATGGAAAATGTTCCTGAAAAGGCAAACGGCTTCATTAAGGTTCCTGTAATTATTGAGAAGGACGATAACGAGTAATGAATTACTTAAACGAAACTATTGACTCATTAAATAAGAAACTTGCTAGTGGTGACTTATCAGCAGATCAATTGGCTAAAGACACTGTAGCAAACATTAAAGATACTGATAAAAAGTTAAATGCATGGATTACTGTTGACGATGATGTTAAGCCTGCAGAAAATCTTGATTTTTCAAAGAGTAAATTGGCTGGTATTCCAATTGCTATTAAGGATAATATCATCACCAATGGCATGAAGACCACTGCAGCTAGTCATATTTTGTACAATTTTATGCCAATGTATGACGCAACTGTTATCAGCAAGTTAAAGGATGCAGGTGCAACCTTTGTTGGTAAGACTAACATGGATGAATTTGCAATGGGTTCATCTACTGAACATTCATACTATGGTGCAACTCACAACCCATGGAACTTAGATAAAGTTCCTGGTGGTTCATCCGGTGGTTCTGCAGCTGCAGTTGCTGGTGGCCAAGTCGTTGCCGCTTTGGGTTCAGATACTGGTGGTTCAATTAGACAACCTGCTGCATTTAACGGAATTTTCGGAATTAAGCCAACTTACGGCCGTGTATCACGTTGGGGCCTTATTGCCTTTGGTTCATCCCTTGATCAAATTGGGGTAATGAGCAAGCGTGTTAAAGATTCTGCTGAAGTATTAAATGTTATTGCTGGTGGAGATGACCATGATTCCACCGTTTCAACTCGTGAAGTTCCTGACTTTACCAAGTTTATTGGTCAAGATGTTAAAGGTCTTCGCGTAGCTGTTCCTAAAGAATATATGGATGCAGTTAGCGGTGAAATGCGTGAAGTTATTCAAAAGCAAATTGATACTTTGAAGGATGCAGGTGCAATTATTAATGAAGTATCACTTCCACATACTAAGTATGTTGTTCCTGATTACTACATTATCGCTTCTAGTGAAGCTTCATCCAACCTTCAAAGATACGATGGTATTCGTTACGGCTATCGTGCTAAGGATACCAAGAACTTGCTTGATGTTTATGTAAAATCACGTTCAGAAGGTTTTGGTACAGAAGTTAAGCGTCGTATTATGCTTGGTTCATTTGCTCTTTCTGCTGGTTCATACGACAGATTCTTTAGACAAGCAGCTAAGGTTAGAACCTTAATTTGCGATGACTTTGACAAGATTTTTGCTGAAAATGATGTCATTGTAGGGCCCACTACTACTGAACCTGCTTTTGGTATTGGTGAAGAAATTTCTGATCCAATCAAGATGTACAATAATGACCTTTTGACCATTTCAGCAAACTTAGCAGGTATCCCTGCAGCTAGTGTTCCAGCTGGTTTAGTTGATGGGATGCCTGTCGGCTTACAAATTATGGCTAAGCGTTTTGATGAAGGAAATGTCTTCAAGACTGCTGACTTCATTGAACGCAGCAACAAGTTTTATGAAAAAACACCAACTGGAATGGAGGATTAATTGAATGAATTTTAAATCGACTATCGGATTAGAAGTCCACTTCGAATTAAAGACTAAGAGTAAGATTTTCTCACCTTCACCAGTAACATATGGTGCAAAGCCTAACACCGAAACCAACGTTATCGATTGGGCTATGCCAGGTGTCTTACCAATGGTTAATAAGGATGTTTATCGCTTGGGTATTATGGTAGCTTTGGCAACTCATGCTCATATTTTGCCAACTACTCACTTTGACAGAAAGAACTACTTCTACCCAGATAACCCTAAGGCATATCAGATTACTCAATTCTTCCAACCACTTGCTCGTGATGGTTACATCGAAGTTGAAGTTCACGGTAAGAAGAAGCGTATTGGTATTCATGAAATGCATATTGAAGAAGATGCTGGTAAGAACACTCACGGAACAAATGGCTACTCATATGTAGACTTGAACCGTCAGGGTGTACCATTACTTGAAGTTGTTTCTGAACCAGATATGGAAGATCCTGAAGAAGCTTATGCTTACCTTGAAAAATTACGTAAAATTGTTCAATTTACTGGAGCTTCTGACGTTAAGATGGAAGAAGGTTCAATGCGTGTTGATACTAACATTTCCATTCGTCCTGCTGGCCAAAAAGAACTTGGTACTAAAGTAGAAATGAAGAACTTGAACTCATTTGACCACGTAAGACGTTCTTTGGCTTATGAACAAAAGCGTCAAGAACAAGTTTTACTTTCAGGTGGTAGAATTCAAGTCTCAACTCGTCGTTTCGATGAAGCAACTGGTAAGACTGTGCTTGAACGTGTTAAGGAAGGTGCAGCTGATTATCGTTACTTCCCTGAACCAGATATTGCACCTGACCATATTAGTCAAGAATGGATTGATGAAATTGCCAGGGAGCTTCCAAAGTCAGCCTTTGAACGTTATGATGACTACGTTAACAAGTTTGGCTTAAAGCCATACGATGCAAATGTTTTGCTTCAAACTAAGGAAAGCTCAGACTTCTTCGATTCAGCTGTAGAAGCTGGTGCTGATCCAACCCTTGCAGCTAACTGGATGAATACACAAGTTAATGGTTACTTGAATGATAACCGTGTAGCTTTAGCTGATGTGAAGTTGACTCCTGAACATTTAGCAGAAATGATTAATTTGATTAAAGATGGGACTATTTCTTCTAAGATTGCTAAGAAGGTCTTTGCTGAAACTATTGAAAATGGAACTTCTCCTAAGAAGTACGTTGAAGAAAATGGTATGGTTCAATTATCAGACTTGTCAGTATTGAAGCCAATGGTTGTTGAAGTAGTCGACAACAACCCACAATCTGTTGAAGACTTCAAGAATGGTAAGGATCGTGCAATTGGATTCTTAGTTGGTCAAATTATGAAGCAAACTCGTGGTAAGGCCAACCCTAAGGTAGTTAATAAGCTTCTTAATGAAGAATTAGCTAGTCGTTAAGTTATAGAAAACTAGGTAGTGAATATGACTCGTAAAGCAAGATTAATTTATAATCCTGTATCCGGTCACGAACAAATGCCAAAAAATGTGGCCGATATTTTGGATGTCTTAGAGCAAGCAGGTTATGAAGCTAGTGCTTTTAGAACTACTCCAGAAGAAAAAAGTGCTCAAAATGAAGCTACGCGTGCCGCAAAAGAAGGCTTTGAACTCATTGTTGCCGCTGGTGGAGATGGGACGATCAACGAAGTAGTGAATGGAATTGCATTTTTAAAAGATAGACCAAAGATGGCAATTATTCCAGCAGGAACTACTAATGACTATGCCCGTGCTTTGGGAATTCCACGTGATGATATTCCTGCAGCTGCGAAAGTGATTTTGAAGGATATCACACGTAAGATGGATATCGGTAAAGCAAATTTTGGTGCGCAAACTCAATATTTTGTAAATATTGCTGCCAGTGGTTCTTTAACTGAACTTACTTATGGGGTTCCTTCTGAGATTAAGTCAGCTTTGGGTTATGCCGCATATCTTATTAAAGGGGCTGAAATGTTGCCTCATTTAACTGAGAATGAAATGCGCTTGACTTATGATAATGGTGTTTATGAAGGTAAATTATCGATGTTCCTTTTAGGGATGACCAATTCAATTGGAGGATTTGAGCAAATTATGCCAGATGCCCAATTGAGTGATGGATTATTCCAATTGATCGTTGTTAAGCCATCGGATCCGGTAAATGTGATGAAATTAATGGCTTTGGCGTTAAATGGTAAACATGTCGATGATCCCAACATCATTTATACCAAGACAAGAAGCTTGAAAGCTGAACTTATTGGAAAGAGTGAAGGTCAGGATCTTCCAGTTAACCTTGACGGGGAAATTGGTGGATATTGCCCAGTAAGCTTTGAAAATTTACAACAACATATTGAATTTTATGTTGGTGGATAAATAACCATAAAAAATAGGACTTAGTATCAAATTACTAAGTCCTATTTTTTGCTATAAATTAACGATTATCACTGCTGAAACCAAAGATTTCAAGTAAGTAAATAAAGACATTAATGAAGTCAAGGTAGAGGTTTAAAGCCCCCATAATAGCCAAACCATTTTCTGAAACTTCACCGCCGAATTCATTGTAAATTTGCTTAGCTTTGTGAGCATCGTATGCAATGAAACCAGTAAAAATAATTACCCCAATAAATGAGAAGATGTAAGTAACCCATGGGTTTTTCAAGAAGAAGTTAACAATCCAAGCTACAAAGAATCCAATTAAGGCAGCACCTAAATAAGATCCCCAGTTAGATAAATCACGCTTAGTAAAGGTTCCAAAGGCGGCCATGGCAATGAAAATACCCGCAGCTGAAACAAAGGCAGTCGCAATTTGAGCTCCAGTGTAAAAGCCCGCGATAAGAGCAAATTCAAAACCGTAGACGATTGATAAAATCATCAATAATATAAATCCTAGAGTTGGATTTTTGGCAGCTTTAAAGCTAATCCCCATACATAAAAATAGTGGAACTAAAAATACAATCCACATCATTACTCCAGACATGTGCATGACTGCACTTCTGAAGAAAGTCATGGTGATAAATGCAGTGAGTGCAGAAACTAAAACGGCAATTGTCATAATGCCGTACATTTTACTTAAAAAACGATTAACGGCTGTTACATCTTGAACTTGCCGACGTCCAGAATTAGAAAAATTATCCATAAAAAAGACCCTTTCTAGTTATTAATGTACTTAATAATAAGCTATCACAAAACTAGAAGGGACTAAAGAGAAATGTTTAATTTAGATTAGTTATTTCGTATTCTTTTTCCATTTAAGACCAATTCCCGTGATTCCGCTTAAAATAGAAAAGACTGGTGAAAGTAAACTAAAGAAAGTAAAGGGAATAAATGCCAAAACAGGAACACCTAAAGTTGAAGCGGCAAATGATCCAGCAACACCCCATGGAATTAAGTAGTTAATTACACTACCACCATCTTCAAGTACACGACTTAACGCTAATGGAGAAAGACTAATTTTATCGTAAGCAGGCTTAAATGCACGTCCTGGTAAAATTACTGAAAGGTATTGTTCACCAACAAAAAGATTAATACAAATTCCAGAAAGAATAGTAACGGTGATTAAACGCCCCGGCTTTTTGAGGTGCTTAACCAAAGGTTCCATGGCACTTTGAACGATTTCAAATTTCATTAACATGCCGCCAAGAGAAAGCGTGGAGATGATCAACGCAACAGTACCCATCATACTGGAAATTCCTCCACGAGTAAGTAGGGCATTGACTGAAGAATCTGCAGTTTTAGCCACAAAACCGTTCATGATTAAGTTATCTAAACTTTTAACGGAGTAAGTAGGATTTTCAATAAAGATCATGATGACTGTAGCGGTGATGTTAATGAATAAGGTTGAAATTGCCGGAATCTTTTTCCAAGCACATAAGAGCATTAAGATGATTGGCACAATTGCCCACCAGCTAATGGTGAAGTGAGATTGAAGGATTTGACTAGTTTTTTCAATCTTGGTTAAATCCATTTGCCCACTATTACCTAAAATCCAGAATAAAATTAATGAAACAAAGAAAGCTGGAATAGTTGACCACATCATGTTTTTGATATGGGCAAAAAGTTCACTTTCTGCAACTGCTGAGGAAAGGTTGGTAGAGTCAGAAAGAGGAGACATTTTATCACCAAATACTGCCCCGGAAATGATTGCACCAGCAACTAGAGCAGGATTGGCATTCATACTGGCTCCAATTCCAAATAAAGCAATTCCGACAGTTGAAATGGTGGTAAAGCCACTTCCGATGGCGATACCAACAATTGAACATACCACAAAAACTGAGGGGATAAAGAAACTACCATTGATCAATTTAAAACCTAAAACCATGATGGAAGGAATAATTCCAGCTTGGATCCAAAGACCAATTAAGGCACCAATCAAAATAAAGATAAAGATTGGAATAATTGCTACGCCAATACCTTCTTTAATTCCGTCTTGAATTTCTTGCCAGGAAAATCCTCGGAATTTAGCCCAGAAAGTAAGAAGTAAAACAGTAAATAAGACTGGTACTTCTGGTGAAAGACCGAATTTGATAACAGCCAATCCTAAGATGATTAACAGAACTGCGAGGATAATGAGGGATTCTGTAAATGAGACTTTCTTTTTCATAAAGACTCCTCCAAACAAAAAGTCCCGCTGACATAAAAGTCAACGGGACGATGATTAAACCGCGGTACCACCCACATTTAAGCTCAAAAAGCTTAATCTTTATCAGATGATAACGGTTCTGAATGATTCCGAATAAACTATTGTTAACGATGTAATTCATCTACTTCGCCTGACTGGTTCGCACTGACCACCAGATCTCTGAACGCTTAACGAAGCAACTACTTGGTCGTTTGTTATTGAAAAATATGATAGCAAGCTTAAAAAAATATGTCAATGCCCTAATTAAATTATTTTCGCCTTGATAGTAAATTTAGTTCGTTTCTAGTATCATAAGGACAGTAGATTTGAAAAAAGGTTGATAATATGCAAAAAAATCAAATTGTTGAATTAGAAATTACGGATTTATCTTACGAAGCCATGGGCGTGGCTCATTATGAAGGTTTAACGATTTTTGTCAATAATGCCCTTCCTGGTGAAATTGTGAAGGCTAAGATTTTAAAGGTGAAGAAGAAGTTCGCCTTTGCCAAAATTGAAGAAATTATCAAAGAAAGTCCAGATCGAGTTAAGGTGCAGCTCAATCAATGGGTCCAAACAGGTCTGGCATCTTTGGCTCATATTAAATATGATAAGCAACTTGAATTTAAGCGAAATCAAGTCGTTAACTTGCTTCACAAAGCTGATCTGGACCAAATTAAAGTTGATCAAACTCTGGCCAGTCCTGAAGAAACAGGTTATCGTAACAAAGCGCAAGTGCCAGTACGGGCGGTAAATGGTCAACTTGAAATCGGCTTTTTTAGACGTCATTCGCATGATTTAGTGCCACTAACTAATTTCTTTACCACTGATTCTGAAATTGACCGCGTTTTAATAGCTGTCCGCGATATTTTACGTAAGTACAAGGTGCCAGCTTATGATGAAGTTCATAATAAGGGAGAAGTACGTTACCTTGACGTACGTAGAAGTAAAGCTACTGGAGAAATTATGGTGATTTTGGTTTGTCTCCATCGTGATTTTCCACAATTGCCAAAAGTCGCTGCTGAAATTAGTCAAATTCCGGATGTAACCAGTATCATTTTGAATCATAATCCTAAGAAGACGAATGTGATTTTAGGTAAAAATGATTACGTTGTCTTTGGCGAAGATCATATTACCGATAAAATTGGGGATGTAAAGTTTAGAATCTCCCCACAAAGTTTCTTTCAGATTAATTCCTTGCAAACGCCACGTCTTTACAATTTGGCGATTGAAAAGGCCGATTTAAAGCCAGATGATGTTGTAATTGATGCTTATTCTGGAATTGGTACCATTGGCCTTTCTGTAGCTAAACATGTAAAGGCGGTTCGAGGAATGGAAGTCATTAAACCTGCTGTTGAAGATGCCAATGCAAATGCAAAGTTGAATGGCATTACTAATGCGGAATACGTGGTTGGAAAAGCCGAAGAAGTTATGCCACGTTGGGCTAATGAAGGCTTGAAGACCGACGTCATTTTTGTTGATCCGCCAAGAAAGGGACTCACTCCAGAATTTATAGACGCTGCTGTAAAAACTAATCCTAAGAAGATTGTTTATATTTCATGTAATCCAGCCACTCAAGTACGTGATTTACAATTGTTCCGTGAACAAGGCTATGACTTTAACGAAATTGATCCCGTAGACATGTTTCCGCAAACTCCGCATGTAGAAAGCGTTGCTGTGCTTGAACGTGTAGGAAAGTAGTTAGCAAAAGTGTACTTTTCCATTTCAATTAGTGGAATAAGTGCACTTTTTGTGTTTTCGGCTGGAAGATAGGGGACATTTCCTTGTATACTTTAAGTTAGAATTGAAAAAGTAAGAGGAATAGTTATGCGTCTGAAAAAAGTTATCTTAGGTATTTTATTAGCAATTGGAGCTTTGGGAACATATTTATATGTTTTACCAGAGCATGTTCATACAGGAGATAAAAATCTGGCTCAGTTAGCTAAAGATTATATGAAGTGGCACCATATTAATGGGGTAATGCTAGTTAATGGGAAGAATGGACAACCTATTGTCGTTGAAAATCAAGAAACGACTGATCAAAATCAAATTGTAAATGCTAATCAATTGTTTCCAATTGCCTCTCTTCAAAAGATTATGACAGGAACTGCGATTTATCAATTGCAACAAAGTCAGCAATTAGATTGGAATACGCCATTATCTAAATATTTCCCCCAAGTACCTGGAAGCGATGATATTACTATTCGCGAATTAATGAATCATACTAGTGGATTGATTAATAATGATCGTCCAGCTTCTCCGCTTAAAAATGAGAAAGAGCAAATTGCTTACATGCTTAAACATATCAAGTACGATCATCTTCATACTTGGGATTATCAAGATGTGGACTATGAGTTATTGGCTGCGATCATTAGCAAACAAATGAATTCAAATTATACAGCCTATATTCAAAATACTTTTGCTCTTTCTCAAGTTAAAGATTTTCCTGAAATAACGCAAAACGAAGTTCCTCAACCGATGAGCAATCGAGTAACTTGGCATGATGTAACGGTGACAACTACATCTGATTTTGGAGCGGGTAATTTGTTTATGTCGCCAAATGATTATTGGCAGTTTATATATAATAATGTCTTAAAAAATCCTGCGATGATTACTCAATATTCACGACAAGCACAGGGTCAGCAGGTCGCTTATTTTGGTGGGGTTTATTTCTCAGGAAATATTATTCGTGCAAATGGTAGTATTCCTGGTTATAATTCTTGTTTTGTTGCCAATTACAAAACTAAGCGGATGATGATGCTTTTTTCTAATAATATTAATTATTGGAAATTGAGAAGAGCATCTAATTACATCATGCATCATTACATGGGCTATCACCCAGAATTGAGACTTTGATTGGTGATTAGCTCTTTTAAGTAAAGAATAGAAAAATATAATTAGTAGCATGGCTATCGATGTAAGAAGTCATGCTATTTTTAACTTTTTATTGTTAGGTAGTGCCAAAATTAATTTACTTATTTAAAATCAGTATAACTTAAGTTATAATTAACGGAATAACTTAGATTAGGAAAATTGAAGGGCTAGAATTAATATGCAAAAACATTCTCAATATCGATATGCTTTGCGTAAGCTTAGTGTTGGATTAACTTCTGTTGCTGTAGGATTAGCATTTATGGCTACTACAACAACTACGGTTCATGCTGACAGTGAGCCACAAATTCAGACGACTGAAAATCAGACCTCAGAAAATGAAATTACAGTTATAGAAAATACAAATGATAACCTTGCTAAGGTAGAAACTGTAAATCTGCAAGGTGATGGTCAGGATGACAAAACAAGTCAGGCAACTGCAGATACTAAAACAGATTTAGATGTAGATACTACCACAGACGTCAACCAAGACTTAAAAAATGATCAAAATACTGTAGATAATGAAGCAAATACTTTAAAACAAGATACCAACAATAAAGAAAATAACATCTCTGATGCTACTATTAGTGGCCAGCAACCAGTTCAAACAGAAAAGAAGGTTGATGCTGATATTGTTAAATCTGTTACAGATAACCTAAAACAAGTTAAGTATGATGCCTTTGATGGTGATCCAAAACAAGTTCTTAGAAACTGGAATCATATTCAATTAACTAGTAGTAGTTTAGTGGATAGCTTTAATGAAGTATATAATCAATTGCCCACTTTAGTACCGCAACTTCTTGAACACACAGATAATATAGATACTGCTAATCAAAGGGTTAGTGATAATGCAGGTGCTATTATGGTGGGGATGTCTTACATTAATCGTTGGTATAACGTTTCATATGAAGATAAGGAACTCTTACCAGTAATGATGTTTGATCCAAAGGCTTTTGGCTCTAATTTGGATTCAATTGATTGGTTATCTAAGATTGGAGACTGGTCAACTGATGAACTGGCTCCTTCAAATACTGTGACTACTTTTAATAACAAATTAGCACCATTATTAAATACTCAGTCAGACTTAGTTACTTTCTTAGGAGATTTGCGTAAAAAATGGGCCCCGGATCTATCTGATGAAGAGTGGTTTAGATCAAATACTGGCGTTCATATTGTTGAAGTTCCATCAAAAGAAGCTCCTGATTTAAATCTCAATATTTATCATCGCTTATCTACAAATAAAGATCTGCAAGAATATATCTTACCGCTTTTAAATGTTAAAAATGATGATATGTATGTTGTATCTGCTTTGGGGATGATGATATTTGGATCATATGAACCATATATTGATGTGAAATACCATAAGGATCCGGTGGTATATCAAGAAAAAGTTCAAGCAGTACATAAAGAACTTACTCGCCTTTCTACTGCATGGAGAGACCATTTTGATTTTTGGTATCGGATGGCTAATGCAGAGGGAAAGAGACACTTAACTACCGCAAATATTCAGGTCTGGGATAGTTATAATGCGATCGATTCCAGCAAAAAGGGTGGTCGAAGATGGCTAAATAAACGTGATACCGATATTCCTGCAGTTGCAGAATTTTTCGGCCCTTTGGGTAAGATTTATGAGGCAGCGGGACTTTCGGCAGATGCTGTTGGTAATGCGGTGCGCTATTATGTGGCACAAGTAGCGAATAATTTTGGTGGGATAGGAATTTTGTCACACGAAATGACGCATAATTTCGATAATAGTATTTACTTAGATGGATTTCAGCATCGTCCCGGTACGGGAGTAGAAACATATGCTACGGGACTACTCGAATCACCATGGGACCGAACATTTGCAAATTATGGCTTGAATACTGCATTAACTTTTTATGCTGATAATAATCGAACCACGAATAAAAGCCCAGCACGTTTTCAAACTAGAAAAGACTTGCAAGATTATATGCATGGAATTTTTGATATAACTTATTTACTTGATTATGCTGAAGCTCAAGCAATGGTAGGCAAATCAGCTAAAGAAAAGCAATTGATGTACTCTCAAATTAGTTATGATCCTACTAAAAAGGCCGATGTAGTATCTGGCCCAATCAGTACTGAAATTGCTGATAAGTTAATGACAATTGATGATTTCATTGACAACAATATTATTGCTAGTCGTGGTTATCAAGCAGGAAGTTATGGTACTAATAGTTATCAAACGATTTCTATGTATGCACCAGATTACGCAGCAGTTCAGAGCTCAACTTCTGTTTCAGGTGGGATCACTTTCAAAAAAACTGCTTTTGAATTACTAGCTGCCAAGGGTTGGGCCGATGGTTTTATTTCTTATATTACAAACAAGTATGCTAAGGATGCAAAAAATGATAAGAAATCGCTGAGTGACACATACGCGTTAGCGAAAATCTTTAATGGTGAATATGATAATGATTACGCAACCTTTAAAAAAGCAATGTTCAAGGAACGTATTGATAAACGTCAAGACTTTAAACCAATTACTATTACGTTGAATAGCAAGAATATCCAACTAAACAATTGGGATGAGTTACAAAATTTAATGCAGACTACTGTTGATCAAGAATTAGCACTGAGAGCTCAGGGGAAAAAATCAAGTTTGATTAATGACTTAAAAGCGGCCATATTAACAGCAGAACTCAAACAGACTGAAGACTTTAGAAGCTCAATTTTTGCTAGTCCTCAACAAAGTAAGCAAGGAGAAATAGTAGGCGAAGGCACAAGTTTAGATTGGCCAGCGTATGATTTAAACTCGCTTAAAAAGGGCAAAGTAGTAGATGAAGGTACAAAGTTAGAAGTTCCCGCTTACGATTTGACCTCGCTTAAGAAGGGCGTAGTAGTGGATGAAGGAGCACAGCTAGAACTCCCAGACTATGATTTAAACTCGCTTAAAAAGGGCGAAGCAGTAGGTGGAGGCACCAAGTTAGACTTACCCGCTTACGATTTAAATGCACTTAAGAAGGGTGAAGCAGTAGGCGAAGGTACAAAGTTAGATTTGCCGGTCTATGATTTGAACTTACTGAAGAAAGGTGAAGCAGTAGGCGAAGGTACGCAGCTAGAATTGCCAACTTATGATTTGGACTTACTTAAAAAGGGCGAAGTAGTAGGCGAAGGAACCAAGTTAGCATTGCTAGCCTATGATTTGAATTCGCTTAAGAAAGGCGAATTAGTAAGTGACAGTACTCAATTTGATCTACCGGTCTACGATGTAGCTTCTCTTAAAAAGAATGAGATAGTAAGTGAAGATGCTAGTTCTAACTTGCCGAGTTTACAGATTAATGACTCGAAAAATGCCCAAGAATCAGCAGCTGAAAAATTATCAGCTCAAGATGATGATTCAGCTACAAAACTAGATGTAACAGAGAACGAGCAGAAGGATCAACTAAAAGGTAACGTTCCTTCTTCTACCTTATCGAGTTTAAATGTAAAGATATCGGAAAAGAAAATAGAAATAAGCTCAAATAATAGATCTCCTGAGATAAATAACTATAAACATATTATTTCTAGAATAAAGAACCATAAGTTAACTAAATCCGTTAAACTTAATGCAAAGATAAAGAATCACCATGTGTTTTCAAATTTCAAAAATAATGTAAGCTTGCCCCAAGCTGGAAGTAAAAATGATAATATTTTCTTACTCTTAGCAGGCATTATTAGCTTATTTACTGCACTTGGATTGAGTATTTTTAAAAAGAAAAAATAATTATAAAGATAATTTTTCTTATTAGATTTTTTAAAATTTTTAAATTTTAGGTAAATAAAAAGCCTCAGTTTTATTAAACTGAAGCTTTTTTTGTTGAATACTTTTGAATAATAATAGCAATAATCTCAATAATCATTAGAATTCCGAAGAAGATAGCTGAAGATAACAAAGCAGACTCAGAATTTTTGGTAATAAGAGATATTACATACGGTGAGGCTACACACCCTCCATCCATCATTACCAGACATAAGGTTGTATCTAAATTTTCCCATTTAGCTGGCGCAGAATTAGAAATCCATTTGAAGATATATGGCATTACTAAGCCAAATCCAAGTCCTAAAATGACGCACCCCACTACCAAAATTCCAAAATCGCGAGAAATGCTAATAAGGAAAAAACCGGTTGCATTTAGTAACAAGCAAATTGGCCAAATCCATTTATTTAGGCGATTGTAAAGCCAATTGAAGCTCATCCCACAAGGGATGCCCATTATGGCAATTACTGCTAGCATGAAGGAAGCGGTACTTTCGTTACCAAGATGAAATTTAATGATAAATGCTGGAAGTTTGTAAGCAAGAGCCATGTAAAAAATATAGATTAAAAGAGTAATAATACTAATTATAATAATTGTAGAATTGAATTTTCCTTTTAAATTTGTCAAAGAAAAGTGTTCTTTATTATGAGTATGTTGAACTTTTGGTACTTTAACAAATTTTTGAAACATGAATAAAATGGGAATTGCAAAAATGTATACCCAAAATACTGCATGCCAGGAAAGTGTGACTAAGTAGCAAATCAGTAGAGATGAAACGATATAGCCGATATCATTCATAATATTTTGAAAACCCAACATTTGGTTGAGTTCGACATCGTTATTATGATAGATACTCATCAGTAAGCTTACAGCCAGTGAATTATAAATTCCAACCCCTACTCCAAGTAGAATTCGCAAGAAAAAGATAAGCCAGAAGTTATTAATGATGACAGGAAGAGTACCTGTAATCCCAATAATAGCTAATCCGAGAATAATAACGCGTTTTTTACCGATTTTTCTTACTAAAAATGGATTCAGAATTAATCCGATAATCTGACCTAAATTGGGAATAGTAGTTAATAACTCTACGTTCACGCGCGCAATATTTGGAAATGCACGTTCAATTAATGGAAGTGCGGGTGAAATCACGGCCGACATCATAATGAATAAAGAAATTGCTAGTAGAGATACCTTAAACATTAGTTTAGAAGATTCGTTTTTAATATTCATAATTTTTCTCTCTAAATATAATGATTTTTTCTACATTGATTCTATCAAAGATAGAGGTAATAGTTAATTATAGTTAAATCTAAAAAGTAGTATGAAGAAAACTTAATGATATAATTTGAAACGGAATTAAAAAATAGGGGTGAAAATACATGAGAAGATACCCTCATGAGGAATTTTCAGATGAAGAAAAGAAAAAGTCGGTAGCAATTCTAAAGGAATTAAAGGAAGCACGAAAAGAAGAACCTACCAATTTGCGTGATCATTTACAAGCTTTCAATGATGGGGTAATTGCAATTATTATCACGATTATTGTGTTAGAAATCCAACCTGCCATCCATGAAGTCCATTATCAAGAATTTATAAGTAATATCGTTGTGTTTTTGATTACTTTCTTTATAATTGCTGATTTTTGGTATGACTTACACCTATCGTTTTCTTATTACATTTTGAAGCCGACGAAAATAGTAGCTATTTTAGATTTTATACTGCTGGCTGACTTAGCCCTTTTTCCTGTAATGACGAAATGGATTATGGCAGAAGTTTCAACTTTTGCAGTAGTAAATTTTGGAATAGTATTTTTAATTGCTAAAATTGTTGAAATTCTTACTCAATATTTCGGAGCAAAAGAAACAGTCAAAGATTCACAGCTGATGAAAATTATTATCACTAGATCCTTTATTAGACGAGCTTTTGTCGGTTTATTAACGAACATTGGATTAATCATTCTTTCATTGTTTATTCCTCGTTTGGCAATGATTTTATATTTAGTTATTCCGTTAATTTCTTTCATTTTTCCTACACCTAATCAGATAGGGGACCCTCGAAATGAACTACACCGGCACTAAAGTACCGGGTTTCTGGGAACACTAAGTAGTGTTTAGGATCTTACAGAAGATATTGCTATCTTCATACCTAACTCACGGAACTTAGCTATTTACCACGGCCAGTTCCTGACCACTTAGCGTTGCTTTATGCAAGATATTAACTGCCGCATTAATATCCCGATCATGATGAATCTGACAGTTAGGACAAGTCCATTCCCGAATTTCTAGCGGCTTGGCTCCACTGTTAAATCCGCATTTAGAACAGATTCTGGAGGTGTTCTTAGGATTGACGGCAATTAATTCCTTGCCGTATCGTTCACACTTATACTCCAGCATTTGTCTAAACATGCTCCAAGAAGCGTTGGCAATTGCTTTGGCTAGACAGTGATTCTTTTGAAGGTTCTTGACTTTCAAATCTTCAATTGCAATCACATCATATTGTCTAACCAAGTGCGTTGTCAGCTTATGGAGATAATCTTTGCGTTTATTGGCGACTTTCTTTTGATATCTAGCTTTAAGCTTGCGCGCCCTTTGCCAGTTGGAAAAACTCTCTAAGCTTCTAGGATTAAGAACTTTTTGATTCTTATCCTGCTCGCAAAGAAGATGTGCCAAATGGCGTCTGCGTGAATATTTGCTCTGCCAGATTTGGCTTTGCTTTTCAAAATAAGAAGCATCAAAAGCAGGGTATTTTAGACCGTTTGACAAAATTGCCAAATCAGTTATGCCGACATCAATCCCAACTTGTTTGCCCGTCTTTTTAAGCTTTTCAGGCTCTTTAACCTCTGCTTGAATTGACAGGTAATACTTGCCAGTAGGTTCTAAAGAGACCGTATAGCGTTTAATCTTCACGTCTTTTAGAACACCCGTCTTGCTGGTTTTAATGTAGCCCAGCTTAGGAAGATAGAGATAGCGTCTTCCAGCAATTTTCACAATAGACTTGCCGGTATAAGATGGTTTTAAATATCTTCTGGAATGAAAACGAGGCTTGCCGACAGTGCCGGTTTTATCTTTAAAGAAGTTCTTCCAAGACTGATTTAAAAATTCATTGACCAGCTGCAGGCTAGAAGAATCGCTATTTTTCAAAAAGG
>CAOOYH010000009.1 GCA_948500755.1 uncultured Lactobacillus sp. | reverse complement strand
CTGAATGTTGTGTTGGTAATTACATTCTATCAAACAGGTCCAGATGGACTTTTTTTAATTTTCAAAAGTGTTCAACTTAATTTTACAATCGGCCAAAACAATGTTTTCTTAGTTGGGGATTCTGCCGGTGGTCAAATGGCTGAACAATACACAGCGATTTTGACTAATCCGGTATATCGAGAAAAATTTGGCTATACCCTCCCTGATTTGAAGTTTAGAGCAGTTGCTTTAAACTCACCAGCTACTTTTATGAAGGATCCAGGGATGATGATGGACGCTACGTTGGCTTACTTTGATCCAGAAGTAATGAAGAGTGCTAAGAATCAGGACTTAATTGATGTTGAAAAATATATTACTGGAGGCTTTTTGCCTACCTTCATTTCAACAGCTAATGAAGACTTTATTCATGATTGTGCAGTACGATTAGATGGATTTTCAAGGGCTAAAGGCATAGAAGTTATTCAAAAATCTTGGGGTGATGAAAAGCATCCCGAACCGCATGTTTTTCTAATTAATCAAAAAGATGAATTAGCGAAGGAAGCTAATGACGAAGAAGCAGCATTTTTTAGAAGATATATTGTAAAAGAATAGTAGAAAAGACTATAGTTGAGATGCTATCGATAATTTCAAATATTGGAATTGTTGTTGCCCCTATTAATACATTCATAAAAAAACAAAGAGTTACTGCTTAAATTAAATTGCTATTAAAGTGCTAGAATAAAATCTAGCGCTTTTTTAGTGTATTAAGTTATAATTAAGCAAAAACTCACTTTTTTTGTTAGAGGATTTTATGAAGAAATTTTTTTATGTAATGACTGAAATAATTCTTTTTTTAATTTCAGTCATTGTATTTACTAAACCAGCCTTGGCTGATGTGAATTATGATATTACAAATGTTGATGTGACAGCCCGAGTTAATCCAAATGGTTCATTATCTATGGAGAGAAGGATAACCTATAAATTTGATGATGACGCTCATGGTGTTTTCTATCAGCAAAATTTAGCCAATAATCAAGAATTAAAAAATCCGCAGGTTAGAATTTTGGCTGACAAAAATTCACAAATGGTAGTACCAAGTGCGACTCATGAAAATAATACTTATGAATTAAGTCATAGTGATCATGGCTATCGTTTTAAAGTTTGGCATAGCGTAAGGGATGGAGATAAATTTACAGTAATTTATACTTATGAAATTACAAATGCAATCACGAACTGGAAAGATACAGCTGAACTTAATTTTAAGATTATTGGAGATGGATGGGATACAGACCTAGATAATGTACGAGTAGGTATTTTCTTCCCGGGCCCAGTTAAAGACTTAAAAGCTTGGGCGCATGGAGACTTGTCTGGCCAAATTACAGTTAATCCGCAAAAAGGCAATATTATCATGACAGCTTCTAATGTAGGTGGAAATGAAGGAATTGAGGTCCATAGTCTGTTTCCTGTTGAGGTAACTAATCAAAATAAGAATATTAAAGATCAAAATCATAAAGAATATGTTTTAGATCAAGAAGCAAGATTTGCACGACAAGCTAATGAACGGCGTCAAAGAAACAGAATCCTAGGCTTAGGTGCTTTGGTAATATCTGGGCTATTTTCTTCACTAGCAATTATTAGAAGCTTTACTTTAAAAAAGTCCGGAGTTAAACCGGAAAAAGAAAAGCAACTGGCTAGGAATTATGAGATTCCATCAGTCTCACCGGTAATGGCTGAAATTTTAGATACAGGAGATGAGCCAAGCTCTAGGTCTTTAACTGCATCTCTAATGGAATTAGCGGTCCAAAAAAAGATTAAGATTGATCCTATCAAGATAAGAAAAAGAACGTACTACAAAATTTCTTTAATTGATAAAAATATAATAAAAAATAAACCTTTGTTGAATTACTTATTTGATAAAGTAGGCGATGGCAAGAGTTTTACAACATACGAACTTAAAAAACACCACTCCTCTAAGTTGGGAAAGAAGTTCAATAAGTGGCAAGAACAAGAAATGCAGAAAGCAACTAGAGCAGGATTTTTTGATGAAAAGCTTGAGCATAAACAACACGCTAATTCAATTTTGATGGTGACTTTACTAATCTTGAGTGGTATTGCAATGTTCAGCGCCTTCTTTTCGAATGAGGAAAATATTGCTTTGTTTATATGTGCTGCAATTTTATTAGTACTGGCAATTTTGGCAGTTGTTTATAATAAGAAAAAATTATCAGCTTATACAGCAAGAGGAGCAGAGGTAACTAATCAAGTTCGCGGATTTAAGAAAATGCTAGATGAAATTGGTAATTTCAAGATGCGTGATATTGGAGAACTGATCTTGTGGGAAGAAATAATGCCATATGCCGTTGCTCTTGGTGTATCTAAAAAAGTATTAAAACAATTGAAACTAGAATTTGCAGATGAAATTGACGATACAAATCTATTATTCTGGGGTGCTTTTTACAGTGATGGGAAAGATGGTTTTGCAAGTAACTTTAGTTCTAGCTTTGACTCAGGTGCTAACTTAAATTCTTCTGCTTCTGGTGGATCTGGCGTATTTTCAGGCGGTTCATCAGGTGGCTTTGGTGGTGGCAGCGGAGGAGGTGCCTTTTAAAGATTGATTATAGGAGAAAAGAATGACAGTTTTAACTAATAAAATGTATGAGATATTTGACCAAGAAGAATTTTCTTTTAAAAAATTAAAAGTTAATAAAACACCAGAAGAAATAGATACAATTAAACAAGAATTTAAAGGCGTCTGGCAAATTTGGAAAACAGTTCAATTAAATGTGGCAGAACAACTACCGACAGGAAAATTTGCAAAAGTTCATGTTGAAAGCTGGACTAATGGGTGGAATTTAAGAGATCATTTTTGGGCCAGTTATCGCTTAACTTCCTTAGCAGACTATAATCCTTGTATTGGCGTCATGCTTGATAAGAAGCAATTACAAGTTTATTTGATGTTTCAATATTATAAGAGTGATAAGCGTCAGGGAACTGTGAGTGAATACAATACGCTTTTAACTGATATTTCAAAGTGGGGTTCTAGTTTAGATATTTCAAACTGGTATTTGTGGGATAAAAATGAAATGGAATTCAGCAATCATTTAGCTTTAGCAGAATATCTGAGCGATTATGAAAAGAAAACTCAATTTGATCAGGAGGCTATCAAAAGTAGCTTTTTACTAGGAAAGTTTGCCTTTCGTGATCATGATAATGTTGATAATATGGAGAAATTTATTATAGAAGGAATCAATGATTTAATTCCTTTATATGAAAAATTAAGTTAAGTAAAAAAGTTGGGGAAAATTTGCAAAAAAGACATGAATATATTTGGTGTTTAATCGAACTCTCAAATGGTAATAAAGAATGGTATTGTCTAAGTAAAGTATTAAGACGAGCTCTTTTTATCGAAAAGAAACATAATCAATTCTGGAAAAAAACGATGATTGGTAATTATATTACTGTAGCTCGGAGTAAGTATATTAGGGGACGAGCAAGATTAACGGTTGGCCGGATTGAAAAAATTAGAATTCGAAAAAATGGTGCAGCGGACTGGCACTGGAGTCGAAATCAATTTGTTACAGCAGAGCACTTACTGGATCTTAAAGATTCATTTAATTATTTAAAGCATGATTATTGTTGGTATAATCGTTTAGCAATTAAAGTAGCCTTAATTTATTGGCATAATAAGTTATTACAAGCTGAGTTAAATTCGAAGCGATATGGTATTAAGAAAAAACGACTTAAGTTAGAAAGAAAAATAAAATGAAGGAAAAACTTTTAATTAGTCAAGATTTGTCTTGTCTTGGGCAGGTCTCTCTAAGCGTTGCCTTACCAATTTTAGGTGCATGTGGATATCAGCCAGATGTTTTACCAACAGCAATTTTATCTACTCATACTGGTGGATTTGGTAATAATACCTTTTTGGCGCTAAATAATGAAATGAGTAAAATTATTGCTCACTGGCAAGATGAAAAAATTACTTTTAAAAATTTATACTTAGGCTATTTGGGAAGAAATGCCATTGATTTTTGGATTGAGCATATTTCTGATTTTAGAAATACTGACTTATTAATACTGCTTGATCCAGCAATGGCAGATTCAGGAAAGTTATATAGCGGCTTAGATATAGAATATGTAGAAAAAATGCGCGAACTTGCAAAGCGCGCGACTATTTTAACTCCAAATTTAACTGAAGCATGTCTATTACTGAATAAGGAATATAGAAATTTTTCAATAAATGAAATTAAAGAAATTGCTGGCGAGTTAAAAGAAAAGTTTAAGTTAGATGGTCTGGTAATTACTGGCATTTGCTTAGAAAATAAAGTGAAGATGGTTGGATTAGCAAATGATAGTAAAATTTTCGTAATAGAAAATGAAAAAATTACCCGCTCATTTTTTGGCACTGGAGATATGTTTGCAAGCAGCTTATTAGCAGGAATTTTAGCTGGGTATTCATTAAAAGAAAGTGCACAAATAGCAGGTGATTTTGTTAAATTGGCGATTGAAAAGACTGATCTAAAGCAAGATAAACGCTTGGGACCTAACTACGCAGGTGCCCTATCTTGGTTAATGAACAAAGTGGAAGGAAAGAAATAATAAATGCGCACAAGAGAAAATTCATTAGTTTCAATAATTATGACTGGATTATTTGCGGCAATAATTTATTTGGGTGTTTGGGTTTTAAGAATCCCAGTTCCTGCTTTAGTAGGGCGTCCATTTATTCATTTTGGTAATACGTTAACGGCTGTTGCAATTTTATATTTAGGTTATCGTAATGGAATGCTAGCTGGGATTATTGGATTGGGCGGCTTTGACTTGCTTAATGGTTACGCTGCAACTTCGTGGTTAACAATGCTAGAAGTCGTAGTAGTTGCAAGTGTTTTAACGGCAGTATATAAGGGGATGCACTATCAAGATAGTAAGAAAAATATTATTATTTTGGGAATTATTGCTGGAATTACGAAAATTTTTACTACTTACTGTGTCTCAATTGTAGAAGCTTTAATGGTAGGAACTAGTTTAAATGTGGCTTTAGTTAGCTCTTTTGTTAGTTTGCCGGCAACGATCATCAATTCGATTTCGACAGCAATTTGTACCCCAATCTTATACTTTGCAGTCCGTGATGGTGCAAGGAGAATTTTAAGAAGGACTGCTTAATTAAAATAGATTTGTTATAATTTTGATTAAAGATAAAAAGGAGGAATTTTAAATGCCATTTGTACATGTAGAGCTAATTAAGGGTAGAAGTGATGAACAACTTACTCAAATGATGAAAGATATCACCGAAGCTGTTCATAAGAATACTGGTGCTCCAAAAGAACATATTCATGTAATTATTAATGAACTTGATAAACATACTTATGGTCAAGGCGGCGAATGGAGGGCTTAAAAATTGAAAAAGTTTTCTATTAATCGCTTAATAAAACTGGGATTAATTTTTAGTACAGTCTGGTTTGTTTATCTTTTATTTTTTAGCTTTGAAAGTCTAACTGATTTTTCAAACCTACGCACCTTACCAACTGCTAGAGTAATTAGTCTGTTTGTAATTCTTATCGTTATAAGCTTATTTTTAGGTTTTATTTTAGCTGGTGTTTGGCTGAGCGTAGATCAACCAAAATTTAAGTTTAAGTGGGAGTATCTGTATAAAGGAATCCTGGTTGGAATAATTTGGGCAGCTCTTGATATGTTTATGGTTAATTCAGGAAAGTTTATGATTATTCCAGTAATTATTGACTTAATTATAGGTACTTTAGTTGGAATGTTGCTTTTTAGTCGAAGAGCGTCCAAAAAATAAATAAAAAATCGTGATTAGCAATTAACTAATCACGATTTTTTTGTTTAGTCTAATCTTCTTTTTTGGCTTCTTCTAATGCCTTCATGATTGAAGGATTCTTTGAATGACAATCTTTTAACATTTGGTAATCTTCTTCAGATAATTTAACAGTGTACTTAGTCATGATTTTTCCTCACTTTTTATTTTTTACCTTTAATATATCACTTTATTGATAAAAGTGATAAAGAAATTTTGAATTGAATATTATTAAATCGCTATAATAGATAAAAAGTAAGTAAGAAAGTGGTTAAAATGTTTGACTATCGAAATAATTTAAAAAGAATATTAAATAGTACAGAAGGCGACGAAAAGAGCCTTAAAAATAGCTTGAATGCAATTAAGTTAGTCCTGGGAATGACAGGGGAAAGCAGTGAAAGGGTAACTGGCGGTGAACTTGATCCAAAAATTATTGCCCAAATAAATACTTTTTTGCAAGGAATAACTAAATTAATTGAGCATCCTGGCAATAAAGATGCTAAAAAGACAGCTTTAGGCGCACTACATAAATTAAATTTTGATCAAAATATTACTGCTAATTTTGGAAAACAACTAGGGCAGCTTGATCAAGCAATTCAATCATCCGAAGAAACGAGTAGTGTAGTAAATAGAAAAATTTTTGAAGAAGCATTAAAGCCTAAAAAAGAAAAAGTACGTGACTATCGCAAGGGAAGACGTTATACAGTTATTCGTGCATTGAAGGGTGCAGATCTAATCAATGATAATGGGGAAGTGGTTTTTGAAGTTAACGAAAGTCAAATACATGACTTAAACTTAAAGAGCGGCGATATTGTTGAAGCCATACCTTTATCCGATAGTTTAAATGAAGCTGAAGTTTTACGAGTTGTCGGCTATAGAAAATTGCGTAGTCGTGACTATGACAAAATAGAAGATTTTAAGTACGGTGTAGTACAAGGAAATCCTGGAAACCTAAGCGTTTCGCGTAATATTCATGGAGAAAGACTAACAATAAATCATAAGCCGGTAATTGTCGCTCTTGATTCTAGTTATTATCAAAATGGAAGTGTACATCTAGAGGATGGTTCGATTGTTGACTTAGCTTGGTATACCGGTGATGTAAGACTTAAGAAAGATCCAGCTAGTGCCGTTCAAATTCGATGGATCTATGAAACTGAGCAACCAAAACGGATTTCTAAAACTAAAAAAGAAAAGTCAAGTCGGGAAAACACACAGAAACTAGCACAACTAGATATGAATTTGCACTATCAAAGAGTTGGGATTGCGGTTGGAGATAATCAAAACGAAGCAATTTTAGAAGGTATTGTTAATCGCTACAATGGTATTGCAATTCCAATTGATGCTTTTGAGGGAAAGAAAAAGGTAATTGAAAATCAAATTAAAGATTTAGATATTGTAATCTTGGTAACAGCTTTTGCAGCTCATGACAGTACTTGGAATATTAGAGAGTTTGCAAGCAAATATCATGTAAAATTTGCCGTTAGTTCCAGCAAAGGATATCAAGCATTTGAACGCGCTTTGTATAGGGCAGAAAACGGGATGCCCGCTTATGAAGGAAACCAGCAATTAGAATATAAAATGTTAAAAAATAATTAGGAATGGAAGATGAAACTGACAAACTGTATAGAAATTAGATAAAATATTAATAACTTATTTTTAGGAAGGATGATGAAATGACAAAAAACATTAAAAAGAAATCTTGGATGCGCTGGGTAGTATTTTTAGCCGGCCTAGAAATTATCGCCATTTCTATTAATTTCTTCTATGGTCCAATTAATATTGCTGCGGGAGGATCAACTGGTATTTCGATTTTAGTTGACGCAGTATGGGGAATTAACCGTTCAATAACGGTTTTAGTTGTTAATATTTTAATGTTGGTTTTAGCAGCCATTTTTTTAGGAAAAAAGACAACGAAGAACGTTGCCTTAGGTAGTTTATTATTGCCAATCCTAATGGAAATTACCCCAAGTTTTAAAATTACTAATAACCAATTACTTGCTGTAATTTACGGTGGAGTATTAATGGGACTAGGGGTCTCTCTTCTCTATCGTGTAAATGCTTCAAGTGGCGGGACAACAATTCCACCAATGATTTTGAAAAAATATTTTTATATCAATCCAGCGGTTGGCTTACTTGGAATTGATATGATAATTATTTTCCTAAATATATTTGTTGATGGATGGAATGCCTTTTTACTAGCGGCTTTGTCTCAGGTAGTTACATCTATGACGATGAACTATGCAGAAGCAGGCTTTGATCGAAAATATCAAGTTCGTATTATGAGTAATAAACATTTCAATGAATTGAAAACTATGTTACTAGATAATTATAATGGTTTGACAATTTATGATGTTGTTGGTGGCTATAGTGATGATGACAAAAAACAATTACTTTTAGTAGTTGATACACGTGAGTACGGTCCTTTAATCAGTAAAATTCATGAAATTGACCCTGATGCTTTTATTATTACTGATACAGTAGCGCGGGTTCATGGGGGTCAGTGGGGATTATAGCCAGACTTTTTCATATATATTTTCTTTGAAGCCACAAGTTAGTTTATCACCGTCAGTTATTAACGGTCTCTTAATTAATTTTCCGTTCTGTGAAAGTAAGGTAGCAGCTTCCTCAATTGACATGGAATTGATTTGATCTTTTAAATGCATTTGACGGTAGACTTGTCCCGATGTATTAAAAAAGTATCTTAAACCTCTATCTTGAAACTTATTTAACCACTTGAGCAAGTCTTCTTGTTTAGGTGGTTTTTCTACTAAATCTTGATATTCATATGCAATATGGTGGTCATCCAGCCATTTTTGGGCTTTTTTAGAGGTGGAACAACGTTTGTATCCGTAAAATTTAATCATAATGTACTCCTTAAAAAAATATCTACTAAATATTCTATTATTTTTTTAGAAATTTTGATATTGAATTGCTTTAAAAGAGGGATGAGAGTATACTGTAAGAGTTGTATTTGTGGAAACCTCACATCTGCAACCGCACGTTTATGAGGTTAGAAGAGAATTAACGTTAATTCCACCTCATGCGGCGAGTCTAAGTATTTTTTCGGAGGTGTACAAATGTACGCAGTTATTAAAACCGGTGGTAAGCAATACAAGGTTGCTAAGGGCGACAGCGTTTTTGTTGAAAAACTTGAAGTTAAGCCTGGTGACGAAGTAACTTTTGATGAAGTTATTCTTGTAAACGATGGTAAATCAACTAAGATTGGTACTCCAGTAGTTGAAGGTGCTAAAGTTGTTGCTAAAGTTGAAAAGCAAGGCAAAGAAAAGAAAGTTGTTACTTTCAAGTACAAGCCTAAGAAGCACTCACATACTAAGTATGGTCACCGTCAACCTTACACTAAGGTAACTATCGAAAGCATTGAAGCTTAATTAAGGGGTGAAACAAATTATGATGATTAATAATCTTGAAGCACTTAAATTATTTGCCCACCACAAGGGTGGTGGTTCAACTGCTAACGGTCGTAACTCAGCTGGTCGTCGTTTAGGCGCAAAGCGTGCTGATGGTCAAAAGATCAATGCAGGTTCAATTATTTTCCGTCAACGCGGTACTAAGATCCACCCAGGTAAGAACGTTGGTATTGGTGGTGACGACACTTTGTTTGCTTTAACTAGTGGCGTTGTTAAATTCGAACGTTTGGGCAGAGATCGTAAACAAGTTTCTGTTTACCCAGTTGAAGAAGCAAAATAATTTTCTTTTGCAGGCTGGACGTCCCTAAGGAACGTTCAGTCTTTTTTTATCTACTCAGGAGGATCCAAGCCTATGTCTTCAGATCAAGGGTTATTAACGTTACTTAATAATCGAATTAGTAAAACTACTAAATTGATTAAAGAAAAGCAAGCAGATGCGTTAGTCATTTTTAATCAAGCTAATTATCGCTTTTTAACCAATTTTTCTGGTGAAGAAGCTGAACTTATTTTAACTGCAAATGGAGATCGCGTTTTATTATCTGATTCACGTTTCAAAGATCAAATTCGCCATCAGGCACCTGGCGAAATGAAGGTAGTTATGCAAACTATGGACGTGATAAAAGAAATTGCCGGCCAACTAAAGCAGCTAGATGTTAAAACTGTTCTAGTTGAAGGAGAATTTATTTCTGCAACTCAATTTGAGGCTCTTAAGCAGGCTTGTCCTGATCTTAATTTTATTTTAAATACTGAATTAGTAGAAACAGTTCGTAACATAAAAGATGAGCTCGAACTAGCAACTTTGCAAAAGGCAATTGATATTTCAGCTCAAAGTTTTAAAGAAATTTTGCCTTTAATTGAGCCCGGTGTTAGTGAGCGTGCTATTGGAGCAAAATTAGATTATTTGTTCAAAATGAATGGTGGAGATGGCCCTTCGTTTGAAACAATAATTGCTTCCGGATACCGCGGTAGTTGGGCTCATGGTGTTGCGAGTGATAAAAAGATTCAAAAAGGTGAATTAATTGTAATTGACTTTGGAAGTTTTTATCATGGTTATACCGCAGATATTACTAGAACAGTTGCTTTAGGCCAAGTAGAGCCTGAACTAGAAAAAATATATTATATTGTACTAGAAGCACAAAAACGGGGAATTGCAGCTGCAATTGCTGGAAATACTGGTAAAGATATCGATCAAGCTGGTAGAAACTACATTAAAGAGCAAGGATATGGAGAGTACTTTGGTCACGGTATTGGTCATGGAATTGGCTTAGAAGTGCATGAACTCTGTACGCCAGCAATGCCATATAGTAAAGAAGTTATGAAAAATAATATGGCAATCACGGTTGAGCCAGGAATTTATTTGCCAGACCGTGGCGGTGTTAGAATTGAAGATGATGTTTTAATTAAAGATAATCATCCATATGTGATGTCACAGTTGCCAAAAGATGAACTTTTAATCTTATAATTTTGTGTAATTATGCGGTTAATGTTGCGAAACAATAGATAAGATTGGTAATATAAATAAGTGTAGAAATGAGGTAATTTTACTATGACAATGATCTCAGTTAATGAATTTAAAAATGGATTAACTATTGAATATAACAATGATTTATGGCGTATTGTTGAATTCCAACACGTTAAGCCAGGTAAAGGTAGTGCCTTTGTTCGTTCAAAACTTAAGAGTTTAAGAACTGGTGCAGTTCAAGAATATACTTTCCGTTCAACTGCTAAAGTAAATACTGCCGATATTCAAACTAAAGCAATGCAATACTTATACAATGATGGTACAAGTTTTGTATTTATGGATACTAATACCTATGAACAACTTGAAATTCCAGAAGCTCAAGTTGAAAGAGAATCTAAGTTCTTGAAAGAAAACATGGTAGTTAACGTTATTACTCATGAGGGTGAAACTTTGGGTGTTGATTTACCAAATACAGTTGATCTTGAAGTTGCAGAAACTGAACCTAATATTAAGGGTGATACATCTTCCGGTGGTGGTAAGCCCGCAACTATGGAAACTGGCTTAGTAGTTAACGTACCATTCTTTATTAATCAAGGTGATATATTAACTATTAATACTGCTGACGGTACTTACGTTTCTCGTGCAAATAAATAGTTTTTGAGGTAAAAAATATGGCTGATAATTCAACGATTCTTTTATCAAGCAATGACAAAGGCGATGAAACCCGAGTTGACCTTGGTGTTTTAGAGGTTATTCTAGGAATTGCTGCCAGAAAAGTCGATGGCGTCAGCGAAATGCGTGGGACGCTAAAAACTGGCATCGATACTCTTTTTGGTCGTTCTAACCAAGGTAAAGGTGTTTCCCTAAGTGTTGAAGACGATAAGTTAACTGCTGATGTTTATACTTATATTGACTACGGTGTAAATGTGCCAAAAGTATGCGTCCAACTGCAAAAGAATCTAACTTTGCAATTGAAGCAAATGACAGATTTAGATTTAACTCAAATTAATGTTCATGTAGTTGGCTTAGTTTCAGAAGCAGACGAGACTGAAGTAAAGGCTGACACGGAAGCACTTTTCCCAGATGATAAAGAGGACGAGGCTAAAGACTAAATGACACAGCATGAGATGAGAAGAATTGCTATGCAAGCAATTTATTTGGCTAACCAAGGTAAAATAACTGATGCAGAGGAAGTTTGTCAAAAAGCTTTAACGGCTTTAGAATTGAAAGATTTCCCAGACTATTCTACAGAATTAGTTAATGGTGTTTTAGCAAATAAAGAAGCACTTGATGAGCAATTAAGTAAATATTTAAAAAAGGGTTGGCGTCTTAATAGAATTAACGAAATTGACTTGGCAATCCTTGAAGTAGCTCTTTATGAAATGCAAAATAGCAAAGTAATTGATCCTGTAGCTGCTTTAAATGAAGCTTTAAATTTATGTGATGAATTTAGCTCTAAGGAATCTAAAAAGTTTATTAATGGTCTCTTGGCCAATTTCATTAAGAAAGACTAACTAATGAGTCGGCTCGTTGAGCCGACTTTTTTTTATGAGGTGATTAAGTGAAAAAATTACTAGAAGGAAAAACTCCTGCAAATGAAATTAAAGAGAACTTAATAGAAGAAATAAAAAAATTAAAAAGCGACGGAATAAATCCAACTTTATGCGTAATAGAAGTTGGAGACGATCCAGCAAGTAAAATTTATTTGCGAGTTAAAAGAAATTTAGCTAAAAAAGTAGGAATTCAGGAGATAGGTTTACATTTTCCTGCTAATACTTCTCAGGGTGAACTTCTAGAAAAGATTGAAGAACTTAATCAAGATCCAAGTATTAACGGAATAATGGTGCAATTACCCGTTCCTCCTCAAATTGATCCAAGAGCTATTTTTGAAACAATTGCTCCAGAAAAAGATGCCGATGGATTTTCACCTCTTAACTTAGGGCGTCTCTGGGAAGGACAGAGTGATATAATTCCGGCAACAGTTCGCAGTATTTTAACTTTAATTGATTACTATGGAATTGAGATAGCTGGTAAAAACACAGTAATTATTGGTCGTAGTGTCATTGTAGGAAAACCATTAGCTGCAGTTTTAGTTGAACGGGATGCAACTGTTACTATTGCCCATTCAAAAACTAAGAATTTATCAGAGCTAACTAAAAATGCTGATGTGATTATTTCAGATGTTGGTAAGGCACATTTAGTAACTGAGGATATGGTAAAAGAAGGAGCTGTCATAATTGATGTTGGGATGAACCGTGAAAATGGTAAATTGATGGGAGACGTTGACTTTGACAAGGTTGCTGCAAAAGTGAATGCAATTACACCTGTTCCCGGGGGTGTTGGTCCTTTAACAGTTGCCAGTTTAATGAAACAAGCCGTAATTTTGACGAGGAAACAACATGGTAGATAATAAAGTTTATCTTTCTGTTAGTGATTTAAATTTTTATATTTCACAAAAGTTTAAAAATGATCCCTATTTGCATAAAGTGTTTTTACAGGGAGAGTTGTCTAACTTTAGATTTAGAATGAATTCCCACCAATATTTTTCATTAAAAGATGAAAAATCAAAAATTAATGTAGTGATGTTTCGCTCATTTTTTGAAAAATTAAAATTTAAGCCTGAAGAGGGAATGAAGGTTTATGTTAGTGGTTATGTAGATGTTTATGGACCACAGGGATCTTATCAATTTTATGCTCAAACTATGGAGCCAGCCGGTTTAGGAGCACTTTATGAGCAGTTAAGACAATTGCAGGAAAAGCTTGCAAAGGAAGGATTATTTAACGAAGAACATAAAAAGAAGATTCCGTTATTTCCTGATCGAATTGCCGTTGTAACTAGTGCTTCGGGAGCGGTAATTCATGATATTATGGTTACTGCTAATCGACGTTTTCCTCATGCCGAGATTGATTTGTACCCGGCTAAAGTTCAAGGAGATGAAGCAGCAGATACGATTGTGGCCGCTTTACAGCAAATTCAAGCCCAAGGCGATAAATATGATGTTGTAATCATTGGTCGTGGAGGTGGATCATTAGAAGATCTGTGGCCATTTAATGAAGAAAAAGTTGTGCGGCAGATTTATGCGATGCAAATGCCAGTGATCAGTTCAGTAGGACATGAAACTGATACAACTCTAGCTGATTTAGTGGCCGATGCTAGGGCAGCTACTCCAACTGCTGCAGCAGAATATGCAACTCCTAATTTAGCTGATGTATTAACACAAATTGTACAATTACGGGCAAGACTTTATGCCGCCATTCAGGCCAATATTCATACAAAGCATCAAATTTTAGATCGGTTAAAGAATGCACCAGTTTTACAAGAGCCGACTAGAATTTATGATCAACAAATTCAACAAGTTGATATGCTTACGCATCGTCTCAATCAAGCAATCGAAAATCGACTACAGCACGATGGATCTACGTTACGTTTACTTCAAGAGCGTCTTAAGGCACTCAGTCCTAGCCGAAAATTAGAGCAACTTGAGCGTGAACGAAATTTTGTAGTATCGAATTTATTTTCAACGATGAATAACTATCTTAAAGATCAAAGAAATAGATTAAATCGAGCTATGCAACAATTAGATGATATTAGTCCGTTGAAAACAATTAGTCGAGGATACGTTTATACAACTGATCAAAAAGGAAATACAGTTACTTCAGTTGACCAGCTAAAAATTGATGAGAAGTTAAAGTTACATTTTAAAGATGGTCAAGTGCAAGTAAATGTAGAAAATATTCGGAGAGAAAAAAATGGCAATCAAGAAAAATAATTTTGAAGAACAGTTAAATGAATTACAAGAAATAGTTAATAAGCTTGAAAGTGGTAATGTTCCTCTTGAAGATGCTTTAAGTGAATTTCAAGCAGGAGTTAAATTAAGCCGAGAATTAGAGAAAAAGCTAAATGATGCAGAACAAACTGTGGCCAAGTTAGTAGATAAAGATGGGAACGAAAAGGCTTTAGATCCCCAAAATGCGTCTGCTCCTGAGGAAGAATAAATGAAGTTAAAAGATTTTCAAGAAAAATATACACCTCAAATTGACAATTTCTTAAAAGAACATCTGGTTACTGAAATTGATAATCCAACTTTTAGTAAAATTATGTCTTATTCAGTAATGGCGGGAGGTAAGCGACTACGTCCTTTGCTTTTCTTAGCAACTCTTGAGACACTAAATCATAAAATTGAAGAGCCAGAATTAAGAATTGCATGTGGAATTGAATTAATTCATACTTATTCTCTAATTCATGATGATTTACCCGCGATGGATAATGATGATTATCGTCGCGGAAAACTTACTTCTCATAAAAAATGGGGAGAAGCAGAAGCTATATTAGCTGGAGATGGGTTGCTTCCGTTGGGAATTCAATGGATCACCGAGGGGAGTAATTCAGCTGCGTTAGCAATTGTTATTTCTCAAGCTGTAGGACCAAATGGAATGGTCGGTGGTCAATATCTTGATATTGATACAACTAATAACGATTCAGCTAAAGAAAATGCTAAGATGATTGATCAGATGGAGTGGTTGAAAACAGGCTGCCTAATTGAAGCAAGTGTTAGAATGGCTGCAATTTATGCTGGTGCAACTGATTCTGAGCTTAATAGATTAGACAACTTCAGCAAGCGTTTTGGAAGATCTTATCAAATCTATGATGATTTGGTAGATGTAGTGGAGACAGCAACTGAAGCGGGAAAAGCTACTCATAAGGATGCAACAGAAGGTAAAAATAATACTTTAACTTTGCTTGGGATTGAAGCTAGTCGTAAACAACTTATAGAAATGATTGAATCAGGAAGAAAAGCTATAGAAGTTTTTGAACAACCTTTATTAGGTGAATTTTTTAATTTGTATCAGAAGGTATTATAGTAAATGTCTAAAAAGCGTGCAGATGTATTGTTGTTTGAACAAGGTCTTTTTAATTCTCGTAGTCAAGCTCAAAGAGCTATTATGGCTGGATTAGTTAATGACCATAATCATCAAAGAATTGATAAAAGTGGAGAAAAATTTCCTGAAGATGAAGTTTTTCATATAAAAGATGATGGTAAAAAATATGTTTCCCGTGGAGGATTCAAATTAGAAAAAGCCCTGCAAGTATTTAATATTGATTTGAAAGGGAAAATTTGCCTTGATATTGGAGCATCCACTGGTGGTTTTACCGATGTTGCCTTACAAAATGGGGCTAAGTTAGTCTATGCCTTAGATGTAGGATATAATCAACTGGCTTGGAAGTTACGAGATAATCCTCAAGTTGTAGTAATGGAAAAACAGAATTTTCGCTACAGTAAGCCAGTCGACTTCACTGATGGATTGCCTGATTTTGCAATGACAGATGTTTCCTTTATCTCATTAGATTTAATTATGCCGCCAATGTATGAAATTTTAAAAGATAAATGCGATGCAGTGTGTTTAATTAAGCCACAATTTGAAGCAGGTCCTGAGAATGTAGGTAAGCATGGGATTGTTCATGATCATGAAGTTCATGCAAATGTTATTAAACATACCATGAAAGTTGCTCAAAAAATAGGGTTTAATATTTTGGGAGTAGACTATTCACCAATTAAAGGTGGTAAAGGAAATATTGAATTTCTTATTCATTTAGGAAAAGACATAGCAAATCCAGGTCAAGACTTATGGAAAGGTAATCCTTCCGATGTAGTTCAACGTGCAGTTAATGGCCTTTAGGTGAGATAAAATGTTAGTTGAATTAGATATTAAAAATTTTGCAATCATTAAAACTTTAAAAGTTCGCTTTCAAGAAAAAATGACTGTTCTCATTGGAGAAACTGGTGCTGGTAAATCAATTATTATTGATGCTGTCTCTCTACTCTTAGGAAGTCGTGCGCAAAGTGAAATGATTCGCTCGGGTGAAGAGAAGGCGGTCATCACTGGTTTATTTGTGTTAAGCGAACAAAAGTATCTTATTGAAGATTTATGTGAAAAATATGGTCTGCCTTTTGAAGATGATCAGCTAATAATTAGCCGAGAATTAACACATAAGGGAAGAAATGTAGTTAGAATTAATGGGCAGCTGACTACAATCAATGTTTTACGTGAAATTGGACGAAATTTAGTTGATATTCATGGTCAAAATGATCAACAAATTTTAATGGATCAAGATCGACAAATAGATTTGATTGATAATTATGCAGAGCCTGAATTTAAGAAAGAATTGCACAGCTATAAAGTTGACTTTGAAAAATGGCGTCATCTTACTTCTCAACTCCGTAAGTTAAGAGAAGATGCTCAAGAAATTGCTCAAAAACAGGATATTTTGGAATTTCAAAATAATGAACTAGAAAGTGCTGATTTGAACGATCCAAATGAAGATGAGAAGCTAGAAGAAGAATTTAATGAGCTCAATAATTATCAAAAAATTGCAGATACAGCTAATTATTTTATGCAATTATACGATGATGATGAACATGGACTAGCTACTTTACTTGGGGATGCACAAAATGCTGCTGAAGATTTGAGTAATTATGGTAAAAAATTTGAAAATTTTGCTACCAGCCTTAATGATGGTATTTATTCTTTAAATGATGCTCGTAGTGAACTATCTACTTTAATGGATCAAATGGACTTTGACGAAGAGCGATATCAATATGTTTCTAGTCGATTAGATACATTGAATACTTTGAAGAAAAAATACGGCCCAACTTTAGACGATGTTTTTAAATTCGCACAAAAGGTTAAAAGTGAACTGAATAAGTTTGAAACTGGAGATTTAGACGAGGGAAAAATCCAAAAAGAACTCGCAATCATTGAAAAAAGCCTTAGTCAAAAAGCCCAAAATTTACATCAACAGAGAGAAAAGATTGCTCGCGATCTTGAAGAAAAAATAAAAAAAGAATTAGCTGATCTGTATATGGAAAAAGCACGCTTTTCTATTAGAATTAATGAGACTAATTCATTTACAAAACTTGGAACTGATGAAGTTATCTTTATGATTGCACCTAATCCTGGTGAAGCTTTGATGCCATTAGTCAAAATAGTATCTGGCGGTGAACAATCACGTTTAATTTTGGCATTAAAAGCAATCTTTAGTCGTGTAGAACCAGTTGGAACCATGATTTTTGATGAAATTGATACTGGGGTTTCCGGAAGGGTTTCAGCAGCAATTGGTAAAAAGATGCATGCAATCGGCCAAGAAAAACAAGTTATTACAATTACTCACTCCCCACAGGTAGCTGCTGCTGGAGATCAACGTTATTCAGTTGTAAAACAAGTTAAAGATGGAGCTACTTATACTCAAGTAGGACCTCTTACGCAAGAAGAAGCCATTACCGCAATTGCTCAGATGATGGCAGGCTCTGATGTAACGGATGCTGCTAAGAGAAATGCAGCTGATTTAATGGAAAGTTTTAAAGAATAAAATAAAGGACTTCTCAGTTTAAAGTGAAAATTACATTTGTACTGAAAAGTCCTTTATTTTTATGCTGTTTCGACGTTAAAGATCTCGTTTAAATCAATTATTCTAATTATGTTGCTATCATAGCTATCTAGTACGAAGCGCCCAGCAGATGTCCTTTTGATTAGTTGACCAATCTCAGTGCATCCATTTTGATAGGTCAGTAATATATATTCTTTATGAAAAAGTGCATGCTCTAAAATTCTAATAATTTTACTTGGGTCTTGTGCAAAAGTAGTAAGCTTATTAATATTATAATTAAAGAAGTAATTATAAATTTGTTTACTATAATTATTAAGCGACTTTAATAAATTCATATCTCATTCCTCTATACATCCCGAACTTGTGTTTGCACTATGTATTATACGAACAAATGTTTTTGATTGCAAGTGGAATTTATATCTCTTTGCGAAACTCTTGAAATTCCTCGTTTTTTAGTGCAATATATTCTTGTTACTATAATTTTTAGGAGCGAAAATGGCACATCAAGGTTTATTATTAGTTTTATCTGGTCCTTCTGGCGTTGGTAAGGGGACCGTTAAAAGTGCAATGGTGAAGCAAAAAGCTTTTTCATTTGAATATTCTGTTTCAATGACTACTCGTGAGCCTCGTCCAGGCGAAGTTAATGGGAAGGATTATTATTTTGTTTCAGAGGACCGTTTCCAAGAAGCAATTAAAGGTAACGAGCTTTTGGAATATAATGAATATGTAGGCAACCATTATGGTACTCCACTTGCACCAGTGCAAAAGATGCTCAATGAAGGTAAAGATGTTTTACTTGAAATTGATGTCAATGGAGCAAAACAGGTTCGCAAGTTAATGCCAGATGGCGTCTTTATCTTTTTGACACCACCAGATTTGCATGAATTAAAACATCGAATTGTTAATCGCGGGACTGATTCTGACAAGGTAATTGCCATGAGAATGAAACAGGCACGTAAAGAGATTTTAATGATGGAAGATTATGATTATGCTGTAGTTAACGATACTGTTGCTAATGCGGTGGATCATATTAAGTCTATTGTTGAAGCTGAACACGTGCGTGTACCGCGAGTAATTAACGATTATAGAAATATGGTTAAGGAGGATTAACAGATGAAAATTACATACCCATCTATTGATAAATTGCTGTCTCGAGTAAATTCTCGTTATTCTCTTTCAGTGTTAGCTGCTAAAAGAGCTCATGAGATTCAAGCAGGTGCTCCATTAGCTTTAAAACACTATAAGTCTGATAAAGCAGTGGGCGAAGCGCTTGAAGAAATTGCTGCTGGTAAAGTTACAATTGATCCTGAGCATCGTGAAGATATTGGCTAGAATCTTTTCCTTCATTGTTAATCAATGAAGGTTTTTTAGTAGGTGATAAGATAAATGATTGCGCAAGTTATTGTAGATGTAGCTGCCAAACAAACTGATCGAGTGTTTGAATATCATATTCCAAGGGAATTAACTGATGTAGCTGTTGGATCAAGAGTGGTTGTTCCTTTTGGTCGACGAAAAGTGCAGGGATTTGTAGTCGGAATCAGTGAAACAACTTCTTATACAGGAAAATTAAAAGATTTACTTGTTGTAATTGATGAATTGCCACCACTTACGCCAGAATTAATTGCTCTTTCTAAAACTTTAGCTGATAAAATTTTTTCATATCGAATTACAATTCTTCAATCAATGTTACCACGCGTAATGAAGGCGAATTATCGTAAAATTTTAGTTCCCCTTACAGATGAAATTAAAGAAAATACTCTTTTTAAAGGTGAACCGCTTGATTTAAATGAAGTTTCTGATCTTGAGACAATTGTAAAAATTAAAAATCTCATAAAAAATAATCAAGCTAAGATTGAATACTTAGTTGAAAATAAAGCTAAGAAGAAACAGGTGGCTGCCTATCTTTTGACTAAAACAAGAACAGAATATCAGGATATTTTAGGAGGAATAAGAACAACAGCAAAAAACCAGCGAGCATTGCTTAATAATATCGTTGAAAAATATAACGAATATCCAAAATTGGGTTCAACTATTGAGTCTGAATTAGGAATCTCAAGTTCTACATTACGAGCAGCCGAAAAAAAGGGATGGCTGTTAAAAAAAGAGCAGGAGATTTATCGAAATCCATTAAAAGATTTTGAATCTAATGCTAGTAAGCATTCGGTTAGATTAAATTCAGAACAGTTAGACGCCTTAAATTCAATTGGGACTAGTATTAAAGAAAAAGAGGCTAAGACTTTTCTTCTTGAGGGAATTACTGGGAGCGGCAAAACTGAGGTGTACCTTCACGCTATCAGTACAGCTCTTGAACAGAAGCGTAATGCTCTAATGTTAGTTCCGGAGATTTCTCTAACTCCTCAAATGGTTAAACAAGTGAAAGAGCGTTTTGGAGATAATGTTGCTGTTTTACACAGTGGTTTATCTGAAGGTGAAAAATATGATGAATGGCGAAGAATTAGGCGTGGAGAAGCTCAAGTTGTAGTAGGAGCTAGAAGCGCGATCTTTGCTCCTTTAAAAAATATTGGTTTAATAGTAATTGATGAGGAGCATGAATCTTCCTATAAGCAAAACGATACTCCTCGCTACCATGCACGGGATGTAGCTCTATTGAGAAGTAAATTTCACAATTGTCCAGTTGTTTTAGGAAGTGCAACGCCTTCTTTAGCAAGCCGGGCGCGGGCTCAAAAAGGAAGATATAAATTATTGCGTCTGACTAAACGTGCTAATCAAAAGTCGCTACCTAAAGTGGATCTAATAGACCTAAAAACTGTTGAATTTGCTGGTGGACAGTTTGATCTATCAATTCCCTTAGTAGATGCAATTAAAGAAAAACTAGCTAAAAAAGAACAAGTTATTTTACTTCTTAATCGTCGTGGTTTTGCTAGTTTTATGCTTTGTCGCAATTGTGGCTTTGTTTTAAGATGTCCAAATTGTGATATCTCGTTAACTTTACATAAAGATACTGGACAGATGCAATGTCATTATTGCGGCCATAAGGAGCCAATTCCAAGAAAATGTCCAAATTGTCAGAGTGAAAAAATAAGATTTTTAGGTACGGGGACGCAAAAAGTTCAAGAAGAACTGGAAACTTTACTTCCTGACGTTAAGATCTTAAGAATGGACGTTGATACTACTAGACGTAAAGGAAGTTATAAGAAAATTCTTGATAGTTTTGGTAATCATCAAGCCGATATTCTCTTAGGAACACAAATGATTGCTAAAGGACTAGATTTTCCAAATGTTACTTTAGTGGGAGTAATTAATGCTGACACAGCATTATCTCTTCCAGATTTTAATTCTTCAGAAAAAACATTTGATTTACTAACCCAGGTAGCTGGAAGGGCCGGAAGAGCTGAAAAAACTGGTAGAGTTATGATTCAAACTTATAATCCGGAAAATTATGCAATAAAACTAGCCCAAAGCCAAGATTACGAGGGATTTTATCAAAAAGAAATGCAGGTTAGATTTCAAGGAAACTATCCGCCATTTTTTTATACTACCTTAATTACTATTACATCAAAAAATGAACAGTCAGCTGCTAAAGAGGCATTCGTAATAAAAAGAAAGTTAATGCTGGAGTTACATGCTCCGACTATTATTTTAGGTCCGACGCCAAGTAGTGTAGCTAAAATTAAAAATCAATATTATTACCAAATCTTGGTAAAATATAAATATGAGCCTAAGTTGCATGATTTGCTTCATCAAATTCAAGATGATGCACAATTAGCACAAAAACGTGGTTTAAATATATATATTGATAATGAACCAGAGAGAATAATGTAAATTTAGAAAGAAGTTGAATCTATGTCATCAGTTATTTTTTTAGGAACTCCAAATTTTGGTAGTGTCGTTCTGCAAGGATTAATTGAACAAGGATATGAAATTAAAGCGGTTGTTACTCAGCCTGACAAGCGCGTTGGGCGTAAACAAGTAGTCCATCAATCTGCTGTTAAGGAAATAGCTTTGAAACATAATCTTCCAGTTTATCAACCTGCTAAATTGTCAGGATCAGAAGAACTTGCAGAATTAATGAAGATTGAACCAGATTTTATTATTACCGCTGCTTATGGGCAATTTTTGCCAACGAAGTTTTTGAAGTCAGCTAAAGTAGCTCCAGTTAATGTTCATGGTTCTCTTCTTCCTAAATATCGTGGTGGTGCACCAATTCAATATTCCGTTTTGAATGGGGATAAAGAGACTGGTGTCACCATTATGGAGATGGTGAAAAAGATGGATGCAGGAGATATTTTTGCCCAAAAAGCTTTGCCAATTACAGATGAAGATACAAGTGGTACTTTATTTGATAAGTTAAGTATTTTGGGAAGAGATCTTCTCTTAGAAACTTTACCTAAGTTTATCGATGGGACAGTTACTCGGGCTGCTCAGGATGAGGATAAGGTTGTCTTTTCACCTAATATCTCTAAAGACCAAGAAAAGATCAACCTATCAATGACTGCTAAAGAAGCTAATAATCTAATTCGTGCCCTTAATCCTGATCCAGGTGCTTACTTTATGCTTGGTGGAAAGAGATTCAAAGTTTGGAAAGCAAAGCCATTGACTGAAAAGACTAGTTTTCCAGCTGGAACCTTAGTTACTAATAAAAAGAAATTCGTAATTAGTATGGCTGATGGTAGCCAATTAGAATTACTTGAAGTTCAGCCAACTGGTAAGAAGAAAATGAATATTAAAGATTATCTCAATGGTCAAGGTAGTCATTTTACAAGTGGAGATAAGATAATTGATGAGTAATGCAAGAACGGTTGCTTTAGAAACTTTGATCAAAGTTTTTAATCAAAAAAGCTATTCTAATATTGCTTTAAACAATGAACTAATAAAACATGATTTAAAGCCAGCTGATAAGGCCTTAGCTACTAGAATTGTATATGGTACAATTCAATATAAAATATTTTTAGAGTATCAATTAAAACCGTTAATTAAAACAAAACTACGCGATAGTTTTTTAAAGCCGCTTCTTTTAATGTCTGCCTACCAGTACTTTTTCTTAGAGAAAGTACCAGCAAACGCGATTTTTGATGAGGCAAACAAGCTTGCTAAAAAATATAGTAAGAGAAATAGTGGCAGTTATAAGCTGATTAACGGAATTTTGCGTGCTTTAGAGCGTCAAGGTGAAATTTTGCCACCAACTAATGATTTAGTTGAATATTTAAGTATTAAAGAGAGTTTTCCTAAATGGTTAGTAGAATATTTATTAGATCATTTTGGTGAAAATAAAACAAAAGAAATTTTAGTACGAAGTAATCAACCTGCTGCTAATTCAATTAGAATGACTATAAAAGAGTCAGACTTTGAAGAAATCAAAGAAGAATTAAAAAAAGATAATTTTAGTTTTGAAGAGTCTAGTCTAACTCCGCATAATTTAAATTTGAATAAAGGTGGAGTAGCGCAAACCGCTCTGTTTAAAAATGGAAAAATTACTATTCAGGATGCTGCTGCTTCACTTGCTGTAGATGCGTTTGATTTTAAGGGTAATGAACAAGTATTAGATGCATGTAGTGCTCCTGGTGGTAAGACTGTTCAAATTGCTGAAAACTTAACAACAGGTAGTGTAATTGCTTTAGATATTCATGAGAATAAACTAAAGCTTGTAAGAAATGCGGCTGAGCATCTTCATGTTAGTGATAAAGTAAAGACAAAGGCTTTAGATGCACGAAAGGCGAAAGAATATTTTAATCAAAGACAATTTGATAAAATTTTAGTGGATGCACCTTGCTCGGGCTTGGGTTTGATTAGACGAAAGCCGGAGATTAGATATGAAAAATCATTAAATGATATTAAAAATTTAGCAAAAATCCAGTTGGCTATTTTGGAGAGCGTGAGCGGACTTTTAGCTAATGGGGGAGAACTGGTTTATTCAACTTGTACTATCAGTTATGAAGAAGATGAAGGCGTAGTTAAGCAATTTCTAAAATTGCATCCCGATTTTGAGTTGATACCAGTTCAAGTAGGAAAGCTTCCTAAGCAAGAAATGGTACGTATTTTTCCAAGTAGTGACGGCAGTGACGGATTTTTTATTGCAAAATTAAAAAAACGAGGGTAAATAATTTTGATTAAAACAGCATTTGCTTCAAGTATTGGTAGAGTCCGAGAAACTAATCAGGACTTTGTAAAGGTATTTAAAAATCAAAATAATATTATTATGGGGATCGTTTGTGACGGTATGGGTGGCCATCAAGGAGGAGATGTTGCCTCAACGATGGCAGTTAGTCATTTAGGTCATAATTTTGAAAAAACAGATTTTACTGATCCTGACTTAGCTCAAAAATGGTTAACTGTACAATTAAGATTAGAAAATGAAACTATCTTGAATACAGCCGATCGTTTTTCTGATCTAAATGGAATGGGCACCACAATAGTTTTAGCAATTGCCTTTACGGAAAAGATCTTAATTGCCCATCTAGGTGACTCACGTTGTTATCTCTATGGAGGTAATGAATTTAAGCAAATTACTGAAGACCATTCTTTAGTTCATGAATTAGTTAAAATGGGTCAAATTACTGAGCAACAGGCTCGAAATCATCCTCAAAAAAATATTATTACTGAAACTTTAGGAGTCTCAAGTACTGTAAATCCAGAATTTGATATTCTTGAAGTACATGCTGGTGATATTTTTTTGCTTTGTACGGATGGATTAACAAATTCGTTAACTGATCCTCAAATTCAACAAATCCTTGCCACTAAAAATTTAAGTTTAAAAGAGCGTTGTAATAAACTTATTAATGAAGCTAATCGTTTAGGTGGTGGAGATAATATTACTGTTTGCTTGCTTGCCTATGTAGAAAAGGATGGTGACAAATAGCAATGGAGAAAGGCCATTTGCTTGGTGGTCGCTATAAGATTATCTCTGTTTTAGGCGAAGGCGGGATGGCTAATGTTTATTTAGCTGAAGATATTATTCTGCAAAGAAAAGTTGCAGTTAAAGTTGTGCGACTAGATTTGCAAAAGGATCCTCAAACTATTCAACGTTTCCAAAGAGAGGCACTTTCTACTAGTGAATTAAGTCATCCGCATATTGTTTCGATTCTTGATGTAGGAACAGACGGAAATTGTCATTATTTAGTAATGGATTATGTGGATGGATCTGATTTGGAAGAATATATCCAACATAATAATCCAATTCCTTTGCCTAAAGTAATTGATATCATGGATCAAATATTAAGTGCCGTTGCATTGGCGCATAAGCACAATGTGATCCATCGCGACTTAAAACCACAAAACATTTTAATGGATAAAAAAGGCAATATTAAAATTGTGGATTTTGGTATTGCAATTGCTTTAAATCAAAGTACGATGACGCAAACCAATACTGCAATGGGATCAGTGCATTATATGTCACCTGAACAAGCCCGAGGCAGTATGGCAACAAAACAATCGGATATCTATTCTTTAGGAATAATTCTTTACAAATTATTGACTGGTACAGTTCCTTTTACTGGAGAAAATGCTGTTGCAGTTGCTCTAAAGCATTTCCAAGAAAAAACACCATCTTTAAGGGATAAAAATCCTAACGTTCCCCAAGCTTTAGAAAATGTTGTTTTTAAAGCTACAGCAAAAGATCCACGAGATCGGTATAAATCCGCTTTAGAAATGAAAGCGGACTTGGATACGTGTCTTGATCCAAAACGTAAGGATGAGCCGATTTTTAAGCCCGAGCATGATCCGTCTACTGATGAAACTATTGTTGTTCCTCCTCTTGAAGGAAGCGTTCATAATAAAGATCATGAAGTGCAAGCAAAGGAAGAACCTAAAGAAGAAAAAAAGAGTCTGTTTAAAAATCTTAAGGGTCATACATGGTGGTGGCTAGGAGCTATAATTGCATTTTGTGTAATTATGGTAATTCTATTCTTTGCTCTTGGTAGAAAAGATATGGTAGATATTCCTAATCTTAATAGGATGAGTCAAACCCAAGCCAAGAAGTCTCTCCAATCATCTAATTTAAAAATTGGAAAGATTACTTATGAATATTCTGACAGTGTTCCAAAAGGAGAAGTAATTAGAACAGACCCTCCGATTGGATCTCAGATAAAAGATGGAGAAAAAGTTAACTTAGTTTTATCTCGAGGTAGTCATCTTGTTGAAATGCCAAATGTAATTGGAGAGTCTTATTCTCTTGCACGGAAACAGCTGGTTAAACTGGGCTTTACTGTTACTAAAACTGAAGAATACTCTCCTAGTCCTAAAAACCAGGTTAATGCTCAAGATATTGAACCAGGTCAGGAAGTAAATCCTAATAAATCAACAGTAACTTTGTTGGTTTCGAAGGGGCCTAGTTCGGCGAGTAGTACCCGATCTAGACGAAATACAATAAAATTAAGAGATATCGTGGGATATTCATTGAAAGGTGCCCGAGATTATGCACGGGAACATCATTTATCACTTAAAGTTGAAGAAGAAGACTCAGATGGTAAAAATGATGGTACAGTTTTACGTCAATCCCCAGAATCAGGTACTGACATGAATCCTGGGGATACGTTAACGATAGTAGTAGCAAAAGCTAAGAAAAACAATTCTACTGATACTTCAAGCAGTTCAACTACTACCACTACTGTTACAAAATCTTATACTATTAATTATCCAGGAAGTGCTGATCAAAGCGGATCAGAAAAAACGCCAGATCATATTCAGGTATATGTTTCTGATGATGGACATTCAATTAATAATATTTACAAAGACATGAACATTACTTCTGAACAAACTTTTACCATTCCGTTTAAGTTAAGCAAAAAAAATGGGCATATAAAAATATTGCGAAATGGTGAAACGATTTTAGATGAGGACGTTAATAAATAATGAAAAAAGCAGAAGGAACGATTATTAGTGCTATCTCAGGCTACTATGATGTCGAAATTGATAATAAAGTAGTTAGAACGAGAGCACGAGGAGTTTTTAGAGATCGTAAACAAAAGCCACTGGTAGGAGATAGAGTAGTAGTTCAACTAGATGATCAGGGAATGAACTATTTAATTGAAATATTGCCACGCATTAATGAAATAGGGCGGCCAGCGGTGGCAAATGTGTCTAGAGTATTGTTAGTAATTTCCGCTGTTGAGCCCGACTTTTCACTTGAATTATTAGATAGATATTTAACATTTTTTGCTTGGAAAAATGTTGGCGTAGTCATTTATTTGTCAAAATCGGATATTACTTCTTCTGAAAGATTAAAAGATATTCAAACTGAGTTAGAATACTACCAAAGAATTGGGTATCCTGTTTTTGAAGATGCAGAAAAACTGGAAAATGAGCTTCCAAAAATGATCGATAAAGATCAGATTTGGACCTTAGCTGGGCAATCAGGTGCTGGCAAGTCAACATTATTGAATAAGCTGGAGAGTGAAGCAAAGCAGGCAACAGGAGCAATTTCAACTGCTTTAAATCGTGGAAAACATACCACAAGACAAGTAACACTATTTAAATACGGCTCTGGCTTTATTGCTGATACTCCTGGTTTTTCAGCTATTGATCTCTTTAAGATCAAAGTTGATGATCTAAGAAATTACTTTTATGATTTAAAAGAAGCAAGTGCAAACTGCAAATTTAGAGGTTGTCAACATATTAAAGAGCCTGGTTGCGAGGTTAAAAAACTTGTAGAAGAGGGTAAAATAGCGCGCAGTCGTTATGAATCTTATTTAAAAATTAGACAAGAAATTTCTGACAATAGAATGCCAGAGTATTTAAAGAAATAGGTGAAACTATGATAGCACCATCAATTTTGAATGCAGATAATATGCATCTAAGTCGTGATATTAAAGCCGCTATTGAAAGTGGCATAGATAGATTCCATATTGATATTATGGATGGACACTTTGTACCTAATTTGTCATATGGACCAGAATTGGTAAAAGACTTTAAGCGTTCTTTTCCGTTAACAGATGCTGAAATTCATTTAATGAGTAATGACTTAGAAACAACATTGCCTCTCTTTGTAGAAGCTGGATGTGATCTTTTAGAATTTCATTATGAAGCAACGGATAATCCAGAATATTGGATAAAATATTTAAAAGATCATAATGTTAGATGTGGAATGGCCATTAATCCGTCTACACCGGTGCAAAAATTACAACCATTTTTAAAAGAATTAGATCAAGTGCTTTTGATGACAGTGAAACCTGGATTTGGTGGGCAAAAGTTTGAAGAAGAGTCAGTTGAACGTTTAGTTGAACTTAAGAATATGATTGAAGCTGAGAATTTAAGTGTTCCAATTGAAGTTGATGGTGGAATTGAGCCTAAGACTTTAAAGCTTACTAGAGACGCAGGAGCCACAATTTTTGTAGCTGGTTCTTACATTTTTAAAAATGGAAGTATTGAAGATCAAGTTATGAAATTGAAAAAAGAAGACAAATGAGAGCAATTGCATTATTAGGTGGTCCAAAAGAAGAATGGCCACATAATTTAGCCACTGAAATTAAAGAAGCAAGTAAAAAAGGCGCCCTAATTATGGCTAGTGATCGGGGCAGCCTTTTTTTATTAGAGTTAGGGATAGTACCTGACGTTGCCTTAGGAGATTATGATTCATTGACTTTTGATGAAAGAGAAATCGTTGAAAGTAAAGTTAAGGATATGCGTTATTCGAATCCAATCAAAGATTTTACGGATTCTGAAATGTTGTTTTATGCCGCATTTATCGATTATCGAGTTGACAGTTTAACGGTATATGGAGCAACAGGAGGAAGAATGGATCATTTTTTTGTTAATATGTATGCTATGCTGAAAGCTCCGTTTGATAGATTTAAAGAAAAAATTAAATTTATTGATAAGCAAAATATTATCCGCTTTTTTGGAAAAGGGAAGCACATACTTTCTTATGAAGCTGATTATAAATATTTAGGAATTGGAACTTTAACAGGAGCTAAAAATTTTAGTATTAAAAATGCGAGATATGATTTAAAACCCATTGATTTGTCCGTACCGACAGTTTATTCATCAAATGAATATTTGAATGGGCAAGCAATAGAGATTTCGTGTGAGTCTGGGACATTAATCGTAATCAATAGTCGAGATAAAAAATAAAAGGGATCAAGAAATACTTCTTGATCCCTTTTATTTTTACTTCTTAATTAGACACGTTTAACCTTACCGGATTTCAAAGCGCGAGCGGATACCCAAACACGCTTTGGCTTACCGTCAACAAGGATGCGAACTTTTTGAAGGTTTGGCTTCCATGAACGCCGCACGGAGTTCAAAGCCTTTGAACGCTTGTTACCAAAGACCGTCTTGCGGCCAGTAATAATGTCTTTTGCCATTTGTGCTAAACCCTCCTTTATGTTGTTGTAGTACTTATTTAATTTATCACAGCTTTTAGAATTGTGCAATATTGTCTTTCTATTTTCTTGAAACTAACATTGTTGATATAAAAGCCTGCTGTGTTAAAATAAATTGAGAAAAAATTGTTCTTCGTTAATGGAGGAATACGATGGCTGTTAAAATTAAAACAAAATATGGCTTAATTGATATTTCAAATAGTGTAATTGCTACTGTCGTAGGCGGAGCAGCTACTTCTAACTATGGTGTAGTTGGAATGGCTTCAAAGAACGCTTTACGGGATGGAGCTTATACTATTTTAAACCGTGAAAATTATCGTCGCGGTGTTGTAATTAAAACTAATGATAATCAAATCGTCGTTGATGTATATATTATTGTGGGTTATGGTCTAAAAATTTCGGAAGTAAGTCACAATGTCCAAGATAGTGTAAAATACAATCTTGAAAATCTTTTAGGCATTAAGACTAAGTCAGTTAACGTTATTGTTCAAGGCGTAAAGATTTTAGACGATTAATGCATTCTGGAGGAGTTAATTGTGGTTTTAACTGAAATTAATAGTGATCAATTCAGAGATATGGTTCGTGTAGCAACTCATCGCATGGGCAAGAACGCTGAATTTGTAAATAAATTAAATGTTTTCCCAGTACCTGATGGTGATACTGGAACTAATATGAATTTAACCATTGAGAGCGGCGCAAAAGCTGTTAATGAAAATCTTAGTGAATCCGTTGGTGACCTAACTGAAAGTCTCTCAAAAGGAATGTTGATGGGAGCTCGCGGTAACAGTGGAGTTATAACTTCTCAACTATTTAGAGGTTTTTATAAAGCTACTGAAGGAAAAGATACCCTAACTGCTCAAGATTTAGCTAATGCTTTTGCAAATGGTGTCACAACTGCATATAAAGCGGTTATGAAGCCTGTTGAAGGAACTATTTTAACCGTTGCTCGTGTTGCAGCTGAGGAAGGTAAAAATAAGGCAAACGAAACTGATGATGTCAGCGAAGTAATGAGAGCGGTAGTTGATGGAGCTAAAAAGGCTTTGAAGACTACGCCTGATTTATTACCAGTTTTAAAGCAAGTTGGAGTAGTAGATTCGGGTGGTCAAGGACTAGTATTTATCTACCAAGGCTTTTTAGAGGGAGTTCTTGGCGAAAAGGATAATGATGACTACCAACTAGATGAAGGTGAAATGGATGAGTTAATTAATGCAGCTCACCACCAAGCTGAATCTGCTCAAGTTCAATTATCAACTAGTGATATTAAGAATGGTTACTGTACTGAAATTATGGTTGACCTAACTGCTGATGTTCCAAATAAAGAAGAATTCAATCTTGAACAATTTAGAGAACATCTATCTAACTTAGGTGATTCACTTTTAGCTGTTTCAGATGGTGAAGTGGCTAAAGTTCACGTTCATACAGAACACCCAGGAGATGTTTTTACATACGGCCAAAAATTTGGACAACTAGGTAAAATTAAGATCGATAATATGCGGATTCAACATGAAACTATCTTAGAAAATAGCGAAGAACAAGAAGAAAATGTTGATTTTGCAGTTATTGCAGTTGCCTCAGGTCATGGAATCCGTGAATTATTTAAGAGTGAGGGCGTAAATAGAATTATTTCTGGTGGACAAACTATGAATCCATCGACTAAGGATATTATGGACGCTATTACTAACTCCGGTGCTAAAAAGGCCATTATTTTACCAAATAACGGTAATATTATCATGGCTGCTAAGCAAGCTGCTGAAGTTAGTGAAATTCCGGTTGGAATCGTGCCAACAAAGACAATTTCTCAAGGATTAACTGCAATGCTTTCCTTTGATCCAGATGCTTCAGTAGAGGAAAATGTTGAAGCAATGTCTGAAGACCTAGATACGGTTAAATCTGGTGAAGTCACTAAAGCAATCCGTGACACTAAGATTGATGATATTGAAGTTAAAAAAGATGACTACCTTGGAATTGTTGATGGAACCATTAAGGTTGATAATCCAGACTTGATTGATACAACAGTTTCAATGATTGAAAAGATGTTAGATGAAGATAGTGAAATTATCACTATTATGTATGGTAGTGATGCTACCAGAGCAGAAGCTGACGAAGTAGTTAAAAAACTTAAAGCTACTCATGATGATTTAGAGTTTGAAGTCCATGATGGTGGTCAGCCAGTTTACTACTTCTTAGTATCCGTGGAATAAAATATGAATAATAAGCAGAGTAAGTTATTTGAACCAGTAACTGAGTTAAAAGGTGTAGGAGCAAAGACAGCTACAGCTTTGGCCAGTCTTGGCATTAACACAATTTATGATTTACTATTTTATTTTCCTTTTAGATATGATGATTTAGAGACAATTCCTCTTGATCAAATTGAAGATGGGCAGAAAGTCTTATTAAAGGGAATGGTGGTAACAGATCCATTTGTTAGCCGATTTGGTTATCGAAAAACAAGGCTCAGCTTTAAAATGAAAATTGATCATGACATTATCATGGTCAATTTTTTTAATCAGCCCTGGTTAAAGGATAAAGTGGAATCAGGTAAGGAAGTTGCAGTATATGGCAAGTATCAAGTGGCGCGGCAGTCATTAAGTGGCTTTAAATTAGTAGCTGAAAAGAAAGATTCGGGTTTTGCTCCTATTTATTCTGTCAATCGTCATTTGAAGCAAAATAAGCTGCAAAAGTTAATTGATCTTGCTTTAGAGGAAGCTATAAATGAAGTTGGAGAAACAATTCCAGCTTCTATAAGAGAAAAATATCGCTTGCTTTCTGATCGCGTTTTGGTAGAAAAAATGCATCATCCAAAAAATGGCAATGAGGCAAAGATAGCACGCCGAAGTGCTATCTTTAGGGAATTTTTTCTTTTTCAAATGCAACTGGCGCAACTTCTTTCCCAAAGAAATGAAGACGCACCTGGGGTAGAAAAGAAATATGATTTAGCTGCTGTCAAAGAATTAATTGAAGAAATTCCATTTGAGTTATCTGATGATCAAAAAAAAGTGGTGAATGAAATCTTTGCTGATCTTCATTCTAAAAGACAAATGCGAAGACTACTGCAGGGAGATGTGGGTAGTGGTAAAACCGTAGTAGCGGTTTTTGCAATTTATGCAGCTGTTACTGCAGGCTATCAGGCTGCTTTAATGGTTCCAACAGAAATTTTAGCGCAGCAGCATTTTGCTAAGATAGATGAATTACTGAAGCCATTGGGTGTTCGAGTTGCCTTATTGACGGGAGACACTAAGGATTTAGAAAAGAAAGAAATTTATCGTGAATTAGCTGATGGAACAATCAATGTTGTGATTGGGACCCATGCATTAATCCAAAAAGATGTTCATTTTAAAGATCTAGGGCTCGTTATAATTGATGAGCAACACAGATTTGGAGTAAACCAAAGAAATACGTTGATTAAAAAAGGTGACGCACCTGATATCCTAGCAATGACAGCCACCCCAATTCCTCGTACATTAGCCTTAACCGTATACGGAGATATGGCTGTTTCTGAAATTAGACACTTGCCAAAAGGGAGAAAGCCAGTAGTTTCGTCATGGGCAACCTCTAGCAAATTGAGAGAGGTGCTTGATTTAATGCGTTCACAGTTAGATAAAGGTTTTCAAATTTATGTTGTAACTCCTTTAATTAGTGAATCAGAAAAAAGTGACTTAAAAAACGCTGAGGATTTACAAGCAAAAATTGCTCATTACTTTAAAGACGAAAATGTTGTTTTGCTTCATGGCCAGATGAAAGGCGATCAGAAAAATGAAATTATGGATAGCTTTGCTGCAGGCAAGATTAATATTTTAGTTACTACAAGTGTAATTGAAGTTGGTGTCGATGTTCCGAATGCAAATATGATGGTGATCTTTAATGCGGATCGCTTTGGCTTAAGTCAATTGCATCAGTTGCGAGGAAGAATTGGCCGGGGGCAGACACAAAGTTTTTGTGTGTTTGTGAGTGATCCAAAAACAGAAATTGGTAAGAAACGAATGAACATTATTACTTCTACCAGTAATGGTTTTAAATTAGCAGAAGAAGATTTAAAACTACGTGGCGAAGGAGATGTTTTTGGAAAGGCTCAATCTGGTTTACCTCAGTTTCAAGTTGGCGATGTAGTAAATGACTATAATGCTTTAGTGACTGCTCAAAAAGAGGCTCGTAACCTAATTAAGTCTGACCCAGCTTTGGTTAATTCAGAAAATAAATTTTTACAAGAAGTGCTAAAATATAAGAAGGATTTGAATAATAATTAGAAATAACCGGAGTGAATATGAAAACAATTGCAATTGATGCCATGGGAGGAGAAAATGCTCCTAAGGCTATTGTTGATGCTGTATTAAAAGCAAAGCCAAAATTAAAAGATACAAAATTTGTTTTATTTGGGGATGAAGAAAAGATTAATGAACTAATTCCCGCCGAGCAAAAAGATAGAATTGACGTCATTGCAACGAGTGAAGTTATTATTGATAGTGACGAGCCAGTAAAAGCAATTAGACGTAAGAAAAATTCTTCAATGGTTGTTGCTGCTAACTATGTAAAGTCAGGAAAAGCAGACGCCTTATTTTCCCTCGGAAATACGGGTGCGCTATTAGCTTGCGGGATTTTTATTATTGGCCGAATTAAAGGTGTAGAGCGTCCAGCTTTAATGCCAACTCTTCCTAGTGCTAAAAGCGAGGATGGCTTTAATATTATTGATGTTGGCGCGAATGCACAAAGTAAGCCTGAATATTTAGTACAATGGGCACAAATGGCTAATTTTTATGCACAAAAAATTAGAAATATTAAAAATCCAACCGTGGCTTTATTAAATAATGGTGCAGAAGATGATAAAGGAGATCCCCTCCACCAAGAGGCCTATAAGCTTCTTAAAGCAACTGATCTTAATTTTATTGGTAATGCTGAAGGAAATGATTTAATGGAAGGTAAGGCTGATGTGATTGTAACAGATGGTTTTACTGGAAATGCTACTCTGAAGGCAATAGAAGGAACTGCAAGCGTAATTTTACGTCTGCTTAAGGATTCTTTGCTAAATAATGGTTTACGTCCTAAGGTGGGAGCCTTATTAGCAAAGCCAGGACTTACTGCATTAAAGAAAAGATTTGATACGGCAAGATATGGGGGAGCAGTTTTACTTGGGGTAAATGCACCTGTTGTAAAGACACACGGTAGATCGAATATCCGTCCTATTTACTACACTTTATTACAAATTGATAAGATGTTGAGTCAAGATCTAGTTGGAGAATATAAAAAATACTTTAGTGAATCTCGCTAGACTTTAATATAAAAATGCCTTAGAATTAAACTAAACTTTTTTGGAGGTTAAAAAATGACCGAAGAGGAAATTTTTAATAAAATTGCTGATATGATTTCAGAACGCTTTAGTATTGATCGTGATAAGATCACTAAAGATTTAAATTTTCAGAATGATTTAGATGCAGATTCAATTGATTTCGTTGAGTTAGTAATGGATCTAGAAGATACATTTGGAGCAGAGATTCCAGATGATGATGCGGAAAAATTACAAACTGTTGGTGAAGCAGTAGAATATATTAAGAGTCACCAAAATTAAAATTTTAATCATTGAAATTTCAGAAGATACTGTCATTTTTCATTTACTTTTATAAAAGTTGTTGAAATAGCAGTATCTTTTGTTTATAATAATGACATTAAATTGAAAATCTAATTGACTTTTAATAATGTCGTAAGGTTTGAGAGGAGAATGGCCTTTGGAAAAGCAAAGTGATCTTTTATTAGATATCGAACACTTGCATACCGCATATCGTTTACACGGTAAGTTTTATGATGCCGCTGATGACATTAACTTAACCTTGAAACGAAATGAGATTTTGGCAGTTGTTGGAGAATCTGGTTGTGGTAAAAGTACAATTGCTTCAAGCATTATTGGTTTGTACGACCACAAAAATACGAAAGTAACTGGCGATATTTTATACAATGAACTAAACTTAGTTAACTTAAATGAATCATTGTTTAATAAAATTCGTGGTAATAATATTGGGATGATTTTCCAGGATCCATTAGCATCTCTTAATCCATTGATGAAGGTTGGAGATCAAGTTGCTGAGACACTTTACTATCATACTGATATGGATGAAAAGGCTCGTCATGCACGCGTAATTGAACTCTTTAATCAAGTTGGGATGCCTCGTCCAGAAGAAATGTATGAGATGTACCCACATGAATTATCTGGTGGTTTACGTCAACGTGTAGTAATTGCGATTGCAATTGCATGTAAGCCAGAAATTATTATTGCTGATGAACCAACTACCGCTTTGGATGTTACTATTCAGGCACAAATCTTAGATTTACTCAAAGAAATTCAAAAAGAATCTCAGTCAGGGATTGTGTTAATTACACACGACTTAGGTGTTGTTGCTGAAACTGCTGATCAAGTAGCAGTTATGTATGCAGGACAAATTGTTGAAAAAGCTGATGTTAAAACAATTTTTGAAAATCCTCTTCATCCATATACACGTTCACTTTTACACTCTATGCCACAAACAGATGATGAAAGTGAAGACCTACATGTGATTCATGGAACAGTTCCTTCATTGATTAACATGCCAAGAACTGGGGATAGATTTGCAGCTAGAATTCCTTGGATTCCAGCTAGTGCTCATGAAGAGAACCCTAAGATTCATGAAGTTGAACCAGGACATTTTGTAAGATGTACTTGCTGGCAAAGCTTCCATTTCCAAGATGAAGAGAAGAAAGGATAGGAAATTATGGCCGATGAAATAATCGAAATAAAAAATTTAAAAGTTCACTATCCAATTCGTTCTGGATTTTGGAATAGAGTTACTGGATATGTCAAAGCCGTTGATGGAATTAATCTTTCAATTAAAGAAGGAGAAACCTACGGTCTAATTGGAGAATCAGGTTCCGGTAAATCAACTACTGGTAAAGCAATTGTTGGTGTAGAAAAAGTAACTAGCGGACAAATTTTGTATAAAGGTGTTGATGTTACTAAAGCATCAAATCGTAAAAAACTTAACTACAATAAAGATGTTCAAATGATTTTCCAGGATTCAATGTCGAGTTTAAATCCTAGAAAACGAATTGAAGATATTATTGCTGAACCCATTAGAAACTTTGAAAACTTAACAACCGATGAAGAAAGAAAACGAGTTCAAGAACTACTAGATATTGTTGGTATGCCTAGTGATGCTATCTACAAATATCCACATGAATTCTCTGGTGGTCAACGTCAAAGAATTGGGGTAGCACGTGCTGTAGCCACTCATCCTAAATTAATTGTGGCAGATGAGCCAACTTCAGCTTTAGACTTATCTGTTCAAGCACAGGTTTTGAACTTTATGAAGCATATTCAACAAGAATATAATATTGCCTACCTCTTCATTTCACACGACTTGGGTGTTGTAAAGCATATGTCAGAAGATATTGCTATTATGCACCGTGGACGTTTTGTAGAAATTGGTAAACGTGATCAAATTTATAAGAATCCAATGCATATTTATACAAAGCGTCTACTTTCTGCAATTCCTGTTGTTGATGTTGAAAATAGGGAAAAACATAAGGAAGAGCGTCAACGTGTAGAACAAGAATTTTTGCAAGATCAAGATAGATGGTATGAAAAAGATGGTCGTGTATTACCACTACAAAAAGTTGGCGAGCGTCATTTCGTTGCTTTACCTAAAGATATGATTGAGCAAGAATTGAAGGAGGGAGAATAGATATGTGGAAAACGGTTTTACGTCGAATCCTGATTATGATCCCCCAGTTACTTATCTTGAGTTTACTGGTCTTTATTTTAGCTAAAATGATGCCTGGTGACCCATTTACTGGAATGATTAATCCGAATTCAGACCCTAAGGAAATTGCAAGATTAAGACAAGAATATGGATTAAACGATCCAGTTTGGGTGCAATATACTCGCTGGCTTGGAAATATGTTCCATGGTGATTTAGGACAATCATATATTCAAAAGGTTCCAGTTACTTCTTTGATTTGGGATCGTGCAGTTAACACTTTCTGGTTGTCTTTAATGACTGTTGTCTTAACTTACTTGATTGCTATTCCATTAGGTGTTACTGCAGGTCGTCACCAAGATGAATGGCAAGATCATGGAGTACAAATTTTTAACTATATTACATATGCTGTACCTCCATTTGTTTTCTACATTTTAGGTATTTGGTTATTTGGATTTACTTTAGGTTGGTTCCCAATCTCAGGTTCTGTTAGTGCAGATGTAAATCCAGGAACACTTGCTTATTTCTGGAGTAGAATTTATCACTTGATTTTACCTTCGATCCTCTGTTCTTTAATCTCCACTACAGCAATTGTTCAATACTTAAGAACTGGTATTGTTGATAATAAGGTTGAAGACTATGTAAGAACGGCTCGTAGTAAGGGTGTTCCAGAAAATGTTGTCTTTAATAAACACATTTTAAGAAACTCGCTCTTACCAATCGCTGCTTTCTTGGGTAACACTATTACTGGTTTGCTTTCAGGCTCAATGGTTATTGAATCAGTCTTTAGTTACCCTGGTATGGGTAAGTTGTTCCTTGATTCTATTGGACAACGTGACTACACAACTTTAACTGCATTGATTTTATTATTTGGTGTGTTAACTTTGGTTGGTAACTTGTTATCTGATATTATCATGAGTATTATTGACCCAAGAATTCGGATTAAGTAGGGAGGAGTAGTAAATTATGGCTAAAGATAAAAATACATCGAAAAAAGATCAAAATGCTAAAACCTCTCTACCACCATCTGGATTTAAGATTATTGTACGTGAGGTTTGGCGTGATAAGGTAGCATTTGTTTCATTCTGTATTATTGTAGCTATCTTATTATTCACTTTTGTTGGTTCTTTATTCTTAAATAAGAGTCAGGTAACAGAAATTAATATCGCTGAAGCATATTATGCTTGGGGCGAATCGGGTCACGTCTTTGGTACTGATGACGGTGGTCGTGATATTTTGAAGCTCTTAATAATGGGTGGACGAAACTCTATCCTAATTGGATTAGCTGTTACAGTAATTTGTGAAGGCGTAGGACTATTAGTGGGATTATTTGCTGGCTACTTCGGTGGAGTTACTGATGCAATTATCATGCGTATAGTTGACTTTATTCAAATTTTGCCACAATTCCCAATCATCATTGTTTTGACTACCGTTATTCCTAACTATAATGCAGGAACATTAGTATGGTTAATTTCTATGTTTGGATGGACTGGCTCGGCTAGATACTTCCGTGCCTTCGTTCTATCACAAAGAGAGCGTGAATATGTTTTAGCATCAAAAACTTCTGGTTCATCTAATTTAACGATTATTTTCCGTGAAGTTTTACCTAACATTACTTCTGCTATTATTATTGAGGTGGTATTAGCAATTGCTGGTAACATTGGTATTGAAACCACTTTATCTTTCTTAGGATATGGATTACCAACCACTACGCCATCTCTTGGTACTTTAATTGGATTTGCTAATGACCCAGTTAACGTTACTACTCGTCCATGGTTGTGGTTACCAGCAACAATTTTATTATTAATCATCTCATTAAGTATTAACTATGTTGGTCGTGCTCTTCAAAGAGCTGGGGATGCTCGTCAACGTGAAAATTAAATTTGATTATTTAAACATTAAAAAGCAACTCATAATTGAGTTGCTTTTTTTGTATGTCTCTGTATAAAAGTTAAAGAATGTAGGAGATATTTATATTATAAATGGGCATAAAATAAGTTTTTTATGGTAAACATAATAGTGAACAAACGTTAATATATCAATGCTTTATACCAATTTGATCAAATATAAATTAAAAAATATTAAAAATAATTGAGTAAAAACATTGTATTATGAGTTTGGTGATGATAATATTAAATCATCAACTTGTCCCAAATAGATGGAGGAATATAACTATGAAGAAAGCCAAACTATTTGGAAGTTTAACTTTACTTTCTGGTGTTGCTTTAACATTAGCAGCATGTGGTAATAATTCAAATTCAAAAGTAGATAACCCGACTAAGAACTTTAAGTCAGCTACTCCAAAGAAAGCTGTTAAAAAGGGTGGTACAGTAAGTGTTGCTCTTGAATCTGATACACCATTTACTGGTATCTTTTTAAATGAACTTTCCGATACTCAGAATGACTCTGATGCTATGGCACCTGCTAATGAAGCGTTATTTGATACTGACGATACTTATCAAATTAATGACAAAGGACCAGCTACATTAAAATTAGATAATAGTAACAAAACTGCTACTATTAAAATTAAGAATGGTGTTAAATGGTCAGATGGTAAGCAAGTAACTGCTAAGGATGTTGAATATTCCTACGAAATTATTGCTAACAAGGCAACTAAGTCCTCACGTTATACTGACTCACTTCAAAATATTATTGGTATGAGTGAATACCACGATGGTAAAGCTAACACTATTTCAGGTATTGAAATGCCAGATGGTGAAAATGGAAGAACTGTTGTTATTCACTTCAAAGAAATGAAGCCAGGTATGAAATTCAGCGGAAATGGTTATTTCTGGGAACAAGCAGCTCCATATCACTATTTGAAGGATATTCCATTCAACAAGTTGCAATCATCTGATCGAGTAAGAAAGAATCCACTATTCTTTGGTCCATATAAGATGAGTAAGGTTGTACGTGGTCAAGCAGTAACATTTGTACCTAATAAGTACTACTGGAGAGGTACACCAAAATTAAATAAAGTAACAATTCAAGTTTTGAACCCTAACTCAGCTTCTCAAGCTATTAAGAGTCATAAATTTGATATTACTGGTGTTGTTAACTCTCAATGGAAGAATGTTGCCAATACTGATAATGTTAACTGGATTGCAAATATTCCACTTTCATATAGTTACTTAGGCTTTAAGGTAGGTAAGTGGGATGCTGCTAAAGGCGAAAACGTAATGGATAAGAATTCGAAGATGAATAATAAGTCATTACGTCAAGCGATTGCCTACGGTATGAATATCTCTGCTGTAACTAAGCGTTATACCAATGGTTTAACTTTCCATATTCCAACTTTAATTCCAGCACAATTTGGTAAGTACTTCGATAAAAATGTTAAGGGCTATGATTACAATATCAAGAAGGGTAATGAAATTCTTGATAAAGCTGGATATAAGAAGAAGGGTAAGTACCGTGTTCAACCAAACGGTAAGCCTTTAACCATTCGTTTAGCTGCTATGTCTGGTAATTCAACTCAAGAACCAATTATTCAAAACTATATTCAACAATGGAAAAAATTAGGTTTGAATGTTAAGTTAACTGGTGGTCGTTTGATGGAAATGAACTCCTTCTATGACAAGGTCCAAAATGATTCTAAAGACGTAGATATGTTCATGGGAGCATGGTCATTGTCTTCAGAACCATCACCAAATGACTTGTACAGCGCAAAATCACCATATAACTTTAGTCGTTTTGTAACTGTTAAGAACACTAAGTTGCTTCAAGAAATGGATTCACAAAAGGCGTTTAATACTAATTACCGTGTTAAGAAATTCCATGAATGGCAAAAATATATGGATGATGAAGCCTACGTTGTTCCAGTATCTAACAGTTATAGTATTGATGCAGTTAACAGTAAGATTACAGGTTACTCATCTAAACCATCAGCAGCAAACAGCTTATGGTATAATGTAGGAATTGCAAAATAATATTAGATAAATTTCTTCATAAAGATCGTCTTAAGTGACGGTCTTTTTTTTTATTTAAGTTGTTTTAATCGTTTTCAGTGCTAAAATTAAATATATCAACTTGTCCAATGTTATTGGAGGAAAAATTAATGAAGAAAGGCAAATTAATTGGTACATTAACTTTGCTTTCAGGTGTAGCTCTAACTTTAGCAGCCTGTGGTAATAGTAATAGCAATAATACTAGTCATCCTAATTTCAAGGAGTCAACTCCTAAGAAGACAATTAAGGATGGTGGTAATGTCAGCGTTGCTGTAGTTGCTGATACACCATTTACCGGTATTTTTAATGATGAGTTGTCTACTAACAATACAGACTCAGAAGTAATGCAGTATGGTGATGAATCACTATTTGCTACAAATAATACCTATAAATACGTTAAGGGTGGAGCAGCAGACATTAAAATTAATAAAGATGCCAAAACTGCAACCATTACTATTAATCCTAAAGTTAAGTGGTCTGATGGCCAACCTTTAGTTGCAAAAGATTATGAATACGCCTATGAAATTATTGCAAATAAGGCAACACATTCTCAGCGTTATACTTCAAGTTTAGCTAATCTTGTAGGATTAGAAGAATACCATGATGGAAAGTCCAATACTATTTCAGGTATTGAAATGCCAGACGGCGAAAATGGTCGTACAGTAGTGCTCCACTTTAAAGAAATGAAGCCGGGTATGACACAAAGTGGTAATGGATATATTTGGGAAGCAGCAGCTCCATATCATTACTTAAAAGATGTTCCATTCGATAAACTTATTTCAAGCAATAAGATCCGTAAGAATCCATTATTCTATGGTCCATATAAAGTAAGTAAAGTGGTTCGTGGACAATCAGTTTCATGGGTTCCAAATGAACATTACTATAAGGGTAAACCACACTTAAAGAAGATAACTGCTTCCGTAATTACTCCAGCTTCAGTTGCTCAATCAATTAAGAGTAATAAATTTGATGTAACGCAAGTAAGTAATTCTCAATGGCCAAATATTAAGGGTGCTAAAGGAGTAAACTTCATCGCTAATATTCCACTTGCATATAGTTACTTAGGCTTTAAGGTTGGTAAATGGGATGCAGCCAAAGGCGAAAATGTGATGAATAAGGACGCAAAGATGAATAATCGTTCTCTTCGTCAAGCTATTGCCTACGGTATGAATGTTGACCAAGTTTATAAGAGATACTCATCAGGTCTTTCATTTAGAATTCCAACTTTAATTCCAAAGCAATTCGGTGATTACTTCGATAAGAATGTAAAGGGTTACACTTATAACATTAAAAAGGGTAATGAACTATTAGATAAAGCTGGTTACAAGAAGAAGGGGACTTACCGTGTTCAACCAAATGGTAAGCCTTTAACAATTCGTTTAGCTGCCATGAGTGGTAGTAAAGTTCAAGAACCAATCATTCAAAATTACATTCAACAATGGAAGAAAATGGGCTTGAACGTTAAGTTAACTGGTGGCCGTTTAATGGAAATGAATTCATTCTACGACAAGGTTCAAAATGATTCTAAAGATGTAGATATGTTCATTGGTGCATGGTCACTCTCTTCTGAGCCATCACCTCAAGACTTATACGGCGCAAAGGCACCATTTAACTACAGTAGATTTGTCACTAAAGAAAACACTGACTTGTTGAACGATATTGATTCTCAAAAAGCCTTTAATAATAGCTACAGAGTTAAGAAATTCCATCAATGGCAAGCATACATGGATAAGGAAGCTTATGTTGTGCCAGTTGCTAATAGCTACAGCATTTACGCAATTAACAATAAGTTAACTGGATACTCATTAGAACCATCTAAGAGTATGGGTGGTGGATTCCCTAACTGGTACTACGTTGGCTATGCAAAATAAATAAAAATTATTTAAAAGTGCGACTTATATTAGGTCACACTTTTTCTTTATCTTTTTTTAATAGGTTAAAATAGGTATAATTAAAGGGTTAAAGAAAGGAAGCAACTATGGTTTCAGTAGCTTTTAAACAAAATTTAAAGAAAAAATACGGAATAAAATTTAATAACGAAAAATTGCTTGAAGATGCCTTCACACATTCTTCTTATGCTAATGAGCATCCCGGAAGAAAGGACTATGAAAAATTAGAGTTTCTTGGTGATGCTGTTCTTGAATTGGCGGTATCCGATTATTTGTATCGTCATTTTCCTAGATTAAATGAAGGGGAATTAACAAGAATGCGATCTAACATTGTTAGAACAGAAGGATTTTCTGAATTTGCGATTGAATGTGGATTCCCAGAAGAAATTAATTTGGGTAAAGGAGAAGAAAAAGCTGGCGCTAGAAAACGTAAGACACTTCTTGAAGATGTGTTTGAAGCTTTCAATGGTGCGCTTTTCTTAGATCAAGGCATGCCAGCAGTACAGCACTTCTTACATTTAACAGTGTATCCATTAATTGCTGAAGGAGATTTTAATGCCTCACGTGATTATAAAACTGAACTTCAGGAACGTTTGCAGGTAAATGGACCAGTTAAAATTGAATATCAAGTAATATCTGAAGATGAATCAAAGCCATCTTTTAAAGTTCAGCTACTTGTAAATGGTGAAAAAGTTTCAGAGGGACAAGGACGTAATAAAAAAGCTGCTGAGCAGCAAGCAGCTCAAGCTGCATTAGATAAAAATAAATAAGAAAAGGTGAGTCTGTGCCACTACAACAATTAGTTTTAAATGGTTTTAAGTCTTTTGCTGATAAGACGACAATTAGATTTAATAATGGTATTACCGGCATCGTTGGTCCAAATGGTAGTGGAAAAAGTAACATTACTGAAGCAATTCGGTGGGTAATGGGTGAAGGATCTGCCAAGTCTTTACGTGGTGAAAATATGAAAGATGTTATTTTCGCTGGTAGTCAAATGAGAGCTCCAATGAATCATGCTGAGGTTGAGTTGGTTTTTGATAATCGTGATCACCAACTTGCTTCTGAGAATGATGAAGTGGTTGTAACGAGAAAGATTTTGCGTAACGGCGAAAGTGATTATCTTTTAAATCATCATCCAGTAAGATTGAAAGATGTTAGGACACTGTTTATTGAATCAGGGATGTCATCTGATAGCTTGGGAATAATTTCTCAGGGGAAGGTCGATGAAATTCTTAATTCTAAGCCACAACAGCGTCGAGGAATTTTTGAAGAGGCTGCCGGCGTCCTTCATTTTAAGCAGCAAAAAGAAATTGCACTCAAGCAATTAGACAAAACTAATGCCAATCTAATTAGAATTAATGATTTGGTTAAAGAATTGGAAGGTAGAATCGAGCCTTTACATGAACAGAGTTCTTTAGCAAAAGAATATAAATTTCAAAAAGAACAGCTTGATCATAAGTTAAAACAACTTTTGGGCTTGGAGATTGAAAGTTTAAATGAAGAGAAGAAGGCGGTCGCTAAGAAGGCGGCAGCAAATCAAGGGATTTTAAATAAGCTTGATGACGAGGTTAAACAATCCCAAGCTGATTTAGAAGAAAAACGTAAGCAATCAAATGAGCGCCATGCTGAAAAAGATGAAAAGCAGCAAGAATTATTATCTTTAACGCAAAAAATTGCAGCTCTGACTACTGATCTTCAAATGCATCAACAATCTCGAGAATATGATGTCGCTACTCAAAAAGAATACAGTGCACAATCTGAAGAACTAAAAGAGCGAAGAAAACGTTTGTTAGATCAGCTTGCAGCTAATGAGAAAGATCTAAACAGTCAAAATCAAGTCCTTGCTGATTTCGTAAAAAAGCAAAAGAATTTGAAGCAGGAACTTAAGCAGGGTCCTGAACAATTAAATAATCAATTAGAGCAAGTTCGATCTGATTATATTCAAACTTTGCAGGATCAAACGAGTAATAATAACGAGATTGTTTATTTAAAAAATGAATTAACTCGTAGTAAAAAATCAACTGATAATCGCCAGCAAGAAGTTGAAGAACAATTAGATGAAGCTCAAAAAGTTCTTACCCAGTTAAAAAAACAAGGGCAAGACCTTGTTTTAAAGAGAAAACAACTAAATGAAACTATTGCGACTCTTGATAGAAAAATTGCTGAAGAGAGTAAGCTTAAGGATCAAAGCGAACAAGCTTACATAAAGGTTAGAAATAATTTACAACAGATTTCTGCACAAGTAGAAGGCCTGAAGAAAATTAGAGATAGGCATGAAGGATACTATTATGGGGTTAAATATGTTTTAAACCATCAAAGTAATTTTCATGGAATTGTAGGAGTTATTGGTGAACTAATTTCTTTTCCAGCCGAATTAGAAGCAGCTTTGTCAACGGCTTTAGGTGGTGGCGTTCAAGATTTAGTTACTATTGACCAAAGTAGTGCTAGGGATGCCATTAATTTGTTGAAGCAAACTCGTACAGGTAGGGCTACTTTTTTACCTCTAGATGGATTACGGCATAATGAGATTGCTGCGTCTACTTTAAAATCCTTACAAAGTATTGAAGGATTTAAAGGTGTAGCGGCAGACTTAGTAACCTCAAAAACTGCGACTGATATTTCTAATGCTATTTCTTACCTTTTAGGGAATGTTTTAGTGGTAGATAATATTGATACGGCTTTACGTGTTCAACGCAGAATTGGAAGATATTATCGAATTGTGACACTAGATGGAGATATTATTAGTCCTGGAGGAAGTATGACTGGTGGGACTAGAAATACAAGAAATAATTCTCCTCTGGCAACAAATGCTGAGATTGATAAATTAACATTACAAATTAAGACGGGGAAGGTAGAATTTACTAAACTACAAACAGCCCTAAACGAACTAGATAAAAAATTAACCGAGTTACAAACTGAGCTAGAAGCTAAAAATACTGATTTAACTGCCCTAAATCAAAAAATCAGTGAGCAAGCTATTAAGTATGAAAATGAAGAAAAAGAAGTTCAAAGGCTGACTCAGTTAAATGATTTACAGCAAAAGGCCCAACTTGAGAAGAAGCAAGAAGAAGCAGAACTTACTAGTCGTCTTGAAAAAGAGCAGGCTAAAAAGAAAGAACTTGAAGAAGTTGCTCAAACACAACGAGCAAAAATGGATCAATTAAAGACTGACTTGACCGATTTTGATGAAGCTTATCAAAAATTACAGGCAGAATTAAGTAACTTAAATTCCGACTTGGCGGTAGTAAAGAATAAATTGGAAAATATTACTACTAAGAAATCTGAATTGGAAGAACAGCTTGAAAATACCAATTCCAGACTTAAGGATATTGAGGAAAAAATTAAAGCTTTATCATTGTCTCAAAATGGACAAAGTGAGTCAGAAATTGAAGAGCAAGTTGCTAAGCTAAGTAAGCAGAAAAAACAAATGCAAGAGGCTTTAGCTGAAATAAATAAAGATTTAGGTAAATTTGATGCTCAAATAAATAATCTTGATCAAGTTGCTACAAGAAATTATAATTTGCGTAAAAATACTGCTGCGGAGCAAGAAGAGTATTCTGCAAGGCTAGGAGAACTTAAGTCCCAAATTAATCAAAAACTTGGTATTTTAAGTGAAGAATATTCCTTAACTTTTGAAGCAGCTTTGCAATTATCTGAGGGACAAAATACAACAGATTTGCGTAAGAAATTGGAACGTGAAGTTCATCTACATAAAATGTCTTTAGTAGATATTGGTGAGGTTAACTTGAACTCTATTGAAGAGTATGAAGATGTTAAAACGCGTTATGATTTCTTAAATGGACAACAGAATGACTTGCTAAAGGCTAGAAAAGATATTGAAGAATCAATGTCTAAACTAGATGATGAGGTAAAGAGTAGGTTTAGTGCAACCTTCCACCAGATAGAAAGAAGCTTTGCAAAGATTTTTCCAATTATGTTTGATGGTGGTCATGCTAGATTAGAGTTAACTGATCCAAAGAACTTACTTGAAACTGGAATTGAAATTATTGCGCAGCCACCTGGTAAGAAGTCCCAGAAGTTAACGCTTCTTTCTGGTGGGGAAAGGGCATTAACTGCAATTACTTTATTGTTTGCAATGCTTCAAGTTAACCCAGTACCATTCTGTATTCTAGACGAGGTAGAAGCAGCTCTAGATGAAACAAACGTCGATCGTTTTGCTCAGTTTTTGAATCATTATGATATGAAAACTCAATTTATTGTTATTACACACCGTCGTGGAACTATGCAGAAAGCAGATAATTTGTATGGAATCGTAATGCAAGAATCAGGTATTTCAAAAGTGTTATCTGTATCGTTAAATGAAATTAAGAAAGAAGTGAATTAGTAGTGGGATTATTTGATAAAATCAAGAAATCGCTCTTTGGTCATAAAGATGAAGAACAAGAAGAAAGTAAAAAAGAACTAACTGAAAATTCAAATGAAGAACTTCAAGAGCCTGAACAAACCAATGAAACTGAAGATATTCAAAAAAATGAAGAGGTTGTAGAACCTAAGTCAGAATCTTCTGAAGATGAACATGAAGAAGAAACTGAAGAAGTTAAGGAGACTCCAGGCTGGAGTGATGCCGGAACTGCTTTTGAAGAAAAACAGGATGAAGTTCAAGAAGCTGAAGATCTTCAAGAAGATCAAGAATCATATAATTTAGAAAAAGAAGAAGAAAAGCCCGAAGAAACTGAATCTTCTGAAGAGAGCCCTGAAGAAGTAACTACAGAAGATGAACAGGAAAGATATGACAAAGGGTTAGAAAAAACCAATCATTCTTTTGGGGCACGCCTAAATGCATTTTTTGCTAAATTTAGAACAGTTGATGAAAACTTTTTTGATGATCTTGAAGATTTATTAATTGAATCTGACGTCGGTTTTGAAACTGCTGAAGAATTAACTGATTCTTTAAGGGATGAAGCCAAACTCCAAAATGCAAAAAGCCACGATGCCTTAAAGCAAGTAATAGTTGAAAAATTAGTCAATATTTATGATAAAGGCGGGGAAGGTGAAGATTCTAAATTAGCCGATGATCCTTCTGCAAAGCCTAATGTTTATCTTTTTGTTGGTGTTAATGGAGCTGGAAAAACAACAACAATTGGTAAATTAGCTAAGCGAATTAAAGACTCGGGCAAGTCTGTCATGATGGTAGCTGCCGATACTTTTAGAGCCGGTGCTGTAGAGCAATTGGTAGAATGGGGTCGACGTGATGGCGTTGAAGTAATCACTGGTCCTGAAAAAGCTGATCCGGCTTCTGTAGTTTATGATGGTGTTAAAAAAGCTAAAGAGAGAGGAATCGATTTCTTATTAGTTGATACAGCAGGTCGTCTTCAAAATAAGGTCAATTTAATGAGCGAGCTTGATAAAATTAAGCGAACAATAAAGAAAATCTTGCCAGATCAACCAAATGAGGTTCTTTTAGTCCTTGATGGCTCAACAGGTCAAAATGCATTACTACAAGCAAAAGACTTCGATAAAACTACTAAACTTACGGGGTTAGTTTTAACTAAGCTTGATGGCTCATCTAAAGGTGGAGTAGTATTAGCAATTAGAAATGAAATGGATTTGCCAGTTAAATTAGTTGGGCTGGGAGAAAAAGTTGATGATTTAGCAAACTTTGATGCAGAAAAATTTGCAATCGGGCTATTCCAAGGATTAATCTAATAATAGGCAAAGTTACAAGTAATATATAAGGAGTAAATAATGAAGCATTTAAGTGCATGTACAACTATTTTAGTTGGAAAAAAAGCATCAATTGATGGATCAGTAATGATTTCACGTAATGACGATACTGCAGGTGCAATTACGCCACAAAAGTTTATTATTGAGCCGGCTGTTCATGGTGAAAAAGGACGTAAAATTAAATCTTGGCTTAATAAGTTTGAAATGGAGCTTCCTGAAGATGCTCAAAGAGTTCCAGCAGTTCCAAATGTTGACTATAAAAAGTTAGGTTATTATGACGAAAGCGGTATCAACCAAAAGAATGTTGCTATGTCATGTACTGAATCAACTTATGGTAACGAAAGAACGTTAGCATTTGATCCATTAGTTAAAGATGGTTTAGATGAAGATTGTATGCAGACTGTAGTTTTGCCATATATTGATTCCGCAAGAGATGGTATAAAACGTCTTGGTTCCTTAATTAAAAAGTATGGTTCACCTGCTGGAAACTCAGTTTTGTTTGGTGACAAAGATGAAGTATGGTATATGGAAATTGTCACGGGACACCACTGGGTTGCTCAACGTATTCCCGATGATTGTTATGCAGCAACTGGTAACCGTGTTGCTATTCAACAAGTTAACTTTGATGATCCAGATAACTTTATGTGGAGTGAAGGAATTCAAGAATTCGTTGAAGAACATCACTTAAATCCTGATCATGAAGGTTGGAATTTCCGTCACATTTTTGGAACTTATACTGAACAAGATCTTCACTACAACACTAGCCGTCAATGGTATATCCAAAAACTTTTCAACCCAGAAATTGAACAAGATCCTGAAGATCCAGATATTCCTTTCATTAGAAAAGCTTCTAAGAAATTGGCTAAGGAAGATATTGAATTTGCACTTGGTTCTCATTATCAAGATACTCCATTTGATCCATTTGGTCATGGAACTGAGGAAGAGAAGCATCGTTATCGTCCAATTGGTTTAAATAGAACTCAGAACTCACATATTTTGCAAATTAGAAGTGATGTTCCTGAAGAAATGGCTGGTATTATGTGGTTATGTATTGGTGGACCAACATTTACCCCATATATTCCATTCTTTGCTAATATGAACGAAACTGATCCATCATTTAACAATACGTCAATGACCTATAATAAAGATGATGCATGGTGGTACTACAAATCTTTGGCTGCTTTAGTTGAAAGCCATTATCCTCAATTTGTTCAACTTGATACTAAATATCTTGAAGAGTTGAATAGATACTACCGCGGTAGAGTTGAAGAAATTATTGAAAATGCTAAAGATTTAAACGGTGAGGAATTAACCGACTACTTGACTCGTGAAAACCAAAAGACTGTTGCTCATACTAAGAAAGATAGTGAAGAATTAATGGGTCAAATGTTTACTGATGCAATTAAGATGTCTAAGTTAACATTTAAAATGGATCCAAATCTTTAATTAAAAGATTCGTATACAAGAAGGTTAGGAAAAGTTGCCTAACCTTCTTTTTTTGAAAATTAATTAAACTAAAAGTGTCTTAAAACTACATAGCTATTATTTTAGAAATACATTTTTTTTGCTATACTGTTTCAAGGTGAGACAAATGGATGAACTTGAAAAAAATGAAAGATTAGGCGACTTATTTGCCTACTACGGTCCATTATTAACAAAAGGACAACAAGAGTATTTTGAGGATTATTATTACAATGATCTTTCTTTAGGAGAAATTGCGGATAATCACCATGTCTCTCGACAAGCTGTTTATGATAATTTGAAACGAAGCAGCCGTGCTTTAGAAAAATATGAAGATAAACTTCATATGAAACGTGATTATACTCAAATAGAAGAAAAAATTACTGAGGCAGTATATGCCCTTGAACATGGCAAAATTAATCGAGCTCAGATTGAACTTTTGAAATTATTAAGACAAATGGGAGTAGAATAGTATGGCTTTTGAAAATTTAAGTGAAAGACTTCAAAAAGCATTAAAAAATTTAACTGGTAAAGGTAAGATCTCAGAAGCGGATATTAATGACGCTAGTCGTGAAATTCGATTGGCTTTATTAGAAGCGGACGTTAACTTTAAGGTTGTAAAAGACTTTATTAAAAAAATAAAAAAGGAAGCTTTAGGTAAAGAAGTCCAAGATAGCTTAAATCCAGGACAACAAATCATCAAAATTGTTGATGACGAGTTAACTAAAATGATGGGAGAAGAGGCTGTTTCTCTTAATAAATCTCCGCATATTCCAACAATCATTATGATGGTCGGTTTACAGGGTACTGGTAAAACTACTACTGTTGGTAAACTTGCAAATTACTTAATGAAGAACGAAAAAGCTCGTCCATTGTTAATTGCAGGTGATATTTACCGTCCAGCTGCTATTGAGCAGTTAAAGCAAATTGGTCAACAATTAGATGTACCGGTTTATAGTGAAGATAACCAAGATGTAGCCGAAATTGTAAAGCATGGTCTTGAAGAAGCTGATAAAAATAAAAATGACTATGTATTGATTGATACGGCTGGGCGTCTTGAAATTGATGAGCAATTGATGGATGAATTGAAGCGTGTAACTGAAGTTGCTCATCCTGATAATACTTTATTAGTTGTTGATGCAATGACAGGTCAAGCAGCTACACAAGTAGCAGAGGGATTTAATAATGATTTAGATCTGACTGGAATTGTTTTAACTAAGCTTGATGGTGATACTCGTGGTGGTGTCGCACTTTCCATTCGTGCTGTCACTGGTCTTCCAATTATCTTTACGGGTCAAGGTGAAAAATTAACTGATCTTTCTACTTTCCACCCTGATCGAATGGCTTCACGTATCTTAGGCATGGGTGATATGTTGACCCTAATTGAAAAGGCTCAGCAAGATTACGATGCTAAAGAAGCCGAAAAAATGGCTGAAAAGATGCGGGAGAATACTTTTGATTTTAATGACTTTATTGATCAAATGGAACAAGTTCAAAAAATGGGTCCTCTAGATCAAATCATTAAAATGATTCCTGGATTAGGTAATAATCCTGCTCTTAAAAATATTCAGATTCCAGAAAAGCAAATCGATCACATTAAGGCTATTGTTTATTCAATGACCCCAGAAGAGCGTGAAAATCCTGATATTCTTAATCCATCAAGAAGACGTAGAATTGCTGCCGGTTCGGGTAGATCGATCGCTGAAGTTAACCGAATGATTAAGCAATTTAAGCAATCAAAAGAAATGATGCAAAAGATGACTAAAGGTGATATGGGTGAATTGGCTAACTTACCAGGAATGAATTCACCAATGGGCAAGATGGCGATGAGATCAATGAATAAGCGCTTTAAGAAAAATAAGAAGAAACGAATGAAGAATATTAAACGCTATCGTTCAAAATAATTTTCAACTGTTAAGGAAAACCCCTTTACACATATTTTTCTATATGCTATATTATTTAAGTCAAGAAATTTAGGAGGAATTAATTAATGTCTGTTAAGATTCGTATGCGCCGTATGGGCTCAAAGAGAAAACCTTTTTACCGTATCGTAGTTGCTGATTCACGTATGCCACGTGATGGCCGTTTCATCGAAGAAGTTGGTTACTACAACCCACTTACTAACCCTGATGAAGTTAAGCTTGAAGAAGACAAGATTTTTGAATGGCTTGAAAAAGGTGCTCAACCATCAGATACTGTAAGAAGCTTACTTTCAAAAGCTGGTTTGATGACTAGATACCACGACGCAAAGTACGGTAAGTAATTTACTATTGCAATTAGAAGTTTGGGAAAGCTCTTCCCAAACTTTTTTATTTAGAAAGAATAAGTTCTATGACTGAATATTTTGAAGTTGGAAAGATATTGTCTCCTCATGGATTAAAGGGAGAAGTTAAGGTAAATGCAACAACTGATTTTCCAGAGGAAAGATTAGCTACAGGAAGTAGATTGTTTATTAAGAATAATAAACAGTATGAAGAATTAATTGTAGAAAATACTCGACGCCATAAACAATTTTATTTAGTTAAATTTGAAAAGCTTGATGATATTGATCAAGCTGAAAAAATTTGCAGTAAAGAATTATATGTAGCAGAAACAGATCAACAAGAATTACCTAAAGGTAGCTACTACTTTAAAGACATCTTAAATTGCCCGGTCTATGATGCTGAGACTGGAGAAAAGCTAGGAGTATTAGAAAACATTGAAACTCCTGGTGCTAATGATATTTGGGAGATAAAGCCAGAAAAAGGAAAGAGTTTTTGGATTCCAAATATTGAATCAGTAGTTAAAAAAGTTGATCTAGCCAATAAGAGAATAGAAGTAACTTTGCTTGAAGGATTACGAGATGAAAATTAATGTTTTAACCCTTTTTCCCGATATGTTTACTCCTTTGCAAGTATCAATGTTAGGAAGAGGTCTAGAAGACAAAAAATGGGAATTAAACTTAGTTAATTTCCGTGACTTTACTAGCGACGTACATCATCATGTGGATGATACTCCTTATGGAGGTGGAGCTGGGATGGTACTTCAAATTATGCCAATAAAAAAAGCCCTAGATTCTTTAACTAATAAAGGAAAAGTAATTATTACTGCTCCACAGGGAAAAACTTTCAATGAAAAAATGGCCCAAGATTGGTCAAAAGAAGAAAATTTAACTTTTATTTGTGGCCACTATGAAGGTTTTGATCAGAGAATCTATGATTTGGCTGATGAAACAGTATCAATTGGCGATTACGTCCTTACTGGTGGAGAATTACCAACAATGAGTATGATTGATGCTACTGTTCGTCTCTTACCGGGAATTTTAGGAAATTCTGCTTCTCCAGTAGAAGAAAGTTTTTCACACGGTCTTTTAGAATATCCGCAATATACGCGTCCTGCTGATTTTGAAGGTCAGAAAGTCCCTGAAGTATTAACATCGGGCAATCACCAAAAAATTGCTGAATGGCGCCATAAGGAAGCCTTACGAGCAACATATCTCTACCGTCCCGATATGTTAGCTGACCGTGAGTTAACAGATGAAGAAAAGAGAATGCTTGAAGAAATTAAAAGTGAAAAAGAGAATTAGTATTTACAAGCATTTTTCTATTTGGTAAACTAGTCGTTGTGGCATAAGCCACGGATTTATGGGTATTCCGCTGGCACAAGGTGTTGATGAATGCCGTAGAAGGAGAGAAAATAATGGATCCATTAATTCAAGAATTAACTAAAGAACAATTACGCGATGATATGCCTGACTTCCGTGCAGGTGACACTGTTCGTGTTCACGTACGTGTTGTAGAAGGTACTCACGAACGTATTCAGATGTTCGAAGGTGTTGTAATTAAGCGTAAGGGTGCTGGTATCAGCGCAACTTACACTGTACGCAAGATGTCATCAGGTATTGGTGTTGAACGTACTTTCCCAGTAAATGACCCACGTGTTGCTAAGGTTGAAGTTCTTCGTCACGGTCGTGTACGTCGTGCTAAGCTTTACTACTTACGTGAACGTCACGGTAAAGCAGCTAGAATTGCTGAAAAGCGTCGCGGTTAATTCAATTAATCAAGACAGTATTAAAAGCGATCTCGAAAGAGATGGCTTTTTTTGTAGATAAAAAAAGAGTTTCAAAAAAGAAACTCTTTTTGATTAATAAAATGTGATGTGATTTAGTGGCCAGTAGCGCAGCTTTACTACTCCCACAATTTTACTTCGTGGAATTGTTCCAATATAGCGACTGTCTTTAGAAACGCTTCTATGATCTCCCATTACAAAATAAGTATTAGCAGGAACTTTATTAGTCTTTTGCATTTCTTTTAGTTGCTTTGAAGTATAAAATTGACGATAATTTTGAGTTTTAGCTAGAGAACTCAGAGTGAAATTTTGTGTATTAGTATATTTAGTACCTGAGATTCCGTCCTCTCCATTGTCAATTAATTTTTGGCCAGCCTTTAACCATGGTTGATTAAGTTTTTTACCATTAATATAAATTTGATTATTTTTACTTACAATGGTATCTCCCGGTAATCCGATTACTCTCTTAATATATACGGCTCCTGGTTCGTCAGGCGCATCAACAATTACAATGTCGCCTTCCTTAATCTTGGCATGCCTAAGAGCAATAACACGATCGTTATTTTCAAAAGTAGGTTGCATTGAAATTCCAGATACAGTTAAGTTGGCAAAAACATATTTATTTAGTACAAAGAAGATACCAAAAAATATGGCGGTTAGAATTAGTACCTGGAGAATCCACTGACCCCAGCTTTCAGATTGTTCTTGTTTTTTCAATTTTTTCACCTTATTTAATCTACTTCAACATAAAGTGTAACCCTAAATTAACATTTTGTCGATTAAACAAAAAAGATGAAAAATAATTTTAATTTATATAATTAAATACAAGATAAAGGTCTTGAAGGGGTCGAAAATTTTAATTTAGCTTATAATGAAAACAACAAGAACAATCATAAGAAGGGAGTAAAAAAGATGCAGGAATATTCAGCTGGTAGTATTGTTTATCGTATTAAAAATAATAAAATAGAATTTTTACTTGTCCAAAGTAGACTTAACCGAACTTGGGGCTTTCCGAAAGGGCATCTAGAAAAGGATGAAAATAATGTACAGGCTGCTCAAAGAGAAGTCTATGAAGAAGTGGGACTAAAACCAGATTATGATTTTGATTTTGAGGAAAGTATTACTTATAAAATTGCCCGGGATCGATTAAAAACTGTAACATTGTTTTTGAGTAGATTTAACCCGGATCAAAAAATAGAACTACAAAAAAGTGAAATTGGAGATTATAAATGGGCAACTTTAGCAGAAGCTAATTCCTGTTTAAATTATGAAGAATTGAAAGAATTATTGAAGAAGGCACAGGAATATATTGAAAATGAAATATCCAGATAAACTCTTAGCTGAAGTTAAGGAAAGATCAAAGGGGATGAAATTAGAAGGAATTAATTTTGGTGCTGGTCCAGTTCATCCCAAGCTTATGATTGTAGGAGAAGCGCCAGGAAGAGAAGAGATAGAATCGCTGATTCCTTTTCATGGGGCATCTGGAAAAGAATTAATGAAATCCTTAGCATCAATTGGTCTTAAACGAGAAGATGTTTATATAACTAGTGCTGTTAGAAGCCGACCTTATAGTATTAAGCACACATTTAGTAAAAAAGAAAATAAAGAAGTAATCAAATATCCTAATCGAAAACCGACTAAAAAGGAAATTTTGGCACATGCACCATTTTTAGATTATGAAATTAACTGTGTTAAACCTAAAATCATTGTAACAGTAGGTACGACTGCTCTAACTCGATTACTAGACAATAGATATGAAATAAGTAATGTGCATGGAAAAATTATTGAAAATACTCCAATTTTAGAATTAAATGATAAAAAAGATGGTTATATTTGGTCTAAAGAAAAGTATATCGTTGTACCGCAATACCATCCCGCAGCTGTTTTTTATAATAGAAAATTAGCCGAAGTAATTGCGCAAGACTGGTTAAATGTAAAACCGCTAATTAAATAGCAAAAAAATGGTAGGAATGACATTTCCTACCATTTTTTAATCAATATTATTACGATATAGACCTACAACTTTACCTAAAATTTGAACCACAGGTAAAATAATTGGATCCATTGTATCGTTTTCTGGCTGCAGACGATAATAGCCATCTTCTTTGAAAAATCTTTTAACAGTTGCTTCGTTATCTTCAGTCATAGCGACAACAATCTCACCATTATTAGCACTAGATTGTTTACGAACAATGACATGATCACCATTTAAAATTCCAGCATTAATCATTGATTCGCCATGCACACGTAACATGAAAAGCTCGCCAGCATCATTTTCGAGATCAGGAGGAAGAGGAAAATACTCATCGATGTCCTGAACAGCTAAGATAGGTTGACCAGCAGTAACTACGCCAACAACAGGAATATCTTTAGGTTTAATTCCCAGAGCTTCTCGACCTTTTTCAGTTACTTCGATTGCTCTTGGTTTAGTGGCATCTTTTAAAATATAGCCTTTCTTTTCTAGGCGTGCTAGGTGACCGTGAACGGTTGAAGTAGAAGAAAGATCCACTGCGCTACAGATTTCTCGCACTGTAGGAGGAAAAGCTCGTTCTTCAACAGTATCGTAAATAAAACGTAAAATTTCTAATTGTTTATTTGCATGTGGTTCAGTCATAATTTTTTCTCCATTTACTTACTTAGTAGTATTCTAACAAAAAAATATTATCTCGGCAAACAGGCGTTCTTAGTAGTTGAGTCTTTTTTTATTGGTATAATTAAGGTAAACTAACATTGTTTAGTGAGGTGTTTATTATGGACAAAAAAGAAGAAGAAAAATTAATTAAGCGAATCAATGAATTAACTAAAATTAGTAGAGAACGTGAGTTAACTCCTGATGAGTTAGAGGAACGGAAAAAATTAAGATCTGCTTTTTTAGAAAACTTCCGTGCTGGATTTAGACAACAACTAGAGGATACTGTAGTCATTGACAAAGATGGTAAAGAAATAACCTCAGAAAAAGCTAAAGAGGCACAACGTCGTAAAGGATTAAGAAAAGATTAATATTTTACTTTAAAAAAAACTATTTTTTTGGTATGCTGAAAAAGTACATTAATTTTTGGAGGTTTTTGGGAAATGAATTTAGGTTTAGCAATTTTTCTTATTATTATCGCATTATTAATCGGTCTTGTTGGCGGATTTTATGGTGCTCGCGCATACATGAAGAAGTATTTCCAAGACAATCCTCCTATTAGTGAAGATATGATTGCAGCTATGATGGCGCAAATGGGACAAAAACCATCTGCTAAGAAGCTTAATCAAGTTATGAATATGATGAAGCATCAACAACAAAAATAGTAGCTTACTTTACTAATATTTGGTAATAGACAGAGGATCGTATTCCTCTGTATTTTTGTATATGGTGGGGTGAAAAATGAATATTTTTAGCAAATTAGGATGGTTTTTTAAGCAAGAGAAGAAAAGATATATTATTGGTATTAGTTTTTTAGCTTTAACTTCAATTGCCAATTTAGTCCCACCTAGAATTTTGGGACTGATGGCTGACCAGCTAGATAAAGGATCAATTAGCTGGGGTGAGTATGGTGCATTGATTCTAGCTGTTATTGCTGCAGCAATAGTCTTATATTTATTGCGTTATTTTTGGCGTAAGCAAATTTGGGGTGGAGCAGCAGAGCTAGAAAGACAAATGCGATCCCGCTTATTCAAGCATTTTATGATAATGGATAAAACTTTTTATCAAAGGCACCGCACCGGGGATTTAATGGCACATGCGACTAATGATATTAATTCCATTCAAAATGTAGCTGGAGATGGAGTTTTGACTTTAGTTGACTCTTTGGTTACTGGTGGAACTACAATGATTGCGATGATTATTTTTACCGATTTTAGATTAACAATTATTGCCCTTTTACCACTTCCTTTTCTTGCATTAGGTGCTTGGAAGTTAGGAGATAAGCTTCACTATAGTTTTGACAAATCACAAGCTGCATTTTCACGTTTAAATAATAAAACACAAGAATCAGTTTCCGGGATTAAAGTATTAAAAGCTTTTGGTGAAAGTGAGCAGGATTCGGCTGCCTTTAATAAGATGGTAGATGATACTATTCAAATCAATAAGAAAGTTTTTAAATGGGATTCAATGTTTGATCCATTAGGGACATTAATTATTGGAGCAACTTATGTAATTACGATTATTTATGGTGGATTACTGGTATCAAATCATACTTTATCAGTTGGTCAATTGGTTTCTTTTATTGCCTATATTTCTAATATGGTATGGCCGATGTTTGCAATTGGTTATTTATTTAATATTTTAGAGCGTGGATCAGCCTCCTATGATCGTGTTGAACGTCTGTTATATGAGAAACCTCAAATTACTGATGAAAACGCTGATCAAAGCTTAAACGCTACAGATATTCAAGGTGATTTAAAGTATGAAATTAAATCCTTTGCCTATCCTGATGAAAAAGAAATACCAGTTTTGAGAAATATTAATTTTACATTAAAACCAGGACAAACATTAGGATTAGTAGGAAAAGTAGGATCGGGTAAAACTACCATTATTGAGCTTTTATTAAGGGAATTTGATCAATATCAAGGGCAAATAACCTTAGGTGGTCATGATATTAGAAATATTCCTTTAAAATTACTTTTAAGTGAAATTTCGTATGTTCCACAAAATAATTTCTTGTTTTCTACCTCCATTGAAAAAAATATTGCTTTTTCTGATGAAAATGTGGAGAAGGATAAAATTGAATCTGCAGCTCAAAAGAGTGATTTACACGATGACATTTTGCAAATGCCAAATGGGTATAAAACCTTGGTAGGTGAGAATGGAGTATCTTTGTCTGGGGGACAAAAACAAAGATTGTCAATTGCACGAGCCTTGTTAAAAGAAAGTCCTATTTTGATATTAGATGATGCTCTTTCAGCGGTAGACGCGAAAACCGAGACATCCATTCTCGATTCTCTCAAATCTGAAAGAAAAGGGAAAAAGACCTTGATTGCAGCCCATCGTTTAACCTCAGTAATGGATGCTGACCTCATCTTAGTTTTAAAAGAAGGAAAGATTGTTGAAAGAGGAAAACATGCTGATCTGCTAGCTCAAAATGGTTGGTATGCTGAAATGTGGCGTAAACAAGAATTGCAAGCAAAGGTGGGTGAAGTAAATGGACAATAATGAAGAAAGTAAATCAGTTTGGTCTAAGGCCATCCCATTTAAAGAACAAGTTCAAATATTTAAACGAGTTTTAAAGTACGTAAAGCCTTTTAAAGTGGAAATGGGAATTGCAATCTTTGGAGCTTTCTTAGTAAGTGTAATTAATATGCTTTTACCAAGGGGACTACAGTTTTTCTTAGATAATTATTTGATCAAACAAAAAGCGACGGTACAGATTATAATTTGGGCTGGACTATTATATGGGATTGGAACAATTATTAAGGCAATTCTTCAGTTTGTATATCAATATTTATATGCCCTTGGCGCTGAAAAGACACTGGAAAGTGTAAGAAAAGATTTGTATCGAAAACTTCATAGTTTAGGGATGCGTTATTTTGACCAAACTCCAGCAGGTTCAATTGTCTCAAGAGTTACAAATGATACAATGACTCTAAGCGACTTTTTAGGAGTACTTTGTCAAGTAGTTATTGGTGTATTTTCTTTAGTAACTGCTTTTATAGCAATGTATGTAACGAATAAATTTGCAGCATTAATTGTCTTGCTATTTTTACCAATTCTAGGTTTTATTTTCTGGATTTATACACAAAAGAGTTCTAGATTGTATCGTGCTTTTCGGGAACGGCTTAGTCGAATTAATACTAATTTAAATGAATCTATTGAGGGTGTTTCTCTAATTCAGCAATTTAAGCAGGAAAAAAGAATGACAAACCATTTTGAAAATGAGAATGGTACTTTAATGAGAACACGTTTCAATTTGATTCGAGTTAACTCGCTTTTATTATCGCCAATGACTAGTTTGCTTTATTCATTGGCTCTTGCACTAGTGTTAATGTATTTTGGTTTTCCATTGCAAAAGACTTTTGTTCCTGCCGGAATTGTATATGCTTTTTCTCAATATGTACAACAATTTTTTAATCCTATTTCTACTATGATGGATCGAATGACTTCTTTTCAGGATGGAATTGTGGCAGGTAAACGTATTTTTAGAATTATGGATGAAAAAGAATATGAACCGCGACAAGAAAATGATGAAACCGCAGTTATTTCAAAGGGAAAGATTGAATTTAAAAATGTCAGCTTTTCTTATGATGGAAAGAATGAAATCTTACATGATGTATCTTTTGTAGTTAATCCGGGTGAAACTTTAGGAATTGTTGGTCATACTGGATCAGGAAAGAGTTCAATTATCAATGTAATGATGAGATTTTATGAATTTGGTAGTGGACAAGTCCTTATTGATGGCATTGATATTAGAAAGTTTCCGAAAAAAGAATTACGTAAAAAACTAGGATTAGTTTTACAAGAGCCTTTTATGTTTTATGGGGACATTTCTTCAAATATTCGCTTGTATAATGATAAAATTACAGATCAACAAATTAAAGATGCTGCTCAAACAGTACAAGCAGATTCATTTATTGAAAAAATGCCTGGTAAATATCATGCAAAAGTGATTGAAGGTGGATCAGAACTTAGTCAAGGACAACGACAATTAATTTCATTTGCAAGAACCTTAGTAACTGATCCTAAAATTTTAGTTCTGGATGAGGCGACGGCTAATGTTGATACAGAAACTGAGAATTTAATTCAAGAGGGATTAAAAAAGCTTCGTCAAGGAAGAACAACTTTGGCAATTGCACACCGTCTTTCAACAATTGCAGATGCAGACCAAATTATTGTTTTGGATAAGGGAAGAATTGTTGAACGTGGAACACATGAGGAACTATTGAAGAAGAAAGGGTATTACTACAATCTTTATAAGCTTCAGCAAAACAGCGATAAATAAAAAGCTCGGTCGTTTTGAAGTGCCTCATAATTGTTAGACATAAAATCTAATAATTATGAGGTATTTTTTT
>CAOOYH010000008.1 GCA_948500755.1 uncultured Lactobacillus sp. | reverse complement strand
GCTTAATTATGATGGACATTGGTGCTGTAATTTCTCCATTTGTTATTTCAATCATCGCTAAGAATTCAGATAAAGCTCTACTTTCCTCAGCTATCTTCTTTGGAATCGTAACCTTAATTGAAATTGCTAGAAATATGTACGCCAATCTAAAACATAAGTATTAAATACTTTAATATTAATCTAAAAAATGCTGCTGAATCTAAAGGTTATTAGGCCTTGATTTAGCAGTATTTTTTATCACTCAAACTTTTAACTAATCAAAATCTACATTATTTGGAAAATGATTCAATCTTTCATTTTCAACACCGATTTGATTTTCAATCTCAAGTAATCGATTATATTTCTCTACTCTTTCTGATCTTGCTGGTGCCCCAGATTTCAGTTGACCTGCATTGGTAGCAACTGTAAAGTCAGCAATAAATGTATCACCTGTTTCACCGGAACGGTGAGATACCATCGTTGTCATATTGTTCTTTCTAGCTAAACGAATTGTTTCAAGAGTTTCTGTAATAGTACCTATTTGGTTAAGTTTAATTAAAATAGAGTTACATAATTTATCCTTAATCGCTTTTCTAACAAGTTTAGGATTGGTGCATACATTATCATCCGCAACGACTTGATGAGTAGAGCCAAATTTAGCAGTAAATTTTTCAAAGTTCTCCCAATCGTTTTCATCAAAAGGATCCTCGCAAGAAATAATCTCTGGGAATTCTTTTAATAATTTATCATAATATTGAAGCATTTCTTCCCCATTCCAGATATGACCTTCGAAATGATATTTTCCATCTTCAGTATTATAGAAAGAACTTGCTGCAGCATCAAAAGCAATTGCAATGTCTTTTCCAGGTTTATAACCTGCTTTAATAATAGCTTTTCGCAGCATCTTTAAGGCTTCTTCAGAACTATTAAGGTTTGGAGCAAAACCACCTTCATCTCCCAATCCAGTTTCAAATCCAGCTTCTTCAATTACAGCTTTTAATGCATGGTATGTGTTAACTATCTTTTCAAAACCATCACGGAATGAATTTTTAGCAACAGGGGTAATCATAAATTCTTGAATATCAATTCCATTATCAGCATGCTTCCCTCCATTAATTACATTATGAAAAGTTTGTGGCATTTCTAACTCACATCCCCCAAGATAACGATATAGTGGTTCATCTTTTGACCTAGCTGCTGCGCGTGCAATTGCCATTGAAGTACCTAAGATTGCATTAGCTCCTAATTTAGCTTTATTTGGGGTTCCATCTAGTTTAATCATTGTCCGGTCAATCTTTGCCTGATTGTAAGGACTCAAGCCCTTAAGAGCATCATTGATTGGACCATTTACATTTGCAACAGCTTGAGTTACGCCTTTTCCTTGAAGACGTTTGCCACCATCTCTTAATTCAACAGCTTCTTTTTCACCTGTTGAAGCTCCAGAAGGAACTTCAGCTTTAGCTACTGTTCCATCAGATAAATAAGCATGAACCTCTACAGTTGGATTACCTCTTGAATCAAAAATCTCTAATGCTCTAACTTTTTCTACATAAACAGTCATCTAAAATACCTCCTGATATACAAAAAAGAGCAAAATAAATACGACCCCTACCACCCGCTACTCAAAAAGAGTTTGTAGGAAGTAGACGTCGTTAGATTTTGCTCGGTTTAATTGGTGAACGTCATCACCTATTCAATTTACACTTTCATCATACCAGCATTCTTTTTAAATGCAAGAGATAATACAAAATAATTCCACTTATCGTCAATCTTTAACTAAATGAATTTCACGATCAAATAATGCACACATCTCTTGATTAAAATTATGTGCTATAAAAATAATTGTCTCTTTTCCCTTAACTAAATTCTTTAAAATATTCATGGTTGCCTTTTGATCTATCGCACTAGTTCCTTCATCAATCAAAATTATGTCACTTCCATGTACTTTAGCCCGAGCTAGCACAATTTTTTGCCTCTGACCGCCCGAAATATTTAGTTTATCTAGATTTGATGCTTTAATCCTTCCTTGAATTTAGAAATATCATTAGCGAAATTAACCTCTTTGATTATAGGCTCTACTTGAGAATTTAATTTTGAATTAAACATAGTAATGTTTTCTTCAATCGTTCCAGGAAATAGATTTGGATCTTGTGGAATATAACCAATCTTCGACATATCAGGATTAATTTCTTTTCCATCTTTATCTTTAAAAATAATTGATCCTTGTGTCGGTTTTATTGAACCTAAGATCAATTTAAATAAGGTAGATTTCCCAGCTCCGGAATCTCCAGTTAACAAAATTTTTTCTCCAGATTTTATTTGAATATCAGGAAAACTTAAATTCTCACCATTTGGAAAAGCTAAAGCTAAATTCTCAGTAGAAATTAGAGCTGGCTTTTTCTTCTGAATATTTGAATTATTCTGTAGTGGTGCAGAATCACTGCTAATTTGGTCCATTAGTTCTTCAGAAGATTTCATAAAACTCAATGCTTGGATCATTTGTTGCAAGCCAATGGAAATATTAGCTGCAAAATTTTGTACTGACATGATTGCACCAAAGAGTACTTGTCCTTGAGTGATCATATATCCCGTCAGAGAAAGAAGGATCAATTGTCCTATTGAGTTACATAATCCATTTATTACAATTAGTTCTTGCTGGGTACCAGTTTGATGAACATGCGCTTTTTCAATCTTATTGGCTGCCTGACTCTGAACTTGAAATAGCTTGGCACCAGCAAAATATCTACGTAATTCTTCAACTCCAGAAAACCATTTTTCCAACACATCTAAATAATGTTTATTTTGAACAGAAACATTGGTTGTCGCCTTTTCCATCTTTTTCTGAACAAGTTTAGGAATATAGTAAGATGCAATATCAATCAAAATACTTACAACAAAAATTTGCCAATGAATTGTGAGTAAGGCAACTAAAGCACCAACAAACATTGTTCCATAAAAAGGAACGATAATGTACCAATCAAAATAATTTTCTCTTACCATCTCAAGGTCGTTAGTCATTCGATTTTGAGCCGCAGCTATTTTGTGATACTTATTGTCCTTAAAGTAATGACTAGCAAGATTATTACGAATTTTTTTATTATATTCCTCTTCTTGAATGCGAGTAACAAACTGAATGTAATAAATTAAGCCTTGGGCTGCTAAATATAAGACTCCGATAGCAAGACTTGTCCATAACACTCCCATCCAGTTTTTATTCTTGATGAAAGTTAACCAATACATTTGGACATATCCTGCACCAATTGCGCCCAATCCAGAAATAATGGATAAAAAATTGATATAAATAAATCTAAGGTAGTTTGTCTTGATAAATCCCTTAAAGCTCATCCCTAATCACCTCCATTTTTCAAGCTGATTTTTCGATCAAACAGGTTCTCTAGCTCATCATTAAAATTATGGGCAATCATGACAATAGTAGTTTCCTGATCAAGTAAATTTTCCAAAATTTTCTTTGTTGCCTTACTGTCAATTGCACTTGTTCCCTCATCAATAAAGAGCCATTTTGATCCGGCTAAAATTGCTCTTGCCAAAACGATTTTTTGCTTTTGTCCTCCTGATAGATTTCCTTCATCCAAATTAATTTCATGCTTTAAACCAGCTGGGATTTTTTTAAGATCATTTTCAAACTCAACTTGTTTAACTACTCTTTTTACTTTCTCATCAAGCTTTGAATTGAACATTGTCATATTATTTTCAATAGTATCAGGAAAAAGAGTATTATCTTGTGCTACATATCCAAGTTCATCCCGATTGAGTTTAATTTCTTTACCATTCTTATCTTCAAAAATCACTTGGCCCCTAGTTGGTGATAATTTATCTAAAATCAACTTAAATAAAGTCGATTTTCCACTACCACTATCGCCTATTACTAAAACTTTTTCACCACTTTTAATAGTTAAATCTGGATAAGAAATAAGTTCACCATTCTTAAATTGATGCTGTAGGCCCTTTATCTGTAATTTAGCTACTTTTTTATCTTGATGCTCATTTTGTAAAGGTGCGCTCGCGCCTTCTAAGGAGGTTATTTTTTCATTTAATTTCTTTGATGATTTAATTAGATTCCACTGAGCAGCAAATTGTGCAGTCCCATTCATAACTGTTGAACAAAATTGAATTGTTGTAATAACGGCACCAAAGACTATTTGCCCATTAAAGTATAAATATGCAGCCAGAATCATCAAGATTATCTGTCCACCTATATTAACAATAGAGGTAGCTAAGTCCGCAATAGCAATAGTTGCACCTTGGTGAATAGCCGCCTTTTTATAAGCATCAGCTGCTTGATTCATGGAGCCAGAATAAATTCCAAAACTACTATATCTTCTTAATTCATCTAAGCCATTAATCCAGTTTGAAATTGCTTTTAAAAGTTTTTCATTTCTTTTAGTGACTTCAATCGTGGCATTTGAACTCATATTTTCAAATGCCTTTGGCAACAAAAGTGAAACTAAAGTTAGGATAAGCGTTAATAAAACTAAGCTCCAATTGTAAGAAAATAACACTACTATTGAAAAAATAACCATCAACCCATATAAGAAGGCAGCTTTAATTGGCTTTAAATAGTTTCTAGTTAATTGATCCAAGTTAGCAGCTAAATTATTTTGAACTGATGCTGTATCATCAATTTGCTTCTTAAACAAATATAAGCTAATCTTTTTTCTTATTTGATGTAAGTAACCTTGACTCTGTTTACTGTACAAGTAGTCCGAACCCGAACCCAATAATAACCGGCAAATATCACAGAGCCTTGATAAAGCAATAAAGATTACAAAGCCTAAAAAATTCAAATTCTTTAAATTATTAAATGCCGGTGTCATCAAATATTGAGAAAGGGTATCTATTACAGCAGCAAATATTATCATTAAAAAAATTAGAATAAAGCGACCTTTATTTATTCTAAATATTCCGCTTAGCTTCATCCTTAACCTCTCCCTTTAATTTTTTATTTATATTTTAATATTACTGCGTAGATTTTAATTTACAAGCTATTTTTATTAAGTGGTCAAAAAGGCAAACTAAGATGCAAAATTATATAAGTGAAATGGCATACACTGCCCATATAATGCATAATTTTATCGGAGAAACTATAATAGTAGTTTCTATGTTTATATAATTTTATTAATTAAAAGTCATAATTAATACAAGAAAAATCTTTAAATAATCTTTTATTTTTAGTTAAAATATTAGATAATATCATCAAATTCAATTAATTGGAGGGTATACCATGATTTACGTTTTTATTGGCATGAGTATTTTCCTAATTCTTATCTATTTCTTATGTGGTTTACGGATCGTACCGCAAAACTATGTAGGTTTAGTTGAAACTTTAGGTAAATACTCACGAACTGTGAAAGCTGGTTTGGTTTTTATTTGGCCAATTTTCCAAAGCTTGAGAAAAGTAAGCCTAGCATTGCAACCCTTAGAAATTTCTAAATATCGAATTATTACCAAGGATAATGCCGAAATCACTACCAGCTTAACCTTAAACTATCTTGTTACTGATGCATATAAATACTTCTATAACAATACAGACTCTGTTGAATCAATGGTGCAATTAATTCGCGGTCATTTACGTGATATTATCGGACGAATGGAATTAAATGAAGCTCTAGGATCAACTAGTGAAATCAATGCCCAACTATCAAAAGCAATTGGCGATTTAACTGATATTTATGGAATTCAAGTAGTTCGTGTTAACGTTGATGAATTGCTTCCTAGCCCAGAAATTCAAAAGGCCATGGATAAACAGTTAACTGCTGACCGTGAAAAAACTGCCGCTATTGCTCGTGCTGAAGGTGAAGCTAGAAATATTGAATTAACTACTAAAGCTAAGAACGACGCACTCGTTGCTACTGCAAAAGCAAATGCTGAAGCAGTAAAAACTCAAGCTGATGCAGATGCTTATCGAATTGATAAATTACAACAAGCTCTTGATAAAGCCGGCGATGGTTATTTCAGAAATCAAAGCCTAGATAGTTTTAACCAACTAGCACAAGGACCTAACAATTTAGTTGTATTAGATAAAGATGAAATCACTGATTTAGGTAAAATCCCAGCTGCTAAAAAGATTTGGGATCAAAGTGAAGATTAATAAGAACACTAAAAAACTTCTACTTTTTTAATGGTAGAAGTTTTTTTAGTATTCTAGATTGCTGTCCATTTTTTGTGAAAATGTGTAAATAAATCTACATTATTTTTCAAGAGACTAACAATTCCCTGTTTATCAATTAAAACTTAAGTAAACGAACTATATTTTCCGTAGTTCTAGCCACATTACTTGGTCCATTTTTCAAAGCAGTAGAAAGATCACACGCTCCGGGAATAATTCCAAAAATTGCAGTAAATCCTTCGCCATATAAACTATCAATTCCTTCTCCAAGATATCCGGCTAATGAAATAACTGGCTTATGGTACTTTTTACCTAATTTAGCAACTCCATATGGTGTCTTTCCAAATTTGGTTTGAAAATCTGTGCCACCTTCTCCGGTAAAGACATAGTCAGCATCCCTAATTTTTTCTTCTAGTTTGGTTACTTCAATTGCAAGATCTACTCCTCGCCTCATTTCACAAGTAGTGAAAGCCATTAAACCAGCTCCTAAACCACCTGCCGCTCCTGCGCCTGACACTGAGGCAACATCTTTATTCAAATTACGTTTAATGATTTTAGCGTAGTGTTGTAAATTATTTTCAAGTTTTTCAACCATTTCTGGTGTAGCGCCTTTTTGCGGTCCAAAAACTCTTGATGCACCATCTTTACCAATTAATGGATTAGTAATATCACTTGCTAAAATGATTTTTACATCTTGCAATCTTGAATCTAAATTAGAAATATCAATTCTATCTAGTTTATCTAAATTTCCGCCACCAAAAGAAATTTGATGATTGTTTTGATCGAGTAGTTTTGCTCCTAAAGCCTGAGCCATGCCGCTACCACCATCATTAGTGCTACTGCCGCCTAATCCAATAATAATTTCTTTAACATCATGATCTAATGCACCCCTAATCAATTCACCAGTACCAAAAGTGGTGGTTATCATCGGATTGCGTTTCTTCTTTTCTACTATTTCTAAGCCGCTTGCCTTAGCCATTTCAATTACAGCAGTTGTCCCATTACCTAGAATTCCATAATATGCACTTATCTTATTTCCAAGTGGCCCTGTAACTTCAACGGTAACTCTTTGGCCATTTGTCGCATCTACTAAAGAATCAACTGTTCCTTCTCCACCATCTGCCATAGGTACTTTGACTACTTCGACAGCTGGATTAGCCTGTTTTATTCCTCTTTCCATTGCATCGCAGACTTCTTTTGCTGTCATGCTTTCCTTAAATGAATCAGGAGCTACTACATATTTCGTCATTATCTATAACCTCTATTTTTATTCTCTATATTCATTTTATTATTATTTTTTACTGTATAATACATTTAAAGAGGAATACTTAAGTTTTAATTATAAGCGTGAAAAAATGAAAATTGGACTTATTCGTTGTTTCTTTCTCTCTAGGCCTAAACTGGGGCTGGAGGGGTGAAATTAATTTTTCAGAAACTATGAAGTCTCTTTTTTACTAAATCTTGGAGTAAAGGATATCCTACTAGGAAAGCAAAACGTAAAATAAAAAATACTAAAGAAGTAAAAGACCTTAACCGGCTAACTAAAAAAGCTATGCTCTCTTTTCTTCCTGATTTAAATCCCGAACTTCTTATTCCAGTTCTTAATTATGATCCTGTTTTTGATTTTATTGTAAAATAATGGTAAAGATACTGACTTAATTGATACACTTAGAAAAATCAAAGTTGAACATAATAAATAGGACTTCTGCCCTAGACTAAGGCAGAAGTCTTATTTTCATACGGATAAACATGCCTAGAATTTGATTGAAACTCTTTCACAGAAATTATCTTATTTGCTTCATCAAATTTAATAATTGATACACCATCAAACTCACTAATTCTATTTTTATAATTACATTTAAAATACCATTCAACAAAAGCTATCTCATTATCAATCCAAATATTCTTAATTGGCCATTCCAACACTTGTCCATTCTTATTCCAATCTTTATACCAAGCTATAATTTCAGCTTTATTCCTATAAATTGGACCATAACATTTACTATAACTAGCATTTTTACTGAAAGTATCCTCAAAATCTTTAAAGTTTGGAATAATCTACGAGTTAAAATATCTTTTTATTACTTGCTCTTTACTCTTCATTGTCATGCCCTTCTATTTTTTTAAGATTATAGAAAAAAGGTAGAAATAAATTTCTACCTTTAAAATCGAAGTATTATCTTTATTCGAATTTCAAAACTTCGTCAACTGGATACCTAACTGACTTAAGTTTTTCTACATTTTTATCTGGTTTTCCGATAGCAATCCCCATTACTGGAACATATTGCTTAGGGTCAAGTCCCATTACGCTTGCCGCTTTCTTTGCATCATAACCTGCCATTGCATTTGTTTCATATCCATGTGCTCTAGCAATTAACATTAACTGCATAGCAGCAAGTGAAGAATCAACCATTGCATCAGCCGTAAGCATTGTTTTATCTGCATGCTCGTATAATGGTAAAAATGTATTATAAACTTTATCTAGTTCTTCTTTTGAGATTCTCTTTTCTGCATACATTTGATCCCATAATGCACGATACTTCTTAAAGGCTAGTGTATTACCAAAAATCTGAATAACTGCACTTGATGTATCAATTTGCGGATTATTGAAGGGCATGTAAAATTTATGTAATTTTTTCTTACCTTCATCAGTATACACTACTACAAATTGCCACGCTTGTAAGTTACATGCAGAAGGTGCAGTAGTTGCTTCTTTAACTATTTCTCTCAATTCAGACCGTGGAATTTTCACATTTTTATCAAAATGTCGAACCGAATGGCGATTGAGTAACACATCACCGAAATTATTGTTTTCAAATTGTGCCATGTGATCTATCCTCCTATGTTTATCAGCGCTTACATTAAATATTATAGTATAAAATTTATGGCATAGAAAAACAGAGAGATTATAATTTATAACCTCTCTGTTTTGTATTACCAAATAGTAATTCTGTCTTCTGGATCAAGCCACATTCCATCTTCTGGAGTTACATTATAAGCTTCGTAAAACTCATCTTGATTTTGAACAGGAATATTAACTCTTGTCGGTTGCGGGGCATGTACATCAGATTGAACTTCAGCAGTAATTGATTCTGGACGTTGTTTTTGCATCCAGCTCTTTGCATAAGTTTCAAAGAGATCTCTCATTTCTCCGCCTTCTGTCTTATTAGCAGCAATTGCACAAGAAAGACCGCTTAGGTCGGCAATGTTTTCAGAAACAACTTGCTTACCATTTAACTTAGCTGGTCCATACTGTAAGCCATCAAAAATATCGGCAACGGCTTTAGTACGTTTATTGAATTCAGCAAAGTCTTCTTTAGTCCACCAGTTCTTCATATTACCCTTTTCATCAAATTGGGCCCCATTATTATCAAAAGCATGAGAAACTTCGTGACCAATAGTTGCTCCAATTCCACCATAGTTAGCTGCACGAGATTGTTTTGCATCATAAAATGGTGCTTGCAAAATTCCAGCTGGGAAAGTTAAATCATTCTTTTGTGGGTCATAGCAAGCATTGTTTAAGTTGCCAGGCATCGCCCAGACACTACGATCAGGAACTTGATTTAGCTTTTGCAAGTTGTCTTTAATCTTTTTTTGATTAATAAGAGCTTGATTCTCATATAGACTCTTATTTAGATCAACTACTAGGCGGTCAAAAACGGCCTGATTCTTTTCTGGATAACCAATTTTAAGTTTTAGGGCTTGCAATTTAACAATAGCTTGTTTCTTAGTAGCTTCTGAAAGCCAGTCATTATCTTGAATTCTTTCTTCGTAAACCTTCAGCATATTTTTGATCATGCTAATTACATCATTTTTAGCATCATCGCCAAAATAAGTTTTACCGTAATAAATCCCAACAACTTCATCAAAAGCCGCATTTGCTAAACGGTATGCATGCTTATCTTGTGCTGGCATTTCAGGCACCCCATAAACAGCTTGTCTAAATGGAAAAGCTGCTTCTCTAAAGTCTTGAGATAAGTAGTTAGCTACTCCATTAATAAACTTAACAATCATCCAGCTCTTGATTTCGTCAAATTCACTATTATTTAAAAATTCATTGATATGATCAAAATAACGTGGCTCTGCTTCAATTACTTGATCAGGTAGTTCAGGTAAAAGCTGTTTTAAGAAAGCATTGATGTCGAAATTCTCAAATTTAGCTTCAAATTCTGCTAATTTAACTGGATTATAGACAGCTGCATAGTCAGCCCATTCTTCAGTCGACTTTAAAACTTTGGCAAGTTTTTTATCAAATTCAATCCCTTTTCTTGCCCAAGTTTTTGCTTGTTCTTCCTCTACTCCAGCCATCACAAGTAGCTTAACTGTTTGCTTTTCCAAAGTAGAAAGCAATTTTTCGGCATCCTCACTTTGATAGGCAGTAGTATCTGGCAAAAAAGTACCTGGTCCTTCTGCATATAAAGCATTATGATCAGTATCCTTCATATCTTCCATTACAAAAATATTGAATGGTAAGTCATATCCTTTTGCAAACAAGTCAGCAGCTTGTTTATTAAATTCTTCAAAATTATCTAATGAAGTTAATTTTTCTAAATCAGCTTTGATAGGTTGAGCCTGCTCTTTATTTCTTTTATTAAAATTAATTGCTAATTTATAAAGATTAATTGCTTTTGCAAAATTAGGTATAGTAGGAATCTCCTTTTTACCATCAGCAAATTCGGCAAAATCCTTCATCAATTGATCTTCAATTCGCATGTCTAAAATCAAATTAATTCCTGTTGAAGTTCTGTCAGCTGGAATTTTTGCTTTTGAAAGCCATTCTGAGTTAACTGCTAAGTAAAGATTATCTTGTGGTCTAGTATTAACATCAGGTTTAGTTAAATCACCTGCACCACCGCGAACGCTAAAGTATTTTCTCATTTAATTACCTTCCATTTAATCGTAATATTAATTAAATGATATCATGATTAAATTAAATTTAAAATATTGTACTAAATAAAACCGTACGTATCTCTCCGTACGGTTTATTTTTTAATCTACTGATTTCAATGCTTCTAGCATATTAACTTCTTTAATCTTACGATTTACGAAAATTGCCATAATACCTGTAATGACTAAGGGAATTAAAGCTGACAATAAATAATTACTAAACAAAATTCCAGGTCTAAACATTGCATTTAGGGGAGCTAAATTGTCAATAATAAAGCCGTGTAGCCAATTACCAACTAAAAATCCAATTAAAATACCAAAAATTGATAAAATAATCGTCTCTCGATAAATATATAAGCTGGCCTCATTATTGTAAAAACCTAATACTTTTAAGGTTGCAATTTCTCTCATTCGCTCTTCTAAATTGGTTGTCGTTAAAGTAAAAATCACCACCACTGCTAATAGTGCAGCTAGCCCAATCAATAGAAATATTACTTTATTCATACTTTGGATCAAACTATCGATAATTTGTTGATTATTAGTATTTAAATTAATTGCACTAACTGCTCCAGTTTTCATCAAAGAATTCGCAAAGGAATTAGTTTGTTTTTTATTATTTAACTCAATTAATTGGGCATTTGAATTTACTTTTTTATTAAAGTACTTTTGATAAACATTCGAATTCATTAGGACATAGTGTCCCATATACATTTCACAGATATTACTAATAGGTAATTTTACTTTTTTGCCATTAGTAGTTACTAAACTTAACTCATCCCCAATACTTAAATTCAGTAACTTAGCCAATTTTTCTGAAATAACTATTCCCCGACTATTTAAGTTGATTTTTTGACCAGAGGATCTATTTCTCAAACTAATATATTTGCTAATCTGACTACTTTTTTCTGGAACAATTATCGAAAGATCCTGATTAGTACCGGCAATTTTTTTCGAGACATTTTCAAAATATACCGGCAAATATTTATTTACCTGACTAGAGGAAAGCTTTTGATTTAATTTAGTGCTTTGTTCGCTAGACAGAGAATTTTTATCAATCGCAATTAGATCATACTTAATAATCTCACTGTATTGTTTTTGTCCAATACCCGCTAGTGAATCACGAATCCCAAATCCCATCATTAATAAGCCAGTGCATCCCGCAATACCTAGAATAGTCATAATCATTTTTACTTTATAGCGAAAAATATTTCTCAAAGTAACTTTATAATTAAAACTTAAATGTTGCCAAAAAGGTTTAATTTTTTCTAGTAAAATCCGCGAACCATTTTTCGGCGGCTTAGGTAACAATAATTCACTTGTCTTGGCCCGCAAAACAATAAACAACTGAATTACCGCAGCCCCCGTAGTACAGAGAATAGAAATTAAGAAGGTTAAGAATAAGTATTTCCATGAAAAACTGCTCTGAAAATTCGTTAATGTCAGGTTTGCTGTATAGGCATTAAAAATTATTCGTGGCAGAATCCAGTACCCACCTATTGCTCCAATGAATACACCTGTTAAAGCAGCAGTTAAGCTGTAGATAACAAATTTTAGACTTGTATCTAATTTACTGTAACCCAAGGCTCTTAAGACACCAATATTTTGTCGTTCTTCATCAATAAAACGAGTCATCGTTGAAAAACTCACTAAAGCTGCTACTGCAAATAGAAAGACTGGAAATATATTAGTGATTAATTCAATTTTTTCTGAATTAGACTGATAAGTATCGTATCCTGAATCATTTTTACGATCATTAACATAATATGAAATGCTGCCTAACTGCTTCATTTCTTGCTTTTGCTCATTCAGTTTCTTTTGTTGCTTTTCTAATTTTTCTTTTTCCTTAGTTATCTCTAAGCCATTATTTTCAGCTAACTGAATCTGCGCTTTAGCCTGCTTAATTTGTTTCTGTGCAGCTTTAAAATTATTATCAACTTCTACTTTTTTTAACTTACCGCTCTGCTTTAAAGAATTAGTAATTCTTTCTTTTTTATTATCGATAAATTTTTGATAAGTACTAGAATACGGGTCTAGCTCTTTAGTTTTATTAAATCGAATTCGGGCAATACTATAATTTTGAGACTTAAAGGCATTTTTCTTAACTACCGCAATTCCAGAAAGCTGACCTGTCCCAACATTGGTTTGGCCAATTTCACTTTTGTCTGTATATTCACTTGGCCGCATAAAACCAACAATCTTAAACCTACTATTTTTCAGATTAGAAGGTTCATTTAAAGTAATCCATTCCCCTAGATGATACTTATCTCTAAGTAAATAGCTAATGGCAATTTGGTTATCTTTCTTCGGAAGTTTCCCACTAATTAATTGACTAGTAGAAATATTTTTACTCTCTGATAAAACACGTAGACTAGTTTTTGAATTATTGATAGTTGTATCCTGTAAATATCCAAAGTCAATAGTAGCTTTTTTTGCCTGTTTCTTAATAGTTTGTGTATCGTTTTTGTCTAACCCATAGTTTGAACTAACTGTTAAATCTGCTAAATTTACATCTTGATAATAAGTCTGGGCAGTATTTCTCATATCTGGACCAGCCATTTTTAGTCCAATAAAAGCAAAAGCACTAACTGCCATTAGTAGTAGAATTCCGATGAAGCGGCCCCATGAATGATTAAGTGAGCTGAGTGCATCCTTCCATAAAGTATTTCGGTTCATCTCACTCACCTACCATTCAATTTGGGCAATATCTTGCGGAGAAGAATTATTTTCAATTTGCTTTACTTTTCCATCTTGAATCCTAATTACTTTATCAGCAATTGGAGTTAAAGCTGCATTATGAGTAACAATAACCACGGTAGAATTTTTCTTTAAACTTCGATCTTGTAAAATCTTCAATACTTTTTTACCGGTCTGATAGTCTAAAGCCCCCGTTGGTTCATCGCAAAGTAATAGCGATGGATTTTTAGCAATGGCACGGGCTATTGCTACTCTTTGTTGCTCACCACCAGATAATTGGGACGGAAAATTGTTAATCCGCTTTTCAAGTCCCACTTCTTTCAAAGCAACTTCGGCATCAATTGGATTAGTAACCAATTCATTTGCAAGTTCAACATTTTCTTTCACTGTTAAGTTAGGAATTAAGTTATAAAATTGAAAGACAAATCCAATTTCATTTCTACGATACTTAGTTAATTCCTTAGCCGAATATTTAGCAATGTTATTACCATTAATAGTAACTTCACCTTCAGTAACGTTTTCCATTCCGCCTAAGATATTTAATAATGTTGATTTCCCTGCTCCGGATGAACCTAAAATAATTACTAGCTCACCTTGCTTAATATCAAAACTAATATTCTTATTTGCCCAGACGACTGTACTACCTGAACCATATTTTTTCGAGCAATTCTTCAATTCAATAAAAGCCATTTTTTCATCCCCTATGTTTAATCTCTTCTAAGTATATTTTATGAAAAATTGACTATTTATATTAATAAAAAGCACCTTCTTCAATGAAAAAAGGTACTTTTAATACAAAAAATTATTATAGATATTTGCTTCCCTCTTTAATCGAAAGAGGTGCCATATCAGAAACATGGTTTTCAATAAATTCTCTTACCCACTCAGGATTAGTCTTAGAATAATCACGTAATGCCCAACCAATTGCCTTATTAATAAAAAATTCCGAACTATTTAAGTTATTTTCTAGAATCTTTTCTAATAATTCAATATTCATCTTATCTTTACGTAAAAGTTGGTGCTCTATTGCTACCCTTCTTACCCAAAAATCATTATCTTTTGACCGGATTAGCATTAAGTCATTTACTCTTTCATCCCTTAAGCCAATTTTACCAATTGGTTTTATCAAACTATCAATTGTATCCCACCATTGCTTTGATTTTATATAATTAAAAATCTGATCAATATCTTCAAAGGTTAAATACTTTTCTAATGAAATTAAATAGTCACAAACAAAATATTGGGCCTCTCGATGCGAATCAGACCAAGCTTGGTCAAGAAGTTTCCAATCAATTTTTTTATTTTTCTTCTCTGCTTTGATTAGATCACGGTAACTCTTGCGCCTTTCTGGCGATTTTAAACCGTAAAATTTAAATTTATTTCGTAAATACTTTTCCATTTGTTTTGCTAAATCTGGATTACTGTTTTCAATTAGCTTTTGTTTTAATTCTTGATACTTATCTATTTCTTTCACTTAAGTTTCCTTACTTGTTAAAATACATGTAGTAATTACTAGAGGGAGAATAATCATGAAAATTTTAATTGTTATCGATGATTATTTCAATAAAAGCAATGGCATGTCAATCTCAACGCAGCGCTTTGTTCGCGAATTTAAAAAAATGGATCAAGATGTTCGTATCCTTTCTTCCATTGCAGGCGGAGAACCAGATTATCCTCTTCCAATAATGACCATCCCAATTTTTAAAAATATTATTGCCAAAGAAGGATTTCATTTTGCTAAACCTAAAAAAGAAATAATTAAAGAAGCTATTAGTTGGGCAGATTTAGTCCACTTAGAAGATCCTTTCCCGGTTTGCTGGAGCGCCGCTAAAATTGCCAAACAGATGAGAAAGCCAATTACAGGTACTTTTCATCTTTATCCTGAAAATCTGACTGCTTCAGTTCCAATTCTAGACCATGCCAGCATCAACTCTGCTTTTATGAGATTATTTCGTGATACTACTTTTAATTACTGTAGCTATTTACAATGCCCAACTACTAAGGTCGAACACCGTTTAAAAAAATATAACTTCAAATCCAAGTTAATAGTTATTTCTAATGGCATTAGTGACTATTATTTACAGAGTAATCAACGAACAACAACGACTGATCCCTTTACAATCCTTTCAATCGGTCGTTTTTCAAATGAAAAAGATCAAAAGACTTTAATTAAAGGTATCGGACGTAGTAAATACAAAGATAGAATCAAATTAATTTTAGCTGGGAAAGGACCCTTAAAGAATGAATATATCTCCCTTTGCCAAAGACTAAAGATCAATGCTCAGCTTGGCTTTTATTCTAGAAATGACTTAAAACAGATCATGGATCAATCCAATATTGTTGTTCATTGTGCTAACGTGGAAGTTGAAGGGATGGCTTGCATGGAAGCTTTTGCGACTGGTTGTGTACCCATAATTGCCCAAAGTCCTCTCTCTTCTACCAGTTCATATGCTTTAAGTCCTAACAATCTTTTTCCAGCTGGTAGCAGCGAAATTTTAGCTAAAAGAATTGATTATTGGATTAATCATCCTAAAGATTTAAAAATGATGAGTGCAAATTACCAAAATTATTCTAAATCTCTTACAGTTCAATTTTCTGCTAAAAAGCTCCTAACAATGATGAAAAACGCTCAAAAAAATTATCTTTCAAACTAATATTCAAACATAAAAATATGTGTTATTCTTATGTTAAATCTTTCACAAAAAGGAGGAAACTTTTTTAATGTCCATCAAGAAGTTAGAAAATAGCAGCGATCATGCAATGGTAGCTGAAGAAGTTAAAATTTTGACCAACTTACTTAACGAAAGTACACGTCAATTAAGTGGGGATGTGATTTTTAATAAAATTCAAGATTTAATTAAGATCTCTGCCCAAAAAGACTATGATGCTCTTGAAAAGCAAATTGCTAGTCTTACTAATCAAGAAATGATTGTCGTTGCACGTTATTTTGCAACTTTACCTTTATTAGTTAATATTTCTGAAGATGTAGAGTTAGCTAGTGAAGTTAACTTACTCAATAATACGGATCAAGACTATCTTGGTAAACTTGAAGATACGATTGACTTAGTTTCTCAAAAAGAAAATGCCAGTGAAATTCTTAAGCATGTTAATGTCGTTCCAGTTTTAACTGCTCACCCTACTCAAGTTCAAAGAAAAACTGTCCTTGAACTAACTGACCAAATCCATGGTTTATTACGTAGTTATCGTGAAGTTAAAAACGGAACTATTAACCAAGCTGAATGGACTGAAAAACTCCGCGCTTACATTGAGATTTTAATGCAAACCGATATTATTCGTAGCCACAAACTACAGGTTTCTAATGAAATTACAAACGTTTTAGCATACTATCCTAAGGCTTTGATTCCAGCTATCACTAAATTTACAGCTCGCTATCAAGAATTAGCTAAAAAACATAATTTAAATCTATCTGGTGCCACCCCAATTACCATGGGAATGTGGATCGGAGGCGATCGTGATGGAAATCCATATGTTACTGCCGAAACATTAAAGTTGAGTGCCACTTTGCAAAGCCAAGTAATCTTTGAATACTATATTAAACAGCTAAACAAGCTCTACCGCACGATTTCAATGTCTACTTCTTATATGAAGCCTTCATCCGCTGTTGAAAAATTATCAGATCTCTCAAATGATGATTCACCATTTAGAACGAATGAACCATATCGTCGTGCTTTCTACTATATTGAGAGCCGTTTACTTCATACTGAATATACTCTTTTAGGCACAGCTGATAAAAATAGTTTTGTTAAAAAACGCGATTTGGAAAACTTAGACAAAATTCCTGTTTACAAGAATCCACAAGATTTTAAAGCTGATTTAATTACAATTAAAGAATCGCTCGAAGAAGATCATGACCAAGCTGTAGTTAGAAGTTTCTTTACTGAGCTATTAGAAGCAATTGATATCTTTGGTTTCCATTTGGCAACAATTGATATGCGTCAAGATTCTAGTGTAAACGAAGCTTGTGTTGCTGAATTACTCAAGAGTGCCGGAATTTGTGATGATTATAGTGACTTACCAGAAAAAGATAAGGTTAAAGTTTTACTTAATGAGTTAAACAATGATCCACGTAATCTTCACGCTAACAACAAGCCAAAATCTGAACTGCTCCAAAAGGAATTAAATATCTACAAGACTGCTCGTCAACTCAAGGATTGTATTGGTGAAGATGTAATTAAACAACACATTATTTCTCATACTGAAAGTGTCTCTGATCTTCTTGAACAAGCAATCATGCTTAAAGAATATGATCTTTTAAATAATCAAGGAGCTCGCATTCAAGTTGTGCCATTATTTGAAACAGTTGAAGACTTAGAAAACTCTCGTGAAATTATGAAAGAATTTCTAAATCTTGACATTGTTAAAAAGTGGCTTGCTTCTCAAAATAATTACCAAGAAATTATGCTGGGCTACTCTGACTCAAATAAAGATGGTGGCTACTTAGCTTCTTGCTGGAATCTTTATAAGGCTCAGAAAGACTTAACTGCAATGGGCAAGAAATTGGGTGTTAATATTACCTTCATGCACGGCCGTGGGGGAACTGTTGGACGTGGTGGTGGTCCTTCTTATGAAGCCATTACTGCTCAACCTTTTGGCTCAATTAATGACCGTATTCGAATGACTGAACAAGGTGAAATCATTCAAAACAAGTATGGTAATCAAGATACTGCTTACTACAATTTGGAAATGCTGGCCTCAGCTACTATCGACCGTATTGTTTCTAAACAAATTGTAAGTGAAGATGATATTGGTGGATTCCGTTCCTCAATGGATGAAATTGTTTTAGACAGTAATAAAGTTTACCGTAAGCTTGTTTTTGAAACACCAGCTTTTCTTGACTACTTCTTGCAAGCTACACCAATTAAGCAAATTTCCAACTTAAATATTGGTTCTCGTCCAGCGGCAAGAAAGAAGATTACTGATTTTTCAGGCTTAAGAGCTATTCCTTGGGTATTTTCATGGTCACAAAGTCGAATTATGTTCCCTGGTTGGTATGGTGTTGGCTCTGCCTTTAAGCACTTCATTGATGCCAATCCTAATAACCTCCATACCTTACAAAAGATGTATCAAGGCTGGCCTTTCTTCCACTCCCTCCTCTCTAATGTTGATATGGTTCTTTCCAAATCTAACATGGATATTGCCAAACAATATGCGGACCTATGTGAAGATGAAGATACTAAAAAAGTCTTTGATACTATCTATCAAGAATGGAAACTTACCAAAGAAGTAATTCTTCAAATTGAAGGTAACAAAGAATTACTTGCAGACAACCCAAGTTTAAAGATGAGCTTAAATTACCGGATGCCATACTTCAATATTCTTAACTATATTCAAATTGAAATGATTAAACGAGATCGCGTTGATGAGATTGCCGGTGTTTATGAAAGTATTTTACCAATTACCATTAATGGGGTAACCTCTGGCTTACGTAATTCAGGATAGTTTTAATTTTTAAGGACAAAATATGAAAAAAGCACTATTAATTATTGACTACACTAATGACTTCATTGCAGACAATGGTTCTCTTACCTGTGGAAAGCCAGCTCAAGCTTTAGAAGATTATTTAATCGAATTAGCAAATAAATTTTATGATAATGGAGACTATGTAATTTTTCCAACTGATGGACATACAGGTGATACATTTAGTCCGGAATATAAGCTCTTCCCACCACATAATATTGTTGGTACACCAGGGCAAGAGTTATACGGTAAGTTAAAAGAATGGTATGAAGCTCATAAGTCTAGTGACCGAGTATATAAATTTAACAAAAATCGCTATTCTTCTTTCCAAAATACTAATCTCGATAATTACTTACGTGAACGTAAAATTAACGATTTATGGCTAACTGGGGTATGTACAGACATTTGTGTTCTTCATACGGCTATGACTGCCTATAATTTAAACTATGATTTAACTATTCCAAGTAAAGGTGTTACTACCTTTACTGAACATGGTCAAGAATGGGCTTTAGATCATTTTAAAAATGCCTTAGGCGCAAAAGTAATAGAATAATAGAGCAAAAAAACTGTATCATCTGATTTTTCAGAATGATACAGTTTTTTTTACTTTAATTTTATTAACTCGATACTATCAATACTATCGATTTCTTTAACATTAACTGCTACTTGTTCGCTCAAGGCTGTTGGAATATTCTTTCCAACAAAATCTGCCTTAATTGGTAATTCCCGATGTCCTCGATCTACCAAAACTGCAACTGCAATTGACTTTGGACGGCCAGTTGCAATCAAAGCATCCATCGCAGCCCGAATAGTTCTTCCGGTATAAAGGACATCGTCTACTAATACAACATGTTTATTAGTAATATTTAAATTTTCTGGTTCTAAATTTGAAATCTTTTCTTGATTAATATCAACTCTACGATCATCTCGATAAGAGGTTATATCTAGTTCGCCTGCTGGAATAATCTTCTTTTCAATTTCTTCAAGTCGATCCCCAATTCTACGTGCTAAATAGACCCCACGAGTTTTAATTCCAACTAAAACCAGCTCATCTACGCCCTTATACCTTTCAATAATTTCATATGTAATCCTAACAATAGCTCGTTGCATTGCAGGCTTATCCCAAATTTCTTTTACCATTGTCTCTTTTCCTCAATCAGGGATTATTTCTACTATTTTAAAGCGTCTGTTGCAAATGATCTATTTTCAAGAGATGTTAAAAGTGCGTCAGCCGTATCAAGAGCTGTTAGTAATGGGACATTCTGTTGAATAGCCATTTGTCTAATAATAAAGCCGTCAGAATTTTTTTCAATATCATGCCCCATGGTATTAATCACTAAGTCAATTCTTCCCTCTCTTAATTCATTTAAGATATTGTCATCTGCGTTTTCGTTTTCATGAACTTTAGTTACAAGATCAACATGTAACCCATTATTCTTTAAAAAGTCCGCTGTACCCTTAGTAGCAAAAATCCGATAACCAATTTTCGCAAATCTCTTTGCAATTGGGAGAATCTTTTCTTTATCCTTGTCTTCAATTGTTAACAAAACATTTCCATTTTCAGGTAGTTGCATCTTAGCTCCGGCAAAAGCCTTATACAGAGCCTTGGCAAAAGTATGGTCGCTTCCCATTACTTCACCTGTTGATTTCATTTCTGGCCCAAGATATGAGTCTACGTCAGCTAACTTGCTAAAACTAAAGACTGGAGCCTTAACACTAATCCTTTCTGGTTCAGGTGCAAGACCATCACTATAGCCCTGCTGAGCTAGGCTTTCGCCCATAATTACCTGAGTCGCAACTTGTGCCATTTCAATTCCAGTTATCTTACTTAAAAATGGAACTGTTCTACTTGCACGAGGATTTACTTCAATTACATAAACTTCACCGTTTCTCACAATAAATTGAATGTTCATAATTCCCACACAATTTAGGGTTAGAGCAAGCTTACGCGTAACATCCATAATCTTATCTTTAACTTCATCCGTAAAGTTCTGCGGTGGGTAAACGGCCATTGAATCTCCAGAGTGAACACCAGCATGTTCAATGTGTTCCATAATTCCGGGTAGTAAAACATCCTGTCCATCACAAATTGCATCGACATCACACTCACGACCATCTAAATAGTCATCTACTAAAATTGGATGATCAGCTGCAATATCTACGTGATCATGTAAGTATTCTTCAAGCTCACCCTTGTTGTAAACAATTTCCATTGCCTTTCCGCCCAGCACATAACTTGGACGAACCAAGACCGGATATCCTAACTCTTCAGCCGCTTTAATAACTCCTTCATGTGTTGTTGCAGTTAAGCCCTTTGGTTGATTTAATTTAAGTTTCTTAATTATTTGATCAAATAGTTCACGATCTTCTGCACGGTTAAGATCTTTAACACTAGTTCCCAAGATTTTAATTCCATGATCTTTCAACCCAGCAGCTAAATTAATTGAAGTTTGTCCTCCAAACTGAACAATTACACCTTCGGGCTTTTCCAAATCACAAACATTCAATACATCTTCTAAGGTTAATGGTTCAAAATATAATTTATCAGAAATTGAAAAGTCCGTTGAAACAGTTTCTGGGTTTGAATTAATAACGATTGCTTCATAGCCCATCTTTTGAAGTGCTTTTACACAGTGAACAGTTGCATAATCAAACTCGACACCCTGTCCAATTCTAATTGGACCAGAACCAATAACAATTACTGATTTTTTACCAGACTTATGTGATTCATTTTCACCATCATAAGTTGAATAAAAGTACGGTGTCTTTGATTCAAACTCTGCTGCACAAGTATCAACCATCTTATAGACCGGAATGATCCCATTATTTTTCCGCAAGTCTCTAACCTGATCAATACTTTCATTCCATAAAGTAGCAATGATTGCATCACTAAAACCATATTTCTTAGCTAAACGTAAAGTTTCAAGATTATCCTTATTTTCTTGGATATTTTGTTCCATCTCTACCATGTGACTAACAATATCTAAAAAATAAAAGTTAATTTTGGTTAATTCATGAACATCTTCAAGACTATAACCTCTGCGAAAGGCTTCTGCTAAATAAAAGAGTCGATCATCTTGCGCTTTAACTAGTTTTTGTTCTATCTCTTCATCACTTGCATGATGAGCTGTTTCAGAATAGAGATCTTTTTCGTCAATTTCAAGGGATCTTACTGCTTTTTGCATTGCCTCTTCAGCTGTTCGGCCAATTGCCATTACTTCACCTGTAGCCTTCATTTGGGTACTTAAAGTACGGTCGGCCTTAGAAAACTTATCAAATGGCCAGCGAGGAATTTTGCAGACGACATAATCTAAAGCTGGTTCAAATTCAGCATAAGTTGTTCCAGTTACTGGATTTTTAATTTCATCTAATGTCATACCAATTGCAATTTTTGCGGCCATTTTTGCAATAGGATAACCGGTTGCTTTTGAAGCCAATGCACTTGATCTTGAAACTCGAGGATTCACTTCAATGACATCATAGTCAAAGCTATTAGGATCTAAGGCTAGCTGAACATTACAACCTCCCTCAATTTTAAGAGCCCTAATTAAACGTAAAGAGCAATCACGAAGCATTTGGTATTCTTTATCACTCAAGGTCTGACTAGGTGAAAAAACAATCGAATCCCCAGTGTGAATTCCAACTGGATCAAAATTCTCCATGCAACATACAATCATTGCATTATCATCATGATCACGCATTACTTCAAATTCAATTTCTTTATAGCCCGCAATCGATTTCTCAATTAAACATTCAGTAACAGGTGACAGTTCTAATCCGTTCTTGGCAATTTTTGCTAACTCTTCATGATTATTACAAATACCACCACCAGTTCCGCCCATCGTAAAGGCTGGACGGACGATGATTGGATAGCCAATTCTATCGCCAAACTCTAAAGCTTCTTCAACAGTATTAACAGTTGTTGATGGTGGAACGGGCTCACCCAATTCTTTACATAATTCTTTAAATTTCTCTCTATCTTCTGCTTGTTCAATCGAAGAAAGTCTTGTTCCTAATAATTCAATATTTAACTCATCTAAAATTCCTGTTTTAGCTAATGAAAGAGCCATATTTAATCCAACTTGCCCACCAAGCGTTGGTAAAATTGCATCAGGATACTCTTGTCTAATGATTCTTGAGATTGATTCCACAGTTAGGGGTTCAATATAAACTTTGTCTGCAATGGTAGTGTCAGTCATAATTGTAGCTGGGTTTGAATTAACTAATACTACCTCATAGCCCTCTTCACGAAGAGCTAAGCAAGCCTGAGTTCCTGAATAATCAAATTCTGCAGCTTGGCCAATAATAATTGGACCAGAACCAATTACCATAATCTTATGAATATCTGTTCTCTTAGGCATGACGCTCTTCTTCCTTTCTTTGGTCAATCATTGACATAAAATCATCAAATAATGAGTCTTCATCATGAGGGCCTGGAGTTGCATCAGGATGAAATTGGACTGAAAAGGCAGGATATTTTTTATGACGTAATCCTTCAACTGTGCCATCATTTACTTCAACATGAGTAATCATTAAATTTTCTTTATTAATAGATTTCGGATCTACCGCATAACCGTGATTTTGCGAAGTAAAACCAATATTGCCAGTGGCAATTTCTCTGACCGGATGATTAAAGCCGCGATGTCCAAACTTCATTTTGTAAGTACTAGCCCCATTTGCTAGAGCAAAGACTTGATGACCCATACAAATTCCAAATAGTGGAACATGTTTTTCAACTTCTTGTACCATTTTTGCAGCCGTAAGCATTTCTTCTGGATTTCCAGGCCCATTTGATAAAAGCACTCCGTCTGGATTAAGATTTAAAATTTCTTCGGCTGTTGCAGTGTAAGGTAAGACAATACAGTTACAGTCTCTCTCCGCTAATTCTCGTAAAATACTATGCTTAATACCAAAGTCAACAACAACTATATTTCTTTTCGAGCCAGGTACTGGATAAGAGTTCTTCGTTGAAACACGGCTGATTACACCTTGGGTAATGTTTCTTTGCTTTAATTCTTGAGCAATACTTGCTGCATTTTCTTTTGAATCAGTAATTTTTCCTTTTAGGGTACCGTGAATTCTTAATTTCTTAACCAATTCACGAGTATCGATTCCCTGCAGGCCAGGGATGCTCAATTGTTTTAAAAATTTTGGCAAGGTTGTTTGCATGCGCCAATTGTCTGGGCGTCGCGCTACTTGGTGGCAAATTACACCCTTAATTTGAGGCTCAAGTGATTCATAATCTGCCAAAGTAATTCCATAGTTTCCAATTAACGGATTAGTAAAAACCAAAATCTGATCAGCATAACTTTGGTCGGTAATTGCTTCTTGATAGCCCGTCATTCCTGTTGTAAAAACAACCTCACCGCTACTTTCACAATCAGCTCCAAAGCCTTCGCCTTGATAAATGCTACCATCTTCTAAAATTAAATAGCGTTTCATTTTGTTCCCCTTTGATATACAACTTTACCATCAACAAATGTCATCACTGTCTCGCCATATACTTTCTGACCAGTAAATGGTGTATTTACTCCTTTAGACTTAAAATCTTCTTCTTTAATTTCTTTTTGATGCTCAATATCAAAAATCGCAATATCTGCATTCTCACCAGGTGCAAGAAGACCTGCGCTTTTTATCCCAAATACTGTAGCCGGCTTATCAGTAAGAAGAGATAGTAATTGTTCAAGCGTGAAAACTTTCTCTTCCTTTACAAATTTAGTATAAAGAGTACTAAATGCTGTCTCACTTCCTGTAATTCCAAAAGCGGCTTCTCGCATACTACCTTGTTTTTCCGCTTTAGCATGGGGAGCATGATCAGTAGCAATTAAATCAATTGTTCCATCTAGCATCCCAACTAAAAGAGCTGCTTGATCTTCTTTACTTCTTAGTGGTGGATTCATTTTAAAGTAAGGATCGTCTTCTGGAATATCGCTATCTGTCAATAAAATATGGTGTGGTGCAACCTCACACGTTACCTTAATTCCTCGTGCTTTTGCTAAACGAACTAATTCTACACCGGTTTTTGTAGAAACATGACAAATATGGTAATGGACTCCTGTTTTTTGTGCTAAAAGGAGATCACGAGCAATTTGCGTAGTCTCAGCAAGTTCTGTAACTGGTGGTAAGTCTAATTTTTCAGCTGCTATTCCTTCATTAACAATTCCTTTATTAAAAAGCGAATCATCTTGGGCATGGGCTGCAATAATTAAGTTGTTTTCTTTAGCCTTTTGCATGGCTAGATACATTGTCTGTGCACTTTGAACCCCATGTCCGTCATTACTTAATGCAAATGCACCTGCTTTCTTAAGTTCGGCATAGTCAGGAATAATATCAGTTGTTTCATCATTAGTGACGGGGCCATACTGGAGAATATGGACTAATCCCTTTTTTTGATTTTCTCTAACCATCTTCTTCATTAATTCAGCTGTATTAGGAACAGGAGTGACATTAGGCATGGCACCAACTGTTGTAAAACCTCCACGTGCTGCCGCTTGGCTACCAGTTTTGATGTCTTCTTTATAAGTTTGACCGGGATCACGATAATGAACATGAACATCCACTAAACCAGGGCTAACTATCATCCCGCTAGCATCAATTGTTTCTTCCCCTTCTAGGTCAGTTCCAATAGCCTTAATTTTTTGACCATCGATTAAAACATCAGCTTTGATTAGGTGGCCGTTTTGATACACAGTTCCATTTTTAATTACAGTAGTCATTACTTGAGTCCTCCTAATTTTCTTCCTCGTAAGACTGCTTCAATCATTGCCATTCTCATAAACACACCATTTTGCATTTGACGAGTAAACATACACTTGTCGCTTTCCACTAAATCTGCACTTAATTCAACATCGTGGTTAATTGGACCTGGGTGCATAATAATTGCATTTGGTTTTAATGCTTGATAGCGCCTCTTATTAATTCCATATTTTTCATGATATGCTTTTGCATCAAAATTCTTTTCATTAGGATCATCACTGTGTCTTTCATGTTGAACTCTTAAGAGCATCATCACATCCATCTCGGGAATCAGCTTATCTAGTTCTTCATATTTTCCATACTTATCAAATTCCTTCGAGTACCAATATTCAGGTCCTGAAAAGTAAACTTCAGCTCCTAACCGGTGGAGTAATTCCATATTACTTTTAGCAACTCGTGAATTAGTAATATCGCCAACAATAGCTACTTTTAGACCTTTAAATTGCTTAAAATGTTCATGAATTGTCATCATGTCTAACAAACATTGACTTGGATGTTGACCACTACCATCTCCGGCATTAATTATTCCAATATCTAAATGTTGATGAGATTGCGGATGAATTAAATTTTGATAGTATTCATTTTGTGAATGACGAATCACTTCAATATTCACTCCCACAGCTTCCATAATCAGGGATGTATCATATAATGTTTCTCCCTTATTAACTGAAGAATGAGCCGGATCAAATGGAATTACAGTTAAACCTAATTTTCTTTCAGCCATTTCAAAACTAGTATGCGTTCTACTTGAATCCTCAAAGAACATATTAGTAATATAGATGGGCTCTGTTAGATTCGGCGTAGCTCCGCCATTTTTAAAATATTCTGCTCGATTAATTAAAGCTTCAACTTCTTTAACACTCAGATTTTCTACACTAACAAAATGTGGTAAACTAACAAGATTTAAATTTTCCATTTTTTATTCTTTCTAAAGCAAAAAGGCCTGAAGCATTTAATTGCTCCAGGCCTATTTTTCATATTTTTGTATACGAAAAATATAGCAACCCTTCTGGCCCTCTCTGGAGTCAATTAAATGGTTGACTATTAAATTAATATTTCTTAATTATCTTGATAGAGATTTCAGTTCAACCGAATCCTTACCATCTTTTTCTACCATGTTAACAGCAACTTGTTCATTAGCTGCAGTTGGGATGTTCTTACCGACAAAGTCAGCTCTAATTGGTAATTCGCGGTGACCACGATCTACCAAAACTGCAACTTTAATTGAACTAGGACGTCCATCATCCATCAAAGCATCCATCGCTGCTCTAATTGTCCGACCAGTATAAATTACATCGTCAATTAAAATTACTTTCTTATCGGTAATATCAACATCAATTTGGTTAGAATTGACTACTGGATCTTGTTTCAGCGAAGCGTCGTGACGATCATCACGATAAAGAGTAATATCTAACTCATCGATTGGTACATCAACATTTTCTAATTTTTGAATTCGGTCATGAATTCTCTTAGCTAAATAAACTCCTCGGGTCTTAATTCCGATTAACACTAAATTATCAGTACCCTTATTTTGTTCAATAATTTCATAAGTAATTCGAGTTAATGCACGCTTCATTGCTAGTGCATCCCAAATTTCCTTTGCCATATTTTTCCTCCTGATTTTGCCCATAAAAAAAGCTCCTAGTTCTTGAGACTAGGAGCTTATAGTTAAGTCATACTTATTTAAGCCTGCCTTGCTAGCCTCACGGGACTAATTTTAAAGGACATTTATTGTTTTAAAATTACTTTACTTCATGATTTTTGTCAAGCCATTTAATTAAAATTGACTTTATTCACCAATTCATTAATATCTGTAATTCCTAATTTTTCTAATTCCTTTGGTAAGTCATCAGCAATATGCTTTGAAGCAAGACTATCCTTAAAATGAGCCGTTCCAACAGCAACTGCATTAGCACCGGCTAAAATAAATTCAATTACATCTTTAGCGGAACTGATACCGCCCATCCCAATGATTGGTAAAGTCGTACTTTGTCGAACTTGGTAGACCATTCTAATTGCAATTGGCTTTACTGCTTCACCAGAAAGACCACCAATATTGTGCCCCAAAACAGGTTTTCTACTTTCAACATCAATCTCCATTCCCAAAAGAGTATTGATTAAGGATAATCCATCTGCGCCACCATTTTCAGCTGCTTTCGCAATCTGCGTAATATCAGTGACATTAGGGGTTAATTTTACATAAATTGGAATTTTTACGACTGACTTAATTTTTTTAGTCAATTCTTCCACTACATCAGGATGAACGCCAAAGCTCATTCCGCCCTGATTCACATTCGGACAAGAAACATTAATCTCTAAGGCATTTACTAGTCCAGAATCAGATAGCTTCTTAGCTACTTCAAGATATCCTGCTTCATCTTCTCCACCAACGCTAGCCATAATTGGCAAGTCAGGATATTCATTACGCAAAGGAGTTAATTTATCTTTGATCACCGCATCCACACCGGGATTAGTTAATCCAACTGAATTCAAAACCCCAGTATTCAAAACAGCTATTTTGGGTTGCGGATTACCTGTTGTACTATGAGGAGTAGTCGTCTTTATTACCATTGCTCCCAAATCATTTAAATCAAATTTCTTGGCTGCCGGTACATCCCCAAAACCAAAGGTACCACTTGCTGGCATAATTGGATTTTTTAAATCTAATCCTGGTAATTTTACGTGTGTATTAATCATATTTTCCTCCAAAATGAATGCTCTCTGTCATTCAATTATTTTTCAAGAATTGATTGTACACGCTTTTTTATTTTTTTCAAAGTCAAAAATTTTATTTGTAATTCTTTCTCGAAGATGCTAAACTTCATTTTGATTAAACTTTAAACGGTACAGAGAGACCGCAAGTTAGAATTATTGGCTTAAATTATCTGGGAAAGTCTATACCTAGTGTCTCTCTGCGCTCGGTATAGACTTTTTTTATGGAGGAAAAATGAGTAGACCTGTTATCGTTGCCTTAGATTTAGACAATGAAAAGAAATTAAATGAACTATTACCGAAACTAGGTAAACCTGAAAATGTTTTTATTAAGATCGGGATGGAACTCTTCTTTAACGAAGGCCCTAAAATCGTAAAACAATTATCAGAACAGGGTTATCAAATCTTTTTAGACTTAAAAATGAACGATATTCCTAATACAGTCTATAACGGTGCAAAGGCATTAGCTCGTTTGGGTATTACCTACACCACGGTTCACGCACTTGGTGGCAGTCAAATGATTAAGGCAGCAAAAGATGGGTTAATTGCGGGAACTCCGATTGATAAAAATGTTCCCAAATTACTAGCTGTAACTGAATTAACTTCTATTTCAGACGAAATTCTACATTATGAGCAAAATTGCAATTTATCGATGAATGATCAAGTATTAAGCTTAGCCACAACAGCTAAAAAAGCAGGTGCAGACGGTGTAATTTGTTCTCCACTCGAAGTTAAAAATTTACGTCAAAAAGTTGGAGAAGACTTTTTGTACGTAACTCCTGGAATTAGACCAGCTGGTAATGCTAAAGATGATCAATCACGCGTAGCTACTCCACTTCAAGCAAAAGAATGGGGTTCAACAGCGATTGTTGTTGGTCGGCCAATTACTTTAGCTACTGATCCGGAAGCCGCATACGAAGCAATTAAAAAGGAGTTCAACTAACATGCATAAAGATCAAATTATTAGTCAATTAATCAAAGAAAAAATTATTACTATTTCTCCTGATAAACCTTTCACTTATGCAAGTGGAATGCTTTCACCAATCTATACCGATCTTCGGTTAACTGTTTCTTACCCAGACCTGCGTGATATGATTGCTAGTGATCTATCCAACCTAATTACGGCAGAATTTCCTCAAGCAACTATTATTGGCGGAGTTGCAACTGCTGGTATTCCTCATGCTGCTTTAGTTGCCGAAAAATTACATTTACCAATGATTTATGTTCGTCCAAAACCTAAAGATCACGGTAAAGGCCGTCAAATTGAAGGTCGTTTTTCAGAAAATGATCAAATTGTCTTAATTGACGATCTAATTACCACTGGTGGATCAGTTTTAAACGCAGTTAAAGCTACTGAAAAAGATGGCGGAAAAGTAGCTGGGGTTGCTTCAATCTTCACTTATTATTTGCCAGATGCAAAAGAAAACTTTAAAGAGGCAAATGTAAAATATACTCCCCTTCTTTCTTATCCTGAATTACTTAAAAAAGAAAATGAATCCGGTCATATTACCAGTGACCAATATGATATTTTAAAAACCTGGCATGAAGATCCATGGGCTTGGGGTAAAAAATTTAACAGTTAAATCTAAATAAGATTATCATCATATAGTTAATTTAAAAATAGTTAATTTAAAAAGAGACTGATTTTTTATTTTCAGTCTCTTTATTTATTTCCAGCTATTTTATTAATAAAATTTTCTTTAATTTCAAACTGGCTACAAATATTTATCAATACTGCAAGTTACTTAATCGCCTTATTTACCATGTGGTAGACTTAAGGAGAGTAAGTGATTTTCTTTTTTATTAGCAATTCGTTAATAAAAAATACAACATTTATCTATATAATGAAATTACAATTGGCAGAAAGGACGGATGAAATATGGATACAAATAATATTTTGTCTTACATAAAATGGCGTGGCGATATTTCCCTTTCTGTACGACCCTTTGACGAAGTTGATGCATTAGTAATTGCCACGTTTTCTTATATTCATCTTGACGGAATTGTCCCTGATTCTAATAAAGAGATTTCAATAAAGGAAGCCGCTAAGAAATATTTTAATTCTTCAAATCAACATCTCGACCATTATAAGTATCAAGATTTACTAAAATTAATGGCAAATTCTGTTCGTTTTGGAGATGCGAAATTATCCTACTTTGTAGATGTTCTTACTGATAGAATACAATTTTCTGCGATCAAAATTAGTCTAGATAATGATACTAATTTTATTTCCTTTCGAGGAACAGATGACAGCTTAGTTGGCTGGAAAGAAGATTTTGAAATTAGTTTTAGAACAACCGGTGCACAAAAATATGCTCTGAAGTATCTGACAAATATTTTAAAGACTACTAAACAAGTCTACAGTTTAGCTGGCCACTCCAAAGGTGGTAATCTTGCTGAATACGCGGCAGTTAACCTACCTGATGACTTAAAAAATCAAATCAAAACTATTTACACTTTTGATAGTCCGGGACTTAGTACTCAAGTTGATGGAGTTACTGATAAATTAAAACGTTATGTGCCTGAATTTAGTATCATTGGCCGGCTTTTTGAGCCAGAAAACATTACCCCAACAATTTTAGTTAGTGATCGGCCAAAACTAGCTCAACATGATCCAATGAGCTGGGAAGTATCGGGTTCTCACTTTATTACTAGAGCTCATCGCAATCCAACTTCTAAAATATATAATCAAATCATAAATCAATGGATTGGTGAAGCAAATCTTCAAGAACGTGAAGCCCTAACAAATGATCTATTTAATGCTTTTGCAGCTAGTGGAGCAACCAAAATTACAGAACTTAATAAAAATGGTTTTGGTGGTTTTGGCGCTATTCTTTTCTCTCTTACTAATTCGTCTAGAAGAACGCGATTTGTTCTCGGAAGTTTATGGGAAACTATCTGGCATAGCATTAAAGCTACTCATCTAGAAAAATTATTTATAAATCCCAATTCAATTATTGGATGGGTATTAATTATTCTTGGTATTGTAAACCTGATGATTCCAGATTATGCCTATCGAGCATTTGGAGGAATAGTTGGCGTCTTTTGTATTGGATGGAGTGGTTATCATATTGTTACAGCTGCTAACTCCCATTTAGTGCCTAAGTCAAAGCAATTCTTTATTATTACTTATCTCATTGTTTTTGGCTTAGCTGTTGCAATTATTTCTAATAACCGTTTATTGGCTTTCTTAGCTCACTATGTTCTAGGGATCTTCTTGATCGGTTTTGCATATGTCAGATTACGTAATGTAATCGTTAAAAATAAGAAAAATGGAATTTTCAAAAATATCATTGATGTGGTTGAAAGTTTAATTGCTTTCGCAGCTGGCGTTATCGTAATTGTAAATCCTAATTACTTCAGTCGCCAAGCAGTCATTATTTTAGGAATTTTACTGATCATTTATGGCCTCTTCCAGCTAATAATGGAGTTATTTAAACAAAGAAAATCAAAAATTCCGTCTAAACATCGTTAACAAATTAAATAAGGCTTTTGGAACTTAATCCAAAAGCCTTATTATTTGCTTATAAAATTTTTTCAATTGCCTCGGCTACACCATCATGATCACAATCACTTGTTACTCTTTGAGCTGCTTCTTTCACAGCAGGCACTGCATTACCCATTGCTACACCAATACCTGCAAGTTTAATCATGCTTAGATCATTTTCTTCATCTCCAATAGCCATCAAATTCTCACTACTTAAATTCAATTTGTGACAAAGAAATTTTAAAGCATTTCCTTTAGAAACACCTTTAGGATTGGCTTCATAATAAAACGGTGCTGTTTTAGTAAAAGTAATTTCATCATCCAGATGAGCAAAAGGTCTATGATCAGCAATTTTTTGATCTAACAAATCTTTCTCATCTACATACATGCACTTAATAATTGGAATATCCTTCATTTCAGCTGGTGTACGATACGAAATACCTAAATTAACTAAGTTCGCCTCATATAAAGTGTAGTCGCCAATATCTCGATCTGCGGTATAAATTCTATCTGGTGCTGATGCATGGAAGTGTAAACCTAATTTTAAGGAAATTGTCTCTAAATCTAGATAATTGTCATAGGTTAATTTTTTCTCAAATAAGACATTTCCCGCAGTTGTTTCTACTACTCCGCCTCCAAAACAAACGACGTATTGATCTTCTTGATCATTTAAACCTAACTCAGTCAGAATCTTTTCTACTCCGCTCAATGGTCGACCTGTAGCAATAACAATTTTTATCCCTGCACTTTTTGCTTTTAAAATTGCATTTCTTACTTTTGGAGTCAGTTCTTTTTTAGAATTTAATAATGTACCATCAACATCAATTGCGATTATTTTTATATTTTTCATCTTATAATTTGCCTCAATATTGCTAATCCTACAACTCCTAATCCAATGCATCCCACAACGCTTAATTGCAAGCGCCAAGTAATTGTTAAGTAGGCAATAAATTCACGTACAAAGGCATTTAAGGTAAAGTACCACTTTGTTTTTGCACCATAGCCAATACACTGTAGACCTAATCTTTTTGCTAAAACTAGGGCACGATATACATGGTAAGAATTAGTTACAATGGCAAAACGAGAATCTGGCTTCATCAATCTATGTGAAAAAATCAAATTTTCTCTGGTTGTCTTTGACTTATCTTCAACAATAATATCTTGCTTCGAAATACCTTTTTCTTCGGCATATTTTGCCATTGCCACTGCTTCAGAAATTTCTTCACCTGGTCCTTGTCCACCTGACATAATGATTTTTGAGCCAGGATTACGACGATATACCTCTATTCCGCGATTGATTCTTGCAGCAAGAAGTGGTGTTACCTTTTTTCCCATTAAACCTGCTCCAAGTACAACCACGTAGTCCAACTTCTTAGTCTTAATATTCACTAGATTAATCCAAGAAGTTAAAGTATACATCATCATAATAAAAATCAGATAAATTATTACGAGGTTAATAAACAAATATATGTAAGTTCCAAAATTATTATGGGTTAATTTTCCGACTAATGGAAAGAGAAATAAGTAAGCAATAATTCCGATACCCATTGCTAACGATAAGAAGTTGGTCCAGCGATTACCTTCGCGAATTAAAATCTTAATCCCATCGTAAATAAACATAATGATCAAAGTCGCAATAAAGGCCACAACGGAAAACATTATTGCCAGTAAAATTAGCACAAAAATAAGCAAAATAACTTGATGAGTAATAGGAAAAACTTCAGCAGCAATTAGTAAACTAACAGCTGTGAATAAGCCAAAAGTAATTATTGTCCATACTAAAGTCATTCCTGACCATAAACTTCGCCTCTCGTGGGTTAAAACCCAGAGAAATGTTCCTAATGCCAGTAAAAATAAAACTAATACAATTGAAAATGATAAGATCACTTATCATTTCACCACCTTATTCTAGTGTAAGTAGCTGTACTTACTTTTTTCTTAATTATACAAAAATAATTGTCTTCATGTTTTTGATTCAGTATAATTAAGAAAATATTTTTAGGAGGACAAAGAAATGGCAGACCAAATTTTAGTAACAACTACTGAAAATATTCCGGGCAGAAAATATGAAATTATCGGTGAAGTATTTGGAGTTACAACTCAATCCAAAAATGCAATTCGAGATTTTGGTGCTGGCTTAAAAAGTATTGTCGGTGGTGAAATTAAGGCTTATACGTCAATGTTAACTGAATCAAGAGATCAATCAATTGCTCGTCTTCGTCAAAATGCCTCCGAAATGGGTGCTAATGCCGTAGTTATGATGCGTTTTGATTCAGGCTCAATTGCTGGCGATATGCAATCTGTCGTTGCTTACGGAACTGCTGTTAAATTTATTGATTAATCTAAAAAAACTGGCTTCTCAGCCAGTTTTTTATTTTCTTAAACCTTTTGGATAGAAGTTCTTTAAAATTTGATCATTTCCAATTTTTCCAAAACTGAAAATATGGTCTTGATAAGCAACCAAAACAAAGCCGCGCAAATTACTATCTACCTTAATCGTTTCTCCATGTATATAGCGCTCATAATCTACCTTATCTTCAAAATTAATAAGTTGTTTTTGTTCTTTTTGTCCTAATACCTCAGCTAGTTGATGACTCGGCTCAAAGCGCTTTTTCTTAAGTAACCCTAATTCAACACCATTATTTAGAACATGTAGTTCAGTTAGCATGTCTGGGTCAAGAGCTGGTACAAAGACGTGACCATTACTTTGCAAAACCTCATTTTGCCAATTTTCTAAACTAGATGGTAGAGCAAAATTATCTAATACTTTTGCAACCACACTAATCTCATCTTTATTTAAACGTGTAATTGTGCTCTTTTTCTGGCGTTTGTTCTTTCTCTTTTTAGCCTTAGTTGAAATCTCTTGATTCTCTTCAATATTTTTTAGATGAGCAACAAACTGTCCTTCACCCACTCCATTTTGAAACCAGAGTCTAACCGTTTCCTTTAATTCTGGCATGTTAGACTTTGACCAATCTGGTCTACCAGCCGACATTCCGGAATAGAGCTTAAGAGGTTCGATTTCTAACGGATAATTCTCAACTAGCCACGCTACTATTTCTTCATCTTCTTCTGGAGAATATGTACAAGTAGAATAGACGATCTCTCCGCCCGGCTTTAACATCTTCATTGCTTCACTTAGAATTTCTTTTTGCCTAGTTTGGCATGTTAGAACATACTCAGGAGACCAATATTGTGTCGCAGCAGGATCTTTTCTAAACATCCCTTCTCCAGAACACGGTGCATCAACTAAAATCTTATCAAAAAAGTGGGTTAATTTTTTTGATAAGCGATCAGGGCTTTCATTAGTGACTACAACATTTGTAGCTCCCCATCTTTCTAGATTTTCTCTCAAATCTTTTGCTCTACTTTTTGAAATTTCATTAGCTACTAAGAGCCCTGTATCATCTAGTAAACTCGCTAATGCAGTTGATTTGCCGCCTGGAGCAGCACATAAATCCAGTACCTTATCGCCAGGTTTTACATTAAGAGAAACTGCTGGATACATGGCCGATGGATCTTGGGAGTAAACATAGCCGCCTGTCCATTCACTATCACGCCCTGAAATTTCTCCATAATATCCGTCCTTAGTAAATTCAATTGGTTCTTTAAGACTATATTGCACATCCTGATAATTATTCTTTAGTGGGTTTAAACGAAATCCTTTTTTACTTGGACTATCAATTGCAGTGAAGAATTTACTACTTTCTTCTTCTCCCAATAAATTTTTATATTTTTCAACAAACTCAATCGGTAATGACATTATTTTTCCTTCTTAATTTTTATTAACAGCAGCATTAATACATAAGTAATAATCTGCATTGCAAAAACGACTAAAAATAAGACATATAGCTGACTATGATTAGAATAAAAACTCCACGTTTGTAAGCCTAAACTAGTCAAAATAACAATTATTCCATTGGCTAAAAAGAAACGTAAACCAGAATCAGCTAATAAATGAGCCCATATTTTGCCAGGAACATATTTTAAATTTACGGGATTTTCAGCTAGCACAGCGGCAATTGCTGCAACTATCAGTGCAATTACAACACAGAAAATTGCGCCGATTAATTTCTTAGTTGGACTGATCCCGTGCTGCTTATTGTAGGTTTTACTAAAGTCCTTAATCTGCATACTTCCCCGGAGATAATGTTGTAAAGCATTCGCCTCGTTTTTATTCAACCCATCTACTACTACCTTATAGTTGGTAATTGATTCTTTTGCAGTTGGTTGGTTAATTCCAGTTGAAAGATAATAAACAGCCTGACCGTTTTGACTTTCATTATTTTTCTTTAACTCACCAATAATTGTGATATAATCATTATTCTCTTTTAAATAATGATTATTTTGTAAGGTTACAACTCTATGTTTAGTATCAGATGAAATAACTGCAAAAGGAATTGTTCCATCAAAGTCATTTTTACTAAAGTACCTAGAACTTCCCTTAGCAAGCGGTTGACTTTTCAAATTATAGTTAGCCCAAATTAAAACGCGGTCTGGGATATAGTCCGATTCAAAGTGAATCTGCACCTTATCATGAGAGAAATTTTTATTAACATAAGTTAGGAACTGTTTAATATTGTGTTTTTTCTTAGGATTAAAAACATAATATGTGCTTGATAAACCGTTATTACTTAAAACTTGATCAGCTCTCTGGGACTGCTGACGTGACAAAATTAAGCCTAGTCCTAAGAAAGCTAAAAAAGAAATTATTAAAAGAATAAGTCGTTTTATTTTCATTATTTTACTTCAAACACCTTTTCATCAATGAAATCAAAGCTTCGAAAACTCCGATTAACCTTTTTATTAGTCGTAGTTTTTGCCTCTTGCCAAAAAGTAGTAGAATTGGTTGCTCCAAATTTTTCACCAATAAATAATAAAACTGGCTGATAATCAAGCTGACGATAAAGATTGAGAATATTTACGTCATCTTCCCCAAAATTGGGCGCCCAAGAGCAAATAATTAGATCAACTTCGGGATGCTTCTTAATCGCACTTAGGGCATCCAAATTTTCTGTTGCAAAAATCGGAGATTCACCCGTTGTTGAACTTTTCGCCCAAGTAAAAGAATCGCTCGCTATCACTTTTACGCCAACTTCACTTAGGGCTTTTGACCAATATGCATTTCCCGCCATAATTTCTAAGCTTGATTTAACATTATATTCTTGTTTGATTAACTTAGCAGTTTCCAAATTTGGCAAAGACCAGATTCCGTATTCTCTTGAAAGAAAGCTACGAAAATTATTCAGTAAATTATTTACTTCTTGGGCCTTCTCGCTGCTTGCCGTATTCTCTATCATTATATCTAAGCTATCGGGTAAAAAGCCAAGTGAATTAGGTGATTTTTGTAAAATTTTTCCCTTCTCTAGGTTAGTAATTATATTATTAATGGCAATCACTTGCTCATGAAGTGGTAAATAATTGAGTTCTTTGTCTAATTTGTTAAGTTTACTTTGATATTTCTTCATTTTATATCTTCCTTATGCAATGATTTTACCATTCAAAAGAAATAAAAACAGGTATAATAAAAGTGATGCAAAAATTAAGGAGCAAAAATATGGCAAAACATAAAACTGAATCGGCTGAATCTTTTGGTCACTGGCTCCTACAAGTATTTATTTTAGCAATTATAATTATTGGATTATATTTAGTTGTATTTCGATTTTTACTTGCTAATGAAACTATCAGTGGACCATCGATGCAGCCAACTTTTGAAAATAATGACCGAGTTATTGCAGTACGACATTCTAAACTTTCTCGGGGCGATATTGTAATATTAAAAGCCCCAGATGAACCAGGTGCCCTATATATTAAAAGAATTATTGGAGTGCCTGGAGACAGCATTAAATCAAAAAATGATGTAATGTATATTAATGGGAAGCCAATTAAAGAACCATATTTGACTGAGTACAAGAAAAAGCTTTCCAAAGGTCAGCTTTACACTAACAATTTTAGTTTAGAACAACTTTATCATGTAAAACGCGTTCCTAAAAATTGTTACTTTGTAATGGGTGATCACCGCAATGTCTCTAAAGATTCCCGAATGATTGGATTTATCAAGAGACAAGATATTATTGGTGAGGTAAAATTACGGTATTTCCCATTTAATCAAATAAATTGGTACTAATATATTTTAGAAAGTGTGAAGAAGAGAATGAGTCCTGAAGAATTATCCGATGCAATTATTGAATTTGAAGTTAAGAATAATGTCAATGACACTGCTCTTGCTTTTTCAAGTCATCTTTCCGTTGAAAAACTCCATGCAATGAAAACTGGAGAAGCTAAATATACCGTAGAAGAAGCTGAACAAGTTTTAGATTATATTCAAGCTAACTCTTAATTTAATTATTCAATAATAGACAAAAAGGAATAAGGTTTTGGTAAAAATGATATGAACCCAAAATCTTATTCCTTTTTCTTATATCCGTGTTTCATGATACTTATTCAGTAGAATAATATTCACTAAAACTAAAATTATATCTACACCCAGAACTATCAATAAAGTTAAGTAATTACTCGTTAGGTCTGATCTTACATCACTGGCATCCTTACTTAAAGTAGTTAAAAACATTCCATTTTGTAAAAAGCCAGTTAGTGAGGTCAAAATAACATCGTAAGTATTAATCAAAAATATTAATCCAATACAACCTAATAAAACCACTACTAAGAAATAAACTAATTTACTTATTCTTTCAGGAAGAAAATCACTAACTATTTTTCCCGTAAAATTAACGAGACTCACAGCAAGATAAATGAATATACCAATTAGAACTATCAAAACAATGCTAGACAATAAATCCATTATGTGCATCTCTTGCCATAACTTTCCTTCACCGATTGACCCGAAGTTTTTAAAAGTAGTCTTCCAAAATTCATTTGTTCCCATTACAGGTATTCCTGCAGCGAGAATCATACCTATTTGCAAAACCACTAAATAAAGACCATTGACAACAGCTGATAAAAGATTTGCAAATAGTAAAGAACTTTCTTTAATTGGAGCTAATCGCCAAGTTTGAGACGAATAGACTTCCTCATTTTTTCGACTCGAAAGAGCTAAGTAGGCTATATCAAATAGTGGTGTGATCATCAGAAAAGCTACTAAGAAATAAGCCTTACTCTCACCCTCAAAAGCTGAATTAAAGAGTGCCCAAAAACCTAAAAGAATTCCAACAATCACCTGTAAAATTGCTAGTCGGCGGACAAGGCGTACTTTACTTTTAGTCAATTCTTTAAATATTGATGAAAAAGTTGCCATATACTCTTACTTCCCTTCGTGGAAGTTCTTCAAAAGCCAAACATTAATTGAACCTAAAATAATATCAATAAGTCCCATTACAATATTACTTCTTATAAATCCCATCAGACTATTAGTAGCGTCACCCCAACGGACTTGATTTAATAAACTTCCTAGATTATTTGTCAAAACAATAAAGATAAAGATCAAAATAATCATAATGACAAAACGAATTAACTTACTATGTTTATCTGGAAGAAAGTCAGTAATGGTTCTACTTGATAGATTGAGCAAAGTCACAATGCCATAAACCAAAATTGCAAATAATAAAAAGGCTAAAAATGCACTTAGTATTTCTCCAATTGGAAATGAATCAGAAAATTTTTGCCAAAAGTCGCCCGCATGAGTTTCTTTAGCAAGGGCCCGGTTAATTTTCCAAATATTAGTTCTAACATCTTTACTTAAGAAGGCTGGTAAAAACGTAACAATCCCCATTCCAATTTGAATTAATACCAAGTAAAGCCCATTAACAATAGCAGAAGAAATATTTGCTAAGTAAAATTTACTTGAGGAAATTGGAACTAAACGCCAAGTCTGAGAACTATACTCTTTTTCGTTTTGCCAAGCAGAGAGAACTACATAGGCCATATCAGCTAATGGAGCAAAAGTACATACCATGACAAACCAAGCAACCGGTTTATCTGAATTTGAAAATCCACCATTAGAAAAAAGTCCCCAGAGTGCAAAAATAGATGCAGCTACTAATTGCAACAGAGCTAATAGATAAACACTCCGACGCTTCTTTTTACCCATTTGATTAAATAGTGCTTTAAAAGTAGTCATCGTTATTCAGCTCCTTCATCTGCATATAAGCTTTCATAATATTCTTCAATACTTTTTCCGTGTGCTCTTATATCATCTGCTGAAAGATGACTAGCAATTTTTTTATCTTTTACAATTACTACTTCATCTAAAATTGTTGTAATTTCATTTACAAAATGGTCAGAAATAATAATTGTACTGTCTGGATTCTTCCAAAGTAAGATTGAATTGATGATTCTCTTTCGAGCCATTGGATCAATACCAGAAAATGGTTCATCCAGTAAATACAACTTAGATTCTCTACTTAAAGTAACAGCAATTTCAAGTTTTTCACGCATTCCTCGTGATAATTGCCCTAACTTCATCTCATTGTTAAGTTTCATGAAGGAACGTAATTGTTCGAATTTACTACTGTCAAAATCTGAAAATAATTTTTGATAGAATTCTTCTACTTCCCCAATTTTAGTGGAATCACTCAATCCCTTTAAATTATCAGTCATGGCAATATTAGCTTTACGGTAAACTTCACTACCATCCCCATTAAGCAGTACGTCACCTTGATAATGCTTAGCAATACCAACAATTACTCTCATCAAAGTTGTCTTACCAGCACCATTTTCACCCAGCAAGGCAATAATCTTACCTGAATCAACATCCAAGTTCACATTATCAAGAATAGTTTTTAAATTTTTTCGATATGTTAATTCTTTTACTTCAAGTAGTTTATTCATTTTAATCTCCCTTCTTCTCCTCAATAAACTTTTTAAGCTCTTCCAGCGTCTTTTCTGGAGTTAGGCCTAATTGTGCAGTGCTTTCTAAAAATTCACTCATTGTATCCTTAATTAGCTCTCTACGCTTTTGTAAAATCAACTCTGTATCTGTTGTTACAAACGAACCAAGTCCGCGCCTAACCTCTAAAATTCCCTCGGTATTCATTTGATTCAAAGCACGTTGAACCGTATTGACATTTACTGTTAGATCAACGGCTAATTGTCGAACTGATGGAACTTTTTCGCCTGGCTTAATTTTCCCTAAAGCGATTTGTCGATAAAGATACTTTTCAATTTGAACATAAATTGGAATATTATCTTGAAATTGCAATCTTTACACCTCTTTACTAGTGTACGGTTTATCTATTACACTATTATAATACCAAGATACCTTTTCAAATACAAGCCATAATTTTGTTTCACAATTTAGAAAATATATTTTTTAATAAAAAAATAATAGATAAAAATGCTATTACTTCAAGCATTTTATCTACTATTTAGCAGATTAATAGTATCAGTGTAAAACTATTTTTAATTTTTAATTAATTTAAGATCATTGATAAATAAGTGTTTTTAGCCATTCAAGCAATCATAGAAAATAGAGAATTTAATCAGAATCACTTGAAAATTGTTTCACTTATTTACTTCTTATTTCTCTCAACGTTTAATTGATTAATCTTACGCAAGACGTCTACTGCTTTCCACATACTCTCGAGTACAGTGTATTCATAGCGTCCATGCATATTTTCTTCACCAGCAAAAAGATTTGGACAAGGTAGACCCATATAAGTTAATTGAGAACCATCTGTTCCCCCACGAACTGGATCTTCATTAACAGTAAGCCCTTCAGCCTTGTAAGCATCCCTAGCTAAATCAACAATCTCCATGTGCTTTTCTAATTCATCAGCCATGTTGTAATATTGATCCCACATTTTCAGCTTAATTCTTTCAGTACCAAACTCGTCATTCATCTTCTTAACGATGTCTTTAACTAGATTCTTTCTCTTTTCAAGACCATCACGTTCAAAGTCACGAATGATGTAGTCCATATGTGCTGAATCAACTGTTCCATCAAAATTCATCAAGTGGAAGAACCCTTCACGACCTTCAGTATGTTCTGGACGATCATGTTCAGGCAATTGATTATGGAAATCAATCCCAACTTGAATAGCATTAATCATTTGACCCTTAGCAACCGCTGGGTGTACATTAACACCTTGAATATCTAAGCCAAATTGCGCTGCTGAAAAAGTACCCCAGTCGAGTTTTCCTGGTGCTTCACCATCAACAGTATAAGCAAAATCTGCACCAAATTCTTCAACATCAAAGTGCTCTGCACCAGTACCAATTTCTTCATCGGGAGTAAATGCCAACTTAATTTCGCCGTGCTTTTCTTCGGGATGCTCCATCAAGTATTCTGCAAAAGTCATTAATTCAGAAATACCACACTTATCGTCTCCACCAAGTAAAGTATCACCAGAAGCAGAAATAATAGTTTGGCCCTTATAGTTCTTTAAATGAGGGAAAACTTCTGGGTCTAAATAAAATTCAGTATCTCCCAATTGAATCTTAGATTCACCATCATAGTTTTCAGTAATTTGCGGTTTAACATCAACCGAATTAAAGTCTGCTGTATCACAGTGAGCTAACAAACCAAAAGTAGGTACTTCATAATCAATATTTGAAGGAATAGTTGCAATTACACATCCACTTTTTTGATTATAGTGAACATCTTTAAGACCTAGTTCTTCTAAGTCTTTCATGATTACATTTTTTTGAAAGTTTTCTTCTCTTTCAGTTGATGGGAAACGATCTGAATGTTCGTCAGAGCGTGAATTCACCTTAACGTATTTTAAAAATCTAGGTAGTAAATTTGGATATTCTGCCATTTTTAATCCTCCTAAAATAAATCTTGAAATGGGTTAGTTGATACCTCTGAAATTACTACAGGTACATTCCAATTATAATCCTGATTCCACTTTTCAAGTCGGTCTCCAACCTTATATTTAAAAAGTTTCTCCGTGTAATGTCCTGGATCAACTACTGTTAAGCCCGAAGAGATCATATCGTGACCAACATGATAGTATACATCTCCGGTTATAAATGCATCAACTCCATCAACTAGAGCTTGACGCCAGAACTTACCGCCATCTCCGCAAATAAAGGCTACAGTTGAGATTAACCTATCATTATCAGCAGTAATCAGTCTTGCCATTGGAATTTGCATCTTGTCTTTAACATAATAAGCAAATTCCTTAGCTGTCATTTTCTTAGGTAGTTTACCTTTTCTACCAATCGCAATTCCATCAGTATCTAAGGCAAAAGGCTCAACCTCTTCTAAGCCTAATTCTTCAGCTTGCCAATCTTCTGAGCCGTTTTGAGCCTTGTCAGAATTGGTATGAATTGAATATACCGTAATTCCATTAGCGATTAACTTACCGTACATTGCATTTTGAGGATCAGCAAAATCAAGATTCTTAGCTGGTCTAAACATCACTGGATGGTGGCTAATGATGAGGTCAACACCCTTTTCAATTGCTTCATCTACTACTTGCGGCCGAACGTCTAAGGTAGTCATTACCTTGGTAACATCTGCATCCATTGATCCGATTTGCATCCCAACTGGATCACCTTCAGAAGCAATTTCTTCAGGAAAGTCTTTTTTTAAGCGAGCTACAATATCTGCTACTTTTGTCATTTTAGTACTTCCTCAATCATTTCAATCAAATCATCTATCTGCCTAATTTTAGCTTCATCTTTATTTTTAGCCTTATTTAAATTAGCTTTGAGATTTTCATAATAATTAAGTTGCTTAGTCCATTTTTTAATAAAAACTGGATTTTTTTCTTTTAATAAAAATGGGCCAAATTCTAATTCTTGATCAGATAAATTATGTTTAGCCTCAGTTAACTTAGCCTTGATTATTTCATAAATGTGGCCAGCTACTTCGATAATCTTTTCTTCTACTATCTCATACTGATGATCAACGAGCCACTTTCTGACTAAAGGCTCACCTATATTCGCCTCTAAAATTAAAGTAGGATAGATCTTTCCCTCTTGATGAGCAGTTTCTAACAAATTAGTCATGAGCTTTCCACCCATTCCAGCGATTACGACTGTATCAATTTGGTCACTGCTCTTTAAAGTTTCTAATCCAGAGCCTAATCTTGTCTCAATCTTATCTTCTAGGCCTGCTTGTTCAATATCTTGTTTTGCATTATCTAATGGGCCAGCTGCAACGTCACTTGCAATTGCAAAATCTATTTTTCCTTCTTCTACTAATGCAATTGGTAAATATGCGTGATCAGTTCCAATATCTGCTACGCGACTTTGTGGATCAACCATTTTACCAATTTGAGCTAGTCTTTCTTCTAACACACTCTCACCTCTTATTAAAAATTTTAGCATAGATAATCCCAAACTTACTTGAAAAAATTTTTAATCATAAAAAAAGCAATAAAGGCTAAATCAATCCTTTATTGCTAAAAATTCAATTATATTTACTTGTTAATAATGATATCTGATGGCTTAACATCATCACCAAAGTAAGGCTTTAATTCTTGGTTGTAGTCATTAACAAAGAAGCCGTCTTTGTTAAGCTTATTAATGTGCTTATTGGTCCAGTCAAGAAGTGACTTATTGCCCTTCTTAACAGCAGGAGCAATGTATGAATTTGGTCCTAAGTGCTTGATACCAACAGTATACTTAGGATTGTTCTTTACCCAAGCATATAAGTAAGAGTTGTCATCAGCTAAGGCTGCGGCACGACCATTCTTCATTGCGTTAAATTGTTGAGTCTTAGAATCAAATTTCAAGAGATCAACATCTGGTTGCTTACTAGTGAAGTAATTTTCAGCAGTAGTACCCTTAGTTACGATCACCTTTTTACCCTTCAATTGGTTTACATTAGTAATTGGCTTAGACTTAGGTGAAACAACACCAACTGATACTTTCATATATGGCTTAGCAAAATCTACGACTTGCTTTCTTTCTGGAGTAACAGTGAAGTTGGCTAAAACAATATCAGCCTTGTTTGCATTCAAAGTATCAACACGGTTATTAGCGTTTACTTGAACAAACTTAACTTTAACGCCCATTTCTTTAGCTAATTCACGAGCTAAGCGAACATCATATCCAACACGCTTGCCATCTTTATTAACCCAACCATATGGTGGTAAATCGCCAAATACGGCAACCTTCAAAGTGCCACGTTTCTTAATTGCAGCAACTGAGCTAGGGTTGTTGCTGGATGAACTACTGCTTGAATTATTTGAGCAAGCAGTTAAAGTTACAGCTCCAACAGCTAAAATTCCAACAGCAGCAATTAACTTTTTAATAAATTTATGTTTCTTCATTTTCTACTCTCCCTAAAATTCCATACTTTCTAAAAATTCTTCTGCTCTCTTTGTTTTGGGATGCTCAAAGAATTCTTTTCCCGGTGTATCTTCTACAATTGTTCCATTTTCTAAGAATAAGACTTGATCAGCAATTTGCTTTGCAAAGTTCATCTCGTGAGTAACGATGATCATGGTCATATGATCTTCATCGGATAATTGTTTGATTAGTTCCAATACTCCTCTAACCATTTCTGGATCAAGTGAAGCAGTAACTTCATCAAATAACATTAAATCTGGATGAAGAGCTAAGGCACGAATAATTGCAATTCTCTGCTTTTGTCCACCTGATAATTGTCGTGGATATGAATTTGCATACTGCTCTAAATGCACTCTTTTTAATAGAGCTTTTGCTTCTTTTTCAACCTCAGCCTTAGGTCTCTTTTGAACCTTAACTGGACCAAGCAAGATATTTTCCAGTACTGTCATATTTGGGAAAAGATCATAACTCTGAAAAACCATCCCAATTTTTTGGCGAAGTTGCTGCCAATTCTTGGCAGTTGGAATTACTTTCTTTCCTTCAAAAATAATCGTGCCACTCTTAAATTCTTCTAAACCATTTAAGCAGCGAAGTAAGGTACTTTTACCAGATCCAGAAGGTCCAAGTAATGTTAATACATCTCCCTTATTTAGAGAAAAAGAAATATCATGTAATACTTGCTTATTTCCATAAAACTTGTTTAAATCTTCAACTTCTAATATTTTTTCAGCCATACCTTACGCCTCGTTTCTCTTACTCAATCGTTTTGCCCAAAGTGATAAAGGATAATCAACGATGAAGTATAAGAAGAAAATCAATCCATATACCCAAAAAACACCGTTAGGATTAGTTTGATTATTTGCTTCAACGATTTGTTGTCCAACATTGATAACATCCATAACACTGATCATCATCAATAAAGAGGTTGTTTTAATTACTCTTGTAGCTAAATTAATTGTTGCAGGTAATTCTAATTGAAAAGCTTGCGGCAATAAGACATAGATAAATAATTGCCATTTATTCAATCCAAGAGCTAAGCCTGATTCTCGTTGAATTTTTGGTACCGAGATCAACGCTCCACGAACAATATCACTAAACTCAGCTGAAACCCATAAAGCAAATGCAATCACTGCCATAACAGATGCCGGCCAATTCAAGTTAAATTGTCTAGGCAAAATATAATAGAACAAGAATAATAAAACTACGGTTGGCACTATTCTAAAGAATTCTAGATAGATTCTAAAAATCACTTTTACTAAGCGACTTTTCGATGTTCTTAAAACACCAAATAATGCCCCTAGTGCCAAGCCAATTATTAAAGAAAGAACTGCAATCCAAACACTTGTCCAGAGACCACCCAGCAAACGGGTAAAGTTTCTTCCTTCGAATAAAACATTAATCCCCGAATGTCCCATAGCGAACTCTCCTTTCAAGCCAAGTTAATAATAAAGATAATGGAATTAAAATTATTGCATATGCAATTACTAAGACAAATAGATATTCATTTGAATGGTAGTATAAGCCAATCAAATCTAATGCTGTATTAGTTAATTCTGGAATAGCAATTACTGAAAAAATTGATGTTTCCTTGATTAAGAAAATAATATTTGCGGCAATCGCTGGAACACTTAAGGCAAAGCCTTGTGGAAAGACCACATAACGGGCTAATTGCCATTTTGACATTCCGATTGCTTCACCAGATTCAATTTGATTTTTACTAATTCCATCAAATCCACCGGTAAATCCTTCGGCCATATAAGCTCCACCTAAAAATACTAAACCGATTAAACCACAAGTAATAGCGCTCATCTTTAATCCAATTACCGGAAAAGCATAGTATAAGAAGAAAAGCTGGATTAATAACGGTGTATTTCTTGCAAGCTCAACATATGCACTGACGATCTTATCAATTACAGGAACATGAAAATATTGAATCAAACTACAACAGAGCCCAACCACCATCGCTCCAATAATTCCAACAAAGGACATCCAGACTGTTACCTGAAAGCCTTTGACAAATTGTGGCAAACTTTGCTGAATAATTGCCCAACTCATATTTTCCCTTCTTTCCAAAAATAAGTAACTGTTAACATTATAGACCTACTTTAAATCAGTTACAATAGGTAAGTATATTACTTTCTTATATACTAGTATTCATTTTTGTTATAGCAAAAAACCTTGCGGTAATATTGCTATTACCACAAGGTTTTTACTGTTAACTCTTATTCTAATCTAAGAAGTCCTTTAATTGATTTGAACGACTTGGGTGACGTAATTTACGCAAAGCCTTAGCTTCAATCTGTCTGATACGTTCACGAGTTACTCCAAATACTTTACCAACTTCTTCTAGAGTACGAGTACGTCCATCATCAAGACCAAAACGTAAACGTAAAACATTCTCTTCACGATCAGTTAAAGTATCAAGTACTTCTTCAAGTTGTTCTTTTAACAATTCATATGAAGCATGTTGTTCAGGACTAGTTGCATCCTTATCTTCGATAAAGTCACCTAGATGAGAATCATCTTCTTCACCAATTGGTGTTTCAAGAGAAACTGGTTCTTGTGCAATCTTCAAGATTTCACGAACTTTGTCAGTTGGCATATCCATTTCGGCACCAATTTCTTCTGGAGTTGGTTCTCTTCCCAAATCTTGCAAAAGTTGTCTTTGAATTCTGATCAACTTATTAATTGTTTCAACCATGTGAACTGGAATACGAATTGTTCTCGCTTGGTCAGCAATTGCACGAGTAATTGCTTGTCTAATCCACCAAGTTGCATAAGTTGAAAACTTAAATCCTAAACGATAGTCAAATTTGTCAACGGCCTTCATCAAACCCATGTTACCTTCTTGAATTAAGTCTAAGAAGGACATACCACGACCAACATAACGTTTAGCAATAGAAACTACCAAACGTAAGTTAGCTTCAGCCAATTCTTGCTTAGCTTCTTCATCGCCTGATTCAATTCTCTTAGCCAAGGCAATTTCTTGATCAGCATTTAACAGTGAAACACGTCCGATTTCCTTCAAATACATCCGGACTGGATCGTTCATTCTTACGCTTGAAGGTGCTGACATATCTTTTAATTCAGCCTTCTCAACGTCTTTTTGCTTCTTTAAAGCTAATTTTGAAGGTTCACCATTTTCATCAACAATACTAATTCCATTGTCTTCAAATTCTTGAACTAGTTGATCTACCGCTTTTCCTTGAAGATCATATGGCTTAATTAGTTGAGCAGTAAATTCTTTTTCAGTAATTTGTTTGTCTTTTTTAACTTCCTTAACAACTTCCTTGACCTTTTTATCAAGTGTCATTGTTGTTTCTTTGGTAGTCTTACTCTCTGCCATGTAAAAAAGCCCCCTCTAAAACTTCTTTCTTCTTAACGCAATTACTTTTTGCGCTATTTCAAGCTCTAAACTATTATCTTGTTTTCTTTGAGCATCCTTCAATTGATTAAGCAAATCATTTAATTGCTGATCAATCTTACTTTTTTCCAATGCCCGCAATTGATCATCTAATTCACGCTTAGAATAATCTGGGGGCATTGAAATCATCTCCATATTAATAATTATACCTTGAAGTTCTTCAGGAATAAAATCAATGAAGCCAGTAACCTCTGCCTCTTCATGGGTCTGGTGATACTTTAACCAAAATTCTGCTAATTTTGCATAACGTTCATCTGGAAACAAGAATTGCTGACTCAATAAGTAATCCCTTGCTTCATCACTATGTATAAATAGGTAAAGCAAGCGATCAAGAGCAGGATTCCTTGTCTCAAGGTCAGTGCCTGCTTGCTCTTCTTTCGGCTCACTAGGCCGATCTATTGGAAGTGATTTAGGAGCTTGATAAGCTTGCTGATGATTCTTTGCACGCTGTAATTTACGTCTTTCACGCACAAAAGTCACTTTTAATGATTCACGAGTAACTCCAGTCTGGCGTGCTAATTTATCAAGATACAAATCTGCCGCAACTGGATCATTCAGGCCAGCAATCATTTGTACACTAGCCGTAATATATCCTAGCTTCTCTCGATCATTATGTAAATTATATTGATTAGCTAATCTTTCAAGTAGAAAATCCATCGAGCTAAGTGCACCAGCAACCTCTGCTTGATACTTTTCGACTCCATATTTCTTTACATACTCATCTGGATCGAGATTTTCGGGTAAAACAATTATTCCTAAATTGAATCCCTGTACTTGCCCAAATAACTTCGTTGCTCTTTCAGCAGCATGAATGCCGGGCGGATCTCCATCATAGTTAATTAAGACATTGGGAGTGATTCGTCTCAGCATATATACTTGTTCCGTGGTTAAGCTGGTTCCCATCGAAGCAACACCAGACTGAATACCAGCCTTATAAGCGGCAATTACATCCATATATCCTTCGTAAAGAATTAAATGTTTTTCACTTCTTGCCGCTTTTTTTGCTTCAGCAAAGTGAAATAGTAATTTAGATTTATTAAAAATCTTGGTTTCTGGGCTATTCATATATTTAGCAATAGTTTTATCATTACTAATTCGTCGCCCAGAAAATCCTACTGTATAGCCCGACTCATCCCCTAAAGGAAACATTAATCGATCACGAAAACGATCAAATAGTTGTCCATCTTGTGATTCTACAAATAAACCACTTTCTCGCAATTCATCATCTGTATAACCTTCTTGACGAAGATAAGTTAATAAAATTGTATCGTTATTAGGTGCATATCCCACCTTAAAATGCTCTAAGAGGTCACTAGTTAATTCACGTTTTTGAGCATATTCAAGTGCTCTTTCACCAACTTTAGTGGTTAGCAAAATATGCTGGTAAAATTCTGTTGCCTGTCGATACATCTTCTTTAACGGGCTAAGTGGCTTTACCGTTTCGCCGTAGCCTTCTGGCATATGAAGATGGGCCAATTCAGCAACTTTTCTTACACTTTCAGGAAAAGTTAGATGATCCTGATACATTAAGAATTTAAATACGTTTCCGCCTTTACCACATCCAAAGCACTTAAAAAACTGTTTTCCTTCATTAACAGTAAAAGAAGGCGTTTTTTCTTGATGGAAGGGGCAAAGTCCTAAATAATCTTTACCTTTTTTTTCTAAAGAGACATATTGACTTATTACATCCACAATATCGACAGAGTTTCTAACTTCATCGATAAATTGTTCAGGAATACGTCCTGCCATCAATGGATCATCCCAATCAACTATTATTTAATTACTAATTTACTTAAGTCACCCATTCGATCAGCTAAGTTATTAACCTTTAATAATTGAGCCAAACGATTATTCTTTACCTTTTCATCCTTATCAAGAATCATATTACTTTCAAAGTAATTATTAATTACCGGTTGTAATTCTACAAAGCCTTTATAAAGATCGGCAATACTCAAATCAGTATTTTCCTCTAATGCATTTACACCAGCATATAATTCTTCTTCACTAACATCTTGGAAAAGACTTTCATCAATGTCATTAGCATTTCTATATTTTGCTTTCTTCAAAATATTAGTAATTCTAGTCAAACTTTCAACTACTGGCTTAAAGTCAGCATCATCATGGTGCATTTGCAAGGTCTTAGCAGCAGCCAAAATTTGAATTGGATCTTGTTGACTAGATGCAAGAACAGCGTCAATTACATCATAGTCATACTTTTCAACTTGTAATTGTTGCTTTACACGATCACGAATAAAGTCGGCAATTTCATTTTCAGCTTCAGCATCCTTAGGTAGCTTAGCTGCCGTCTTACCTGATAGTAATTGAATCAATTCTGGTAAAACATCTTTAATAGGAAGTGACCAACCTTCGTTCAATAAGATTCTTACAATTCCGTATGCGTTTCTTCTTAATGCATATGGGTCATTAGATGAGGATGGGATCATACCTGCACCGAAGAAGGAGATGATTGTATCAAGTTTATCTGCAATTGAAAGTAATGAACCAACAGTAGTACTTGGTAATTCACCTTCAGCACTAGTTGGCATATAGCTTTCTTTAATTGCTACACTAACATTTTCATCTTCACCAATTAAGCGTGCATAGTGCATTCCCATGACACCTTGTAATTCAGCAAATTCACCAACCATTGAAGTAACAAGGTCAAATTTGTAGATATCACTAACTCGGTCAAAGTCTTTCATTTCAGTATCTGAAACATTAAACTTCTTACCAAGATAATCACCAATAATTTGAACACGTGCCATATGTTCAGCTACTGAACCAATCTTATCATGGAAAGAAACATTCTTAAGCTTATCAACGAAGTGAGTTAGTGGGTACTTCTTATCTTCATCATAGAAGAATTGAGCATCATCTAAACGAGCAACAAGAACTTTTTCATTACCAGCGATGACATTGTCTAAGTATTCACTATTTCCATTTCTAACTGAAATGAAGTGGTTAATTAATTTGCCGTTTTCATCATAGACTTCAAAATATCTTTGATTATCCTTCATTGAAGTAATTAATACTTCATCAGGGATGTTCAAATATTTTTCATCAAAAGAACCAGCAAATACAGTTGGATACTCCACCAAATTAGTAACTTCTTCAAGTAAGCCCTTGTCAATATTAACTTTCCAGTTATGTTGAGCAACGAGTTCTTGAATTTGGTTAAGAATCATACCCTTACGTTCATCAGCATTAGCAATTACGTATTGACTCTTTAATGCTTCTTCATAATCATCAGCGTTAGCTAATACAACACTGTCACCTAAGAAACGATGCCCTTGAGTTTTACGACCAGCTACTACATCTAGTAACTTAGCTGGCACTACTTCACTGCCAAGTAAAGAAACCATCCAATGAATTGGACGAACAAATTCGAAGTCGTAGCTACCCCAGCGCATCTTAGTTGGGAAGGTCATTGCTTTAACAATATCACTCATTCCCATTAAGATATCAGAAGCTTTTTTACCTTCTTTTTGAACATGAACATAAGCATATTCAGTGCCCTTAAGCTCTTCAAAGTAAATGTCATCAGTAGTCATCCCTTGACCACGGACAAATCCTTGAGCAGCTTTTGTCCAATTGCCGTCTTTATCTTGCGCAATTTTCTTAGCTGGGCCCTTTTTCACTTCATCAATATCTTCTTGTTTTTCAGCTAAATCTTCAACTAAAATCGTTAAACGACGTGGAGTTGAATAAGTCTTAATATCTTTAAAGGATAACCCATTTTCCTTTAAATACTTTTTAGTACGATCAGCTAATTGCTTAACACTTTTAGAAACAACGTGAGCTGGCATTTCTTCAGTGCCAATTTCAAATAAATAATCTTTAGTCATTGTTTTGCCCCGCTTTCTTAGTTTCTTCTTGGTGCTTTAATAATGGGAAGCCACGTTTTTCACGCTCTTCAACAAATCCCTTAGCAGCAAGATGAGCTAAGTTTCTAATTCTTGATAAGTAACCCGCTCTTTCAGTAACTGAAACTGCACCACGTGCATCAAGCAAGTTAAAGGTATGACTACATTTTAAGATGTAATCGTAAGCTGGATGAATTAGATTTTGACTCAACAAGCGCTTAGCAGTAGCTTCGTAAATATCAAAGAATTTAAGTAATTGTTCTTGATCACTTTCTTCAAAAGCATACTTAGAATGTTCATATTCTGGTTGCTTGAAGATATCACGATACTTAACTCCATCGCCCCATTCAAGATCAAAGACTGAGTTTACATCTTGAATGTAAGAAGCAAGACGTTCTACACCATAAGTAATTTCACTCATAGTTGGTTTAACATCAAGTTCCCCAACTACTTGGAAGTAAGTAAATTGAGAAACTTCCATTCCATCAAGCCATACTTCCCAACCAACACCGGCACAACCCATAGATGGGTTTGCCCAGTTATCTTCAACAAATCGAATATCGTGTTCAAGAGGCTCAATACCTAATACTCTTAAACTATCTAAATAGTATTGTTGAATGTCCTTTGGTGCAGGCTTAATAACTACTTGGAATTGGTGGTGTTGGTATAAACGATTAGGGTTATCACCATATCGACCATCGGCAGGTCTTCTTGAAGGTTCAACATAACAAGCTGCCCAAGGTTCTGGTCCAACAGCACGTAAAAACGTATATGGACTCATTGTCCCGGCACCTTTTTGTTCATCATATGAAGGCATAATCATACAACCTTTAGAGGCCCAGAACTGTTCCAATTTAAAAATCATATCCTGGATATTCAGTTTTTCTGACATCTATCTCTCTCCTCACAACATAGGCATAAAAAAAGCCTATGCAAAAATTGCATAGGGACGATTTACTTCGCGGTTCCACCCTAATTCAGGAAAATATTCTTCCTGCCCTTAATTAACAACTTTGACTAAAAGGTGCCTTTTCCCAAATGCACTTCCACCATTCTGCACTCGCTGTATTGGTACTTTTCTATTCCTTTATAGTTGTCAAAATACGTATCTATTCTATCATCTTTTATAAAAAAAGACTAGTAAGAAAACCTCACTAGTCTTTAAACGAATATAAAAAGTCAACAGCTAAAAAAGCGCCAATTCATCAAGAAATTTTTTAGTTTTTAAATTAAGATCCAGATAGTTAACGTACATCCGATCGATCACCTTGCCAGAGTCCTTTTTTAATTGCGGATTAATTTTTATTTTCCCTAAACGATCAATATCAACTAAAGCTAGAGTACGAATCAAGGCTACTACTTTAGGATCTAGATGCATCCTTTGACTGACACTATTAAAGTGATCACTACAAATAATTCCACCTAATTCCATCGAGTAGTCAAACACACCTTGTACTTTACCACAAATTAGACAACGATCTAATTGTGGCGCTACTCCATATGCATTAAGCAACTTCAGTTGTACCATCTGGGTAATAATTGCCGCATCTTCTCCTGAATTTATCTTCAGCAACGCTTTCATAATCAAATCATAAAAACTTCCAATATCTTTATACTCAACAAAAGCATGGTCAAGTAAGTCTAAAACATAACTCGAATACGCATTCTTAGTTAAATCTAAATATAACTGGTCCAGCTGCTTTACATCCTTGAAAGTCCGCAGCGTACTGATTCCTTTCCAATTTGTATTTACAATATACTTTCCATAAGAGAAGTTAAGGGTTGCAGCTCCTAATCTGGACTTTGGTCTCAGTGCTCCTCTTACATCAATTGTAAAAATACCATGATCTTTAGTCATGATCTTGGTTAGAACATCAGCTTCTTTATATTTTTTTCTTTTAAAAATTAATCCTTGAACTTCACAAAGTTCACGTGCCATCTATCTTAATTCCTTAGCGTTGTAGCCAATGGATTTAAGAAAGGCAGGATCAGAACGCCAATTCTTTTGAACCTTAACCCATAGGCGTAAATTAACCTTTTCACCTAATAAAGCTTCAATTTCCTGACGTGCAGCAATTCCAATCTGCTTCAACATTTGACCTTTCTTGCCGATAATAATGCCCTTTTGACCGGGACGCTCAACATAAATTGTAGCCTCAACTTGAAGCTTGCCACCTTCATGATCCCGCATTCGGTCAACTACCACGGCCGTAGCATGCGGAACTTCTTCATGAGTGAGCTTCAAAACCTGCTCGCGAATTAATTCAGCTACAATAAAATATTCTGGACGGTCAGTCAATTGGTCTGCATCATAAAATTGCGGACCTTCTGGCAAATATTTAGCAATTGTTTTAATCAACTCGGAAACATTATTTCCTTGTGAAGCAGAAATTGGAACAATTTCAGCAAAATCGCCTAGATTCTTATATGAATCTATAATAGATAATAACTCATCTGGGTGGACTTTATCAATCTTATTTATCACTAAAAATACAGGCTTTTTAATTTTCTTAAGAAGTTCAGCAATATATTGGTCTCCCTTACCTGCTGGTTCAGGTTCAACCATAAATAAAACCACATCTACTTCATCTAGAGCAGAGTAACTTGACTTATCCATAAAGTCATCTAATTTATTTTTTGGCTTATGAATCCCAGGAGTATCAATAAAAACTATTTGCTCCTGATCATCAGTATAAATACCTGAAATTTTATTTCTAGTGGTTTGTGGTTGTGGTGACATAATTGCCACTTTTTGACCTACTAAATAATTCAAGAGAGTTGATTTACCCACATTAGGTCTACCAATTAAAGCTACAAAACCTGATTTAAAGTCTTTTTTTTCATCCATCATTGTTACATCCTTTTTATTTAAGTTTTAGTGAATTTGCTTTCCATGATTTTCTTGATCAGGATGAAGCGGAAGTCCATATTCACGTAAAACTTTACCTTGGATACCAAACATAATCTTGGCTTCATCATCTTCGATATGATCATAACCATTTAAGTGAAGGTATCCATGAACTAGTGTATAACCAAACTCCCGATTAAATCCAGTTTCATACTCTACACTATGTCTTTTGATAACTTCAGGGCAAAGAAATAAATCCCCAATATCTTCTACAAAATCAGGATCGTCACTAAAAGCACTCATAAAGTCTTCATCTAATCCATCTTCAATTGCAAAAGAGATTACATCAGTTGGACGATCTTTACCGCGGTATTTCTTATTAATTTCATGGATTTTTTTGGAAGAAACAAAGTTAATACTCATTTCTTGAGTATTCTCTTTATGAATCTCTTTTTTTGCTGATAATAATAAGTCGCTAATCCATGGAATCCAATCTTTATCGCTATCTTTTAAGAAATTAACTTCATCATTAAAAGAAATATCTAAATTATTCAACTCTTAGTGTCCCTCTTCTTCATATGCTCTAACAATTTTGGCCACAACGGGATGACGAACAACATCATTAAAAGTAAAGTTAATGAATTTTACTTGCTCAATATTCTGTAAAATATGTTCAGCTTGTAATAATCCACTCTTTGCTTTTCCTGGTAAGTCAATTTGGGTCTGGTCCCCATTGACAACCATTTTAGAATTAAATCCTAATCTTGTTAAAAACATCTTCATTTGTGCCTGTGTTGTATTTTGTGCTTCGTCTAGAATTACAAAAGCATCATCCAAAGTTCTACCACGCATATATGCTAGAGGAGCTACTTCAATAACCCCACGTTCCATTAAACGGTTGGTTGGCTCTACACCTAAAATAGCATATAAAGAATCATAGATTGGTCTTAAATATGGATCAACTTTTTCTTTTAAATCACCTGGAAGAAATCCTAATGATTCGCCTGCTTCTACCGCTGGTCTAGTCAAAATAATCCGGGACACTTCTCCTTTTTTAAAGGCCGCAATCGCCATAACTACGGCTAGAAAAGTCTTTCCTGTACCAGCTGGCCCAATTCCAAAAACGACATCATATTTTTGAATAGCTTCAATATAGCGTTTTTGTCCCATATTCTTAACGCGAACTGGACGACCTTTAGCATCCCTAATTAGAATTTTATTATATAATTCTCCAAAAAATTCTAAAGTTCCCTTATCTGCCATCTTAATTGCGCTAACAACATCAGTTGCAGTAATAGTAACTCCACGGGTAACAACCTTATCCAAAGCAGTAAAAATTTGCATAATTTTCTTAACAATGCTTTCTTCTCCGGTTACTTCGATTTCACTACCAGTATCAGTTACCTGCACATCATAAGATTCTTCAATTAAACGCAAATTTGCATCGTTAATTCCAACTAAATTCATGATTGTTTCTGGTTTAGTTGGTGTAAATGTTGCTTCTATAGTTTGTCCCACTTAAAATCCTCCGTTTAATAAAAGCTATTAGTTAAGCTTTTTACCAACAATTGAAGAAGCTGCTTTACCATCAGCCTTACCCTTAATTTTTGGCATTAAAGCTTGCATAACTTTACCAAAGTCTTTTTTAGAACTTGCTCCAACTTCTTTAATTGTTTCTTCAACAGTTTCTTCAAGTTCTTCCTTAGACATTTGCTTTGGCATGTATTTTTCAATTAATTTCATTTCATTCTTTGTTTGATTAATTAAATCATCTCTGCCAGCCTTAGTAAATTCTTCTAAAGATTCTTTGCGTTGTTTAAGAGCGCTGGACAAAACTGTTAATTCATCATCACTAGTTAGATCATGTCCCACTTTAATTTTATAATTCATTATTGCAGCCTTAAGCGAGCGAATTGTAGTTAAAGCTTCCTTATCTTTGGCTTTCATAGCTGTTTTCATATCTTGCATTAAAGTATCATTTAGTGACATTGTATTTAATTCTCCTCTTTAATCAAAACTTACACAGTCTATTTTAAACTTTTTATATAAAAAAAGCTCTTGATAGAAGAATTTTCTACCAGGAGCTTTTTCTATATTAATAATGTCTACGCTTACGAGCAGCTTCGGATTTTAACTTTCTCTTAACGCTTGGTTTTTCGTAGAATTCACGCTTGCGGTATTCTTGCAAGGTACCACTTCTAGAAACGGAACGTTTGAAACGACGAAGAGCATCATCAATAGACTCGTTTTCGTGAACGATTGTCTTAGCCATGTGAGATCCCTCCTTCCATTTCTTGGCACACAAATATGTGCCACAACAATATAGTTAAATTATAGCTAAACGAGAAAAAACGGTCAATAGTCGATTAACATTTTTCTTACTTATTTTGGTATAATTTAGATAATTAATGAGGTGAAATATATGACTGAAGAAAAAAAAGAAAATCAAAAAATTGTTAATCTAATTATTATTTCTGACTCTGTTGGTGATACAGCTTTCAATATGGTCCAAGCTGGGGCAGTTCAATATCCAAACGTTAAATTTAACTACCGCCGCTATCCTTTTATTACAAATCGAGAAAAGCTAGAAAAAGTTTTTAGTGAAATCACAGAATTTGAAAACGTATTAATTGCCTTTACCTTGATTCACGAAGATGAACAATTGGCTGTAATTAAATTTGCACGTGAACATAATATGAAATACGTCGACTTACTTTCTGGCGTAATTGACAACATTCATGCTTTAACTGGTGAAGAACCTAAACATGAAATCGGTGCTGTTCACCACATGGGTCAAAATTACTTTGATAGAATTTCTGCAATGGAATTTGCTGTTATGTATGATGACGGAAAAGATCCAAAAGGTTTCTTAGAAGCTGACGTTGTTTTACTTGGTGTTTCTCGAACTTCTAAGACTCCACTTTCTTTATTCTTAGCTAACAAGAATCTTAAGGTCGCTAATTTACCACTTGTACCTCAAACCCATATTCCAGATGAAATCTATAAGATTAATCCTAAGAAAATCATTGGTTTAACAAACGATCCGTCCGTTTTGAATGAAATCAGACGTCAAAGAATGATAGCCTATGGTCTGAACCCAGATACTACTTACTCTAATATGGATTCGATCAATGCAGAACTTGAAGCAGCTGATAAACTCTATAAGAAACTTGGTTGCTATGTAATTAACGTTGCTCATCGTTCAATTGAAGAAACAGCAGCACTAATTTTAGAACACCTCGGTATTGATGACTACGCTAAGTAACAAATAAAATTAAACATTTTAAAAAGATCTTTCATTAAATTTTGAAAGATCTTTTTTTATGCCTCTATTTATTTTTCGTCATATCCAAAATATTTTTTAGCTTGATCGCTCATCTTTTCTGGACTCCAAACTGGATACCAAACAAACTCAACATCAACATTTTTAACTTCAGGAACCTTCATAACTGCTGCAGTAACCAATTCAATTAATACTTCTGTTAAAGGACAAGCTGGAGTGGTTAAAGTCATATTAATCAGACAAATTCCATCTTCATCTAAATCAATCTCGTAAACTAGTCCTAGATTAACAACATCTACCCCTAACTCCGGGTCTATGACAGTTGCTAGTTGATTGATAATATTTTGCTTAATTTCTTCACTAGTCCGCATTTTAAACATCTTTTTCAAAAATTCTAGTCTTAATAGCCTGTCCTGTTGGAGTACCTGCTAATCCACCAATACCAGTTTCTCTTAATGATACTGGCATTTGATGACCAACTTTTTTCATAGCATCAATACACTCATCAGCCGGGATAACACTGGTACATCCAGCTAGTGCCATATCAGCCGCAATTAGTGCGTTGCCTGCTCCAATAGCATTTCTTTTTACGCAGGGTACTTCTACTAGTCCTGCTATTGGATCACATACTAGTCCCAATAAATTAGACATCGCAATCGCTAAAGCTTGAGAGCTTTGCGCGGGTGTGCCACCGGCTATTTCTACAGCCGCTGCTGCACCCATTGCGGAAGCCGACCCTACTTCTGCTTGGCATCCGCCGGTTGCACCAGCAATTTCCGCGTTATTTCCAATAACTAATCCCATTCCTCCTGCAGTAAAGAGAAAGCGAATCATTTGCTCTTCATTTAAGTCGAGCTTTTTTTCAAGCATAAATAAAATGCCTGGTAGTGTGCCAGAAGAGCCAGCTGTTGGGGTTGCACAAATGACGCCCATCGCAGCATTTACTTCATTTGTTGCTACTGCATTTTGCACAGCTTCCATCATAAAATCACCAGAAAGAGTATATCCTTTTTCACGATAATTCTTTATTTTAATCGCTTCACCACCCGTTAAGCCAGTATGAGAAAATACTCCTTTACCAGTACTTCCCTTACTAACCGCAGCACGCATGGTTTCAAGATTATATTTCATTTTATTCCATACTTTTTCTCTGGATAGACCTGATAATTTGCATTCTTGTTCAATTATTAATTCTGAAATAGGTTTTTCTGTTTTTTCAGCGTCTGCAACAATTTCTTTAATATGATTGTACATTAGTTTCTCATTTCATAAACAAACAATGTTTTTATATTTTTTCTTGAGTTCTCCAATTAAAGAAGGCTTAAAATAGTTTTGAATATCATATTCATAGATGTAATAGTCAGGACTTTTATATATTCTGCTCTCATTAAAGGGTGCCTTTTGTTGTAAAAAGGAAGTCAAGAATCTTTGATTTTTTATTTTTCTTTCTGGATCAATCAATAGAACAATTGGCAACGTACCGCTTGGCTCAACCACAATATCATGGATTACTAAGCGTCGAATTTCTATTGCCCCACCACCAATAGAACAGCCTGCCAACTGAACTCTTTTATGACCATCAGTCATATCCAAAATCGCTGTATTGGGGTGATGAATCGGGCTTTCTCCCTTTTCCTCTACAAATCTAATATCAATACCCCGCTTACGTGCAATTTCTGGAGCTTTTGGTACTCGTAAGTCAGAAGTAGTAAAGCCCAAAATTCCTGCTGCAATTGCATAATCAGTACCATGTCCACGATGAGTTTGAGCAAAAGAGCCATAATAATGAACAGTAACCTTTTTAGGAACTCCTCCAAAAAGCTTATTTCCTTCTCTGCCAATTGCTACTGCACCAGCTGTATGTGAACTAGACGGTCCAATCATAACTGGACCAATGATATCAAAAACACTTTTAAAACGATTTTCCATCTTAGATTCCCTACATAAAAATATTTTTAAAGAAAAACGACCATTTCCTTTGTTGTATAAAGTGAAATAATCGTTTTCTAGTAACATCTAAACTGGCGTCTGTTCCTTGAATCTTCCATATACCTTCGAAACTTCGCTTAAACTCATGAAAGCATATGGATCATTGTTTAAGACAATATTATAAATGTCATACATATCATATTTATCAATTACCATTAATAAGACTGTCTTTTCAGTATGACTATACGCACCCTCGGCATCATGCAGAATCGTAATCCCACGATGCATCTTAGCCTGAATTCCATCAATAATATGTTTAGGATGTTCGGTTACGATTAATACCTGCATCTTTTGATGTTGATTATAGACAGCGTCTATTACCTTACCATTGACAAAGATGTTCAAAGCCGTATATAGAGCCCGAGTCCATCCAAATACAAAACCAGCACATATTACGATAATTAGGTTAAAAAAGATATTTATTTGACCAAAGCTTTTACCAGTTTTCTTTCGTAAAATAATCCCTAAGACATCTAGTCCACCAGTAGAGATACCTGATTTTAAAGCTATCCCAGTACCAACACCATTAATTACTCCACCAAAAATTGCACAAATAATTGGATCATAGCTCATCTTAATTGGAGCAATAATTTTCATCATGATAGATGCCAATAAAACTGCAATTAAAGTAAAAATCGTAAAACGGTGGCCAATTTTAAACCATCCTAAAATAAATAATGGGATATTTAGTACAAAATACATTACTGATGTAGCTAATGTAAATGGCAAATACCGTTCTGATACAGACTGTAAAATTTGGGCAAAACCAGTAATTCCAGAAGCATAAATTTTACCAGGTTGCCAGAAAAAGTTTAAGGCGATAGCAACGGCTAAAGCATAAAATAAAGCTGCTGATAACTTCGAAATTAAGATATGACGCCGCGAAAGCCTTTCTAATGTACTCATAATTTTCCTCTTTTACTATGTTCATAACGTATCTAGTGTAAAGATATTTATAGTTAAAAACAAGTCTATTTTTTCCAATGTTTTTTGATAAATTGTTCTCTCCCTCCGGCCTCTTCTAAAGCATACCGAGCTGGATCTTTTTTATAAAAATCTTGATGGTAATCTTCAGCCAAATAGAAAGGCTTTGCTGGTTCAATACGGGTTACAATTGGATCTGAAAACTTATTTGAATCTGCTAAAGATTTACGTGATTGTTCAGCAATTTCTTTTTGTTCAGGTGAATTATAGTAAATCACTGGTTGATATTGACTGCCGCGATCTTGAAATTGTCCCATAGCATCAGTTGGATCAGTAACTTGCCAATAAATATTAACTAAATCCTCATAAGATAGTTTATTTGGATCATAAGTAATGCGAACCGCCTCAGTATGTCCAGTTAATCCCGTACAAACTTGTTCGTAAGTAGCGTTAGGCACGACTCCACCGGTATAACCTGATTCGACCTTTATGACACCAGGATATGTATCGAAAGGAGCAACCATACACCAAAAGCACCCGCCAGCAAAGATAGCTGTGTCATACTGCGTTTTTTCATTGTTATCAAGGGATTTAACGTCTTTCATTTTATTAGCACTTCTTTCTAAATTTGAATAATTATGGATTACTTTCACTATATTTCCACTAACTTTCTAAAAAATCAATGTTTATCAAAATTGTGGTACTTTTTAAGTTCCTATTTCTTTTAATTCATTCATATATATTATTAATGGAAATTACCCTTAAAGCAAAAAAGTCACTCTAGAACATCAGATCTAAAATGACTTTCTTTTTATATTTACTTACTTTCCTTTAACTTTGCTTTTCTTTCCTCTATGTAACTTTCTATCGCTTTTAAATCTTCTTTAGTAGCTAACTTAAGAATAAAGTTTTTTGTAGTGGATCGTTTAACTATGTAGTTCTTTCTATCTTTATTATTTTCATCCCATTTTTTATTAGCTTTTTTCTAGCTTCTGTTAGTTTAGCCATTAAATATCATCTTTCTAATTAAATATAAAACAAATCTAAGTGATATTAGATATTGCTATGATAACAGATTTATAATTTCTTTCTTAGTCATAATATTTAGTTTTATAGCTTATCACTGCTGTTAAGTGCCTCGATTATATCCGGCGTTTATATTAAATCTATTTTCAAAACAATACTTTACATAATTATTTTAACGTAATAAATATAAATTTGTTTTATCTGCAAAAGAATAAAAAAATCCATCTCTCGATTATATAAAATCAAAAGATGGATTTAAATAAAACTAATTTTCATAAATATCATTGAGCGCTTTTTCAAATTCAGGAAGCCAGCTCATTTTATATCCAGCACGAGTGGGATGAATATCGTCAACCATATAGAGTTGACGGTCTTTTTCATTGTAATCAAAGCGCTTGTCATCCCACATATTAAGAAACTTAAATTTCCATTTCTTTTGTAATTCTTTTGTTGCTTCTACTAATTTACCATATTTTTCAGAATCAAAAGATGGATTAGAATAAATCAAAACAGGACAATTCCAAGTCTTTTTAACATATTCTAAAATGAATTCAATTGCTCCAATACTAGTTGTAATATCATATTTGTCACTTTCACTAATTTTACCTAAAGGAATATCAACTTTAGCATCATTAGTTGAAAGTTGCAAAACAAACGCACTTATATTTTCTAAAATTGGGAGTTTCTCTAAGCGTGCCACATAAGAATTATCACCATTTTCAGCTAAGGTTGTTCCTGAAACAGCTTCTTTAAATGGGTAAATCCCATCTTTTTTTCTTAAATAATCTACGAATGATTCACTCAAGGCACCTGCACCATAAGTAACAGAACTTCCTAAAAAGGCAATCTGTTTATCTACAAGCTTACTATTAGTAGACTGTGTCCCACTTACACTGTATTCAACCTGATTACCAGAGGCTTTAACTATCTTTGACAAAAAGTCTTCATGTTGACCAGCAAACTCTAATAATTCAGGAATATTTTCTTCTGGAACCTTCAAATTATCAAAAACTTGTATTAAATTCATGATCCTATTCCTCAAATATTTTTTTATATTGACTATAGCCTTCCTCTTCTAGCTTATCATATGGAATGAATTTTAAGGAAGCAGAATTAATACAATATCTTAATCCTCCCTGATCGACTGGTCCATCAGTAAAAACATGACCTAAGTGGGAATCAGCAATGGGGCTTTTCACTTCTGTTCGCTCCATTCCATGAGATTGATCCCGTTTATAACTTAATTTTTTTATTGGCTTCGTAAAACTCGGCCAACCACAGCCTGCATCATATTTATCTTGACTTGAAAAAAGTGGTTCACCAGAAACTACATCGACATAAATTCCTTTTTGGTTGAAATCGTTATATTTTCCACTAAAAGGCATTTCAGTTGCTGCATGTTGTGTAACTTCATATTGTTCATAATTTAATTTTTTAAGAGCTTCTTTTTTATCAAACATTTTTTCACCTTCTAAAATTAAAGATATCAAATTTTAACATAAAAATGTTGTCTCATGATTTTTGTTTCTATACAATAATCTATAATATTAGAGGGGGATTTTTTATGCCAAAATTAGCAAATGATTTATCACTTACAAAAAATACACGATTAAATTCTTTAGGACCTTCAAAAATTAGAGCCTTTGATGAAAAAGCGTCTCAAATCCCAGGAATTATTAAATTAACGATTGGAGAACCAGATTTAAATACACCAGATCATGTTAAAGATGCAGCTATTGCTGATATCAAAGCAAATGACTCGCATTATGCACCACAAGCAGGTAAACCTGAGTTATTAGAAGCTATTAGCAACTACCTTGATCGTAGTCTTGACGTTAAATACGATTCAAAAACTGAAATTTGCGTTACAGTTGGAGCTACTGGTGCTTTAAATGATGTATTCATGTCAATTTTAAATCCAGGTGATAAAATTTTAGTTCCTACTCCAGTATGGGCCTTATATTTTCAATTAATTAAATTAACGGGAGCTATCCCAGTCCAAATTGATACTTCAAAAGATGATTTTATCCTGACTCCTGAACATCTTGAGACAGTACTACAAAATGAAGGAAAAGGCGCTAAAGCAATCATTTTAACTGATCCATCTAATCCAACAGGTCGTGTTTATCCAGCAGCCACTTTAAAGGCACTTGCAGAAGTTATTACCAAGTACCATCTTTTCTCGGTTACGGACGAAATATATGGTGAATTGGTTTACGATAATAATGTTCATCATTCTTTATCTCAATATATTCCTGAGCGCAATATTCTAATTTCAGGACTTTCAAAAGCATACGCAATGACTGGGTGGCGTTTAGGGTATATTGCAGCTCCTGCAGATATTATGAAAACTATTCAAAAAGTAAATGCTTTTCTTGTTACCTCCGTAACCGATAATGTTCAGGCTGCCGCAATTGACGCACTAAATAATGGACAAGCAGATCCTCTTGAAGCACGCAAAATTTACGAAGACAGATTGGAATTTATGAAAACTGGTTTAGAAAAATTAGGCTTTGAAATGTCTACACCTCAAGGAGCCTTCTATATCTTTGCTAAGATCCCTGACACTTTTGGTACCGACGACGAAGCCTTCGCTAATGAATTAGCCACTAAGGCAAAAGTTGGTGTGACTCCCGGTCGCTATTTCGGTAAGGGCGGTCAAGGATATGTTAGAATGTCTTACGCTTCTTCGACCGAACAATTACAAGAAGCCTTAAAACGAATTGCAAAATTTGTTGAAAATATCTAAATAAATAAAAAATTGCATTACCTGCTTTAAAAGTTAGGTAATGCAATTTTTTGTTACTCAAATTTTTAACTAAGATTATTCATCCCAAGTTGAGTTCTTATCGGCATCTTCTTGAGCTTCTTTTTCAAGACGTTGTTCAGTTTCCTTAACGCTATCTTCGTATTGTTTTTCAACTTCAATACCAATATCCGTTAATTGTTTCTCAGCAACTGGAGCTGGAGCATGCATCATTGGCTCAGAAGCAGAAGCATTCTTTGGAAAGGCAGTAACGTCACGAATGTTGTCCTTACCTGCTAACATCATAGCTAATCGATCAAGACCAATAGCAAGACCAGCATGTGGTGGGAATCCCATATCTAAAGCATCCATTAAGTAACCAAATTGTTCATAAGCACGCTTCTTAGTGAAACCTAAGGCCTTAAACATCTTTTCTTGAATTGAACGTTTGTGGATACGGATTGATCCACCACCCATTTCATCTCCGTTCATAACAATATCGTATGAACGTGCATGAGCTTTATGCGGATCAGTGTCTAACAACTTAATACCTTCGTCATCTGGCATAGTGAATGGGTGGTGAGCAGCAATCCAGCGACCTAAACCTTCATCATACTCAAACAATGGCCAGTCAACTACCCATACAAAGTCAAAGACACCTTCTGGAATAATACCAGTTTCATGAGCAAATTCACGACGTAGGTGATCAAGTGAATCGGTAACAACCTTCCACTTGTCAGCAACAATAACGATTAATTCGCCGCCTTCAAGATCAAATTCTTTCTTCAAAGCTTCTTTGTTTTCATCAGTTAAGAAACGAGCAATAGGTCCTGAAAATTCGCCATCTTCATATTTAACCCAAGCTAAACCTTTAGCATTGTAGCGCTTGATGTAGTCTTGTTTTTCTTCAATCTTTTTACGTGAATATTCTTTAGCACCATTCTTAACAGCGATCCCTTTAACTACGCCGCCATCAGCAATTGCACCAGAGAACACCTTAAAGTCACTATCTTTAAAGATTGGGCTTAAGTCATGAAGGTACATCTCATAACGAGTATCAGGCTTGTCAGAACCATACTTGTTCATTGCTTCGTCCCAAGTAATGCGCTTGATTGGAGTCTTTAAATCGATGTTCATAACATCTTTCATAATCTTCTTTAAAAGACCTTCAGTATAGTCTTGAACACCTTGTTCATCTAAGAAAGAGGTTTCCATATCGATTTGAGTAAATTCTGGTTGACGGTCACCACGTAAGTCTTCGTCACGGAAACAACGAGCTAATTGATAGTATTTATCAAAGCCAGCACCCATTAATAATTGTTTAAATAATTGTGGTGATTGTGGCAAAGCATAGAAACTACCTGGGTAGATTCTTGAAGGAACTAAGTAGTCACGAGCACCTTCAGGAGATGACTTACCTAAAATTGGAGTTTCAATATCAATAAAGCCTTGTTCATCGAAGTATTCGTGAACTGCCTTCAAAATCTTTGAACGTAAAATAATTGCTCTTTGAAGAGTTGGACGACGTAAATCAAGGTAGCGGTACTTCAAACGAGTTTGTTCTGCCGCATTAATATCATCTTTGATTTCAAATGGTGGTACTTTTGATTTGTTTAGTACGTCAATTTCAGTAGCATCTACTTCAACTTCACCAGTTTTCATTTCTGGGTTTACACTTGAACGCTTAACTACTTTTCCTTTTACTTCAATTACATCTTCATTATTCAATGAATCAGCAATTTCCATTAACTTTTCACCGGAATCTTTGTTAACAACAACTTGTACAATTCCTTCACGGTCACGAAGGTCAATGAAAACTAAGTTTCCTAAATTACGAACACGTTGAACCCAACCATAAAGGGTTACTTCTTGTCCTTCATATTTGCTAGTAATATTACCAGCGTAATCAGTTCTTTTGTCCATATGTTCCATGTTAATCCTCCAATTTATTTATAACATCTTGCATATTATTTATATCTTCTAAGCTAAGATCGATAGTTTTACCATCACTTAAACGCTTAATATTTAAAACGCCATTTTCTAATTCTTTAGCTCCCAAGGTAATTACAAATGTTGCATGAACGCGATCAGCTTTTCTAAACTGTTGCTTAAGCTTCTTTTGGTCAACATCATATTGTGCACTAAAGCCTTGTTCACGTAAACTACGTGCAACTTCAACAGCTTTAAACTCAGTTCCTGCACCAATATTAGTAATAAAGAAATCTATTCCTTCTTCTTGGAAAAGGTCTGGATTTTGCTCTTTCAATACAAGCATTAATCTTTCTTCCCCAATACCAAAACCAACCGCAGGTGTTTCTGGTCCATCAAACTCTTCAACTAAGTGGTTGTAGCGTCCTCCACCTAAAATTGTCGTTGCTGATTCCCATAGATTCTTATCTTCAACCATGAACTCAAAAATAATTCCAGTGTAGTAATCAAGACCACGAACTAAATCATCATCCATTACATAGTTAATGCCCAATTGCTCTAACATATCAGTAATTGTTTTAAAGTTTTTCCGAGATTCATCATCTAGGTAGTCAACAATCTTAGGAGCATTAGGTAAAAACTTCTTATCTCGTTCATCTTTTGAATCCAAGATTCTTAATGGATTTTGACTTAAGCGACGTTGTGAATCTTCAGAAAGTTGATCTTTAACTGGTGTAAAGTAATTTACTAAAGCATCATGATATGCTTCACGAACTTGAGCATTACCTAAACTGTTAATGTGTAATTCATAATTTTTAACACCTAATTCAGCGAGTAAATCATGTGCCATCATTAAAGTTTCTACATCTGCTAATGGACTGTCAGAGCCAAAACTTTCAACACCAATCTGGTGGAATTCACGTTGACGACCGGCTTGTGGTCTTTCATATCTAAAAGTATTGTCAATGTAGTAAACGCTAAATGGCTTTACAACATCTGGTCCATAAAGCTTATTTTCTACATAAGCACGCACTACACCAGCAGTTCCTTCAGGACGCAATGCAATGTGACGACCACCCTTATCGTTAAAGTCGTACATTTCTTTTGAAACAACGTCTGAAGTTTCACCACTAGAACGTGAAAAAACTTCATAATTTTCAAAACTAGGTGTTCTTATCTCACGGTAATTAGCTCTTTTAAAAAAGTTCCTAGCGATAGATTCTACTTTTTCCCATGAACCAGATTCTCCTGGCAAAATATCGACTGTACCTTTTGGTCTTTGAACTTTCATTTAATCATCCTTTAATATATTAATAAAAAAGCGCCCTTGAACTGAGTCAAGGGCGCAATAAATTAGCACGGTACCACCTTTTGCTTGCTGCGATTAACGCTCGCGAAACGATCCATTATCTGCTAAAGGTGTCACAGATCGCAACCTATCCGCTATTCTCACCAAACAAGCGGTCTCTGAGATAGATCATGCTAATCTACATTCTTCGTCATCGATAATTCCTTTTTAGCTTATATTTTTCAGTCAACAAAGTCAACCTTTGTAAGCCTTTACTTAAATATTTTAAATGTCTAATACAATTGTAAAGGGACCATCATTTTCTAAACTAACCTGCATGTCAGCACCAAATTCACCTGTCTCAACATGGAAGCCTTTATCCTCTAGTTCATGATTAAAGTCTTCCCATAATTGTTTTGACTTAGGTGGACGCATAGCTTCTACAAAACTTGGTCGATTTCCTTTTTTAGTATTTGCTAGCAAGGTAAACTGACTAACGCTTAGAATTTCACCATTAACATCTTTCAAAGATAAATTAGTTTTACCATCTTTATCTTCAAAAATACGCATTTTAGCAATTTTATCAGCTGCTTTTTTAACTTGTTCTAATTCATCGCCATTCCGTAAGCCCACTAATAAAAGAAAACCACGCTTAATTTTACCTACGACTTCATTATCAATAGCAACTTGTGCCTTATTTACTCTTTGAATAACAACACGCATTAATTAATTGACCTCTTTGCTTCATAAACATTTGGCACATCCCTCATTCGACTTAAAATATCTTCCAAATGAGCTGCATCTCTAACTGAGACAGTTGCATAAATATGAGCCATGTTATTACTATCTACTTTTCCAGAAATATTGACAATATTCTTAGTCTTAGAATTTAGGGCATTGATTACATCACTTAAGAGACGGGAACGATTAAAACCATAAATTTCAATGTCAGCATTATAGTTCTCTTTATTCTTATCTTTAGCGATATTTTCCCAAGCAACATCAATCAGTCGACCCTGCTTTTTAGCTTCTTCGGTTATATTCGGACAATCTGCACGGTGAATAGTTACCCCGCGTCCTTTAGTTACATAACCAATAATTGGATCACCAGGAACAGGATTACAACATTTAGCTAAATGCAGCATTAAGTCAGATACACCCTGGACCATAACCCCATTATTATGCTTAACACGCATAATATCTGCTGGAGCATCTGAATCGTTATCTTCTTCAGTACTTTGCTGACCAGCGTTCATGATTTTCTCTTCAAGTTGACGTTGCTTTTCATCTTCAGCTTTTTTACGTAAATCTTCAGTTAAACGATTTGCGACTGTTGCCGCAGAAACTTCACCATACCCAACTGCAGCAAACAACTCTTCATCGTTGTGATAGTTGAAATGATCAATAACTCGCTGAACATCAGCTTTAGTCATGAATTCTTTAGGAACTAAATCACGATTTGATAATTCTTGTTCAATCATGTTTTGTCCCTTTTCAATGTTTTCTTCTCTATCTTCAGTCTTAAAGAAGCGCTTGATTTTATTACGAGCACGTGAAGTTTTAACTAAGTTAACCCAGTCGCGAGATGGACGAGCTGATGCTTGAGTTAACATTTCAACGATGTCACCAGTTTTTAATTTGTAGTCTAGGGGAACAATTTTACCATTAATTCTAGCTCCAACAGAATGTGCACCAACTTCTGAGTGAATCATGTAGGCAAAATCTAAAGGAACTGAGCCTTTAGGAAGTTCATAAACATCGCCTTTAGGTGTAAAAACATATACCCTATCTGAGAAGATATCTGTTTTAACACTCTTCATAAATTCATGAGAATCTTTGGTCTCATTTTGGAGCTCAAGAATTTCTTGGAACATGTTGAGCTTTTTATTTGCATCTGTTTGCTCAACTTCTCCCTTGACGCCTTCTTTATATGCCCAGTGAGCCGCGACACCGTATTCAGCAACTTGGTGCATAGCCTCTGTTCTAATTTGGATTTCTAGCGGCTTGCCTCCAGGTCCAATAATTGTAGTATGAAGAGATTGATAGCCATTTACCTTTGGAACGGCAATATAGTCCTTAAAACGACCTGGCATTGGCTTCCATTTAGTATGAACTGCACCTAAAACAGCGTAACAATCTTTCACAGATTTAACTATTACTCGAACAGCTAATAAGTCATAAATCTCGCTAAAGTCTTTGTGCTTATTAACCATTTTTTTATAAATTGAATAAATATGTTTTGGACGACCATAAATCTCATACTTAATGCCTAAGCTATCTAAAGTTTGCTTCAAAGTCGAAATTGCATCCGCAATATATCCTTCACGCTCACTTCGCTTAGACTGCATTAAATTAACAATCCGATAATATTGTTGTGGGTTGAGATAATGTAAACTCATATCTTCAAGTTCCCACTTAATCGTTCCAATACCTAAACGATCAGCAAGAGGAGCATAGATATCTAAAGTTTCGTCTGCAATTCTTCTTTGTTTATCTGGGCGCAAATGGTCTAAAGTATGCATATTATGTAAACGGTCGGCTAATTTAACCATGATTACGCGTAAATCTTTAGCCATCGCAATTAACATCTTACGGTGATTATCAGCCAAGTATTCTTCATGGCTCTTAGATTTATATTGAATCTTACTTAATTTAGTCACACCATCAACAATAAATGCAACGTCCTTACCAAATTTTTCTTTGATATCATCGTTAGTTACAGGTGTATCTTCAACCGTATCATGTAAATATCCAGCCGCTACTGTGTCAGGATCTAAACGTAAAGTTGCCAATGTTCCAGCAACTTGAGTGGGATGAATGATATAAGGTTGTCCGGAAACTCTGAATTGACCCTCATGTGCTTTCTTAGCAAATTCATATGCTGATTCAACAAAAGCTAAGTGTTCATCATTCATATATTTCTTACATTCAGCAAGAACTTCTTCATGAGTCATTTCATGATATTTTGACATAACGTATCACCTATTCTTTATTTCTTTTCTTTGTAAAAATCATCATGCCATAAACCAAATAATTCAAAACTTAAATATACTAAGCACAATAAGAAGTTATATTTAGCAAAGTGAATGAAAACTGCAATAGCAAAAACTACAGGAAAAAGAAGTAGCCACCAACAGCTTAACTTTCTAATTTGCATAATACGACCAATTTGGTAGCTTAAATAAGTATTAAAAATAAAGAAAACTAGTCCAATTCGCCAAACTCGACTTAGATGAACGAGTGGACAGATAATCCAAACAATTACTCCTAATAAAGTTAACCAAATAAGAGGCATAAATGATTTTTCATTTATTTTACTCCATGAAGCCTTAAAATTAAAATTTTTCTTTTCTTCACTATTTTTCTTCATTTTTCGCTTACCTTTTCTTTTAATTAATATTTTTAATTTGGTTTTCTAGCAATTAATAGTCCAATCCAGCGGCCTTCTTGCATTTTCATTTTAATTACAAAATTATTCTCTTCTAGCGCCTTCTCTATCTTGGGAAGTTGTAAATAATCAATTCCTGAAAAAATAATTTTACCATTTTCATTCAAATGATTATCTAGATCCGGAATTAATTCTAACAGAATATCAGCTAAAATATTTGCCACGATTAGATCATATTTTTCATCAATATCTTTTAACAAATTAGCCTTACGCACATCAATATTATCAATATTATTTAAGGCAATATTTTCTTTAGCGGCAGTAACAGCTTCATCAGAGATGTCAGTTCCTAATACGTGGCTTGCTCCTAACTTACTTGCAGCAATTGCCAAAATACCAGAGCCAGTACCAACATCTAAAACAGACATCGGCTTAACTAAAGCACGTTCCATAGCAAGCAAAACTAACTGTGTTGTCGTATGCCCACCAGTACCAAAGGCAAGTCCTGGATCTAAACGAATCAGTTGTTGATCAGAGAAAGCCGGTTGATAGTCTTCCCATTCGGGAACGATAGCTAAATGTCTTGAAAAGTCAATCACATGATAGTATTTTTGCCAAGCTGTATTCCAATCTTCATCAGCCACTTCCTTAGTGCTAATTGAAACGTTGCCAGCATCTAAGCCATAACCCTTCATTTCAGCTATTTTATCAGTAATTTTTTGAATTATCTTCTTTTTATCAGCATTTTTATACTCAAAATATGCTGTTAATTCTAAATCTTCAGGTAGGTTTTCAATATCATCTAGTTCAACTAAACTACTATCATGTTTTTGACCCTCTAAAACAAAGTCGCTACGCTTACGACTTTCAATTCCCTGTGCATCCAGTTCATCTTGCATGAAGAAACTTAATCCATCTTCTAATTCATGACTACATTCCACTTTTATCGCTAATAATTTCACTAATCTTGTCCCCTTTTGACATGTTAAATTCTCACGTTTATGATATTAAAAGGTGAGAAAAATGTCGAAAAAAAATAAAAAGAAAAAACTTAATAAAACGTTGATTGAGAAGATGCTCGACCAACAAAAGATTCCATATAAGCAATTACAATTCGCCACAGTTCAAAAAGGCGATGTTAAACAAATGGATACTTCCATTTTAGACGATGAAGAAGCTTTGGTCTACAAAACCTTGGTATGTGAGGGAAATAAAAATAGTCCTGTAGTTGGGGTTGTTCCTGTTACCGAACACTTAAGTATGAAGAAACTTGCTAAAGCTTCCGGTAACAAGAAGTGCGAATTACTTCCACTTAAGAAGTTAGTCGCCACTACTGGTTATGTGCATGGTGCCAATACTCCAATTGGAATTTACCAAAAGCATCATTTTCCTATCTATTTAGATAGCAGTATGAAAGAACATGATCAAATCGCTGTTTCAAGTGGTGAAGTTGGTAGAAGTATCATGATCAATCCTGATGATTTACAAAAAGTTACGGATGCTACTTTTGTTGATTTATTAGAGAAATAATATATAAGTAAAAAGCTTGGCCGATTGTAAAATTAAGTTGAACACTTTTGAAAAATAAAAAAGTCCATCTG
>CAOOYH010000007.1 GCA_948500755.1 uncultured Lactobacillus sp. | reverse complement strand
TCTTTTTTCGTAATTCCGTGATTTTTTGACCTAATCTCATATGGATTGTCCTTTCATTGTTGATTGATTTTAATTTATTAAAAATCATGGTTGCAGACAACCACTTTTTGATTGCATTGTGGGCAACTAATGGTTGCGAGAGGAAAAATTATAGTGATTAATCTTAGTTAAGTAAGCTATTCTCTGCTTTTGTGTAGAATTTGTAAGCCCACCAAAATGAATCCAATGTCGATCTTGCATTCCTAATTGCTTTAGAGTTTTGTTAATAAAAATTCGTTTAATACCATTTCCCAAAAAGAGTTTGACATAAAAAGTTGGTGAAGTTGAAGTGGTGAGGACATAAGTATGTTTAATGTTGGTTAATTCGCCATGAATACCAGTTTTGCTTACAGTATGGGATAATCCTTTTCCTTCTTTCATAACTTTGTCAATAAAGCCTTTAAGCATTGCCGGGATACTATTCCACCAAAGTGGAGTAATAAAAATTATTGCGGAAGCTTCTCTTAAGTAATCTAAATGTTTTATTACTAGAGGATCATGAGTTTTACCAGTATGAAATAAACGTAATTCTTTTTTGTCATAAATAGGATTAAATTGTTCTTGATACAAGTCAATTACTTTAAAGCTTTTATGCTTATGTGCTAAATTTGATTTTACTGATTCTAAAATTGCATGGTTAAAACTTTTTTCATAAGGATGACAATAGATGATTAAGAAGTCCATTTTAATCTTTTCCTTTCAAAAGTTGATCTAATGTGTATTCCACTAATTGTGCGTCATAGCGAGTAATTTTATTTTTAATTAGTAATGCATATCCTTGAATAAAGGACCAGATTTGAATAAATAAATCTTGATCAGAAAGAGTAGTTGATGAATTAAGATTAGTAATTAAAGCTTTTACTTTCTGCAAAAAGGGATATTGATTAGCATTTGAATATAAATCTAGTGCTGATAATTGGTAGAATAAGAAGTCCATTTGGTTGGGATGCATAGTTATAGACTGACAAATATATTTAGCGATAATGAGTAACTGTTGCTTAGATGAATAGTCTACATTTAATGGGATCTGCTCAATAAATCGTTTAGATAATTGGATTACTGCTTTTTGAAATAGTTCATTTTTATCTTTGAAATGTCTATAAAAAGCACCTGTTGTAAGTCCAAGTTCCTTTGTAAGTTTGCGTAAACTTAAGTTTTGATATCCATTAGTGTCAATTAGATGAATGGTTTGATTTATAATTTTTTCTTCGGTTGTCATTTTTATCTTCTTTCTTGATAACGGTGTTATCTTTTATTATCATGATAACACTGTTATCATGACAATAAAAGATAAATAATTTGTTATAATACACGCTAAGGAAAGTAAAAACACAATTCGGTTGGTAGTCCGAATGTATGATTTATTCATATCAGTAACCTTCCCTCCTAGGATGTCCCTCTTTCCTCTTATTTTTAGGAGGGTACATAGTGATTAAAGGTGTATTAACTATTATTTTTGATGAACCATTCTACAAAGCAATTTTTGAGCAATTCGATGGTACTGAATATAAAGTAGCTCAAGTTAATATGGGAACATCATTGCCAACGATGCCAAAAATAATTAACTTGGTGAATGAGCATTATTCTGACTTACGATTTAGCAAATCAACTCGAGATCAGGAAGTAATGCATCATATTAACCCGAAAAGAGCTCAAAGATTAGCGCATAAAGAAGTTCGAAAACGTGGAATTGGTACTAAAGCTCAACAAGCTTTAAAAAAGCAATTTGAGAAATCGAAAATAACTAGAAAAAAGATGAATAAAGATAGAAAGCGTGAAATGCAAAAAGAGCGTTTTTTACAAAAACAAATTAAACGTCGAAAAAAACATCGAGGTCATTAATAAACAAAAGCTCGCAATTAATTTGCGGGCTTTTGTTGATAAATATGCTATAATTTAGATAAAGAAAAAGAAGATCCGAAGATCTCCCAGACAGCCCGCTTTAAGAGCGGTGGCTAAAGTTATAAAGTTGACATGCGCCTACTCAATAAACCTGCCAAAGTTATGAATTGAGCGGCGTTTTTGTTTATTTTTTGTTGTGATGATCGATATATGTTAGCAAAGCTAACATAAAAGTACCAAACAACAGCATTAACGAGATGGCCTCGTATACGCTCATCTGGCTGAACCCTTTCTGCTTGATGTTGGTCCATAGGCCTCACCTCCAGGAGGTAAAACAGCCGCCGCTCATAAAACTTTCTGCATGAATAATTCTACCTAAAAGAATAAAATTTGAGAAGATAAACAAGTGAAAAAGCTCGCAATTAATTTTGCGAGCTTTTATTATATTCTTCTCCCCATTTTTCCATTTCTAGGATTAAAGGAGTAAGTGTTTTACCCAAGTTAGTTAATTGATAATTAGTTTTGGGTGGAACTGTTGGGTAGGTTGTTTTATTTATGATGCGATCTGCCAATAATTGATTAAGCTGGAGAGAGAGCATTCTTCTAGAACAATTTGGCATTAAACGCTCTAGTTCACTGAATCTACATTGCTCTTTTTTTATTAGGTGATAAATAATTACACTTTTCCATTTACCAGAAATTATTTTTAAAGTGCTTTCAACTGGGCATCCCTCAGCACAATCATAAATATGTTTTACCAATTTTATCACTCCTAACTGTGATTCATTATATAGATCTTCAACTTTTTTAATAAGGGAAAAAATTGTAACTTAACTACAAAAAATTCACTTCTTGTTTTTTTATTGAATGAACTTACTATTTAATAGTGAACATAATTTTACAAGGAGAAAACTATGAAAGCAATTGGATTTAAACAACATTTAGACATTAAAAACCCCTCAAGTTTAATTGATTTTGAAACAAAAAGGCCTAAGCCTAACGGGCATGATCTGTTAGTGAGGGTAAAATCGGTATCTGTTAATCCAGTAGATATTGGAGTTAGAAAAAATGAAAAGGGCATATTGAAGCAGCCTAAAATTATTGGGTGGGATGCATATGGTGTTGTTGAGGAAATTGGTCCCCAAGTAACTCTTTTTAGCTCTGGTGATAGGGTTTTTTATGCAGGATCTTTCATAAGATCTGGGAGTGATAGTGAGTATCAGCTAGTAGATGAACGCATAGTAGGGAATGCGCCTAAAAATTTGACTGATGATGAAATTGCTGCAATGCCTTTAACGTCCCTCACTGCCTATGAAGGATTATTTGAGCAAATGAAATTGACTTTTAACAAGAGTAAAAATAAAGGTAAGACTATTTTGATTATTAATGGAACAGGTGGAGTGGGATCTGTTGCTACACAATTAGCAAATTTAGCTGGTTTTACAGTTATTAGTACAGCATCACGATCAGAAAGTATTAAGTGGACTAAAGATCATGGAGCCAAGTATGTGGTAAATCATAGACATGATTTAGTTAAGGAAGTGAGAAATTTAGGTTTTAAATATGTGGATTATATTTTTGAGCTAAATGATTTAGATGGTCATTGGAAAGAAATGTGTGAATTAATTAGACCGGAGGGCCACATAGTCTCAATTACAGAAAATCGTCGCCCAATTAATTTACGTCTTCTTACCAAAAAGAAGGCACATTTTTCGTGGGAATGGATGTACTCGAAATCCTACTACCATACGCAAGATATGATTAGTCAACATAATATTTTAAATAAGATCTCCACAATGTTAGATTTGGGAGAGCTTCAAAGTACCTTAACTAAATCTTTGTCACCATTAACATCCCGAAATTTACGGAAGGCTCATGAATTAGTTGAAAGTGGTCATATGATTGGAAAAGTAACAGTTTCTAATTGGCAATAAAGATAAGTTGAAGACTATCTTTATTTGATGAGTATAATTGACAGCGAAATATGCTATAATTTAGGTAAAGAAAAAGGAGATCCGAAGATCTCCCAGACAGCCCGCTTTAAGAGCGGTGGCTAAGGTTATAAAAACGACTAAAACGACGCTCTATAACTCGCCAAAGTTATAGGTAGAGCGGCGTTTTTGTTTATTTTTTGTTGTGATGATCGATATATGTTAGCAAAGCTAACACAAAAGTACCAAACAAAAGCATTAACGAGATGGCCTCGTATACGCTCATCTGGCTGAACCCTTTCCAATTGATGTCGGTCCATAGGCCTCACCTCCGGGAGGAAAAACAGCCGCCGCTCATAAAACTTTCTGCGGATATAATTATAGCGAATTGGCTCTCAATAGAAAAGCTCGCGATTAATTTCGCGGGCTTTTTACATGGTTTTATTTGTTAGTATCGTCAGTATTGGATTCTGTAGCACTTGAAGATTGAGTAGTGGTTGATTGAGTTGATGATTCGGTATCAGACTTAGAATCATTACTATCATCACTAGTGCTATCGTCACTGCTTGATTGCTTGTTACTATTATCATCGCTACTGCTTGATTGATCGCTTTGCTTATCTTCATCCGAAGATGAGGAAGAACTTGTGTCTTTTGATTTTTGATCTTTATCCTCACTGCTGGAGCTCGAAGAATTACTGTCTTGATCAGCGGCAGAACTTTCGGTACTTGAATCAGAAGGATCATTCTTTTTACCATTTTTAGCAGAACTATTAGAATTCTGACCTTTAACATTGGTAGTGTTGTTTGCCGGTGTGTTTTGACGCACATTATTGGCGTGGCTGATATAAGCGCCGGCACCTCCACCACCTAAAACGAACATTGCAAAAATCGCACCCCAAAAGATTAGTTTCTTCATTGCTAAAATGACTCTCCCTTGTATTAGAATTGCCCCAATCAGGGTCTCAAATGATAATAATATTGTAAATTATATATTTGGCAATAGAATTACAAAATTGTTAATTTTAGGAAATGTTAAGAAGTGCTATGGCTTTGAGCTTTCATGTCATCAAAATTACCATTCAGAGCTAAATCCGCACCACTTATTTGAAATGATGATACAAATCCGGCTTCTACGATTATCCTTTACTTAAATCAAATACAAATAAAGGAAATAATCACATGCTTATTGAAACTTATGGTTTAACTAAAAAATATGGCAAAAAATTAGCTTTGAATAAGGTTGATCTCAAAATTGATCGCGGGCAACTTGTTGCCTATCTTGGAACTAATGGTGCAGGGAAGTCTACGACAATTAATATCTTGACTGGGCTGTTGAAGCCGACTTCTGGAACAATTAAATACGCGTCAAATCTAAAAATTGGGGTAGTTTTTCAAGATAGTGTCCTAGATGACAATCTAACTGTTAAAGACAATCTGTATCTAAGAGCTAAAATGTACAAAACTTTCTCTAAGGATTGGCTAAAGCAATTAATTGAGCTAATTGGAATTAAGAAATTTTTGAATCAAAAATATGGTACTTTGTCTGGTGGTCAAAGAAGAAGAGTTGATATTGCCCGAGCCTTAATCGGTCATCCTGATTTGCTGTTTTTGGATGAGCCAACCACTGGACTTGATTTACAGACAAGATTGGTAATTTGGAATTTACTCCAAAAATTGCAGAAAGAACAGGGGTTAACTATTTTCTTAACAACGCACTATCTTGAAGAGGCGGAAAATGCGGATCAAATGTACATATTAGAGAACGGTAATATTTTAGCTAGAGGATCTGCAAGTCAGATTAAGGCTAAATATGCCCCAACTAAATTGATAGTAACGATGAAAGATAATAAGCCTCCACTTCATTCTAAAACTCTTAAGGATAATAACTGTGAGCTTGATGCACTAGATTCAAGTCAAGCACTTGATTTTTTGACTAAAAATAAAAATCAGATTGAGGATTTTGAATATCAGAAAGGCTCAATCAATGATGCATTTATCAAGATTACAGGAAAGGAACTTCAATAATGTTTGCTTTAGTTAAAAGAAATATCAAAATTTATTTTTCTAGTATTCCTGGTGTAATTATGTCGCTTTTGGGGGCTTTAATTGCGTTTTTTATATACATTGGATTTTTACAGAAAAATTTGGAAAGTTCCTGGCCTCAAATTGCAAATGTCAAGCAAATGCTTGATTTATGGATGATGGCAGGAATTGTAGCAATTGCAGGGATTACGACTTCTTTTCAAGCGCTAGGCCAATTAGTCAAAGATCGAGAAACGCGCACTGCTGATGATATGCGTTTGACTGATCTTTCTCTTTCAGAGCAAAATTTGGCTTATGTTTTGTCTAGTTCAATCGTCAGTTTCTTAATGCAAATCATTACATTTGTGGTAATGGATGTTTACTTTACGATTGTCGATAAGATTAATATCTCTCTTGAAAATAGTCTATTAGCATTGATTTTCATGACATTAGGTGCAATTGGAGCAACATTGCTCAATGAAATTATCGTACTCTTTATTCATTCTTCAACTACATTTAGTCGTTTGTCTGCGGTTATTGGGGCAATTGCTGGATTTGCTGTGGCAACTTATATGCCATATGGAACTTTGTCTTCTACTGCGCAAAATTTGGTAAAATTAGTGCCAAGTAGTTATGAAGCTTCTGCTTTGAGAAGTTTATTTTTAAATAAAATTAATGAAGGTCAAATGCCAGCGAATGTAAGAAGTACAATGGTTAACTATTTAGGAATTCATTTCAAAATTAATGGCTATCAGTTAACGCGTGCAGATACAGCCTATGTGATGATTGGAATGATTTTAATTTTAAGCCTAGTGATCATCTTGGCTTCATTGGTAATAGGAAAGAGAAAAGTTCAAGTTGAAAGTTAAGTTTCAAGCAGACCCATCTTTGGAAGATGAGATAGAGGTTGAAGTTAGAGCAAGTGATGAAAATGGCGCAGTTAAGCGACTAATCAATTATGTGAATAAATTTGGTAAAAGAGACCGCAACCTTTTACCTGTTAAAACGAGTGATCGGATAGTTACGGTTAAAAGGGATGAATTGATTAAGGTTGAAGTTCAAGGCACAAGGCTAACTTATTACACAGTAAGTGAAGTAGTGAAAACGACAGGGCGGTTGTATCAGATTTTGGAAAACTTGAATGATGACTTTGTACAAGTTTCACGTCATTCTGTCATTAATTTGAATTATTTGGAATCGTTAGAGAGTGGTTTTGCCGGAAATATGGTCGCAATTTTAGCTGAAGGATTGAAGACTGATGTTTCCCGTCGTTATTTGTCAGATTTAGAAAGAGAGCTGGGACTGTAAAATGAAATGGTTTGGAAAATGCGTAGATTATTTTTTCACAGGAATGGGATTTGGCGCAATTAGTTACGTGTGCATTTTGACCTTTCTTTATCCTGGAATTGCACCAACTATTAGAGAAACGACTTCAGTTCTTATTATATCTGGCTTTATTGGACTCATTTCAATGATTTTTGAAACAGACTTACCTATGAGCATTGCCATAATAATTCACTTTGTAGGTACTTTTTGCTTATTTCTTGCGATGGCATTGATTAATCCACGCTGGGTAATTAATATTAGTACAATTGTAGTATTTGTTCTTATTTACGTTATAATTTGGCTCATTTGCCTTTTGGAACAAAAAAAGACAGTGAACCGAATCAATGATAGGATTAAGAAAAGAAATCTAAAGTAGAAAACATAAGAGTGAGAAAAATAGATGACATTAAATATTCGTACTGTAAAAATGGATGACTTAGATGTAATTGTTAAACTTGAATCAAGTGCTTTTCATATGTCAGAGGAAATGACGCGTAAAGATATGATCGGCCGAATTGAAAATTATCCAGATACTTTTTTAGTTGCGGAAGTTGATGGCAAAGTAGTAGGGCACGTTTTTGGTCCAGTAAGTAAAGATCGCTATATTAAAGATGAACTGTATTTTAAAAATCAACCGAATAACATACAGTATCCTTATCAAACGATTTTGAGTTTGGCAACTAGAAAAGAATATCGTAAGCACGGGATTGCATCAGCTTTAATTGAGGAATTATGCAAGATTGCTCAAGCGCAGGATAGAAGTACAGTTACACTGACTTGTTTACCTAAGCTCTTCCATTTTTATGAAACGCGCGGTTTTGTCAATGAAGGCAAGACCAGTGATGATATCCCTGATCCAGAAAACGTAAGTAGCTACAATATGGTGAAAGAGCTAAAAAAGTGAATTTTTGGAAATGAATAAAGAGAGATTTATAATGGTGATAAAAGGAGGTCCTGACTATGAGCAATGAATTTTGTCATAATGGAATGAAATGTCAACAGGGATGTCCATGTGCTGGTAAAGATGGTGTTTGTCATTGTTCCATGGTAAGTGAGAAAAAGTGCGTTTGTCAGAGTCATTGTAAAGAAAAAGAAGAGTAAAATCAAAAATCTCATGTTAGCTATTAAGTTAGTAACATGAGATTTTTTAATTCTCGGGATCTGTTTTCTAAAAATTGATAATCACTTTTCCAAGACTTTTTCTTTGCGCAACATCTGCCAAGGCGGCATTGACTTCAGTAAGGGAATATTGATTTCCGATTAGGGGTCGATTACTGCATCCACATTAGCGACAGCTTTGGTATAATCTTCGGTTTTGTAATTGAAAAATTTTTCAACGCCCAATTTTTCTAAACGAGCATGACTAGGTTCATTTCCTGTAGTAATGACTTTGTAGCCCTAGGCAATCGCTAAAAGAATTGCCATTGCGCCAAAATCTCCAGAGCCTCCAGAATTGAAAAGAGTTTGCCCAGCTTTTAGATTCAAAAGTTGAAAAGCCCGCATCGCTGTTAATGCAGTTAAAGGAACAGCAGTAGCTTCTTGATCACTTAAATATTCAGGAACTTTAGCGACAGCTTTTTCATTAATCGCGATTTCTTGAGCAAAAGTGCCAATGTTATCTACTGGATTACGTGTAAAAATACGATCTCCGATTTTAAAATTAGTAACGTCAGAGCCAACTTTTTCTATTTCCCATAGTTTGAACTTGTAAGGGACGACCAATTTAAGATCCCCATGAGAGGCAAGGTTGTCCAAAGGATTGACAGCTGCAGTTTTGGTCTTGATAAGTAAATCATGTGCACCAAGTGGGTGAGAATTAATATCTCGAATTTCAATTAATGGATTTTTTTATCATATTTAATTAGTTGAGCTGCTTTCATGATTTCTACTTCTTTCTAATTGTTTTAATCTTTCAATTACGTCTGCTAAAGTATCATGTTGCAAACAATGCTGGAGCCTTTTTGCAATAGTAGGTGTGATTTTCATTGCGATCCTCATTAAACGTCAATTTAAGATTGAAGAGCCGTTACTTGATTTTGTGCTACACACCTGCACAAGTTTACGCCTTAAATGCTCTGCCCCAAGAGGGCGTAGTATCTGGAAACACAATTATTGTGACGATGGTTCAAGTTGCCAATTACTGGCAGTTACAATTAAAAATCTGGTTCAAGATCAGACAGGATCTGTTATCAATGGCTACCAGTGGTCATTTGGAACAACGATATTAGTTACATTGTTGGCAACTTTGTTGAAAGAAGCAGGTTAAGTAAAAAACTCCTCATTATTGCTAACAATAAACTTCAAAACTTTTTAAGGTGGATAGTTACATTTGCAGTAATTTGAATATTTCTGAATTTATTTGTGGAAAAAGATAAGTAAGTGTATTTTAATTAAAAAGTAGATAGAAAATAAAAGGCCTCCAATTACTCGGAAGCCTTTTTCTTATTTAGTTAGTTTGTGTACTTTATGAGCCAAAACCATTTCCTTGTTTCGATCTTCATAAATGACATCCTTGAGGTAATTCCAAGGCACTTTTAATGTGCCTCGGTTATTTTTACGGAAGAGGAAGTCAGCATGATGATTTTCAAGATGACGCAGGTATCTTTTTGCGTTTTGAATTTGGGTGTGATGCTTCAAATTCAGTCTTGGTTCAAAGTCAATGATCTTATGATCAGCGTTAAAAATCGGAGTAACTTTGTGATGCCAGTCATCAACTTTTGCAACATGATGACTCATCTTTTTGCCAGCATTTATAATATTCTCTTTAGTGGCTAAATCCTTCCGATCTTTTAACTCTGCATGTGGATCTAAATAATAGTTTCCTAAACCATCTTGACGATAAAGACGTAATTTTTCAAAGGACTTGTTATTTTTGTCCATTCTCACTTCAATAACGTCACCATTTTTGTGGTTCATTAAATACATGTGATGTTTTTTAGTGTAATTTACACCTTTCATGATCAGAATTCACCCCTTTTTCTATACCCTCTGTATGAAATAATATTATAGACGCATTTGGCTTGAATTCCAAGTTCCTGATTTCGGATTTAATGAAAATTACGAATAAATAATGTTTTTGAAAAATTGTATTAATATTTGCAATAAAAATAAGGCTCATTAAGCCTTATTTTTGTTGAATTAATATTGAAATTATTCACCCTTGATAACGTGAACAGCTGGGTTCTTAGGACCTCTAGCTTTAGAGATAACCCCTTTTTCAGCTAATTCATCAATTTGTTCTGGATCGTAACCAAGTGACTTCAAAATTTCCTTGTTATTTTCACCAAGGTCTGGTGCTCTATCGTAACTTGGCTTGTAGTTTGAAAGAGTGAATGGTAAACCGATGGTCTTAAAGTCACCACGGTTACCACCTTGATCAATAGTTACGATAGTCCCATCGCTATTTAAGTCAGGATCGTTTTCAAGTTCGTGCCAATCAAGAACAGGACCAACTGGCACACCAGCTTTACCTAATTCCTTAGTTAAGGTGTATTTGTCATATTGCTTAGTGTAAGCTTCAATTAATGGATAAAGTTCTTCCTTGTGTAATTGACGGTGTTCCCAGTCAACAAATCTTGGATCCTTTTCCCATTCAGGGTGACCCATGGCTTCACAAAGCTTATCCCATTTCTTGTTTTCATTTTGTACAACAATGTAAACATAAGCATTAGGATCAGTTTCCCAACCTTTAGCCTTGTAGCACCAACCAATAACTTGTCCACCTTCAGTGTTTTCAGCACGTGGAATAGCCTTACCCCATTTCCAGTCAGGGTAAACAGCGTAGTGAGGAAGAGCACCTAAGTTGTCTAACATAATTTGGTCACGTAACTTAATACGACAAAGGTTCAATACAGCATCTTGCATTGATTGGTAAACAAAAGTACCTTCACCAGTACGTTCACGTTGAAGTAAAGCTGCCAAAATACCAATTGCTAAGTGCATTCCTGTGTTTGAGTCACCAAGAGCAGCTGCAGATTGAGTAGGAACATTGTATTTGCCAGTATTCCAACCAGTTGCAGAAGCAGCACCACCAGCAGATTGAGCTACAGGTTCAAAGGCCTTAACGTTTTCAAAACGTGAGCCTTGGTTAAATCCCTTTAATGAAGCGTAGATCAATCTAGGATTCATTTCATGAAGCTTTTCCCAGCCAAAACCGTTTCTATCAGCTGAACCAGGGGCAATATTTTCTACGAAAATGTCGGCTTTCTTAATTAAGTCGTACATAATCTTCTTACCTTCTGGAGCTTTAATATCGACAGTTAAAGATTTCTTATTGGCATTTAATTGCAAGAAGTAAAGACTCCATGCGTCTTTAATATCAAGTAATTCATTTCTAGTTGGGTCACCAGTGTCAGTACGTTCAATTTTAATAACGTCCGCACCAAGCCAAGCTAAAAGTTGGGTACATGAAGGACCAGATTGAACTTGGGTCCAGTCAACAATTTTGATACCTTTTAATGGAGCATATGCATTTTGTTCATTTTTCTCATTCTCAGTCATTTTAATTACTCCTTTTTACTTATCTTCATTCTTTTCCTTTTCTTCAAGTGGCTTTAAATTCAAAGTAGGGTTCAAATTACCAATGTGTCCTGATTCCTTACCCATTGATGGAGCAATTTGAACATTAATAATATTAGGACGACCTGAGTCGACAGCTTTGGCAAAAGTTGCTTTCATTTCTTCATAATTGCTTACAAAGTAGTAATCCCCGCCAAAAGCCTTAGCCATTAATTCATAGCGAGCAGTTGGATCAAGAGTAGTTGGACCTGGTTGGTTTGGTACTGGGTTAGAAACACCATTGTAAATACCACCGTTGTTAATAATTACGACAGTAATTGGAAGATGGTAACGACACATAGTTTCAGTTTCCATACCATCAAAACCAAAGGCACTATCACCATCTAAGGCAACAACATGTTTACCAGTTTCAACGGCTGTGGCAATAGCATAACCCATGCCAACACCCATCACGCCCCAAGTACCGGTGTCAAGACGGTGACGAGGAAGTTGCATACCAATCATATCACGACCGATATCCAAAGTGTTTGCACCTTCACTGACCAAGTAAGTGTCAGGGTGTTTTTGGAAGTATTCATTAATTGGTTCAATAGCGCCATAGTAACCAAATTCTGGATTGGTTTCGCCAGCAGAAATTCGATTAGCAAACTTGGCATCGTTCTTTTCGGTATCTGCTTTAATAGCATCAAGCCAATCAGAGCTTGCTTTATAGCCAGTTGCAGTTAAAGCTGGAACTAATTTTGCAAGGATTGATTGTAAGTCACCTTGAAGGGGAGCTGAAATTTTTTGTGATGAATCAAATTGAGTAGCATCAATATCTAATTGAATGAATTTTGCATTAGGGTTGAATTCAGGAGCATCCCCATAGGAAAGCATCCAGTTAAGACGAGCACCAATTAAAATAACTACATCTGCATTCTTAAGTGATAGTGAACGAGCAGCAGCTGCTGAGTGAGGATCGTTATCTGGAACAACACCCTTAGCCATTGACATAGGCAAAAATGGAATATCAGTCTTGTTAACCAATTCTTGAACTTGCTTTTCAGTGCGATCATATGCGGCACCTTTACCAAGGATGATCAAAGGCTTCTTAGCATCTTTAATTATGTCAACTGCACGGCTGACAGCTTCGTCACTAGGTTCTTGCTTTGGAGCAGGATCAACTACTTTATAAATTCCCATGTCTTTTTGATCAGTTTCAGTATCAAATTGAGAAATGGTATCAGCAGGTAGGTCAAGGTAGACACCACCAGGACGACCAGAAACAGCAGTGCGGACGGCACGAGCAACTGCCGTTCCAATGTCTTGCGCTCTGTCCACACGATAAGCTTTCTTACAGAAAGGCTTAGCTCTGTTGTATTGATCCATTCCTTCGTAATCACCTTGGGCTAAGTCAATAATGTGACGTTCTGAAGATCCAGATATCATAATAAGTGGAAAACAGTTTTTAGTGGCTTGAGCTAAGGCAGTTAATCCATTTAAAAATCCGGGTGCTGAAACGGTTAAACCTACACCTGGTTTTTGAGTTAAAAAGCCTGCAGCAGCAGCAGCATCTACAGCAGCATCTTCTCGACGGAAACCATAATATTTCATTCCACGCAATTCAGCTAAACGAGCTAAATCGGTTACAGGAATACCAACAATTCCGTATATGTTATTAATACCATTTTTTTGCAAAGCCTCGATTAAAAGGCTAGCGCCGGTCCTATTTAAAGAATCATCTACCATATTTTGATCCTCCTACATATAAGCATGTAATATAGTTTACGCTCTCGTTATAAACTTTTTTTTATTAATTAGCAAGCAATATTATTTATAAAAATATAATTTATTTTATTTGCTTATTTGATTAACTAGGCCTATATTAGACGTGTAAATTTTAATGCTTGTTTTTTAATTTAACTGACAGGAGGTTAATGATGGTTAGCATTTTAATCAATGATGTTATCCCAATTCTGGTCATCATGTTATTGGGATACCTCTGTGGCAAGTTTTATTTCTTTGATAATGACCAACGTCAGGGACTTAATAAATTAGTTCTTGATATTGCTTTGCCTGCCGCCTTATTTATTTCAATTGTAAAGGCAACGAGATCCATGTTTGCACAAGATATTGTGTTGACATTAATCTCAATCATCGGCGTTACTGGTCTATTTATGTTGAGCTTTTTCTTAGATAAATTATTCTTCCACAGAAATACTCAACAAGCTGCGGTTTGTGCGTTGATTGCAGGATCTCCAACTATTGGATTCCTTGGATTTGCCGTTTTGGATCCAATTTATGGCAATAATGTAACTACTAACTTGGTTATTGGGATTGTATCTATTGTGGTTAATGCGATCACTATTCCTCTTGGTTTAGCCTTAATTAATAAGGGTCAGGATAAGATTAGGCAAAAAGCTGCTTCCAATTCTAATAACAAGGGTACTCAAGTAAAAGTTGATCAAGTAAGTGGTAAGGGAACTCATAAAACTAAGCAAAAAGTGATGGTAACTGTTCCGGATGATGTACCAGTTACTGATGCTGAAGCAAAAGCACTTGAAGAAAAAGGGATTAAAAGAGAGATTGATTTGGCTCATGCCGAAATTGCTAACCATGCTAACACTGCTCATAAGCCAATGAACTCAACCTTAAAGTCAGTTTTGAATGCCGTCAAGCAACCAGTTGCTGCAGCTCCACTGTTAGCGGTTATCTTTGTTTTGATCGGAATTAAAATTCCAAATTCTTGGGCACCAACTTTTGATTTGATTGCCAAAGCCAATGCTGGGGTTGCTGTTTTAGCAGCTGGGTTAGCTTTATCGACAGTTAAATTCTCAATTGATAAAGAAGTTATTTGGAATACTTTCTTCCGTTTGTTTTTAACTCCAGCTATTATCGTTGCAGCAGCTTATATCTGCGGCATGGGATCTGATCCAGAAAAGATTTCAATGCTTTGTTTGGCAACGGGACTTCCACCTGCATTTTCAGGAATTATCATTTCAAGTCGTTACAATATTTACGTTAAAGAGGGGGCAAGTTCTGTTGCTGTCTCAACTGTAGTATTTGCAGTAAGTTGTATCTTCTGGATTTGGTTATTGCCAATTTTAGCTCATATGTTTGGATAAAGAAAAATATTAATAAAAAAGGCTCTCTTGAATAGAGAGCCTTTTTTTAGATCATCGACGCAAGCCTGTTTTGTGCTAAAGCCGGTGTGTATTCTAAAAGTCCGTTTTTGATCATCATTGCTAATCCATGAATTATTGCCCAAATGCGTAAAAATAATTCTTGTCGGTCTTCCTTAACTTGAGTTACATTTAAAGCAGAATTAATTCTACCAATGAAATGAGTTGGAATATTTACAGTATTTTTGGGCAAAATATTTTCAATTTTAGGGTTAAAGAAAAGAAAGTCCATCAAGTGGGGATGTTCACTTGTTTTCTTTAAGAAAAAAGAAGCTGAATGGATCAATTTTTCTTTGGGATTTAGTAAGGCAGATTTATTAACTTCGTCCAAATAATCAGTGGTTAATTTAGAAGCAATAGTTTTAATTAATTCATCTTTATTTGGAAAATGTTTATAAACAGATTGAGTACCTACATTTGTTTTTTTCACTAATTCCCTAATGGTTAGCTTATCTATACCATCTTTTTCAATGATTGAAATTGCGGTATTTAAAATTCTTTTTCTTTGAGATTTACTATATTTCATAATTTTACCAGTTCCTTAATTAATTTATGTTTTAATTATAGCTGTTAAAGTGACACGGTGTCAATTTATAAAAACAATCGTAAGAAAAATATAAAAAACGAGGCTCAAGCTATTTTGAACCTCGCTTTTTAAGCAGCTTCTTTAATGGTAGTAATCATACTTTTGTAAATCTCATCATAATTATAGGAAATGATACCATTTTTGATCATCATTGCTGTTCCATGAATTTGAGACCAAATCTTTAAGAAAAATTCTTCACTATGTTTGTTATTGAGCTCTTCAATTAAAGAATTGACTTTTTCTTTAAATACAGTTTGAGCAGATGGTCCATCAGACTCGACTTTTTCCGGATTAAGAAAAATTAACTCTGCAATATTTGGATGTTTATTGATTTCTTTTAGATAAAGTGCCACTACTTGAATAAGTTGCTCATCTGTTGGTAAATCCTTATAGGAATCGATTTTTTTTATGAAAGAATTGGTGATTAAATTATAAACAATGTCGATAATTTCTTGTTTATTAGTAAAACGATTATAGATTAGAGTCGATGTCATACGGGCTCTTTTTCCTAATTCACGAATTGAAAAGTTATGTAACCCTTTTTCATCAATGCAAGCAATCGCACATCGAATTAGTTTTAATCTAATCATTGAATCTTGATTTTCCATAAATATTCCCCTACTTTTTTAATTTAATAACTCTGTTTATCTATCTTCAGATTACATTGTTTTGGCTCACTTTACAATAATTTGATGAAAAATGCCTAAAATCCAAGTATAATTCTATCTATGACACTTTCTTAATAGGAAAGAACTTGTTGTTAAGTTGAAAAAGAAGGGGATATTGTAGAGTGGAAAAACCAAATATACATAAAATAGGCTTATTTTCTGCCATTATGCTTGCGTTAAATTCCTTAATTGGATCAGGCTGGCTTTTTGGATCGGGATCTGCCGCTAAAATTGCTGGGCCAGCTGCCATTATTTCATGGATTTTAGGTGCAGTAATCATTATTTCAATTGCCATTACTTATATTGAATTAGGCTCTATGTTTCCGGAAAGTGGAGGAATGAGTCGGTATGCTCAATACAGTCATGGACCGCTTTTGGGATTTATTGCCGCATGGGCGAATTGGATTTCTTTGGTGACCTTGGTACCTATGGAAGCAGTTGCGGCCGTGCAATATATGTCTAGTTGGCCATGGTCGTGGGCTAACTGGACTCATCGCTATATGAATAATGGGGAAATTACTACAAAAGGACTACTGGTTGTTTTCTTATTTATGGTGATTTTCACTTTGATTAACTATTGGTCAGTGAAAATCATGACGCATTTTACTAATTTGATTTCAATTTTTAAAATAGCATTGCCAACTTTAACTGTGATTGTTTTAGTTTTAAGTGGTTTCCATTCACAAAATTTTGGTAGTAATATTCACGAATTCATGCCTTATGGGACTCGGTCTATTTTTGAAGCGACCTCAGTATCTGGAATTATTATGTCCTATGATGCCTTTCAGACAGTGATTAATATGGGTGGAGAGTTAAAGAATCCCCGCAAAAATATTGTGCGTGGAGTCATTATTTCGATGTTAATTACAACTGCCATTTACGTTTTATTGCAGGTTACTTTTATTGGGGCTATCGAACCATCAACTTTACAAAAAGTGGGTTGGCATGGAATTAACTTTACTTCTCCATTTGCGGACATTGCCATTATTTTAGGAATTAATTGGCTTGTGATCTTGCTGTATATGGATGCTTTTGTATCTCCATTTGGAACGGGTGTGGCCTTTGTAGCAACTGCTTCACGTGCTTTAGCAGCTATGACCCATACTAAGCATTTGCCTAACTGGCTTGGTCGTTTGAATCGTAAATACATGATTCCAAGATTTGCGATGATTGCGGACTTGATTTTGGCCGTGATTCTAGTAAGTGTATTTAGAAATTGGAACTTATTGGCTACAGTAATTGCGGCCTCAACTTTAATTGCCTATTTAACCGGTCCTGTAACTACAATTGCTTTAAGAAAAATTGCACATAATTTGAAGAGACCATTTGGTCCTAAGTACATGGTTTGGCTTGCTCCAACGGCTTTTGTATTAACAAGTTTAGCTATTTATTGGTCAATGTGGCCAACCACCATTCAAGTCATCTTTGTAATTACCTTAGGTTTGCCAGTTTATATTTATTATGAAATTCGTTATCAACATTCAAACCTTAAAGATCAATTAAAACATGCATGGTGGCTGATTGTTTACATGATTTTCATATCTGTCATGTCTTATGTGGGAAGTACCGGTTTTGGTGGTCGTGATTTTATTAAGTACCCACTTGATTTTGTGGTGATAATTGTTGCTTCCTTACTATTTTATTGGTGGGGAGTTAAAAGCAGTCGTACTGAAATTGATTCTTACGCTAAAAAAGTTAATGAACGTGTTAATGACTAGATATTATCTGAGTAAATTTTCTAAGGAATGCTTGAAAATAACCCTTGAAGATGGTATTCTAGTCTACGTTAATCGATTAATCTATGGTCTGTAAAATGATCATGGCAAAAGGAGTATTAAATTATGAAACAAGGAATCCATCCAGAATTTCAAGAAGTTGTTTTCATGGACTCAGCAACTGGTGCTAAGTTCTTAGCTGGTTCAACTTTGAAGTCAGACGAAACTGTAGAATTTGAAGGCGAAACTTACCCATTAATTCGTGTTGAAGTTTCATCAGATTCACACCCATTCTACACTGGTAAGCAAAAGTTTGCTCAAGCAGATGGTCGAATCGAAAAATTCAACAAGAAGTACGGCTTGAAGAAGTAAGCCTTTTGTCTGGTGGAAGCAGTCCCATTGGGACTGCTTTTTTGTTTGATAATTTTATTTGGCAGATTAGATGAAAGAACGTATAATTGTTCCTGTATTAAATTATGTTTTAATGGGAGTAAAAATTAGATGAAAATGCAACTGGCAGAAATAGCCAAAGCTTTAAATACAACTTGTGTGGGCGACGAGCAAACTGTAATTACATCCGTTGCCTTTGACTCCAGAAAGATTACTGACGGAGGACTTTTCGTTCCTTTAGTTGGCGACAGAGATGGACACGATTTTATTAATAGTGCTATTAATAACGGTGCTTCCGCAACTTTATGGCAAACTGGTCATCCAAATAAGCCTGAAAATATTGCAGTATTAGAAGTCGACGATCCGCTTCAAGCTATGCAAGATTTAGCGCGTTATTATTTGCGTAAAGTAAATCCAACTGTTGTGGGAATTACTGGTTCAAATGGTAAAACTACTACAAAAGATATGATTGCAGCAGTTTTGTCTAAGCGTTTTAATGTGCATAAAACACAGGCTAACTTTAATAATGAAATTGGTGTTCCAATGACTATTTTGGAAATGAAGCCAAATACTGAAATTTTAGTATTAGAAATGGGAATGGATCGTCCTGGTCAACTTCACCATTTAAGTGAATTAACTCATCCTGATGTGACTGTAATTACGATGATCGGTGAAGCTCATATCGAATTCTTTGGTACTCGTGATAAAATTGCAGATGCTAAGATGGAAATTACAGACTTTTTACGTGAAGATGGTGAATTCATTTATAACGGAGATGAATCGCTTTTAAGAGAACGTGCTGAAAAGCTTAGCCAAGCAAAAGCTACTTTTGGTTTTGAAAAAGATGACACTGTTTATGCAACTGGCTTTAAGAGTTATAAGCATCATGCTACTTTCACTGTCAATGATTCAGAACAACAATTTTCAATTCCAATGATTGGTAAGCATAATGTTTCAAATGCGATGGCTGCCTTGAGTGTGGGGCGCCATTTTGGTGAAAGTGATGAAGAAATTGCTGCATCACTCTCAAACTTCACCCCAACTGCTAACCGAATGGAATGGGAAAAAGGTGATGTGGGTGAAGACATTATGAGTGATATTTATAATTCTAACCCAACTGCTGTTAGAGCTGTAATCACTAGTTTTGGTCAAATTGAAGTCCCTGAAGGTAATCGCAGAATTGCAGTTTTAGGTGATATGCTTGAACTTGGTGAAAAGTCAGCCGAACTTCATCGTAATTTAGAGGATTGTCTTGACCCACAAGTAATTAATGAAGTTTATTTATATGGAACAGAGATGAAGAATCTCTATGATGCATTAGAAGATAAATATGATGCTGAACACTTGCATTATTATGATAGAGATCAAATGCAACGTATGATTGAAGATTTAAAGAATGATATTAAGCCGCATGATATCGTGGTATTAAAGGGATCTCATGGGATGCACCTTGAAAAAGTAGTAGAGCGGCTTAGATAGGAGAATTTAATTTAGTGAAATTTTCGGAATTAGGATTAAATGATGCGCTTTTAAAAGCAATTAGACGTTCAGGCTTTGAAGAAGCAACCCCCATCCAAGAACAAACTATTCCACTTGCCTTGGAGGGAAAAGATGTAATTGGTCAAGCTCAAACTGGAACTGGTAAAACTGCAGCTTTTGGCTTGCCAATTTTACAAAATTTAGATAAACAACATAAAGCAATTCAGGCAGTTGTAATTGAACCAACTCGTGAATTAGCTATTCAAACTCAAGAAGAACTCTTTCGCTTGGGCCGTGATGAAAATGCGCGTGTGCAAGTTGTGTACGGAGGAGCAGATATCGGTCGTCAAATTCGCTCTTTGAAAAACCATGTACCTGCTATTTTAGTAGGGACTCCCGGTCGTCTTCTTGACCACTTAAAACGCGGAACTATTAGTTTAGATGAAGTTAAGACCATAGTTCTTGATGAAGCTGATGAAATGCTTGATATGGGCTTTATTAGTGATATTGAAAGCATTTTGAATTATGCTAAAAATCGTACTCAAACTTTACTTTTTAGTGCTACAATGCCTAAGCCAATTTTGCGAATTGGCGAAAAGTTTATGCACGATCCCGAAATTGTACGAATTAAGGCTAAAGAATTAACTGCAGACTTAATTGATCAATACTTTGTCCGAGCAAAAGAATCTGAAAAATTCGATATTATGTGTCGCTTAATTGACGTTCAAGGTCCCGATCTGGCTGTTGTATTTGGTCGTACTAAGCGACGTGTAGATGAGCTTACACGTGGTTTGCAAGCTCGGGGATATAATGCTGCAGGAATTCACGGCGATCTTTCTCAGGCACGTAGAATGAGCGTTTTGAAGAGATTCCGTTCCGGTAAGCTCGACATCTTGGTAGCCACTGACGTGGCAGCGCGTGGACTTGACATTTCTGGAGTTACCCACGTTTACAATTACGATATTCCTCAAGATCCAGATTCTTATGTTCACCGCATTGGTAGAACTGGTCGTGCTGGACAAAATGGTATTTCAGTTACCTTCGTAACTCCAAATGAAATTGGCTATATGCGAACTATTGAACAACTGACTAAGAAGAAAATGTTACCTCTTCGTCCACCAACAGATGATCAAGCACTGCATGGCCAATTAAAAGCTGCTAAAGCTCAAATTGAAGAGCTTTTAAAGGGTGATTTGAGTAAGTATGAAAAAGAAGCTAATGAACTTTTAGAAAACTACTCAGCTCTTGATTTAGTTGCAGCATTTTTGAAGAATTTATCTAAAGATTCTAGCGAAGTAAAAGTTAAGATTACTCCAGAAAAGCCATTGCCATATAAGGGTAATGGACGTAAGAATCATGGTCGCGGACGTGGTAAGGGTCGCGGTCATGATCGCAACCGTCGTGGCAATTTTAACAAGCGTAATCAAAAAGGGCGTACTAGACGTGGCCACGGAAATGGACATGAATTTGTCATTAAAAATAAAAAAGGTTAAATTTTGATAGAAAAATGAGTTGTAGCTTTTGCAGCTCATTTTTTGTATTATAATTAAATTCTGTGTGGGGGATGAAAAATTATGATCAAAGGTGTAGGAATCGATTCAATTGAAGTTGAAAGAGTTAAGAAAATCGTTGAACGTGGAGACAATTTTGCCAAAAAAGTTTTAACACCTAATGAATTTGCACAATATCAGAAGATGAAGGGTAAACGTAAGGTGGAATACTTAGGTGGTCGTTTCTCACTTAAGGAATCTTTTTCTAAAGCTATGGGAACCGGCTTGGGTAAAGCAGTTGGTTTCCAAGACGTAGAGACTTTGTGGGATGATTTAGGTCATCCTGTTATGACTTCTACTAAATATTCAGGAAATATTTTTCCCAGCATCACACATGATAATCATGAAATTATTACATTTGTTGTATTGGAGGACAATTAGATGGTTCCAGGAATACATCGTCCAGCTGTTGTACGGGTAAATTTAAGTGCAATTAAGCAAAATATTGAAAATGAAGTAAATCATCTTGATCCAGATCAGAAGCTTTTTGCTGTAGTAAAGGCAAATGCTTATGGTCATGGAGCTATTCAAGTAGCTAAGGTTGCTGAAGAAGCCGGAGCCAGCGGTTTTTGTGTGGCAATTTTAGATGAAGCTTTAGAGTTAAGAGAAAATGGCGTCGTTAAGCCAATTTTAGTTTTGGGTGTAGTTTCACCAGAATATGCTCCAGTAGCTGCCGCAAATGGTATTTCATTAACTGTGCCTAACTTAGAGTGGCTTCATATGGCTCAAGAAGCTCTTGAAAGAGAAAATTTGCAATTAAAGATTCACTTAGGTATTGATTCAGGAATGGGCAGGATTGGTTTTAGTGAAGATGACGAATTTATCGAAGCTAATAAGTTCTTAGAAAACAACCCTAATTTCTTTGTAGAAGGGATGTTTGCTCACTTCGCTTCAGCTGATAGTAGTGATGATACTTACTTTAAACATCAGGTAGAGAAGTTCAAGCACATGAAGTCGCTTTTGACTGTTAAGCCAAAATGGATTCATGTTGACAATACTGCTGCTAGCATCTTTGATAAGGATGTGCACAGTGATTTGGTAAGATTTGGAATTGGGATCTATGGTTTGAATCCCTCATCTAATCCAAGCTCTCCCGATCTAAAGTCTAATGTTGAATTAAAACCTGCGCTTTCTTTTGTGAGCGAATTAACCCATGTTAAAACTATTCACAAAGGTGATGGTGTAGGATATGGCTCCACTTATATGGCTGATGATGATGCAATTATCGGGACAGTTCCTGTTGGCTATGCAGATGGTTGGATTCGTAAGTTTCAAGGTTTTAAGGTAAAAGTAGGCGATGTCTATTGTCCAATAGTTGGCCGCGTATGTATGGACCAATTTATGGTGTTAATGCCTAGTGAAATGCCTGTTGGAACGCGTGTAACCTTAATTTCAGATAATCCAGAAGATCCTAATAATATTAAAGCTGCTGCTGATTATGTAGATACTATTCACTATGAGGTAGCATGTTTGTTGAGTGATCGTTTACCACGTGTATATTATTATGATGAATAAACAAAAAAGCACCTCATTGAGGTGCTTTTCTTATACAGACTTATTTTTGAATAAAGACTCCCGGATTTTCATCGCTCATGATTGTCATTCCAGCTTGTAAGTCTTCAATTTCTGCAACTACATAACCTTTTCGTTGCAACTTATCTACAACTGTCTTCATCGTAATTTCTGAAACTCCAGATGGAAGAGTAAACAAGGTTCTACGAACAAAATCGCCACCTAATTCACTAGCGGAAGCATCTAAAGTCATTACACTGGCCATATTGGTGTATTTTGAAATGATCTTAGACATTTTAACCAGATTACCACGACTATTATCTGATAAAACGGTCAAAACATAGGAACCGTTTTTAATATTCCAAGCATCAGATAACATATCAAGTAAACGTGAGTGAGTTAAAATACCATAGAATTTGTTCTCTTCGTCAAGAACTGAAATGTAAGGTAAGTCTTTAATGTTGAAGAAGACTTTAAAAAATGGTGAGTTAACCTTAATGGTCTTGGTTGCATTTTTTAGTAAATAAGTAACGGGTAGATCCATTTCGCCACCTTGAGATTTGTGACGATAAATGTGCATCTTGTAAATATTACCTCTAAAAATGGTGCCGGTGTCATCTAAGATAGGCACACATCTAAAACCAGAGTCTTCAAGAACTTTTAATGTTTCTTCCAAAGTGGCTTTTTCATTGACTGTGGTTAGGTAATCTTTTTTAAGAACTAAAGATTTAATAAGCATCTCGCGGCCTCCAAACGTGAAAAATGTTTCAAGTCATTATAGCATAGCTATGATCTAAATTAAAGATAGCTTAAAGATTAGTGCAAAAGAAAAAAGCATCTAGATCTAGATGCTTTTTAGACATTAATTAAGAAATTATTGACGAACCTTAACGCCAGTTTCCTTGAAGGCCTTGTCCATAACCTTCTTCAATTGATCTGCTGAAGCAGTCATCAATTCTTGTTCATGGTCGCTTAATGGCATTTCGATTACTTGTTCAAGACCCTTACGTCCAACAACTGCTGGAGTACCGATGTGAAGGTCGTGTAAACCGTATTCGCCATCCATTGGTACTGAAAGTGGAAGTACACGGTGTTCATCGTTCAAAATTGCCTTAGCGATCATTGCTGAAGCAGTACCGATTCCGTAGAAAGTAGCACCCTTCTTGTTGATGATGTCGTAAGCCATGTTAGCAACTTCCTTGTGGATGTCTTCAAGCTTAGATTCATCCATACCGTGAGCCTTAACCCAGTCACTAACCTTTACGCCACCAACATTGTTATAGCTCCATACTGGGAATTCAGTATCACCGTGTTCACCAAGCATGTAAGCATTAACTGAAGCTGGATCAACGTGTTCCATTTCACCGATAACCTTTTGAAGACGACCAGTGTCAAGTGAAGTACCTGAACCGATAACACGATCCTTAGGGAAACCTGACATCTTCCAAGTTGCGTGAGTCAAGATGTCAACTGGGTTAGCAACTACTAAGAAGATACCTTCAAAACCTGATTCAACAACTGGTTCAACGATTGATGATAAAATCTTCAAGTTCTTGTTAACAAGATCAAGACGAGTTTCACCTGGCTTTTGTGGAGCACCAGCAGTAATAACAACTAAGTCTGCGTCCTTGCAGTCTGCGTATTCAGCTGCGTAGATGTTCTTTGGTGAAGTCCAAGGAGTTGCATCAGCTAAGTCGATTGCGTCACCTTCAACGTGTTCCTTAGCAATATCAATAATACCCAATTCTTCTGCAATACCTTGTTGTACCATTGAGAATGCAAAGGTAGAACCTACGGCACCGTCACCGACTAAAATAACTTTACGAGGTTTTTCTTCTCTTGCCATAAATAAAAATCTCCTTTTATTAGTGATAGTTTTAACAATAAGCATTATAACATGAAATATTGCTAAAATGACAATACTTAGTGTTGAAATAAGCAGATCTTACTATTTTTTTGAAAGTATGTGCTATCATAAGTAGGATTAAGAAAAGGGGTACGTTAAAAGTGAAGATAATTGCAGGGTTGGGAAACCCAGGTAAAAAGTATGATAGAACAAAACATAATACTGGTTTTATGGCATTAGATAATTACCTAAAAAGTAAAAACTTGTCGCTAGATAAGGACAAGTTTGAAGGTCATTGGACTAAGCAAAAAATTAATGGCGACGATGTCATTTTGCTTGAACCACAAACTTTTATGAATGAATCTGGGCGTTCAGTTGCTCAAATTGCTAACTTTTTCAAAGTTAAACCAGAAGATATCTTGATTATCCAAGATGATATGGATATGCCAATTGGGAAAATTAGAATTCGTGCTAATGGTAAATCTGGTGGACATAATGGGATCAAGAGTATTATTCGCGATTTAGGCACGGATAAGTTTAATCGTTTAAAAATTGGAATTCGTCATCCAGAAAAAACGAGCGTAGTTTCTTGGGTACTAACCCCATTTAATGCAGAACAACAAAAATTGATGGATGATGCATTTGATACAAGTGTAAAGATTATCGATGACTTTATTGAAGGACACAATAGTCAATATTTGATGAACAAGTATAATTAAAATGCGTTTGACAAATTATTTAGAAAAAGACAAAGATTTAAACAATTTTATTGATAAAACAAAAGATGTAAAGAACTCAATGATCACTGGCGCCAACGCCGGTGCTTTTAGTCTACTTTTAAAACAAATTGTGAATGAGCGAAAGGCTCCACTTGTTTTAATAGAAGAAAATGAACATAAAGCTCAAGATTTATATGGGAAACTCAGTGCAATTTTGCCAGAAGGACAAGTTCAAATTTTTCCTGTAGATGATATGATTGCGACGCAAACTGCTACAACTTCTCCAGATGAATTAAGTAGCCGGATCCAGACCCTTAATTTTTTATTATCTAATAAACCAGGAATTGTAGTGACGACTCCTGCGGGATTACAATACAAATTGTCAAAACCCGAAGAGTATTTGGCATTTAAGAAAACTTTTGACTTAGATAGTGAGTACGATTTAAAAGAATTAAATGATTGGCTGGTGCGTGCAGGCTATCATAAGGAGTCGTTAGTCGGAAAAAGTGGGGAATTCGCTATTCGTGGAGATATTTTGGATATTTACCCCCTTGACCGTGAAAATCCAGTTAGAATTGAATTCTTTGGGGATGAGATTGATTCTATTAAAGAATTTGATTTATCTACTCAGCGTAGCCAAAAAGAACTTGATAAATTAACTATTTTTGCTGCACACGATCGTGTCTTTTCCAGAGACAATTTAAAAAAGGCAGCCGAAAAAATTAGAAAAGCAATGGCTAATGCACCGGCTCCTGAAAAAGCCGTGAAGGACCATTTTACTCAAAGTTTGGATGAACTGGATGCTGGTGGTTTACCCAATAACTATGCTTTTTTGGTTGATTATTTAATTTCACGGCCAAGTAGCCTTTTAGAGTATTTATCTAAAGATGGATTAGTATTTCTTGATGATTGGCCACTCATTAATCAATCTGTTAAAAATGTTGATAGTGAAAATGCAGCTTTTATTGATGATGAGCTAAAAACTGGCGCCATGCTACCAGGTCAAGAATTGCGTCTTAACTTTAAACGTGTTTGGTCTAAAGATAGCCACCATCGAATTTATTTTTCACTTTTCCAACGAAGTTTAGGTCGAATTAAACTAGACCAGATGCTAGATTGGCAAACACGAGAACCGGAACAATTTTTCAGTCAAATGCCACTTATTAAGACAGAGATTGAATCTTATCAAAAGAATGCCCAAACTGTGATTTTGCAGGCTGATAATGAAAAGCGAGCTAAGCAAATGAGCCAAAATTTTGCGGATTTTGGTTTAGATATTCCGATTGTGAATAAAGATGATTTGATTGAAAAGAGAACTCAAATTGTAGTTGGTGAATTTAGTGAAGGTTTTAATCTTCCCAATATTAACCTCATTTACTTAACTGAAAGAGAACTTTTTAATAAACGAGTTCATCATAAAAAGCGGATTAAAACGCTTGAAAATGCTCAGCGTCTGCGTAATTACACTGAATTAAAGCCTGGAGATTATGTAGTACATGTTAATCATGGAATTGGTCGTTTTGAAGGAATTAAAACTCTAGAAAATAATGGCGTGAAGCGTGATTACATCACTATTACTTACCAACGTGGGGATCAGTTATTTGTTCCAGCTGATCAATTAAAATTAGTTCAAAAATATGTCGGATCTGAAGGAAAACGACCACATCTTAACAAGCTGGGTGGAAGCGAATGGGCAAAAACTAAGCGTAAGGTTCAATCAAAGGTTGAAGATATTGCCGATGATTTAATTGAACTTTATGCAAAAAGAGAGTCTGAAAAAGGTTTTGCTTTTTCTCCTGATGATGATTTGCAAAGACAATTTGAAAGTGCCTTTCCCTATGTGGAAACTGCCGATCAATTGCGTTCGACTAAAGAAATTAAAGAGGACATGGAAAGTTCTAAGCCGATGGATCGTTTAGTGGTTGGGGATGTAGGTTTTGGAAAAACTGAAGTTGCCCTTCGTGCTGCTTTTAAAGCAGTTCAAGATAATAAACAAGTAGCATTTTTAGTTCCAACTACTATTTTGGCTCAGCAGCACTACGAAACTATTTTAGATCGGTTTAAGGATTTTCCAGTTAATGTGGCAATGTTATCACGCTTTCAAACTCCGGCTGAAACTAAAGAAATTATCGAAAAGTTGAAAAAAGGCGAAATCGATATTGTAGTTGGAACTCATAGAATCTTGTCAAAAGATGTGGAGTTTAAGAATTTAGGCTTATTGATCATTGATGAAGAGCAAAGATTTGGGGTAAAACACAAAGAGCGCTTGAAGCAACTAAAGGCTAATATTGATGTTTTAACTTTAACGGCCACCCCAATTCCGCGAACTTTACATATGTCCATGGTAGGGGTAAGAGATTTGTCAGTGATGGAAACTCCTCCTCAAAATCGTTATCCTATTCAGACTTATGTAATGGAAGAGTTACCAAGTGTAGTTAAAAATGCTTGTCAGCGTGAAATGCAAAGAGGTGGCCAAGTATTTTATTTACATAACCGAATCGGTGATATTGATGAAGTTGTTAATAAATTAGAAAAATTAATGCCCAATGCGCGTATTGCCAGTATTCATGGACGTATGAGTCAAAATCAAATTGAAGATATCTTATATCGATTCCTAAATCGTGAATTTGATATTTTGGTGACCACAACTATTATTGAAACTGGAATCGACATGCCAAATGTGAATACGATGATTATCGAAGACGCTGATAAATATGGTTTGAGTCAGTTGTATCAGCTCCGGGGCCGAATAGGAAGAAGCGCCAGACTTGCGTATGCTTACTTTTTATATCAACCTAATAAAGTACTCACTGAAGTTGGCGAAAAACGTCTCGATGCCATTCGCGATTTTACAGAATTAGGGAGCGGCTTTAAAATTGCGATGCGAGATTTGTCCATTCGTGGCGCGGGTAATATGCTAGGGTCACAGCAGCATGGCTTTATTGATAGTGTGGGATATGATCTTTACTCACAGATGCTGAGTGATGCCATTAAAGCTCGGAAAAATAAAAAGGTTATTAAAAAATCAAACTCCGAGATTGATCTGGGATTTGAATCCTATATTCCCGATGCCTATATTCCCGATCAAGAAGAAAAGATTGAATTTTATAAGAAGATTAAAGCAGTTACTAGTGAAGAAGAGCTAGACCAAATTGAAGATGAGCTCATTGATCGATTTGGAGATTATCCAACTTCAGTAGAAAATTTACTAGCTAGTTCTAAATTGAAATTAAATGCTGATAATGCTCAAGCTTTAAATGTAGTTAAAAAAGACGATAAAATTAAAGTTGAGTTTGATATTAAGGCTTCAAAGGAACTAGAAGGGCCAAATATTTTTAAAGCTTTAGAACATGTTAGCTTTAAAGCAAGAATTAGTATGACCAAGGATAAAAAGATGGTTGTTCTGTTGCTGTTGCCAGATAAGTTAAATAATCGTATGCTCTTTAATGAATTGACTACATTCTTAGAAGATGCTAGTGAAATTGTACAAAAATAGTGAGGTAGAATATGAGAATTGATAAGTTTTTAAAAGTATCACGTTTAGTTAAGAGAAGAACTGTTGCTAAAGAAATGGCTGATCAAGGTAGAATTAAGGTTAATGGTCGAGTTGTAAAATCTAGCTATGATGTTAAATTAGGTGATGTAATTGAAGTTGGCTATGGCACTAGAGTAGTTAAGGCAAAAGTAATTAATATTCGTGAAACTACCAAGAAGGCTGAAGCAAGCGAGCTTTATGAGTTAGTGGATTAATAATGACTTTTAGAATAGGCGCTGTTATAATGAAGAGAAGGTTTTCATGATAATAGGGGATAAAAAATGAGTAAGGGTCCACATATTTTCAATGCTATTAGTCCGGAAGTTCAAAAAGCTCAATTAAGACGAAAGCAGCTTTTAAGAGAAAAAGCAGTCCATCGTAAAAGACGTAGTCGAATAATTTCTGTTTTTGCGGCAATTTTTGTAATTTTAGGAATTCAAATTTCAGTAAAAATTGCTCAAACTCAGCGAATTGAAAATGAAGCCCAAGCTTCAAGAAAGACTTTAAAGAAAGTAACACAAGAGCATAAAGATCTTTCTACGCGTCGAGATGATCTAAAAGATCCGGATTATGTTGCGAAAATGGTCCGTTATAAGTTTTATTATTCTAAGCCAAACGAAAAGATTTATAATTTACCTCAAGGACAGGATAACAATTAATGAAGTATCAAGTTGGCGAACGGGTCAATGGGATGATTAATAATATTACCGATTTGGGTATATTTTTAACTTTACCTCATCGACACACAGGATTAATTCACTATAGTGATTTTGGTGATAATTGGCTTCGTGAAAGAAATCGTTATCAAAAAGGGCAAGAATTACATGTAGTGATTGTGCATAACCGAAAAGGAAAATTAGGTCTTTCTTTAAAAAGGGTCAATGATCCAGAATTGGTTGATCCTAAGAATCAGTTTTCAAAAACTAAAGAAGCAGATTTTGCTGAGGTTTTGAATGATACTGCTAGGGATGCACATAAAGAAATAGATAAATTAAAAAAGGTACTTAATAATAATTAACAAAGAGTGATCCAGTTTTGGATCACTTTTTTCTAGGAGAAAAATGAAAGTAATCGATTTTTTTAAGAACCATCATATAGACTTAAAAGATAAAATCTTAGTTGTGGCTTCTAGCGCAGGCCCAGATTCGATGGCTTTAGCTGAGATGCTAAATAGCCAAAAAGAAAAACATGGCTATCAATTGATGCTAGCACATTTTGATCATCAATTGAGGGATGATTCTTTTACTGAAACAGAATTGCTTGAAAAGTACTGTCACCAGCATGGGATTAAATTTTTTAATAAAAAATGGGCTAAAGAATTGCAGCCTATTCAAGGAATTGAGGCTGCTGCTAGAATTGCACGCTATGATTTTTTGACGAAAGTTGTAAAAGAAATCAATGCGGATTATTTATTAACTGCCCATCATGGGGATGATTTGCTTGAGAATATTTTATTGAAACTTATTCGCTCCGGAAATCCAGAAGAAATGAATAGCCTGCAGGAAGTCGGAAAGATGAATGGGGTGCCACTTTTACGACCGTTATTATCTTATAGTAAAAAAGAATTACTTGAATATGATAAAGCTCATCAACTCAATTTTATCGAAGATTCGACTAATCAAGAAGATTCCACCATACGTAATCGTTTGCGCCATCACATAGTTCCATTTTTAAAAGCAGAAAATCCAGATTTGTTAGAAAATGCACTGCGTTATTCTCATGAAATGAGTCGCTTTAAAGAACTAGCTGATAATAATTTTCAAAAAATTACACCTCAAAAATTCTTGAAAGCGGCTTATCGTTTAGAAAAAGAAAAATTGGCGTCTTTTAATGTGGAAGAGAAAATTTATTTCTGGCAAAATTTTATTTGGCAGACTTGGCATGAAAGAGTTAATCAGAATTTGAATGGTTATTTATTACTTGAATATCAAGGCTACTACTATCTAAGTCGCCGTTCTTTACAAGCTAAGCCTGAAGTCTTTAAGATAGAAGTTGATCGAGAGTTTGACTATCAAGAAAGAAAGTTTGTCCTAAGTAAAAAAAAGCTTTCGTATCCTATGGTAGGAGATTTTTGGATGCAGAAAGCTACTTTTTCGGCAGGAAGTTTGCTCCAAACTAAACTTCCTTTGAAAAATGGCCATCATGTTAAAAGTAAGAAAAAATTTGCTCAAGCTGGCATCCCACAATATTTGCGCCCGTATTGTTTAACTATTTATGCAAATCAAATACCAGTTTTTGTGGAAAAGACCTACCAATCTCAGCTAAAATCTGATAAATTTATACATTACTATGTGTATGAGATTATTGATCAATGATCTCCAATAGTTTAGTTAAAAATTAAATAAGTTGTTTTAAAAAATTAGAGCTAAACGCTTATTTGTGTTAAACTTTTAAGCGTATATCTTTAGAAACTTTGCGGAGGTTTTTTATGAAGAATAACCGGAATCGGCTGTTGTCAAATGGCCTGTTCTATATAGTTGTGTTCCTTCTACTCCTATGGGGAATCAACTGGGCACTCGGCGGATCTAATAACTCTGGCAGTAGTGAAAACATTAGCTACTCTCAATTTATTAAAGATTTACGCCAAGGCAAAGTTAAAAACTTTAGTGTGCAACCTGCTAATGGTGTTTACACTGTGTCAGGTAACTACAAGAAAGCACAAAAGACTACGAGTCAACAAAGTAACAGTTTTGACTTCTTTAATGGTAGTTCAAATAGAGAAGTAACCCGTTTCTCAACAACGATGCTTCAAAATGACTCAAGTGTATCCAATGTGCAAAACTTGGCACAAAAGAGTAATGCTCGGATGACTACACAAGGAGAGTCACAATCGGGGAATTGGATTTCTACAATTGTCATGATTGTGCCAACTATTTTATTCATCGTTATGCTTTGGATGATGATGAATCAAAGTGGCGGTGGACGTGGCAACGGCGGCATTATGAATTTTGGTCGCTCCCACGTGAAGCCGGAAGATCCTTCTAAGAACAAGGTTCGTTTCTCTGATGTAGCTGGTGAAGAAGAAGAAAAACAAGAATTAGTTGAAGTTGTTGAATTCTTAAAGAATCCAGCAAAATATACCAAACTAGGTGCACGAATCCCATCAGGTGTCTTGCTTGAGGGTCCTCCTGGTACTGGTAAAACTTTACTTGCCCGTGCCGTAGCTGGTGAAGCTAATGTACCATTTTACTCAATTTCAGGTTCTGACTTTGTAGAAATGTTCGTTGGTGTGGGGGCTAGCCGTGTACGTGATTTGTTTAATAACGCTAAGAAGAACGCTCCAAGTATCATCTTTATCGATGAAATCGATGCGATCGGTCGTCGTCGTGGAAATGGTACTGGCGGTGGCAACGATGAACGTGAACAAACTTTGAACCAATTATTAGTTGAAATGGATGGTTTCGAAGGTGACGAAGGCGTTATCGTTATTGCCGCAACTAACCGTTCAGATGTGTTGGACCCAGCTTTGCTTCGTCCAGGTCGTTTTGACCGTAAGGTATTAGTTGGTCGTCCAGATGTACGTGGTCGTGAAGCTATTTTGAAGGTTCACGCTCGTAACAAGCCACTTGCTCCTGATGTTGACTTGAAGGAAGTTGCTCGTCAAACTCCAGGCTTTGTAGGGGCTGATTTGGCTAACGTTTTAAACGAAGCTGCTTTGGTAGCTGCTCGTAGAAACGGTACGGAAATTACTGCTTCAGATATCGATGAGGCTGAAGACCGTGTAATTGCGGGTCCCGCTAAGAAAGATCGCCTTATCTCTGAAAAGGAAAGACGTCGTGTGGCTTTCCACGAAGCTGGCCACTCAATCTGTGGGTTAGTCTTAAGTGATTCACGTACTGTACGTAAGGTTACTATCGTACCACGTGGTCGTGCTGGTGGATACAACATCATGCTTCCAAAGGATGATCAATTCATTTTGACCAAGAAGCAATTGTTTGAACAAATTGTTGGTTTGATGGGTGGTCGTGCCGGTGAAGAAGCAACTCTTGGTGACAAGTCAACTGGTGCATCAAATGACTTTGAACAGGCTACTCAAATTGCTCATAGCATGGTAGTTAACTATGGTATGACTGAATCTCTTGGTATGGTTGAACTTGAAAAAGAAGGCGAAACCAATCCATACGGCTTTAAACCATATAGTGAAGCTACTGCTGCCAAGATTGATGAAGCTGTTAAGAAGATCTTAGATGAAGCACATAGTAAGGCATTAGAAATCGTTGAAAATAATCGCGAAAAGCACCGAATTATTGCTGAAGCTTTGCTTAAGTATGAAACTTTGAACGAAAAGCAAATCTTAGCTTTATATAAGACTGGTGAAATGCCTGAAAAGAATGAAGAAGAATATCCAAGTGAATCCAAGGCTTCAACTTATGAAGAAGCTAAGGCTGCTGCTGAAAAGAAAGAAGTTCTCAAGGCAGAAAAGAAAGACGATGATTTGCAAAAATCTGAACAAGCTGATCACGAATTAGAAACTCCATCTGAAAAAGATGCCGATAATAAGACTGAAAAGCAAACTCCAGATGCAAATACTAAGTCTGATAATTCTTCAGATTCTAAGGATTCTAATGAGTAAAATAAAAAAGATAGGGCCCGTTGAGGCTCTATTTTTTTAGAGGTGAGAAAAATGACAGATTATTTAGTAAAAGCAATTGATAAAACTAAGAATTTAAGATTATTAACAATTACTGCTAAAGGAGTTGTGAGCGAAGCGCAAAAACTTCAAGATACGTGGTCTGCTTCTTCTGCGGTTTTAGGAAGAACCTTAGTCGGAGGCCTTCTTCTTGCTGGGGCTCAATTAACTGATAAGGAAGAATTAACAGTTCGTCTTTTGGGTAATGGTCCAGTTGGGCCAACTGTAGTAACTGCTAAGGCAGATTTAACGGTAAAAGGTTACATCAAAAATCCGCATATTGCATTACCACCTAAAAAGAATGGCCATATTGATGTTAAAAAAGCTGTGGGTCAAGGTTGGTTTGAAGTTACAAAAGATTTAGGATTGAAAGAACCTTATACTGGTCAAGTGCCAATTGTTTCAGGTGAAATTGCAGAAGATTTTGCTTATTATTTAACTAAATCTGAACAAATTCCTTCAGCAGTTGGATTATCCGTTTTTGTTAATCCAAATAATTCCATTGGTGAGGCTGGCGGATTTATGCTTCAAGCTCTTCCTGGTGCAAGCGATGAATTGATTAATAAAACTATTAAGAGAATCAACGCATTGCCTGCATTATCAACTTCGTTTTTAGATGGAATGACTCCAGAAGATTTAGCACGTAAAATTTTAGGTACTGATTGTAAGATTCTTGAAAAGCAAGATGTTGCTTACAAATGTGATTGTTCTAAAGAAAAATATGCCAAAATTTTGGAAACTTTAGATACTAAACAACTTAAAGACATGATTAATGAAGATCATGGAGCTGAACTTACTTGCGCATTTTGTGGAAACAAGTACTCATTTAATGAAGATGAATTAAAAGACATTTTGGCAAAGAAAAAAGCAGAAAAAGATTAATTTCTGGGAAAAAGTCCCTTCTAGTTTGCCACTAGGGACTTTTTTGTTATTATAAGTAAGTGATTTGAAAGGGATGATTTGATGGATAATAGCTGGAAAATTCGCGATATTACTATTCCTAATCGAGTTGTAGTTGCACCTATGGCAGGAGTTTCAAATTCTGCTTTTCGTGTTGTTTGTAAAGAATTCGGTGCTGGGCTAGTTGTTTGTGAAATGATTTCTGATCATGGAATTATTTATCGTAATAAAAAGACTTTGCGTATGATGCAAGTTGATCCTAGAGAACACCCAATGAGCATTCAAATTTTTGGTGGAACTGAGGAAACTTTGCTTCAAGCTGCTCAGTATGTTGATCAACATACGGATGCGGATATTATTGATATCAATATGGGATGCCCTGTTCCTAAAGTTACTAAGACTGATGCCGGGTCTAAGTGGCTACTTGATTCCAATAAAATTTATCAAATGGTGCACGCAGTAGTGCAAAACGTTTCTAAACCAGTTACTGTTAAAATGAGAATTGGTTGGGATCGCAAGCATATTTTTGCAGTGGAAAATGCCTTAGCTGCTCAAGAAGCTGGAGCTTCCATGATTGCAATGCATGGCAGAACTCGTAAGCAAATGTATCAAGGACAAGCGGATTGGGAGACTTTGCATGATGTCGCTCAAGTGCTTGATATACCTTTTGTCGCAAATGGTGACATTACTACTCCTGAGCTGGCTAAAAAAGCTCTTGATGAAATTGGCTCAACAGCTGTGATGGTTGGACGTGCTGCTCTTGGAAACCCATGGATTTTGAAAGATATGGTTCATTATCTTGAGACGGGAGAAAAATTACGTCCACAAACTGTCAGAGAGCGTGTTGAAACTGCTGAACATCAGCTTGATGGTTTGGTAGAATTAAAGGGCGAGAAAATTGCAGTTCCAGAATTTCGTCAACAAGCTGCATACTATTTAAAAGGAATTCCCCGTTCGGCTCGTACTCGTGCTAAAATAAATGAGGTCTGGACACGTCAAGAGGTTTATGATTTGCTTGACAGTTTTGTTGAAGATTATGAAAAACGTCAAGCTGCTAAAGAAGCAAGACGTGCAGTAGCGAATAATTAAGATGGAGGAAAGATTACATTGGCAAAGAAAGAAATGAACGACCAGTTGATCGCTCGTCGCCAAAAGATGAACGAATTGCGTGAAAATGGTATTGAACCATTTGGCGTTAGAAAGTTTGATCGTCAAGATCTAGCAACTACTTTGGAAGAAAAGTACCGTAAGGAAGATAAAGATGAATTAAATGCAGATATGCCTAAGACCAAGATTGCAGGTCGTATGCTTGCAAAGCGTGGTAAAGGTAAAGTAGGATTTGCAGATCTTTATGACCGTACTGGTAAGATCCAAATTTATGTACGTAAGGATATTGTTGGTGAAGACAACTACAAGATTTTCAAACGTGCAGATATCGGTGACTTTTTAGGTATTGATGGTGAAGTTATGAAAACCGATACCGGTGAGTTGACCATCCGTGCTACTCACGTTACTTTCTTATCTAAAGCTCTTCGTCCATTACCAAACAAGTGGGATGGCTTGAAGGATGTTGAACAAATTTACCGTCAACGATACCTTGACTTAATCACTAACCGTGATAGTTACATGCGCTTTGTTCACCGTACTCAAATTATCCAAGCAATTAGAGACTACTTAAACGGTATGGACTTCTTAGAAGTTGAAACTCCAGTGCTTCACAATATTCCAGGTGGTGCTGAAGCCCGTCCATTTATTACTCACCACAACGCTTTGGACATTGATTTATACATGAGAATTGCTCTTGAATTGCCACTTAAGCGTTTAATTGTTGGTGATATGGAACGTGTTTACGAAATCGGTCGTGTATTCAGAAATGAAGGTTTAGACACTCACCACAACCCAGAATTTACTGAACTTGAAACTTATGCAGCATACTGGGACTTCCACGATGTAATGGACGAAGCCGAAGGCATTATTCGTGCTGCTGCTAAGGTCGTTACTGATGATGGTAAGATTACCTACCAAGGTACTGAGATTGACTTAGGTAAGCCATTCCGCCGTGTTCACATGGTTGATTTGATCAAGGAAAAAACTGGCGTAGACTTCTGGAAGCCAATGACTGATGAAGAAGCTAAGAAGATTGCGGAAGACCATGATATTCACTGCGAAAGCTACTGGAAGGTTGGACATGTAATCAATGCCTTCTTTGAAAAGTACTGTGAAGAAACTATCGTTGACCCAACTTTCGTTTACGGTCACCCAGTTGAAATTTCACCACTTGCTAAGAAGAATGCTGATGATCCAAGATTCACTGACCGTTTCGAAATCTACATCATGGGTGAAGAATACGGTAACGCCTTCTCAGAATTGAACGATCCAGATGACCAACGTGCACGTTTCGAAGCTCAAATGGCTGAACGTGATGCTGGTAACGATGAAGCTGATATGATCGATGAAGATTACCTTCGTGCAATGGAATTCGGTATGCCTCCAACAGGTGGTTTGGGAATCGGTATTGACCGTTTGGTAATGCTCTTAACTGATGCTCCAGCTATCCGTGATGTTCTTCTCTTCCCAACAATGCGTCCAGAACGTGTTGAAAGCATTGAAGCTGAAGTTAAGGAAGACTTGAAGAAGAAAAATAAATAATTAAATTTTCAGTATAATTGATCAAAGCATAATTGATAGGATGCTATCGTGTTCTATTGATTATGCTTTTTGTTTTAAGTGGGATATATAAAAGCCATTATTAATTTGCTAAGATAAGTGATAATGACTTTTAGGAGGATAGTTTTAGGAAAAACATTATGGAAAGAGAATTAACGATCAAATACCAAACCTATAAATTTGTGAACAAGCTTTTTTGGGCATTACTCCTCATCATTGAAGTGATTGAACTGATTAGCGGATTTGTATGGCTGCATGATTTTAGACTAGGTTTGATAAATGGAATAATACTAATTTTGATTTTTGGGATACAACAATTGATTCTTCGAAAGGTTCATCAACATGAGAGTGAAGATCAAAAAGCTAATATTCAGGTTGAAAGTTATCGAATTTTTTGCAGGAATTAGCGTTGTTGTATGGATTCTAGTGTTGATTTTACAAAGTAGATTCGACGATTGTGTTGACGATAGGAATTAGTGCTTTTGAAAGTATTGTGACCTCAATCGGATTCGTGATAGGGTCTATGTACTTTTCAAATAGATCCTAGATGATTTTTCAAAGAGTATCTATCTAGTAGTAAATCTGATCCCTTCTTCCAATTAGAAATTTGAAAAAGGGCAAAGAAGATAGTTTAATAAAAATATAGTATGTTTGAATCTTATATCTATGCTTAAATACATTGATATAAGATTCTTTATTATCTTTAGTGAGAATGCAAATTTTTAAAAAGGAGGAGGAAAACAAATGACAATTGGGGAAGCGTTAAAACAAATTAGAGGTGAATTGTGCCTGACGCAAAAACAAATGTGTGCTGAAATTGTGACTAGATCCTTTTATGCCAAAGTTGAAAGTGGGAAAAGTATGATTAGTGCTGATAAATTGGCCGAGATTCTTTTTAGTCATGATGTTGATATTAATTACTTTTATCAGCTACTTCGTAAAACTTACATGCCGAAATCAAAACAAATAGATGAAAACCTGAATCAAAAAATGAACGAAGCGTTTAACAGTGGGAGGATAGAATTAATAGAACAATGCTACCACGATATTTTAGAACAGTCTGATTCCAAAAGTTTAAAAATAAGATCAATGATTACGGTAGCCTATTTGAAGAATGAACTAAGTTTGATTGATCCCAAGGTGAAACAAAAGCTGTTTATTGAATTTTCAAAAGAGCAAAACTGGATGGCAAATTCTAGTTCTTTACGTCTATTTACTAATACGATGCCAATATGGTCTCAAGAAAATTTATCATTTTTTGTCGAAAGACTGCTTAACAGGATAGAGAAAAGCAAAAAAATAACTGAATTAAATCAAGAAAGATATCTGCGTATTTTAGAAAATTATTTAACCATTTGCTATCAACGAAGAGCGCAGAATGGGATCAGTACAGCTAAAAATATTCAACGAACATTTAACTGCATTCTTAAATTGTCTTCCCCGGTTCACTTTGCCCTCTATAAAATTGCGGCTCTCTATTTAAAGTATCTGTTTTTAGATCGTAAAGCGGAGGCTCAAAAGGTAAAAGATGATATGAAGGAATATGGTTATCAGAATTTAGTAAAAAATTGGCCTGAATAATTTTGTGTTATATGTGATACATAATTGTCGATCATATTTACTATCGAGTAATATTAATATCGATTCTTTTAATAAGGAGGAAATTTTAAGATGATGTGGTGGCAATTACCAGTAATATTCCCATTTCACTCAAAATAATAAATAGAATAGGAGGAATTGAGTGGTGAAAAGACTATTAACGGCATTTGCTGTAGTGTCGGTATTGGCTACAGCCGGAATTGAAGTAAGTCAACAATTCAATCAATTATCAGAAGCTGCAACTAGAAAGGCAGTAAAATCTTATAAGTTTGATAGGAATACTATTAGTCAGGCTGAAAGTAACTTCAGAAGTTATCGATATGAGCGTATTCCAGCATGGTCTCGTCAAACTGGTTATCAAAATCAACAAGTAAATGGAGGTTGGAATTTCATTACGTATCTTCATACCAATTTCTATTCAGGTGGTTATTAAAATAAGTTAAAGGCACGGCATTATACGGCCGTGCTTCTTTTTTGGAAGGATAATTATGATTAAAGTCGAGAATCTTACCATTACTAGTAGACAACCAATTTTAAAAGCATTCTCCTTCAATTTTGAAAAGGACAATATTTATCAAATTATGGCAGAAAACGGTGCTGGCAAAAGTACTTTTTTGAGAGCTTTAACACAGCTTGTCAAGTATGAGGGAAGGATCGTTTATGATAATAAGTCATATAAACAAAGCAAGGAAAAGGTGTTTTTCTTTGAGGACAACAGTTGGTTTAGCGATGATTTAAATTCGTTGGATTATTTAGATCTTACGAAAAAGCTCTGGCATTCCACGCATAGCATTACTAAAGAAATTGAGTTTTGGGGAATTGACGAATTTAGAAAATTACCAATAAAGAAATACTCCTTAGGGATGAAACAAAAGCTGATTATCGCAATGTATTTTGTTAGTGATGCTCCATATTTATTGATGGATGAAATTACTAATGGTTTAGACCAAGAAACTAGAGAGAAATTCTACTTTAGGTTAAATGAGTTAATCGATAGAAACAATAAGTGTATAATTTTAACCTCGCATTACGCAAACGAAATAAAAAAGTTGCATAATCTTACTACGCTCAAGCTGGAAAATTTAAGTATGAATGAGGTAAATTAGATGCCATATATCGAATTTCAGTTAAAAAAGGTTTTTAAAAATAGTCTTTTCTTAATTACGAGTGCTATGTTGTTAATAATTTCCCTTGCTGTTTTAGCGCTAAATAGCAGCACGGCGAAGAATATGTCTTTAGAAAGTCAAGCCAAGGGTAATTTGACTATGCAAAATAATGCTATTACTCAAATGCAAGGGTCGTTAAAGCATTATAAAAAAGGTGGAGAAGTATATACTTTAACTAAGCAAAGTATTTCTGATACTAAAAAGCAACGCCAAGATAGTCAAAAACTACTGCATGCGTTTAAACGGCAAGATTGGAAGACCATCTATTACTATCAATTGAAGGCGGTAAACTTAGCTAAGGATATTCAAATAAAAAATGATCATGTAAGTCATGATGAAAAGAATGCTTTAATAAAAAATGCTAAGTTTTTCGAGTATTTGAATCGGCATCCCGTACCCTATGAAGAGAATCCGCCTGTTACCGGGATTCAATTTTTGCTAAATCTGAATCAATTGTATTTGCCATTTTTATTCACCTTGGTGATTACTTTCGTTTTAAATCAACTCTATACTTCAAAATATAGAAACAGAGCAGATATTAGTTCCTTGTTGCCAATTAATAGCAGTAAAAAATACATTTTTGACAATTTGAGTGGTGTGATAATTAGTGCTGGTATCTTCTATTCAGTTAATATTTTAGTGTTTGTCATTGCATCCCTTATCTTCAAAACGGGTAATCTAAATTATCCTTTTTATCTATATAAGAGTTTGATTGGGCAGACGATTAATGAGTATATTCCTACAAGCAGAGTTATGGTTCCAATAATCATTCTTCAGATTTTTGTGGGATTATTCGTGATTAATTTTGTTCAATTAGTTTCAAGTATTGTGCGAGATAAATTTTCCAGCTTATTTATCTCCCTTGTCTTATTACTCGGATTAAATCTTTCAACTACAGTTATCCAGCCTTTACAAAAATTAGCGATGTGGCTACCGACTACTTACTTCAATGCGATAAATGTGGTTTCCGGAGAAATCTCTGTGCAGTATCATAATGCGCAGGTAACTTTTGTCTCAGGAGTGATGACGCTCATTATTGCAAGTATGGTTAGCTATGGATTAGGAATGCTGGTTAATAAAATCAAGGTATAGTTAACGTTGCTTCCTTTAGATTCCTTGACCAAATAGAAGAAACAACCCACTTTTATAGTCCCATCTATGAAAGTAGGTTTTTATTTTGAAAAATATCAACTTTTTTCCAAAAAACTATTGCAATGGAAAACATCTTTGCTATAATAATATATGTTCTGCGGAAGTAGTTCAGTGGTAGAACACGACCTTGCCATGGTCGGGGTCGCGGGTTCGAATCCCGTCTTCCGCTCTAGATTGAAGGCTCACATTTGTGAGTCTTTTTTGTTTCAAAAATCAGTTTAAATTTTTTGAACTTTTTTCCAAAAAACTATTGCAATGAAAAACATCTTTGCTATAATAATATGTGTTCTGCGGAAGTAGTTCAGTGGTAGAACACGACCTTGCCATGGTCGGGGTCGCGGGTTCGAATCCCGTCTTCCGCTCTAAGATAAAAGACTCACCATTGGTGGGTCTTTTTTTGCGGGAAATAGCTCAGCTTGGTAGAGCGCTACGTTCGGGACGTAGAGGTCGCAGGTTCAAATCCGGTTTTCCCGATAGTGATGAAAAAGAGGAGTTGATTCCTCTTTTTTTGTTGCTTGAAATAAATGCTTATAAAAAGTTAGCAAATTTATTAGATTAACTTAAATCTCTTTGTTATAATAGCGTAAATGTTTGAAAGGGATGAAGTTGATGACAGCAAGTAAAGAATATCCATTATTAGAAAAGCAGGCTAAGGCACTCATGATTGGTGAAGACGATTGGATTGCTAACACGGCCAATCTTTCAGCTTTATTGTTTAATAGTCTTGAAAATGTTAATTTTGCTGGAGTATATCGCTACGAAAATGGAGAGTTAATTTTAGGTCCTTTTCAAGGTAAACCAGCATGTATACACATAGCTTTAGGAAAAGGGGTTTGTGGCACTGCTGCGAAAAATGAAAAAACAGAAATTGTGAAAAACGTTCATGATTTTTCAGGTCATATTGCCTGTGACAGTGCTTCAAATTCGGAAATTGTTGTGCCAATTTTTAAAAATGATAAATTATGGGGCGTTTTTGATTTTGATTCCACAGAAATTGCCAACTTTGGTGAAGAAGATCAGAAATATTTAGAAAAAATAGCGAGCTTAATTTTTAATCATTAAGCAAATTGTTTTACTCTATAGATAGAAACGATTAAAATATTATCGTTAATTTTATAAGGTGGTGTTTGTATGGAAAACTCTTATAGTAAAAGTGCTAATCAAGTTTTGGAAATTGCACGTGAACAAGCGCAGAATTTCCATCATCGCTTAATTGGAACAGAACATGTTTTATTAGCTTTGGTAATTGAATCAGATGGGGAAGCTGGTAAGATTTTACGTTCTTGGAATTTAACTCCAACTGCAATTCGTGAAGAAATTGAGCGTTATACAGGCTATGGTTCTGCTGCTAATGCTAGTTATATGGAAATGTCACCTAGACTTAATTTAGCTTTGAATCTTGCAAAAAGAACTGCTCAAGATGATGGCTCTCGTGAAATTCAAACTAACCATATTTTGTATGGCTTAATTGCGAGCGAGCAAGTTTTATCTGCAATGATTTTGAAGAGCTTGAATGTAGATTTGGATCATTTAAGAGAAGATATCAAGAACAGCTTAGGGACTAATCCAGATAATAATGATTTTGGAGATTCTTCTAATTGGCTAAACAATTCTTCTTTAAATGGAAATCAACCTAAGCAAAAGAAGAGTACAACGCCAACTTTGGATAGTGTGGGCGTCAATTTGAATGAACGTGTAAAAAATGGCGGCATTGATCCTGTCATTGGTCGTGATAAGGAAATTAAACGCGTGATTCAAATTCTTTCTCGTCGAACTAAGAATAATCCTGTTTTAGTGGGAGAACCTGGTGTTGGTAAAACGGCAGTTGCTCAAGCTATTGCTACCGAAATTGTGAACAAGAGAGTGCCAGCAGATTTGCTCAATAAGCGAGTAATGGCTCTAAATATGGGCAGTTTAGTTGCTGGTACAAAATACCGTGGTGAATTTGAAGATCGTGTTAAGAAGATTTTGAAAGAAATCGCTAAAGACGGCAAAGTTATTCTTTTTGTCGATGAAATGCATACTTTGATTGGTGCTGGTGGAGCTGAAGGTTCAATTGATGCGGCTAATATTTTGAAACCTTCTCTTGCTCGTGGCGATATTCAAATGATTGGTGCGACAACTTTTGATGAATATCAAAAATACATTGAAAAAGATCAGGCTTTAGCTCGTCGTTTCCAACAAGTTCGTTTAAATGAACCATCAAAGGAAGATGCTTTAGCAGTTTTGAACGGTTTAAGACCAAAATATGAGAAATTCCATCATGTAACTATTTCAGATGCTAGTTTAGAAGATGCGGTTGATCTTTCTTCACGTTACATTTCTGATCGTTTCTTGCCAGATAAGGCTATTGACTTAGTTGATGAAGCTGCAGCGGCTGTTAAGATCCAAAATAATGCTGGATCCAATATTCGTTTAAACCAGATCAACGAACAAATTAAGAAAATTATCGATCAAAAGAATGAAGCTGCTTCCAATCAAAACTTTGTAGAGGCTGCTAAACTTCAAGATAAGCAAAATAGTTTGCAATTGAAGCGTGAACAAATTGCTGAACAAGTGGATGAACAAATTAGTTCAAAGGCCGTTGTAAAACCAGAAGATATTGCTAAAGTGGTTTCTAGTTGGACGGGTGTGCCAGTTACTCAAATGAAGCGTAATGAAAGCCGCCAACTCGCTCACTTAGAAGGGATTTTACATGAGCGTGTTATTGGCCAAGATAAAGCTGTTTCTGCAGTTTCTCGTGCAATTCGTCGTAGTAGAAGTGGAATTAAGGATGAAAAACGTCCTATTGGATCTTTCCTATTCCTGGGGCCAACTGGTGTTGGTAAGACAGAACTTGCCAAATCTGTGGCTGCTGCAATGTTTGGCTCAGAAGACAATTTGATTAGAATTGATATGTCTGAATACATGGATCAAATTGCCAACAGCAAATTAATTGGTTCAGCTCCAGGTTATGTTGGTTATGAAGAGGGTGGCCAATTATCTGAACAAGTTCGTCGTCATCCATATTCAGTAGTTTTACTCGATGAAGTTGAAAAGGCTCATCCTGATGTCTTTAACTTATTGTTGCAAGTTCTTGATGAAGGATTCTTGACTGATTCTAAAGGTAGAAAAGTTGACTTTAGAAATACAATTATCATCATGACGTCTAACTTGGGTTCAAGAAGTATTTTTGAAACTAGCGCAGTTGGATTTAATGCAGATAATGAAAATCAAATCAAGATGCGCCAAGATTGTGTTCGTCAAGCCCTCAAGCAATTCTTCCGTCCAGAATTTTTGAACAGAATTGATGAAACAATCATCTTTGATGAATTGAACAAGCCAGAACTTCGTCAAATTGTTAGTCTTTTAACTAATAAATTGGCAGCTCGTCTTGATAAACAAGGCGTAAACTTGAAGATTTCACGTGCAGCTTTGGATAAACTTGCCAAAGATGGTTATGACCCAGAAATGGGTGCTCGTCCACTTCGTCGTGCAATTCAAAATGATATTGAAGATAAAATTGCCGAAATGTTAATCGGTGGAGAATTAAAACCAGGTTCAACTTTGAAGATTGGTAGCTCACACGATAAGTTAAAATTTGAAGTTGTAACTGATAAAAAAGAAACAGTAAAAAGTTAACAGTTAATTATTGACAAATCTATAAATTTATAGTATATTAGTTGCTGATTTAAAAGGCTGAAGTTCAGGATTTTGCTGATCTATTGTCCAGCAAAATGATAATGGCAAAAACGACTTTTAGTTGTTTTTGTCTTTTTTATGCTCAAATTTCATGCTTTTTGATTTTGTAACAGAAATGTAATATTTGCTTTCTCTAACAGAAAGGATGTTTTTCCTTGTTAAATGGACACGTAGTGAACTACGGTAAACATCGTACAAGACGTAGTTTTTCAAGAATTAAAGAAGTATTGAGACTACCTAACTTGACTGATGTTCAAACCGAATCATATAAGTGGTTTCTTGATGAAGGTATTAAGGAAGTCTTTGATGACATTATGCCAATTGGTGACTTCTCAGGTAAGCTTTCATTAGAATATGTAGGTTATAAGCTTCAAAAGCCTAAGTATACAGTTGATGAAGCACGTGATCATGATGCAACTTATGCTGCACCTATGCACGTTACTTTGAAGTTAACTAATCAAGAAACTGGTGAAATTAAAACTCAAGATGTTTTCTTTGGCGATTTGCCATTAATGACTGAATCAGGCTCATTTATTATTAATGGTGCTGAAAGAGTCATTGTTTCTCAATTAGTTAGATCACCAGGTGTATATTATTCAGGTGATTATGATAAAAATGGTCGTCAAATCTTTGGTGCTACTGTTATTCCTAACCGTGGTGCTTGGCTTGAATACGAAACTGACGCCAAGAATGTTTCTTATGTACGTGTAGACCGTACTCGTAAGCTTCCACTTAGTGTGCTTATTAGAGCTATGGGTATTGGCTCAGACAGCGACATTATTGAAATGTTTGGTCAAAGTGACACTTTACAATTTACTTTAGATAAAGATGTTCACAAGAATCCTGCAGATTCACGTGTTGCTGAATCATTGAAGGACATTTACGAAAGACTTCGTCCAGGTGAACCTAAGACTACTGATTCATCTCGTTCTCTTTTGTACGCTAGATTCTTTGACCCACGTCGCTACGATTTAGCTCCAGTTGGTCGTTACAAGATTAATAAGAAACTTTCACTTAAGAATCGTTTATACGGACAAACTTTAGCTGAAACTTTGGCTGATCCAGATACTGGTGAAATTATTGCTAAGAAGGGTACTGTGGTTACTCATGAAGTAATGGATACTCTTGAAAAGTACCTTGATCGTGATGACTTTAAGATGGTAACTTACCAACCTTCAAAGGAAGGTGTTTTGCCAGACCCAATTACAGTTCAAGAAATTAAGGTTTACTCAAAAGTAAATCCTGAACGTGTAGTTAAGTTAATGTCAAATGGTCACATTGATAAGGAAGTTAAGCATTTAACTCCAGCCGATGTTTTGGCTTCAATTAACTACTTCTTAGTTCTTCAAGACAAGATTGGTACTACTGACGATATTGACCACCTTGGTAACCGTCGTATTCGTCGTGTAGGTGAACTTCTTCAAAACCAATTTAGAATTGGTTTAGCAAGAATGGAACGTGTCGTTCGTGAAAGAATGTCAATCCAAGATCCTTCAACTGTTACACCACAACAATTGATCAATATTCGTCCAATTGTTGCAAGTATCAAGGAATTCTTTGGTTCATCACAACTTTCACAATTTATGGACCAACACAACCCATTAGGTGAATTGACCCACAAGCGTCGTATGTCAGCTTTAGGGCCTGGTGGTTTGACTCGTGATCGTGCCGGATATGAAGTTCGTGACGTTCACTACACTCACTATGGTCGTTTATGTCCAATTGAAACACCTGAAGGTCCTAACATTGGTTTGATTAACTCACTTGCTTCTTACGCAATCATCAACAAGTATGGCTTCATCGAAACCCCATACCGTCGTGTTTCATGGAAGACTCACAAAGTTACTGATAAGATTGACTACTTAACTGCTGATGTTGAAGATAACTACATTATTGCCGGAGCTAACACTCGCTTAAATGACGATGGTTCATTCAAGGATGACTTGATTTTAGCTCGTCATAAGGAAGATAACGTCGAAGTTACTCCAGATAAGATTGACTACATGGACGTTATTCCTAAACAAGTTGTGTCAGTTGCTTCTGCATGTATTCCTTTCCTTGAAAACGACGACTCTAACCGTGCTTTGATGGGTGCCAACCAGCAAAGACAGGCTGCACCTTTAATTAATCCACACAGTTCACTTGTTGGTACTGGTATGGAATACCGTGCTGCCCACGATTCTGGTGCTGCTTTAGTTGCTAAGGCTGCTGGTACTGTTGAATATGTTGATGCTAATGAAGTTCGCGTTAGACGTGAAGATGGTACTTTAGATAAGTATGTTCTTGAAAAGTACCGTCGTTCAAACAACTCTAAGTCATATAACCAAACTCCTAATGTTAAGTTAGGTGATCATGTAGACAAGAGCGATGTTATTGCTAACGGTCCAACTATGGATCATGGGGAACTTGCATTGGGTCAAAACCCAGTTATTGCCTTCATGACTTGGAACATGTACAACTATGAAGATGCCATCATGCTTTCAGAACGTTTGGTAAAAGATGATGTTTACACTTCAATTAGTATTGAAGACTACGAATCAGAAGCACGTGACACTAAGCTTGGTCCTGAAGAAATCACCCGTGAAATCCCTAACGTGGGTGAAGATGCTTTGAAGGACTTAGACGCTGAAGGTATCATTCGTATCGGTGCTGAAGTTCACGATGGCGACATTTTGGTAGGTAAGGTTACTCCAAAGGGTGTAACTGAATTATCTGCTGAAGAAAGATTACTTCACGCTATTTTTGGTGAAAAAGCTCGTGAAGTTCGTGATACTTCTCTTCGTGTACCACACGGTGGTGGCGGTATCGTTCAAGACGTTAAGGTTTATACTCGTGAAGCCGGCGATGAACTTTCACCAGGTGTTAACACTATGGTTAGAGTTTACATCGCTCAAAAGAGAAAGATTCAAGTTGGGGACAAGATGTCTGGTCGTCACGGTAACAAAGGTACTGTTGCTATGGTTGCTCCAGAAGAAGATATGCCATACTTACCAGATGGTACTCCAGTTGATATCTGCTTGAACCCAATGGGTGTGCCTTCACGTATGAACATTGGACAGCTTCTTGAACTTCACTTAGGTCGTGCAGCTAATGATTTAGGTATTCACGTTGCTACTCCTGTATTTGACGGGGCAACAGAAGAAGATGTTTGGAACACTGTTCGTCAAGCTGGTGTTGATAAAGATGGTAAGACAGTTATTTACGATGGACGTACTGGTGAACCATTCCATAACCGTGTATCTGTAGGTATCATGCACTACTTGAAGCTTACTCACATGGTTGATGATAAGATTCACGCACGTTCAATCGGACCTTACTCACTTGTTACTCAACAACCACTTGGTGGTAAAGCTCAATTTGGTGGACAGCGTTTTGGTGAAATGGAAGTTTGGGCTCTTGAAGCTTACGGTGCAGCTTACACATTGCAAGAAATCTTGACTTACAAGTCAGATGACGTTGTTGGACGTGTAAAGGCATATGAAGCTATTGTTAAGGGCGAAAGAATTCCTAAGCCAGGTGTTCCTGAATCATTCCGTGTTCTTGTTAAAGAATTACAATCTCTTGGATTAGATATTCGAGTTCTTGACTTAGACCATAAGGAAATTGAGTTACGTGATATGAATGATGATTCAAATGAACATTTGAATATTGATACCTTGTCACGTATGGCAGAAGAACAACAAAAGAAGAAGTTAGCCGAAGAAACTACAAAAGAAGATAATAAGTCTGCAGATAAGCCAGAAAATACACCTGTAGACAATTCAGACGACAAGGTTTCTAAATAGTAGGAGGTTAAACTTTTGATCGACGTAAATAAGTTTGAAAGTATGCAAATTGGTCTTGCATCACCTAACAAGATCAGAAGCTGGTCATATGGTGAAGTTAAAAAGCCTGAGACCATCAACTACCGTACTTTAAAGCCAGAAAAAGATGGCTTATTTGATGAAAGAATTTTTGGACCAACTAAAGATTGGTCATGTGCTTGTGGTAAGTACAAGGGTGTTAGATACCGCGGAATCGTTTGTGATCGTTGTGGTGTTGAAGTTACTTCTTCTAAAGTAAGAAGAGAAAGAATGGGACACATTGAATTAGCTGCCCCAGTAACTCATATTTGGTACTTCAAAGGCATTCCATCAAGAATGGGTTTAGTTTTGGATATTTCTCCAAGACTTCTTGAAGAAGTCATTTACTTTGCTGCATACATTGTTATTGATCCAGGTGATACTGATCTTGAACCAAAGCAATTGTTAACTGAAGCAGAATACCGTGAACAAAAAGCTAAGTATGGCAATCGTTTTGAAGCAAAAATGGGTGCTGAAGCTATCCGTGAATTGCTTAAAAAGGTTGACTTGGCTAAAGAAGTTGCAGCTTTAAAGAAAGAACTTCAAACTGCAACTGGTCAAAAGCGTACGCGCGCAATTCGTCGTTTGGACATTTTGGATGCATTTAAGAATTCTGGTAACAAGCCAGAATGGATGATTATGGATGCTGTTCCAGTTATCCCACCAGACTTGCGTCCAATGGTTCAACTTGAAGGTGGACGTTTTGCTACTTCTGACTTGAACGATTTGTACAGACGTGTAATTAACCGTAACAACCGTTTAAAGAGATTGCTTGATTTAAATGCACCAAACATTATCGTTCAAAACGAAAAGCGTATGCTTCAAGAAGCTGTTGATGCCTTGATCGACAATGGTCGTCGTGGTCGTCCAGTTGTTGGACCAGGTAACCGTCCACTTAAGTCACTTTCACACATGCTTAAAGGTAAGCAAGGTCGTTTCCGTCAAAACTTGCTTGGTAAGCGTGTTGACTACTCTGGTCGTTCAGTTATCGATGTTTCACCAAAATTGAAATTCTATCAATGTGGTGTTCCTCGTCCAATGGCTCTTGAATTATTCAAACCATTTGTAATGCACGAATTGGTTAAGCGTAAGATTGCATCTAACATCAAGAATGCTAAGCGTAAGATTGATCGTGAAGATGACGATATCTGGGATGTACTTGAAGATGTAATTAAGGAACGTCCAGTTCTTTTGAACCGTGCACCTACTTTGCACCGTTTGAGTATCCAAGCCTTTGAACCAGTTTTGGTACCAGGTAAGTCAATTCGTTTGCACCCACTTGCTTGTGAAGCTTACAATGCCGACTTCGACGGTGACCAGATGGCCATTCACGTTCCATTATCAGATGAAGCTGTTGCGGAATCACGTTTGCTCATGCTTGCAGCTCACCATATTTTGGCACCTAAGGATGGTAAGCCAATCGTAACTCCATCACAGGACGTCGTACTTGGTAACTACTGGTTAACTCAAGCTGAAAAGGGCCGTGAAGGTGAAGGTATGATCTTTAGCTCTCCTGCAGAAGCAGCTGTAGCTTACGAAAATGGCGACATTCACTACCATACAATTATTGGTATGTCTGCAGATTCAATGCCTGAAAAGCCATGGCCTAAGGGGCATGAACATGGAATCTTCATTACTACTTACGGTAAGATTGTATTCAATCAAATTTTCCCTGAAGATTACTTCTACATTAATGAACCTACAGAGGAAAACTTGAATAATCCACTTAGCGCTAAGTACTTCTTAAACGAAGGTGAAGATATCCACACTAAAATTAATGAGGTTGCCGATGATTTAATTGCAAATCCATTCAAGAAGGGCTTCTTGTCAGATTCTATTGCCACTATCTACAAGTACTACAAGGTTCAAAGAACCTCAGAATATCTTGATGATTTGAAGACTTTAGGCTACACTAGTTCAACTATTTCCGGAATTACTATCGGTATGAACGATGTTCCAGAAATTACTGATAAGGATGATAAGGTAGCTAAGGCTCACAAGCAAGTTGATGTAGTATCTAAGCAATTTAGACGTGGACTTATCACTGAACAAGAACGTCATGACCGAGTAATTAATATTTGGAATCAATGTAAAGATGAAGTTCAAAATGAAATTGCTCAAATTTATGATCCACGTAACCCAATTACAATCATGGCCGACTCAGGTGCCCGTGGTAACATTTCAAACTTTACTCAGTTAGCTGGTATGCGTGGTTTGATGGCCACTCCTAACGGTGGGTTGTTCGAAATTCCTGTTACTTCAAACTTCAAGGAAGGTTTGTCTGTATTGGAATTATTCATGTCCACTCACGGTGCTCGTAAAGGTATGACTGATACCGCCTTGAAGACTGCTCAGTCAGGTTACTTGACTCGTCGTCTTGTTGATGTAGCTCAAGATGTAATTATTCGTGAAGATGATTGTGGCACTGATCGTGGCATTACCGTTCATGCAATCATGGAAGGTGATGAAATGATCGAACCATTATTTGACCGTTTGCTTGGTCGTTTCACTGCTGAAACTGTTAAGGATCCAAAGACTGGTGAAGCTATTGTTGGTCCTGATGTAATGATGGACGAAAAGATGGCTCGTAAGATCTGTGATGCTGGTGTAACTCACGTTGAAATTCGTTCAATTTTAACTTGTGATACTCCTCACGGTGTCTGCCGTAAGTGTTACGGTATGAACTTAGCAACTGGGGAAGAAGTTGAAGTTGGTGAGGCAGTAGGTACTGTTGCCGCTCAATCAATTGGTGAACCTGGTACTCAGCTTACTTTGAGAACTTTCCACAACGGTGGGGTTGCCGGTGCTGAAGATATTACTCAAGGTTTGCCTCGTGTGCAAGAATTGTTTGAAGCTCGTAACCCTAAGGGTCGTGCTACAATTTCTGAAGTTGATGGTATCGTTGATTCTATTCAAGAAAACCCAGCTGAACACACTCGCGAAATTACTGTTAAGGGTAAGATTGATACCAGAAGTTACAGTGTTCCTTACACTGCTTCAGTTGCCGTTGGCGAAGGTGATGAAGTTCACCGTGGTGACAAATTAACTCTAGGTTCTGTTGATCCTAAGGAATTAATTCAAGTTACTGATACTTTAACTACTGAAAAGTACATCTTAGCTGAAGTTCAAAAGGCCTACAGAATGCAGGGTGTAGATATTTCTGATAAGCACGTCGAAGTATTAACTCGTCAAATGCTTCAAAAGGTTCGTGTTCTTGATCCAGGTGAAACTGACATCTTGCCAGGTGAAGTTATGGATATTGGTCAATTCCGTGACCGTAACAAGGAAGTTATTATTTCTGGTGGTATTCCAGCAACTGCACAAAGTATTATTTTGGGTATTACAAAGGCTGCCCTTGAAACTAACAGTTTCTTGTCTGCTGCTTCATTCCAAGAAACTACTCGTGTGCTTACTGATGCTTCTATCAGAGGTAAGAATGATCCATTGCTTGGACTTAAGGAAAACGTTATTATCGGTAAGATTATTCCAGCAGGTACTGGTATGCCGGTTTACCGTAGCATGGAACCACAAGCTGATGTTGAAAAATCAAAATCTGTTTATTCAATTGCTGACATTAAAAAGCAAATGAATGATAAAGATAAAAAGCCTGAAGCTTAAATTTAGGTAAAAGAAAAGCATCTATTCAATTTGAATAGGTGCTTTTTTGTTTAGAAAGAAAGTAAACCACTAACTAATCCTAAGTAGATATAAGGAATAAAGGCAAAAGGCTGTGTTCTTGAACGGTACTTATATTCTAGAAAGTAATGAACTAGAGAAAAAATGGCTCCCACTAAAAAAGCAAGATTAGCAAAGTGCGGATTCCACATTAGGGCTAATATAATGTAGATTATTAAGTCTCCGCTTCCTAACTTATGAAAAAAGGTGTAAATTAATAAAATTAAACAAATTGGGAAAAACTCAAGAGCATCAATTAAAGAATATGCGGGAGAAGTTTGAAGCCAATAAATAAAAGCGGCTGAAAAAAGTGGAATTAAAAAGATGCTAGGAAACTCTTGCTTTTGATAATCAAAACAAACTATTACTAATAAATAAAATAAGAAAATAGCTAAATAAATATTTGATAAATTTAAAAGATCCAGTTTTAAAAAAGCCAATCCTCCGATAAGTTCGATGAAAAAATACAGAGGTGGAATGGGGCTTCCACAATAACTGCATTTTCCTTTTAAAACTATATATGATATTAGGGGAATTTCTGCTAACAAGGAGAGTTCTGTTTTGCAAAAATTGCATTTAGAACGAGTTAAGAGAAAATCTTCTTTTAAATAGCGGTCGCAAATTACACCTGCATGCGAAGCTAAACAGGCACCAATCATGAAATTTACAAAAAACAAATAATCACCTCAGTTATAAGTACGTAAAAAAATAAATTTTATCTTTTTTTATCCAAAAGAGTTTGATTTATTGTCAAAAGCGAGTACAATGGTGATTGTATGTTTTGAACAATCTGTCTGGGTAAAAAGAAACTCCCGGATGTGTGAACAAAATAGTTATTTTTAGGAGGAAACAATTAATGCCAACCATTAACCAATTGGTAAGAAAAGGCCGTCACTCAAAGACGACTAAATCAAAGTCACCAGCTTTGAACTACGGTTACAACAGTATGAAGAAGGAATTAGTATTCAACCCAGCTCCACAAATGCGTGGGGTAGCAACTCGTGTTGGTACTATGACTCCAAAGAAGCCTAACTCAGCTTTACGTAAGTATGCCCGTGTACGTCTTTCAAACTTGATCGAAGTTACTGCATACATTCCAGGTGAAGGCCACAACTTGCAAGAACACTCTGTTGTTTTAATTCGTGGTGGTCGTGTAAAAGACCTTCCTGGTGTACGTTACCACATTATCCGTGGTGCTCTTGACACTGCAGGTGTTGATGGCAGAAAGCAAAGCCGTTCTAAGTACGGTACTAAGAAAGGTTAAGGAGGAGTTAAATAATGCCTAGAAAAGGACATGTAACTAAGAGAGACGTTTTAGCAGATCCAGTTTACAACTCAAAGCTCGTTACTAAGTTGATCAACCACTTAATGATCGACGGTAAGAGAGCTAAGGCATCTTCAATCCTTTACGATGCTTTCACTATTGTTAAGGATAAGACTGGTAAGGAACCACTTGATGTCTTTGAAGAAGCAATGAACAACGTTATGCCAGTTCTTGAAGTAAGAGCTCGTCGTATCGGTGGTTCAAACTACCAAATCCCAGTTGAAGTTCGTCCAGAAAGAAGAACTACTTTAGGTTTAAGATGGCTTGTTTCATACGCACGTTTACGTAATGAACACACTATGGATGAACGTTTAGCTAACGAAATCATCGACGCTTCAAACAACACTGGTTCAGCAGTTAAAAAACGTGAAGATGTTCACCGTATGGCTGAAGCAAACCGTGCATTTGCACACTACCGCTTCTAATTTGTTCTTTTGTATTTTTAAGAGGAGACTTTATTTATGGCTAATAAGCGTGAATTTCCATTAGAAAAGACACGTAACATTGGTATCATGGCCCACATCGATGCGGGTAAGACTACCACTACTGAACGTATCCTTTACTACACTGGTAAGATCCACAAAATTGGTGAAACTCACGAAGGTGATTCACAAATGGACTGGATGGATGAAGAAAAGGAACGTGGTATCACTATCACTTCAGCTGCCACTACAGCTCAATGGAAAGATTACAGAATTAACATTATCGATACCCCAGGACACGTTGACTTCACTATCGAAGTAGAACGTTCACTTCGTGTTCTTGATGGTGCCGTAACTGTTCTTGATGCTCAAGCTGGTGTTGAACCACAAACTGAAAATGTTTGGCGTCAAGCTGAAACTTACGGTGTTCCTCGTATTGTTTTTGTTAACAAGATGGATAAGATTGGTGCTGACTTTGATAAATCAGTTAAGTCACTTCATGAACGTTTAAACGCAAACGCACATGCAGTTCAAATGCCAATCGGTTCAGCTGATACTTTTGAAGGTGTTATCGACTTAATCAACATGGTTGCTGATATCTATGACGAAGATAAGCTTGGTTCAAAGTGGGATACTGTTCCAGTTCCTGATGAATACAGGGAAGAAGCAACTAAGCGTCGTAACGAATTAATTGAAGCAGTTGCTGATGTTGATGACGGCATCATGGAAAAATACCTTGGCGGTGAAGAAATTTCTAATGATGAATTGAAGGCTGCTATCCGTAAAGCAACCATTAATTTGGAATTCTTCCCAGTTTACGCAGGTTCAGCATTTAAGAACAAGGGTGTTCAAATGATGCTTGATGGTGTTGTTGATTACTTACCATCACCACTTGACGTAAAACCTTACGTTGCTCATGATCCTAAGACTGGTGATGAAGTAGAACTTAGAGCTAACGACAATGAACCATTTGCTGCCTTAGCATTTAAGATTGCTACTGATCCATTTGTTGGTCGTTTGACTTTCATCCGTGTTTACACTGGTTCTCTTGAATCAGGTTCATACGTATTGAACTCTTCAAAGAATTCTCGTGAACGTGTTGGTCGTTTGCTTCAAATGCACGCAAACTCAAGAACTGAAATTCCAGAAGTATTTTCAGGTGATATTGCTGGTGCTATTGGTTTGAAGAACACAACTACTGGTGACTCATTAACTGATCCAAAGCGTCCACTTATTTTGGAAAGTTTGGAAATCCCAGATCCAGTTATCCAAGTTTCTATTGAACCTAAATCAAAAGCTGACCGTGATAAGATGGATGTTGCTTTACAAAAGCTTACTGAAGAAGACCCAACTTTCCGTGCTGAAACTAACCCAGAAACTGGTCAAACTTTGATTTCTGGTATGGGTGAATTACACTTGGATATCGAAGTAGAACGTATGAAGCGTGAATTCCACGTTGAAGCAACTATTGGTGAACCACAAGTTGCTTACCGTGAAACTTTCACTAAGGAAGCTAAGGCTCAAGGTAAGTTCGTTCGTCAATCAGGTGGTAAGGGTCAATACGGTGATGTTTGGATTGACTTCACTCCAAATGAAGAAGGTAAAGGTTACGAATTTGAAGACGCTATCGTTGGTGGTGTTGTTCCTCGTGAATTTATTCCTTCAGTTGACGCTGGTTTACAAGAAGCTATGAAGAATGGTGTTCTTGCAGGCTACCCATTGATCGATGTTAAGGCTAAGCTTTACGATGGTAGTTACCACGAAGTCGACTCTTCAGAAGCTGCATTTAAGGTCGCTGCATCACTTGCTCTTAGAAACGCTGCTTCTAAGGCTGGCGCTGTAATCTTGGAACCAATTATGAAGGTTCAAGTAACTACTCCTGAAGAATACTTAGGTGACGTTATGGGTTCAATTACCGCTCGTCGTGGTACTATGGACGGTATGGAAGATAGAGCTGGTGCTAAGGTATTGAATGCTATGGTTCCACTTGCTGAAATGTTTGGTTACGCAACTACTTTGCGTTCATCAACTCAAGGTCGTGGTACTTTCACTATGGTATTTGACCACTACGCTCCAACTCCTAAATCAATTCAAGATGAAATTATTAAAAAGCGTGGAACTAACGCAGAATAATTAAAACATTTTGATACTAAAAGAGATATTTGGTAAATCCAATATCTCTTTTTTAATTTAAAAAAATCAAGAAAAGTACATGAAAACCTTGATATTTAAGGTTATACCAAGTACAATAGTCTTTGTGCATTTGAAGGGTACGTCTATCCTCGGGGCACAATTGTTGTAATGCGTTGACGCAAAAGGTTGCGGCACGCCAGGCTGCATTGCCACAGAGGCGTGCGGGGAATTTTTGTCGAGCTAGTCATCTTATTAAAGAAGACGTTAAGGAGGTAATTTAATGGCAAGTCAATCAATTCGTATTAGACTAAAGTCTTACGAACATGGTATTCTCGATGAATCAGCTGCTAAGATCGTAGCTACTGCAAAGAGAACTGGAGCAGAAATTTCAGGTCCAGTTCCTCTTCCAACAGAAAGAACTTTATACACTGTTCTTCGTTCACCACACGTGAACAAGGACTCACGTGAACAGTTCGAAATGCGTACACATAAGCGTTTAATTGATATTTTGAATCCAACACCTAAGACTGTTGATTCATTAATGAAGCTTGATCTTCCAAGCGGTGTAGATATCGAAATTAAATTGTAATTTAAATAGAAAGAGGTGTAAACATGACCAAAGGAATCTTAGGAAGAAAAGTTGGTATGACTCAAATCTTTACTAAAGATGGTATCCTTGTTCCTGTAACTGTTGTTGAAGCAACTCCTAACGTTGTTATGCAAGTTAAGACTGTCGAATCAGATGGTTACGAAGCAGTTCAATTAGGTTACCAAGACAAGCGTGAAGTATTGAGCAACAAACCAGAACAAGGTCATGCTGCAAAAGCAAAGACTTCACCTAAGCGCTTCATTCGAGAAATTCGCGGTGTTGAGCTTAAGGATTACGAAGTAGGCTCAGAAGTCACTGTGGATACATTTAAGGAAGGTGACGTCGTAGACGTTACTGGTACTACAAGAGGTCATGGATACCAAGGTAACATTAAGCGTTGGGGCCAATCAAGAGGACCAGAAACTCACGGTTCAAGATACCACAGAATTCCTGGTTCAATGGGTTCAATTATTAACCGTGTACCAAAGGGCAAGCGTTTGCCAGGTCACATGGGTGTAAAGCAAGTTACCATTGAAAACTTAGTAATTGAAAAAGTTGTTGCAGATAAGAACGTATTAATGATCAAGGGTAACGTTCCAGGTGCTAAGAATTCATTAATCACTGTTAAGTCTGCTTCAAAGGCTGTAAAAGCTGATAAATAGGAAGGAGGACTAGAATGGCTAATTTAAAACTTATTGATCAAAACGGTAAGGATTCTGGTGAAGTTACTTTAAACGATAGCGTTTTTGGTATCGAACCTAATGAAAGTGTTGTATTTGACGCAATTATTAGACAAAGAGCTGGTAAGCGTCAAGGTACTTCAAAAGTTAAGAACAGATCTGCCGTTCGTGGCGGTGGTAAGAAGCCTTGGAGACAAAAGGGTACAGGTCGTGCTCGTCAAGGTTCTATCAGATCACCACAATGGCGTGGTGGTGGTGTTGTATTTGGACCAACTCCACGTTCATACGCATACTCAATGCCAAGAAAGCAACGTCGTTTGGCTATTAAGTCAGTTCTTTCCCAAAAGTTAATTGACAATGATTTAGTTGTATTGGATAAGTTGACTATGTCAGCTCCGAAGACTAAAGAATTAGTTTCAATGTTGACTAACTTAAAGCTTGAAGGCAAGGTTTTAGTTGTTTCTGACGACGAAAACGTACAACTTTCTGCTAGAAATTTAACTAATGTTAAGGTTGTTCCAGTTAACGGCTTAAATGTTGAAGATGCAGTTAACTTTGACAAGTTAATCTTAACTCAAGATGCTGTGAAGAAGATTGAGGAGGTATTGGCTTAATGGATGCACGTGATATCATTTTAAGACCTGTCATTACCGAAAAGTCTACGAACTTGATGGATGATAAGAAGTACACCTTTGACGTGCTCTTAACTGCTACCAAGACTCAAGTTCGTAATGCTGTTGAAGAAATCTTTGATGTAAAGGTTAAGAGCGTAAACATTATGAACGTTCGCGGCAAGGATAAGCGTGTTGGTCGTTACTTTGGTAAAACTGCTCGCCGTAGAAAGGCTATCGTTACTTTAACTAACGACTCAAACGACATTAAGATTTTCCAAGACGAAAATAAAGAAGACAACAAGTAATAGGAGGTCAGTCAATTGGCTATTAAAGTTTATAAGCCAACCACAAATGGTCGCCGTAATATGACTTCTTCCGACTTTGCTGAGATTACTAAGAGCAAGCCAGAACGTACCTTGCTTGAATCACAATCACACACTGCAGGTCGTAACTCATACGGTCATATTACAAGTAGACACCGTGGTGGTGGTCACAAGCAAAAGTACCGTATTATTGATTTTAAGCGTAATAAGGATAATGCAAAAGCAGTTGTTAAGGCAATCGAATATGATCCAAATAGAACTGCTAACATTGCTTTACTTCACTACACTGATGGTGTTAAGGCTTACATTTTAGCACCTAAGGGCTTAAAAGTTGGTGCTGTAGTTGAATCTGGTGAAAATGTAGATATTAAGCCAGGTAATACTTTACCATTAAAGAATATTCCTACTGGTACTTCAATTCACAATATTGAATTAAAGCCTGGTAAGGGTGGCCAACTTGTGAGAAGTGCTGGTGCTGGTGCACAAGTTTTAGGCAATGATGGTAACTACACTTTAGTAAGATTACAAAGTGGCGAAGTTCGTAAGATCTTGTCATCATGCCGTGCAACTATCGGTACTGTTGGTAATGAACAACACTCATTAATTCAATTAGGTAAAGCTGGTCGTAGCCGTTGGTTGGGCAAGCGTCCACAATCACGTGGTTCTGTAATGAACCCTAACGATCACCCACATGGTGGTGGTGAAGGTAAGGCACCTGTTGGTCGTCCACAACCTATGACTCCATGGGGTAAGAAGGCTCGTGGTATCAAGACTAGAGATGCTAAGAAGGCTAGCGAGAAGTTAATCATTCGTCACCGTAAAGGTAGCAAGTAATAGAAGGAGGGTTAATTAATGAGCCGTAGTATTAAAAAAGGTCCTTTTGCTGACGCATCCTTATTAAAGAAGGTTGATGCTCAACAAGATGCAGACAAGAAACAAGTTATTAAGACTTGGTCACGTCGTTCAACTATTTTCCCTTCCTTTGTTGGTTTGACTATAGCTGTTTACGATGGTAGAAAACATGTCCCAGTTTACATTACTGAAGACATGGTTGGTCATAAATTAGGTGAATTTGTTCCAACTAGAACTTTCCATGGACACAGAAGCACCGATGATAAAGCCACAGGAAAGGCTTAGAGGAAGGAGAAACATCTAAATGGCAGAACAAATTAGTTCAGCTAAGGCTGAAGCAAGAACTGTTCGCATCGCTCCTAGAAAAGCTCGCTTAGTAGTAGATTTAATTCGTGGCAAGAGCGTTGCTGAAGCATTAGCAATCTTGGAATTTACGCCTAGAGCTGCTTCCCCAATCGTTGAAAAGGTTCTTCGTTCAGCTATTGCTAACGCAGAACACAACTATGATCTTGAAAGTGCTAACCTTTACGTATCTGAAGCTTACGTAAATGAAGGTGCAACTTTGAAGAGATTCCGTCCACGTGCCAAGGGTATGGCTTCTCCAATTAACAAGAGAACTAGCCACGTGGTTGTAGTAGTTTCAGAAAAGAACGATTAAGGGAGGTATATTAATGGGTCAAAAGATTAACCCAAATGGTTTTCGTCTCGGCGTAATCCGTGATTGGGAATCAAAATGGTATGCTGACAGAGGATACAAGGAAACCTTAAATGAAGACCTTAAGATTAGAAAGTTTATTTCAGAAAAATTAAAGGATGCCTCTGTTTCCACTGTAGAAATTGAACGTGCAGCTAATAGAATTAACATTTCTATTCATACTTCAAAGCCAGGTATGGTAATTGGTAAGGGTGGTTCTGAAGTTGAAGCCCTTAGAAAGCAATTAAATGCCTTGACTAATAAGCAAGTTCATATTAATATTGTTGAAATTAAGAAGCCAGATCTTGATGCAAAATTAGTTGCTGATAGTATTGCTCGTCAACTTGAAGCTCGTATTGCTTTCAGACGTGCTATGCGTCAAGCTACTCAAAGATCTATGCGTGCCGGTGCTAAGGGTATTAAGGTTCAAACTTCAGGTCGTTTGAACGGTGCCGACATGGCAAGAAGAGAATGGCACACAGAAGGACGTGTTCCATTACAAACTTTAAGAGCTGATATTGATTATGCTTGGGTAAATGCATTCACTACTTATGGTGAAATTGGTGTCCAAGTATGGATCAACCGTGGCGAAGTATTGCCTACTCGTAAGAATAAGAATGCTTCAAAGCCAGCGAAGGGAGGAAATAAGTAATGCCTTTAGTACCAAAACGAGTAAAACACCGTCGTGAATTCCGTGGTAAGATGCGTGGTGCTGCTAAAGGTGGTAAGACCATTGCCTTTGGTGAATATGGTTTACAAGCCCTCGAATCACATTGGATTACTAACCGTCAAATCGAAGCTGCTCGTGTAGCTATGACTCGTTACATGAAGCGTGGCGGTAAAGTTTGGATTAGAATTTTCCCTCAAAAGTCATACACTGCTAAAGGTGTAGGTGTACGTATGGGTTCAGGTAAAGGTGCACCAGCTGGTTGGGTAGCTGTAGTTAAGAGAGAAAAGATTTTATTTGAAATTGGTGGCGTTTCTGAAGAAGTTGCTCGTGAAGCTTTAAGACTTGCTTCAACTAAGTTGCCAATCAAGACTAAATTTGTGACTAAAAGTTCGGAAGTAGGTGGCAATTCTAATGAAGGCTAAAGATATCAGATCATTAACCACTGATCAAATGTTAGAAAAAGAAAAGCAATATAAAGAAGAACTCTTCAATTTGCGTTTCCAACAAGCAACGGGTCAATTAGAAAATACCGCTCGCTTGAACAAAGTCCGTAAGAATATCGCAAGAATTAAGACAATTCTTAGCGAAAAAGCATTAGAAGAAAATTAGTGGAAGGGAGCTATTAACTTGAGCGAATCAAACGAAAGAAATCGTCGTCACGTATATCAAGGTCGTGTAGTTTCTGATAAGATGGACAAGACTATTACTGTTGTTGTTGATACTTACAAGAACCACCCTGTTTACAACAAGCGTATTAAGTATTCAAAGAAATACTATGCACAAGACGAAAATAATGAAGCTAAAGTTGGCGATACTGTTCGTATCATGGAAACCCGTCCATTATCTCGTACAAAACGCTTCCGTTTAGTTAAGATCGTTAAGAAATCTGTTTAATTTTGCGGATTTAGTGAGGGGAGGATTATACAGTGATTCAAAACGAATCTCGTTTAAAGGTTGCTGATAACTCTGGTGCTAGAGAACTTTTGGTTATTAGAGTCTTAGGTGGTTCTAAGCGTAAGACCGGTAACATCGGTGACATCGTAGTAGCTACTGTTAAACAAGCAACACCAGGTGGCGTTGTCAAAAAAGGTGACGTCGTAAAAGCTGTCATTGTTAGAACAAAATCAGGCGCACGTCGTGAAGATGGTTCATACATCAAATTTGACGAAAACGCTGGCGTAGTTATTAATGCAGATAAGAGCCCACGTGGTACTCGTATCTTTGGGCCAGTTGCACGTGAGTTGCGTGAGAACGACTTTATGAAGATCGTTTCTCTTGCTCCTGAAGTTTTATAATTGTTAGTGAGGTGCACTGATGTTTGTTAAAACTGGTGACAAGGTAAAAGTTATTGCCGGAAAAGATAAAGGTAAAGAAGGTACTGTTCTTTCTGTTAACGTTAAGAAGAACCGTGTGGTTGTTAAAGGCGTAAACATGATTAAGAAACACCAAAAGCCTTCACAAACTGATGCTAATGGTGGAGTAGTTGAATCAGAAGGTTCAATCCACGCATCAAACGTTAAAGTAATTTCAAAGGCAGAAGATAAGAAGTAGAGGGGAGGACACAAATGGCAAGTTATTTAGCTCAAGATTACAAAGAAAATGTAGTTCCTGCATTACAAGAAAAGTTTAACTACGATTCAATTATGCAAGTACCAAAGATCGACAAGATCGTATTGAACATGGGTGTTGGTGATGCTGTTTCCAACGCTAAGAACTTAGACGAAGCAGTTGAAGAATTGACTTTGATCTCAGGTCAAAAGCCATTAATTACTAAGGCTAAGAAATCAATCGCTAACTTCCGTTTACGTGAAGGTATGTCTATCGGTGCTAAGGTAACCCTTAGAGGCGATAGAATGTACGACTTCTTGTACAAGTTAATCAATGTTTCTCTTCCACGTGTTCGTGACTTCCGCGGTGTTTCAACTCGTTCATTCGATGGTCGTGGTAACTACACTTTGGGTATCAAGGAACAATTGATTTTCCCAGAAATCGATTTCGATAAGGTAAACCGTACTAGAGGTTTAGATGTTGTTATCGTTACTACTGCCAACACTGATGAAGAAGCTCGTGAACTTTTAGGTCAATTTGGTATGCCGTTTGCAAAATAATGGAGGACATTAATGGCTAAAACATCACAAAAAATTAGAAATCGTCGTCCTGCTAAATTCTCTTCACGCGAATATACACGTTGCGAGAGATGTGGTCGTCCACACTCCGTATACCGTAAGTTCGGTTTATGCCGTATTTGCTTAAAGGAATTAGCACACAAGGGTCAAATCCCTGGTCTTAAAAAGGCTAGTTGGTAGTAATACGGTTAGGAGGATAGCATAAATGGTCATGACAGATCCGATCGCAGATTACTTGACTAGAATTAGAAATGCCAACATGGCAAAGCATGATTCAGTTGAAATTCCTGCATCAAACATGAAGAAGTCTATTTCAGAAATTTTGAAGAATGAAGGTTTCATTCGCGATTATGAAATTGCAGATGATAACAAGCAAGGTATTATCAAGATTTTCTTGAAATATGGTCCAGACGGAGAACGTGTCATCTCAGGCTTAAAGCGTATTTCTAAGCCAGGTCTTAGAAACTATGTAAGTGCTGAAGACTTACCTAAGGTTCTTAACGGTTTAGGTATTGCCATCGTTTCTACTTCTGCTGGTGTAATTACCGATAAAGAAGCTAGACAAAAGAACGTTGGCGGCGAAGTTATTGCCTACGTTTGGTAATTCTGACAGAAAGGAGAACACTCAATGAGTCGTATTGGTTTAAAGACTATTGAAGTCCCTGACAGTGTCACTGTTACTAAGAATGGTGATGACATTACTGTTAAGGGTCCAAAAGGTGAATTAACTAGATATTTTGATCCAAAGATTACTTTCAATCAAGAAGATGGTAAGATTAACTTCACTCGTTCAAGTGAAAGTGATAAGGCTCTTCACGGTACCGAAAGAGCTAACTTGGCATCAATGATCGAAGGTGTAGTTGATGGTTACAAGAAGACTTTGAAGTTAATTGGTGTTGGTTACCGTGCACAAGCTCAAGGTAACAAGTTAACTTTAAATGTTGGTTATTCTCACCCAGTTGTATTGACTGCTCCTGAAGGCGTTTCTGTAAAAACAACTTCAGCAACTGATATCGAAGTAGAAGGTATCTCTAAGCAAAATGTTGGTCAATTTGCAGCTGAAATCCGCGATGTACGTCCACCAGAACCTTATAAGGGTAAGGGTATTCGTTACACTGACGAATATGTACGTCGTAAGGAAGGTAAGACTGGTAAGTAATAGTTAATTATTTTTGAGGTGAAATTGTGATTTCAAAACCAGATAAAAACAAATTACGCTTAAAGCGTCATAAACGTATTCGTGGTAAGATTTCTGGTACTGCTGAGCGCCCACGCTTAAGTATCTTTCGTTCAAACAAAAACATCTACGCTCAATTAATTGATGACGTAGCGGGTGTAACGCTTGCAAGTGCCTCAACTTTGGATAAGACTGTATCAGAAGATGCAAACAAAGTAGATCAAGCTGCAGCTGTTGGTAAAGCTATTGCTGAAGCAGCTAAAGCTAAAAACATTTCAAACGTTGTATTTGATAGAAGTGGTTACTTATACCACGGCCGTATTTCAGCTTTGGCAGATGCCGCACGTGAAAACGGATTAGAATTCTAGGAAAGGAGAATAACAGATGGCAAACCGCAACGATTCTCGCAATAATCGTAGAAACAAAGACGATATCGAAGATCAATTAGTAGCTATTAATCGTGTCACCAAGGTTGTTAAAGGTGGACAACGTATGAGATTTGCTGCTTTAGTTGTCGTTGGTGATAAAAAGGGTCGTGTAGGATTTGGTACTGGTAAGGCTCAAGAAGTCCCAGAAGCAATCCGTAAAGCCGTTGAGGATGGTAAGAAGAAAATGATCAACGTTCCTAAAGTTGGCACTACTATTCCTCATGAAGTTATCGGTCACTATGGTTCAGGTAACATTTTATTAAAGCCTGCTGAAGCTGGTTCTGGAGTTGCAGCTGGTGGTGCCGTACGTATCGTTATGGATATGGCTGGTATTTCAGATGTTACTTCTAAGTCACTAGGCTCCAACACTCCAATCAACGTTGTTCGTGCAACTATTGATGGATTAAAGAAGCTTAGAACTAGTGAAGAAGTTGAAAAGCTTCGCCAAGTAAAGAGCGCAGATTAGGGAGATTTTAGATGACTGATTTAAAAGTTACTTTAATTAGAAGTGTTGCCCACCGTCTACCAAACCAAAGAAAGATCGTTAAAGCTCTTGGTTTAGGTAGAGTAAGCAGTACCGTTGTTCTTCCAGATAACGCTGCTACCCGTGGTGCGTTAATGAAAATTGCTCACTTAATCTCTGTTGAAGAGATTAATAAATAGAATATCAAGGAGGTGCCGATTTAATGAAGCTTCATGAATTACATGCTGCTGAAGGTTCACGTCGCGCAAGAAAACGTGTTGGTCGTGGTACTTCAAGTGGTTACGGTAAAACTTCTGGCCGTGGTCAAAAGGGTCAATTAGCTCGTCAAGGCGGTCATACTCGTTTAGGTTTTGAAGGTGGACAAATGCCTTTATTCAGAACTATGCCTAAGCGTGGTTTCAATAATGTTAACCGTAAAGAATATGCAATCATTAATTTAGACGATTTGAACAAGTTTGAAGATGGTTCAGAAGTAACCATTGAAAACCTTAAGGAAAACGGCTTGGTAAAGAAAGAATTATCAGGTGTTAAGTTACTTGCTAACGGTGAATTAAAAGTTAAGTTAACTGTAAAGGTTAACAAAGCTTCTGAAGCTGCTAAAAAAGCAGTTGAAGCCGCTGGCGGAACTGTTGAGGTGATCTAATGTTTTCGACCTTGAAGAACGCCTTTAAGGATAAAGAAATTAGAACGAAGATTTACTTCACTCTCTTTATTCTTTTGCTATATCGCATCGGAGCTAATATTACTGTTCCGGGTGTTAATGCAAAGGCGATCACTCAAGTAGCACAAACTGGTTTGGTTCCTATGCTAGATACTGTATCTGGTGGGGGATTGGATAATTATTCAATTTTTTCATTGGGTGTTTCCCCGTACATTACCGCACAAATTGTTATTCAATTGTTGCAAATGGACATTGTTCCTACATTAGTTGAATGGGGTAAACAAGGTGAAGTTGGACGTCGTAAAACCAATCAAGTTACAAGATGGTTAGCACTTGGTGTTGCCTTTGTACAAAGTATTGGGATTACGTTAGGCTTTAACGCACTAACCCAAATGGGGCTAGTTAAAAATCAAACTCCTCAAACTTATATTGAAATTGCTATTATCATGACGGCAGGAACAATGTTGTTAACTTGGCTGGGTGATGAAATTACTGATAAAGGTTTGGGTAATGGTATCTCAGTAATAATTTTTGCAGGTATCATTGCTCGTCTCCCAGCAGGATTATGGCAAATTTATAAGGAAGAAATTATTAATAATAGTGCTAGTGATCGTTGGCAAGGTATCTTGTTCTTCATCGCGGTTATTGTAGCAATCCTTATCGTAACTCAACTTGTTACATGGGTTGAACAAGCTGTTCGTCGTATTCCAATTCAATATACTAGAAGAGCGACTATCAGTGGTTCAGAAAGTTTTCTACCATTAAAAGTTAATGTATCTGGAGTTATTCCGGTTATTTTTGCCAGTTCATTCATTATTACACCGGCAACCATTTTAATGGCCTTTCAAAGAAACCATGGCGATCAACAATGGTTTAAAGTGCTAACTAATATTTTTAGTTTACAGACCACCCCTGGAGTAATTATATATACACTTTTAATTATTTTATTTACATTCTTCTATGCTTTTGTTCAGGTTAACCCTGAGAAGCTAGCTGAAAACTTGCAAAAACAAGGTGCTTATATTCCAAGTGTTTGGCCAGGTAAAGATACTCAAAATTATATTTCAAAAATGTTAATGAAATTATCAACTGTTGGTTCAGTTTTCTTAGGTTTAGTTGCACTTTTACCACAGTTGGCTACAAACTTCTGGAACTTACCAAGTTCTATTGGTTTGGGAGGAACAAGTCTATTAATTGTAATAGGTGTTGTCTTAGAATTATCTCGCCAAATTAACGGATTGTTAATGAAGAGAGAATATGTTGGATTCATCAGATAGGAACGAAAAAATGATTAACTTAATTCTTTTAGGTTTGCCAGGTGCTGGTAAAGGTACAGCATCCGAGCGAATTGTTGATAAATATCACTTAACTCATATTTCAACTGGGGATATGTTTAGGGAAGCAATGGCTAATGAGACCAAAGTTGGTCTTGAAGCTAAAAGTTATATCGACAAGGGTAACTTGGTACCAGATGAAGTTACTGCTAAACTAGTTGAAGAACGTTTAAGTCAACCTGATATTAAAGAAGGTTTTATCTTAGATGGTTTTCCAAGAACTACTGTCCAAGCAGAACTTTTAGATGGAATTACTAAACGTTTAAATAAGCCTTTAACTAATGTTATTGCGCTTGAAGTAGACGAAGATGTTTTAGTTGAACGTTTATCAGCTCGATTCATGTGTAAGAATTGTGGCGCAACCTATAATAAGCTTTCAAAGAAACCTAAAGTAGAAGGTACTTGTGATCGCTGTGGTGGTCATGAATTTTATCAACGTGAAGATGATAAGCCGGAAGTAGTTAAGAATCGTCTTGAAGTGAATGAAAAGATGAATGCACCTTTGAAGGACTTCTATAAAAATAAAGGTTTGCTTACTGTAATTAACGGTGAACAAACTCCAGAAAAAGTCTTTGAAGATATTGATGCGGTATTAAGTAAAGAACAGTAGCTTCGTGCTTGTATATTTATAAATCCGTGTTATAATTTCAAAGTATGACTGTTTAATTGCGGAGGAACAACTTTGGCAAAAGATGATGTCATTGAAGTAGAAGGTAAGGTAGTAGATACCTTACCTAATGCTATGTTTAAAGTTGAATTGGAAAATGGAGCTATTATTTTAGCACATGTTTCCGGTAAAATTAGAATGCACTACATTAGAATTTTACCCGGAGATCGTGTTACTGTAGAATTATCTCCATACGATTTAACTAAAGGTAGAATTACGTATCGATTTATAAAGTAATAACGGAGGTAAACATGAAGGTTAGACCATCTGTTAAACCAATGTGTGAACATTGTAAAGTTATTAAGAGACATGGCCGTGTTATGGTTATTTGCCCAGCAAATCCAAAGCACAAGCAACGTCAAGGTTAAAAATAAAATAGGAGGTGCAATTTATGGCACGTATTGCTGGTGTTGACTTACCAAGAGATAAAAGAGTCGTTGTCGCTTTAACATACATTTATGGTATTGGTGAACCAACAGCTAAGAAAATTTGTGCAGATGCAGGTGTTTCTGAAGACATTCGTTCAAAGGATTTGACTCCAGAAGACCAAGAAAAGCTTCGTTCAGAAGTTGACAAGTACCGTGTTGAAGGTGACTTACGTCGTCAAGTCAGCATGAATATCAAGCGTTTAGTTGATATTGGTTCATACCGTGGTATGCGTCATCGTCGCGGACTTCCAGTTCGTGGTCAAAATACCAAGAACAATGCTCGTACTCGTAAGGGTACTAAGAGAAACCGTTAATTAGTTATAAGGAGGTTTATTGATGCCTAAAACAGCACGTAAGCGTCGTGTGAAGAAGCATGTCGAAAGCGGCGTTGCTCATATTCATTCTACGTTTAATAATACTTTAGTCATGATTACTGACGTTCAAGGTAATGCAGTTGCTTGGTCTTCAGCCGGTGCATTAGGTTTTAAGGGTAGTCGTAAGTCTACTCCATTTGCAGCTCAAATGGCAGCTGAAGCAGCAGCTAAGAGTGCAATGGACCAAGGCATGAAACATGTAGAAGTTTCAGTTAAAGGTCCTGGTGCTGGTCGTGAATCTGCAATTAGATCACTTCAAGCAACTGGTCTTGAAATCACTGCAATTCGTGACGTTACGCCAGTTCCCCACAATGGTTCTAGACCACCAAAACGTCGTCGTGTTTAATTTTGTCCTAATGGGACATTACGTTTTGAAAGGGGCCTAGTATGATTGAATTTGAAAAACCAAATATTACCGTTGTTGAACAAGAAGATTCTTACGGTAAGTTTGTTGTTGAACCACTTGAAAGAGGCTTTGGTACAACTTTAGGTAATTCTTTACGTAGAGTTTTACTTACTTCTATTCCAGGTACAGGACTTGTTTATGTACAAATCGATGGCGTTTTACACGAGTTCGCAACAGTTCCTGGCGTAAGAGAAGATGTAACTAAGATCATTCTGAATTTAAAGAAACTTGAATTAAAGTCTCTTTCAGATGAACAAAAAGTTATTGAATTGGACGTTGAAGGTCCTGCCACTGTTACTGCTGATGATCTTAAAGTTGATGCAGACGTTCAAGTTTTGAACCCGGATCAATATATTTGTACCATTGCTGAAGGTGGACATTTGCATATGCAAATCGCAGTTAAGAATGGCCGCGGTTATGTTCCTGCAAGTGACAATAAGAGTGAAGACATGCCAATTGGCGTTATTCCTGTTGATTCACTTTTCTCACCAATTAAAAAGGTTAACTATCAAGTAGAATCAACTCGTGTTGGTAAGAGAGACGATTTTGACAAGCTCACTTTAGAGATTTGGACTGACGGTTCAATCAAGCCTAATGACGCCCTTAGTTTTGCAGCTAAAATTTTGGTAGAACACTTTAAAGTGTTTGAATCTGCAGATGCAAATACTAAATTTAGCGAAGTTATGGTGGAAAAAGAAGACGATAAGAAAGAAAAGAAGCTTGAAATGACTATTGAAGAGCTTGACCTTTCAGTTCGTTCTTATAACTGCCTTAAGCGTGCGGGAATTAATACTTTGCAAGAGTTAACTGATAAAACTGAAGCAGATATGATGCGCGTACGTAACTTAGGACGTAAATCATTGGAAGAAGTTAAGAACAAATTAGCTGACTTAGGACTTTCACTTCGTCAAGAAGATTAACTAAGTAGGCAAATAAAGGAGGCAAACTCATGGCATACCGTAAATTAGGTCGCGATAGTGCACATAGAAAAGCAATGCTTAGAGAAATGACTACTCAATTGATCATTAATGAACGCATTGTTACAACTGAAGCACGTGCTAAAGAAATTCGTAAGACAGCCGAAAAGATGATTACCTTAGGTAAGCGTGGCGATTTAGCTGCAAGAAGAAAGGCTGCTGCATTTGTACGTGACGAAATCGCAGATGTTAAAGAAGAAGAAGATGCAGTTGTTGTTAAGTCAGCATTGCAAAAGCTTTTTAGCGATATTGCACCTCGTTACAAAGACCGTAATGGTGGTTACACCAGAATTATGAAGTTAGCATTAGCTCGTAAAGGTGATGCTGCTCCAATGGTTATTCTTGAATTAGTTTAATTTTTGAATACCAAACAACTTAATAGCTATTAAGAATTATCCATGAAAGTGAGAATAAGCGCGATGATGATGGCAATTTTGCTTAGTCTAGCTTAGATGATGAAAATCATCCCTCTTCATGGGTGATTTTTTTTACTCTTTTTTCTGGTACAATTAAAGGAGTTTTAAGGCGGTGAAAATATTGAATAAAAATATTATAGAATTTAAAAATGTGACTTTTACTTATCCTGAAGCCACAAAATCTGCAGTAAAAAATATAAATTTGAATATTGAAAGAGGCTCTTGGACGACAATTTTAGGTCGTAATGGAAGTGGAAAATCAACAGTAACACGGCTTATCAATGGATTGTTGATTCCAGATGATCAAGAAAAATCAAAAATTATTGTAGATGATAATATCCCGCTAAATGAAAAAAATGTATGGAAGATCCGAGATCGTGTAGGTATTGTATTTCAAAATCCAGATAATCAATTTGTAGGTGCTACCGTTGCAGATGATGTTGCTTTTGGATTGGAAAATCGTGGAATTCCTCGTGATGAAATGCTAAAAATTGTGCCAGAAGCTATTAAAAGTGTGGGCATGTCAGATTATATTAATAGTGAACCAAGTAATCTCTCAGGTGGTCAAAAGCAACGTGTAGCTATTGCTGGAGTTCTTGCAGTTCATCCTAAAATTATAATATTAGATGAGTCTACTTCGATGCTTGATCCTGAAGGTAGACAAAATATTTTAAATATTATTCTGAAAATGAAAAAACGTGACAATCTTACTATTTTATCTATTACTCATGATATTGATGAAGCCCAATTAGCTGATCAAGTTATCATTTTGAATGATGGAATAAAAGTAGACCAAGGAACTCCAAATGAAATTTTTAATAAAGTAGATCAATTAAAAGAATTAGGTTTAGATGTTCCATTTGCTTTTAAATTAAAACATAAATTATCCAAAGCTGGAATTTCAGTTCCTGATTATGTAAATTCGGAAGAAAAGTTGGTGAAGTTTTTATGTCAGTTGAATTCAAACATGTAAGTTACGTTTATTCACCAAATTCTCCTTTAGAAAAAAAGGGATTGGATAATGTCAATTTTGAATTAAAAGATAGTAATTTTACTGCTATTATAGGGCACACAGGAAGTGGGAAATCCACTTTAATGCAACATTTTAATGCTTTATTTAAGCCTAGCGAAGGTGAAATAAAAATTGCAGGTTACACCATTACTCCTGCAACAACAAATAAGCATTTAAAAAATTTACGTCGCCATGTTAGTTTAGTATTTCAATTTCCTGAATCTCAATTATTTGAAAATACTGTAATTGATGATATTGCTTTCGGTCCTAAAAATTTTGGTTATTCTGAAAAAGAAGCTTATAGCTTAGCTGAGAAGTGGTTGAAAAAAGTAGGTCTTCCAGAAGAGATAGCTTCTCGTTCGCCGTTCGAATTATCAGGAGGTCAGATGCGCCGGGTAGCAATTGCAGGGGTAATGGCTTATGAACCGGATATTTTATGCTTGGATGAACCAGCAGCTGGACTCGATCCTCATGCAAGAAAACAAATGATGCAATTATTCAAAGAATATCAAAAAGCTGGCCATACGGTTATTTTAGTTACCCATAATATGGACGATGTTGCGAATTATGCCGATGATGTATTAGTTATGGAACGCGGTGAATTAATTAAACATGCGAGTCCTAAAATAGTATTTTCAGATAATGAATGGCTTAAAGAGCATCAAGTCTTAAAACCCACGGCAACCGAATTTGCATCTAAGCTATCAAATTATAGGTTTGAAGATGAACCATTAACTTTGGATGAATTGGTTAATGAAATAAAGAAAAATGTAAAGGGGTGATTTTGTGAGTAAAATTTTAATTGGGCGATATATCCCAGGCGACTCGCTTATTTATAAAATGGATCCTCGAGGAAAATTACTTGCAACAATTTTCTTTATTTTGATTATTTTTTTAGCAAATAATTGGATTACCTATGGCATTTTAATAATCTTTAGTTTAGTAGCAGTGTATGCGACGAAGTTACGACCAAAAGTTTTTTGGGATGGAATAAAGCCTTTGATTTGGCTGATATTCTTTACGTCGCTTTTGCAATTGTTCTTCACTAGTGGAGGAACAACGTATTGGAAATGGTCCATTTTTACGATTTCAAGTTACGGAATTACCAATGCGATCTATATTTTTATTAGATTTACATTAATAATCTTAATATCTACGGTAATGACTTTAACGACAATGCCCCTGGAAATTGCGAATGCAATGGAATGGCTACTAACGCCACTTAAATATTTGAAAGTTCCTGTCGATAAAATTGCGCTGGTGATGTCAATAGCGCTGAGATTTGTGCCCACTTTGTTTGATGAAACTGTAAAAATCATGAATGCGCAACGGTCGCGAGGAGCAGATTTTAATGATGGGGGATTGATTAAACGGGCTAAAGCTATCGCACCTTTATTAGTTCCGCTTTTTATTGAATCCTTAGAAACCGCAGTTGAACTTTCAACCGCAATGGAAGCGCGCGGATACAGAGGAAGCGAAGGAAGAAGCCGCTATCGAATTTTAAGATGGTCTAAATATGATTTGATCTGTCTGGTATATTTTGTAATTTTAGTTGGATTATTGTTGATTTTTAGGACAAGGTAGAGATGACGACAAGATATAAAATGACGATGGCCTACGATGGTCATCTTTTTCATGGCTTTCAAATGCAACCCAATCAGCGGACTGTTCAAGGAGAAATTGAGAAAGCCCTTCAAAAAATGACTAAAGGAAAGCGTGTAATAGTTGAAGGATCGGGAAGAACAGATGCAGGGGTGCACGCATTGGGTCAAGTAATTCACTTTGATTATCCGGGGAATGTGATTCCAGCTGATCGAATGATTTTGGCACTAAATTCAATGATGCCGATGGATATTATTTTTAAAGAATGTGAAATTGTTAGTGAAGATTTCCATGTAAGGTATAGTGCAAAGGGCAAGTGGTATCGTTATCGAGTAAGCTTAGATCGCTTTGTAAACCCGTTTAAGCGATTTTATACGGGACACTATCCTTATCCTTTAGAAGTGGAAAAAATGCAGACAGCAGCCAAGGATTTAATAGGGACGCATGATTTTACTAGTTTTGCAGCTAGTGGTGGTCAAATTATTGATAAGGTTAGAACCATGTATTATGTGAACGTAGAAAAAGATGAGAAAGAGAATGAAATCGTTTTTGATTTCATTTGCTCAGGATTTTTGTATAACATGGTTAGAATCTTAGTAGGAGCGCTTTTGGAAATTGGTAACGGTAAACGTCCAGTTGATGATTTTCCTAGAATAATTGCCGCCAAAAATCGACAAGAAGTTCGAGAAACTGCTCAAGCCAGTGGTTTGTATTTATACCATGTTTTTTATGATGAATTACCTAAAAAATACCGCCAAGATCTTGATTTATAATTGACTTTTTCCTAAAAAGGACGTACTCTAGTATAGTATGTTTGTCCACGATAGGCCCCGGAAACTTATTGTTTTCAAACTGCAAATAAACGGAGGAATTTACATTGCGTACTACACCATTAGCAAAATCTAGTGAAATTGAACGTAAGTGGTACATTGTTGATGCAACTGACGTATCTTTAGGTCGTCTTTCAACTGCTGTAGCCACTATTTTGAGAGGTAAGAATAAGCCTCAATATACCCCAAACGTTGATACAGGTGACAACGTTATCATCATCAACGCTTCTAAGATTAAGTTGACTGGTAAGAAGGCAACTGACAAGTTTTACTACCACCACTCATCATGGCGTGGTGGCTTGAAGTCCGTATCATACGGTGAGTTACTTGCTGAAAACCCAGTTAAGATGGTTGAAATTTCAGTTAAAGGTATGCTTCCACACAATACTCTTGGCCATAAGCAATTCATGAAGATGCATGTTTATGCTGGTGAAGATCACAAGCAAGAAGCACAACAACCTGAAAAGTTAGACATTAACAAATTAATCTAGGAGGTTAAATAATGGCACAACAAGCTGCATACGCAGGTACTGGTCGCCGCAAGGATTCAGTTGCGCGCGTTCGTTTAGTACCAGGTAACGGTAAGATCACTGTTAATAATAAAGATGTTGATCAATACATTCCATTCCCTAACTTGGTAAAGGACTTGAAGCAACCTTTAACTTTAACTGAAACTGAAGGTCAATACGACGTATTAGTTAACGTTAATGGTGGTGGATTCTCTGGCCAAGCCGGTGCTATCCGTCACGGTATTTCACGTGCTCTTCTTGAAGTAGACCCAGATTTCCGTGGTCCATTGAAGAAGGCCGGTTTCTTAACTCGTGACCCAAGAATGAAGGAAAGAAAGAAGCCAGGTTTGAAGAAGGCCCGTAAAGCTTCTCAATTCTCAAAGCGTTAATTTTCGAATTTACGTTTATACAAAAAGCATTCCCAAGTGGAATGCTTTTTTGTTAGACAGATGTGATTGAAGATTCATAGGAGTTTATAAGTATTGTTAGAAAGTAAATTAGATGATATTTTAGATCACGTAGATGAAAGAGAGGATACGATATCATATTTGGACTTTTTCCCAAAGACTTTTCAATTTGATAATGATAAATTTGATGAATTTGAAACATTTATGCAAGAAGAATATTATAATGACTATTCTAAGAAAATTTCCTGGATAATCATGGGATTAGTTAGTTATTATGAGTCAGAAATTTATTTAGATGAAGTTGACTATAAAGATGAAAGGCTAAATAGATTACTTCATGAAAATTTACTAGATTATTTAGAATATAGGGAAATAAGCAAAATTATTAAACACTTTTGTCTGCATGAAGAATCAGGTTTAAAAATTGCATTAATAGATAAAGATAATTTGGCTTTAGTTTTATATGAAGGTGGAATAAGATTAAGCTTTTATAATTTAACCGCTAGTCAAAGAGAAGTGGCTGAAAAATTAGTAATATCTCAAGGTTTTTATTTTAAAGAAGCACGATAATTTTCTATTTGTGTGAACAATTTTGTCTGTAAACATTCTATTAATATGTCAATAAAAAACTCCCTCTACATAAGGCGGAAGTTCAGTAAAATAGCCCCTCTAATTATCCTATAAAGTCTTGGTTTAGCTTTTTGGTATAAAAGCAAATGCATATTATAGGAAGGATGGATTTATCTACCATACTATGATATATTACTGAAATATATTTTATGGGGAGGAAAAATGAGATGAAGTCAAGAAAAAGCTTACGCGATCTAAGAATTGAGTTATATAGTGGCTACTTAGTTTGTTTTCTCTTTTTATGTGGTGTAATTTTTCGTAACGTAATTTCTTGGGAGTGGTTACGAGTAGGAATTGTATGTGGATTTGTGTTGATATTGTGCGAACTGTTATCTTTACAATATAAATTTTTAAAATTAAAAAAGCTCCATCCTAAAAAGGATGAAGTTTAGTAAGATAATCGGTAAATTGGTCACAAAGTTTTCCAACTACAAGAATTTTGTTCAAGTTTCTTCCATATCATATGATCATATGTAATTTGAATAAAAACTATATGGAATATTGTAGATTAGAATCCAATGAAGTGGAAAATTATTCTAGTTTTACTAACCCGAAATTCTCAAAGCGTTAATTTTCGAATTTACGTTTATACAAAAAGCATTCCCAAGTGGGATGCTTTTTTTGTTGATTAAGTTTATTAGTTGATAATTTGTAAACTTTACAATAATTAAAAGAAAATAGACATCCCTTTTATTAAATTGAAGGTTCTAAATAAGTGAGAAGTATCACTTTTTGTATTAAAAAATCCTGTTGACAGAATATCGGGGATATTCAACAACAGGAAAATATATAGAAGTGGTTTTTAGCTTGCGTATAATATTATTTATAATTTTTTGAAGACGTTATCGGCTTCATCTTTTATATTTAGTGTAGCAATGTTATCAAATTGAGTTACTTGAGGATTTATTTGAATAATAGAGGTTGAGGGAGATAAATTATTCAAGTAGTAACTATAGTTTCCTTTAGAGCCAACAATTAGTACTAATTCAGCTTTTGTCATCCATTGTTTAGCTTGGGTCATTGCCTTTTCATAGACACCAACATGAGAATAAACAGGAAAGGATAACATTAAGCCATTGCATTTTGAGCATCGGTGTGCATGCCCATTGTTCCAAATTTCAATATTATCATTATGATGTCCGCATTGAGAGCATTTGTTGATAGCATATGAACCTTGAATTTCTGCTACTTGTGTTGAACCAGCTAAAGAATGTAGATGATCAATATTGGTAGTAATTGTACCTTGTATTAACCCATCTTTTTCTAAAGTAGAAATTTTACGATGAGTTAGAGAAGGTCCTTTTTCGAAAATTCCGTTTAAAAACGATTTACGTAATAAATTGTAAGAACGTTCGGGATGCATCTGAACAAGGGGAGCTAAAGAAGTTTCGATAGCATTTAAGACATTCATCTTTTCCATATCTGCAATTCCGCAACTATTGGAAATTCCAGCTCCTGTGATAGCTACTGTGAAGTGACTTGCTAATAACATCTCCTTTAATTTTGGTGTGTTGTTCATTTTCAGTCCTCCTGTTTTGAACACATAATTAATTTTTGTTTATAACTTGATTTATTATTTAATTGATCTAACATGACGGCAGCAACATCGGCTCGGTTGGTTCTAGGAGCACCAGGCATCTTATATTCAGACGCTGCATTTTTTACTAAAGGATGGGAAGTTTTATCTCCATTAAATAAGGGACCTGGATAAATTAGAGTCCAATTCAAATTAGAATGGATAAGATGTTGTTCTCCTTTTTCATGATCAGCTTGGTTTCCCTTTAAAAAAGTTTTGACACCCAGTTTATAGGGATAAGAGACATTCTTAATTGTATCTCCAGTTCCTAAACTAGATAGACTAATAATTCGAGATACGTTTGTATGTTGCATGCTTTTAATAAGGTTAGGCATTAGACTTTCAAACAAATTAGCTGAGCTGTCATTTACGGGATTGCCGAGAGTTACTAAAACAGCATCACAAGAAGCTAAGGCGTGTTCCATTTTTGATGTTTCATTGAGATTGCCTTGAATAATTTTGAGATTGTCCTGTGGTACTAATTTTTGTGGTGAACGTACATATGCTACTATTTCATATCCACGTTCCGTTGCTTGTTTAATTAATTCTTTTCCAGTTCGGCCAGTGGCCCCTAAGATAAACAGTTTCATTAAGCATCGACTTCCTTTTTCTTATCTTTTTTAAATTGAGCACTTATTACTAAAATTAGTCCAACGATTATAGTATAAATTAAACCCATAATTATTGACTGAGAAGGTGAGTTGTTAAAGTACATAATACTTTTGACACCTCTATACATGTAGGACATAGGTAACCAATTAGACAGTGTACTGTAAAAGCCATTTAATGATTCAGGTATAGCGGTTAGCAATGGAGCAGCGAAGAATAAAAGTAACATAAAAATAGGAATTGAAATTAATCCTACCCAAGACTCTACGCCGTTAATAAAAATAATGAACGAGAATGCGCATAGTGATAGGAATAAACCAAGTAAAGTAAAATTAGGAATAGTTACATTAAGAATTGTGGATTGTAGATATATCACTCCATACCCGATTACAAAGGATGAAATAATTGCAGAAAGTAGCTGAACTCCTAAAGCACTAAATTTTTCTCGAAGAGATTTAAATTTAATCTTTGAAAAGGCAAATCCAAGAAGCATTGAAGTTCCTAAACATCCTAGCCAAACAGATTGGAAGAAATGAGCGCCTCCATTTGCTAAATCGCCGGTCTTATTAATTTTTTCTGTTTCTATAGTTAGTGGATTAGTTAAATTGGAAGCCATTTCTGCTGGTATGGCAGGCATTTTTTTAGATAAAGTTTGTAGTAGTTGCTTGCCTAAGGCAGTATTAATTTGATGGGTCATTTCAGTTAAGGCTGTATTTACTTGTGTCGTAATGGTAGTTCCCATACCCTGATTAATGATGATTTTTAATTTAGCCTTTTTGGGGTTAGGGGTCATTAGACTTTGAAGATTAGAGGAAAAATTTTTGGGAATAACAATTGCTCCATAATATTTTTCTTTATTCATTTCTTTTAATAAATCTTCTTGAGAATTAAAAACTGTCCATTTAATGCTCATTTTAGAAGAGTTAGATGAATTTTTTGTTGTTATTTGCTTAGTTAAATTTTTTCCAGTAGTACCTTGATCTTCGTTAACAATAGCAATAGGTAAATCATTAACCTTCATATGAGTTGAAGGAATTGCTGTAATTGAAAAGTATGCTCCAATAAATAAAGCAACTAGGATAGGTAACCAGACAAATTTATTCTTTAATAGTTTAAACATATATACATCCCTTTCAATATTTAGATTATAAATATTCTAAGGAAAATAGGGATATAATAGAACTACAAAAAGTAACAAGGTGTTGCATTGATGAAAAACAATAAAACTAATGACAAAATTGAGAATGCTTTATTATCGCTTTTACAAGTAAAGGATATTAATCAGGTAACTATAAAGGAGATTGCTCAGAAAGCAAATGTAAATCGTGTCACGATATATCGTCATTATAATGACAAATGGGACATATTAGAAAAGATCGAAGAAAAATTTCTTCATAAGCTTGACGCTCCACATTCTAAAATGATCGTTAATCTCCAGCTAAAAACCCAAAGTACAACTGAATCTCCGGACTTAACAGCACTAACAAATTTTTTAAAAGTTTTTCAAGAAAACTTTTCCTTGCTTCATATTTTAATGGGTACAAATGGCAATTTGGGTTTTACTAACAAACTTATGACCTATTTGATTAACTTAGAGATAAAGTCTCATCCTTATATGCTTCTTCATATGCCTAAAGATAAACAGGAAATGTTTTCTTATTACAGTATTTCTGCATTGATAGGAGTAATTCAGTACTGGAGAAAACATCCGAAATACTCGGCTCTCCAAATAGCAAATTTTTTCTTTGAAGCTCGAGTAGGGGCTATAAAAGAACTAGAAGATACATAGTTGAGATTAAAACTCTAAATATATCTAGGTTTTGTTATAATAATTACCGACGATAAAATATAGAAAGAAGATAAATATGCCACTTAAGATAGATAAAACCGTTTCTAAGGATGCTAAGACCAGAACTTTATTGAAAGATTTGCTTAAAGTTCACCAAATTCATCAAGCATATCTAGTACGAGAGTTAACTGATGCGGATGAACAAATTTTGGAAAAATCTTTTAATACTACTCGCGAAATGATGCCCGAAATTACTGCAAAAAAGATAAAATTTGAAGATAAGAAGTGGGATTCTTTATTTAACTTGGTAATGGCGGAACAAATTGCTTTTGCTCAAATACTTACTGATGATAACAGCAATTTAAACAATTATGTTCAAGTGAAGAATCAAGCTCAACAAGCTTATGCTTTAGTCGAAGCTGTAATTAATAAAATTGAAAATGATTAATATGTAAAGATGATTCGTAGACATATGACGAATCATCTTTATTTTTTCAAGAATAATACAGATGCTAAAGAAAAAATTCAATTTAGAATGTTTTTTATATTTTGTAAAAATAATATATTAATTATTATTTAGTAAAAATTTTATATAAAATTTCGGGATATTTGTGTAGTAATATATTACATTTTGAAAAATAGTATGTTATCTTAACTTTTTTACGTAGATGTGAACACTAGCTTAAAATAACGTAAAATAAAAGTATCATAAAGTAAAAAAATTATTTACTTATATCTTTTAATATAACTCTTATCGTGTTATATTAAGTATTAGTAAGTACTTGCTAATACTAGCTTTATAAAAGCTGGTTAAAAATTTAAATAACTTCTTTTAGAAAAGGAGAGACCCAAAAGACCTGAAGCCTTTGTAGATCTCTTTGCTAAAAAGAGATTGAGTTATAACAAAAAGTTTATGTCATCAAGTTAAACAAGTTAAAGTTATAATTAAAATAATAGTGAATTAGTTATTTATAATTATATTTGCTGTTATAATATTAATATTTTAGTCAAGTTAACTTATATTGATTGTTGTAAATTTTAGCGAACTTAATGAACCTAGATATTACCCCTATCTTTTACTCCATACTCAATCTAGGTTCGATTTAAATTCATTTATTCCTTCTTAAGATCAATGTTGCTGTTAAATATTATTTTTAAAAATACTTCTGATAAAATTTTAAACAATCACTCTCTATTACATTGCTAACTACCTTGATTGAAATTATTTTACTTAATGGTTTACTCAAACGATATTATATTTTTCACACATTCCCCAGTGTGTGAGTTCGTTATGAATATTTTGAATTAGCAATTTTCTTAATGTACATGTTTAAGTGGATTTATTTAAACATGATGATATTATTGCATTATTCCTCCTTCAACTTGATTATTGTTATATTAAATTTGTTCACCCCAAAACGCTCTAATAGAAATAATATTTTTGAATAAACTGAATCTTTGAACTCTTCAGTGAGGGTTAGTACAACTTGATAACAAGTGTTAATAATTATGACTTTAAAAATCACATTCGTATAAAGTAAAGCACGGAAGACTGAGAAAAAATTTTTTCTTAGTCTTTTTTTGTAAAAAAATAGCTTGAAATTACTTCCAAGCTATTTGATGGTTAAAGGCTTTCTTGAATATGAGTAGCTAAATAATCATAAAGCATGCCCTTTTTGATTTCGGTGGTATCAATACCCAATGCATCTGCAATTGCATAAGCATAAGCCCAGGCAGTGGCAGGACCACGACTAGTGATCACCTTTTTGTCATTGTCAGTCACGGTGATAGTTTCTTTAAAATGGCTTGTAGGAGCATCTTTTTCAATTTGTTTTTCAAAGCCTGGATAACAGGTATAATCTGCATTGTCCAAAACACCATAACGGCCAAGAGCAATTGGAGCTGCACACATTGCCGCATCCCACTTACCTTGTTTATGACGTTTAACCATTAAGTCAGCTAATTTTTTGTCATCACGTAAGTTTTCAGCGCCGGTTCTTCCTCCGGGAAAAGCTACTAGGTCATAATCTAGTAAACTATCATCGACTACTTTATCACAAGTCAATTTAATATTGTGATCACCTAGTACATTAATGCTCTTTAAACCAACCATATCTGTTTCAACGTTTAAGCGACGTAAAACATCGACTACACTAAGTCCTTCGACTTCTTCGCAGCCGTCTGCGAAAACTACAGCAACTTTTGTCATAAAATCTTCCTTTCAAATAAAAACTATAAGTTAATTATAGTCTTTATTTGAAAAATCTAGAAAGATAGAATTTAAACATTTGAAGTGGTGTATAATTGATGAAACCGTAATAGACGAGGAAATAAGAAATAATGGGAACAATAGGGACAATTATCTTTTTAATTTTTGCAGGCATTTTAGCGGGAGTCGTTTCTGCGGTGGCAAGTATGGCGTCCTTGGTTTCCTATCCAGCACTGTTAATCGCAGGCGCTCCTCCTGTAATGGCTAATATTACTAATACAGCAGCTTTGATTTTTACAGGTTTTGGATCTGCTTTGTCATCTTTAGAGGATATGAAGGGACATTGGCGTGAAGCGGCTAAATATGCACTCTTTATCTTAAGTGGAGCGCTGCTTGGGAGTATTTTGCTTTTGCGTTTTCCGGGGACGGTTTTTGAAAAATTAGTTCCTTTCTTCGTGATTTTTTCAGGAGGGATGCTAGTTTTAAGTGGAAGTAAAAAATTTTTTGATTTAGATGGTGAACATTCTACAGGTAAAACTATCGCCGCATATATTGGAATATTATTTGCGGGAATTTATACTGGATACTTTGGAGCAGCGGCTGGAGTGTTAAACTTAATCTTTTTAACTTATGTTAGTGATGCCAGCTTTGTCACTGTAAATGCAATGAAGAATATCTTAGGCTCGCTTGGAAATCTAGTAGCTTTAATTGTATTCATTGTTGGATCTAGAGTAGATTGGAAAATGGCAATTCCTTTAGCAATTGGATTATTTGTTGGAGGGTATCTAGGTCAAAAGAGTATTAAGTATATGTCGCCAACTTTGGTTAGATGGATAACAGCAGCTTTATCATTAGTATTAGCAGGATACTTATTCTATACCGCATATTTACAATAGATTTGGTAAAATAAAAGTAGTTGTTTGAGAATAATTAAGTAAGGAAGAAGGGATTTGTACTTGGCAACAGAGGTTTATTTAGTACGTCATGGAGAAACAATGTTTAATCAATTGAACAAAGTTCAAGGATGGTGTGATTCACCTTTAACAGTAAAGGGAATTGATGATTTAAAGAGAACTGCTGATGCGTTAGCGCAAGTTCACTTTGATAATATGTATTCTTCAGATTTAAAAAGAGCAATTGATACAGTTCATTTGATGAAGAATGCTAATATTGTTTCTAAAATTGGTAAGATTAAAAAGTTACCCGAATTCAGAGAAGTATTCTTTGGCAGTTTCGAAGGTGATGATATCAATGAAACTTGGAAACAAGTAGCACTGGCTGCAGGAATTGGTCCTGTAGATGATGTGCAGAAAATCATTAATCAGATAGGGATTTATAAATTTAGAGAAGCTACTAAAAAAGCAGATCCTCGTCACTTAGCAGAAAATAAGCAAGAACTTGATGAAAGAATGGTTCGCGCAATTGATGTCTTGAATGATCTTACCAAAAATGAAAAAAGAGTTCTTTTAGTATCACATGGGGATTTCATAAAGACTCTTGCTATCAAATATTGGGAAAAAAGCGATGGCTTACATGATGTTCCTTTTCCTGATAATGGAAGTGTTACTCGTGGAATACTTCATGATGATGGTAAATTTGAAATTGTTGATTACAATGTAAACGCAGAAAATCTCTAAAAAGTCCTACTGCAGAAGCAGGACTTTTTTTGGTACACTAAGAAGCGAAAGGAAAATTTGTGATGAATAAAGATCATACAACTAAGCGCTATATTTTTGTTACGTTACTAAATGTAATTATTACAATTACGGAATTTTTTGGAGGAATAATTTCTGGATCACTTGCATTGTTATCTGATGCTGTCCATAATTTGAGTGATGTGGGGGCGATTATTCTATCTTTTGTTGCCCATTTAATTAGTAGAAAAAGTCGTAATAAAAATAAGACCTTTGGCTATCAAAGAGCTGAAACTTTAGCGGCTTTTACTAATGGAGTTATCTTAATTGTCATCAGTGTAGTGTTATTTGTAGAAGCTATTCAACGTTTTTGGAAACCAGAACCCATTAAGGGTGGCATTATGCTGGTGGTAGCTTTGATCGGGTTAGCAGCTAATTTTATTTCTATGTGGGCAATGCATAAAGATGCTAAAAAGAATTTAAATGTGCGTTCAACTTTTGTTCATATGATGAGTGATGCTTTATCAAGTATTGCAGTCGTAATTGGCGCTATCTTTATTTATTTTTGGAATGTAACGTGGCTAGACCCGCTTTTAACAATGTTAGTTTCTGTTTTTGTTTTGCATGAAGCTTATGAAATTACAATGAAAGCTGCAAATGTGTTAATGGAATCCAATCCAGATATTGATTTAGATAAGGTTAATAAGATTGTATTATCATTTCCTGAAATAAAAAATATTCATCATGTCCATGTTTGGCGCTACAGTGATGATTACATTATGTTAGATGCCCATGTAAATGTCTCAAAGAATCTTACTGCGGGTCAATTTGAAAAAATTACCCAGGAAATAGGAAAGAAATTGAGAAAAGAACTCGGTGTGAATCATATTAATTTGCAGGCGGAATGTGAACGTGGAAAAAATGATGATATGATTGTTTCCGATTCAAAGCATGAAAATTAGGTGATAAGAATGACTTTTGAAGTAAATATATTTACGTCAATTATTGTTTTAATTGTTGGTTTATATGATTTGGCATGTGCTTGGAATCGAAGAAGACAGCCGAATAACAAAAAGGGTGTCAAAGCCTATGCGGTTTTAGGAACGATTTTTACAATTGCAGGAATTATATTGCTAATAAGTTGTTTAAGAGGCTAAAATGGTAAAGTTAGTTTTAGTAAGACATGGTGAAAGTGTTGCAAATGCAGCTAATGTATATACAGGATGGAATGATGTTCCTTTAACTGAAAAAGGGCGCGAACAAGCCAAAATGGCGGGAGAAAGAATTCGACAATTAGCAGACTTTTACCCTACCCATATTCATACCTCAGTCTTATCTCGAGCAATTGTTACAGCTAATATTGTAAGTGATGTGTGCGATTTTTTATATTTGCCTATTACTAAGACTTGGCGCTTGAATGAACGTCATTATGGGGCGTTAAGAGGCCTTAATAAGGATGTTTCACGCAAGGTGTTTGGTAAAGATCAAGTATTAGAGTGGCGACGTGGTTTTTATTCTATTCCGCCAAAACAAGGTTCATCAATGATTGATCGACGATATAAACTGTGTGATCAACATTTGATGCCACGTGCAGAAAGTTTATATCAAACTCAACTGCGGTTGATGCCTTATTATTATGATAAGATTGCTAGTCGAATGCTTCGAGGAGAAGATCAAATAATTGTCGCTCATGGATCTAGCTTGAGAGCTTTAATTAAAAAGATTGAAAATATCAATGATCATGATATTGTTAATTTAGAAGTTCCTAATGCGGAGCCAATCGTATATACAATGGATACGCAATTGAACATTATTGATAAAAAAATTCTTAGATAAGTACGGTTTTTCCGTACTTTTTTCTTTTCTCATTTGTAACATGAAAACTTGGGATTTTAATCATAGTGCACTTCATGTTAAAATTACTACGATATATTAAGTATTTTTAAGATTTAGTTTGGGGTATTTTAGCATGCGTAAAATATTTTTACTGCGAGGTGCACCAGGCTCAGGCAAATCTTCTTTTATTGCCCGACATCATTTACAACCATATGCAATTAGTCGGGATCAAATTCGATTACTATTAGCGGATTTAACTGTATATTATGAAGAAAATGAGGATTACTTACATCAGGTAATCCCACGCCATGTTACTGTGCGTACTGAGCAAATGGTAGATAATCTCGTGGAACATAAAATGTCATATGGAGAAACTGTTATCGTTGATGGGACTCATATTGTCCCAAGTACGATTGAACATTTTAAGCCACTAGTTGATAAATATCATTATGAGTTGTTTGTTGTTGACTTAATGCAACATAATACTCTGGAGAGTTTGCTTAAGCGTAACGAAGTTAGGATGCATTATGATTGGGTAAAACCCGAAGTTGTTAAGCAGATGTATCGTTCATATGAAGCTCATCCCGAAGTACCTGATTGGGCTCATGGAATTGTACCAACTCAAATGGATAAAGCACTTTCTCAAAGAGAAAGTAACTTGGATCATTATTCACATGTGATTGCCGTTCCGGATGGAGTTAAGGAAGAAGACTTTCCTCATGTGCACATTTCTAATTTTTACTTTTCATTCAACAATAAATTTACGGAGAAATATGGAACTTATCGTAATGTGGTGACAATTGCTAAGACTCGTGAAGAAGCAATTGAAGAATTTAAATTACCTTATTTTGTATTTAAATTTCACCACAAGCATTTCCTTATTTCTGCATATCCAATTAGAAATGAAATGCTTGATCCAATTAGAAAGAGCAAGGGTGTTTGGACATATAGTACAGGTTTGTACAATGTGGCCGACTTTTTAAAGGAATTTCCTGAGAATAAGAACCAGCATGTTCATCAATTCAATTTGAGCAAACTTGATCCAACACGTTTGCTTCATATTTGGTAAAAATGCTTGGAAAATAAATTTTAATGAAAACTGTCCGGAAATCTTCGTATTTTAATGCGGGGATGGATAGAGCTAATCAGAGTATTTCGTGTTGAAGAAATACTCTGATTTTTTATGAAAATGCACCAAATCGGTCCTGTAATTTACATAATTGGTAGTTTTTAGCTTTTAAGATGGAATTATCTGTAAGATAGTTTTACGGAGAAAAAACATTGCTACAGTGCAAAATTACAAAGAAATATGGTGTTGAAAATGGTAAAAGGTGAAAGAAAACTTGTAAGTAATTATTTTGTAATTGCCCTAGCATCTTCGTTATTAGGGTGTATAAATCTCTCTAATCATGGGTTTGAGAATATTTTTTCTATTCATGGGATTTACATAATGATTTTGATAAGTCTTTCGTGGATTTTTACGTTTGGATTAATGATTAGTTCTAGCTTGCGATATAAAGTGGATAACCACGATTACATTATGCGCTTGTTTGGCTAATATATACTGTACTGATTAACTTAACTTAATGAAAATGAACCCCGAATTTCTAATAAGAATTTCGAGGTTTTTATTATGGGCTGTCAAAATTGGTATCAAGAATCAGTAAAAAATACCTAATAGGTTTAATAACCTGTAAAATTGGTAAATTTTGAATTTTGAAGTGGAAAAGTCTGTATCATGAAAATACAAGTTGAGATGAATTCTCACTTAGAGATTTTGAAATGAAGAAAGTTAAAACTAGGAAGTACTATGGATGTAGCATAATTGTATCAGCAACAAGTTCAAAGTGGAGTTGCTGGAGGCTTAGGTGCTTGGAATAATTGTAAAGGTTAATAGCTAAAAAAGATGGAGTTAAAAATGACAAATGAAGAAAATAGTCTCATCATTAGGTTTGGAGTAATTGCCATATTATTGATGACCTATCTTTGTATTAAGCTGTCAAATAATAATTTTGCAGATTTACTTTCTGTTAAGAATATAATTTTAGTTTGCTTAGTATTAGGTGCATGCATTTTTACAACTGCGTTAGTTTTTAGTTCCAAATTAAGATACTTAGTTATTAAACATGATAGTATTATAAGGCTTATTAGTATGTTTTACGGATTAATCGTTATAGTCCTATAATACCTAGATAAATTCTAAATAATACCAAATTAGTCATGTAATGGACTGAATTGGTATTTTTTATATTTCTTTTGAAAGAACATGATATAGTTATGGGTATAAATAAGTTAGGGAAAATCGTGAAAGGATAAAATATTATGAAGAAAAAGGTTGTTAAGAAGACTGTTTTGAAGGAAGAAGAGTTAACAAAGATTGTCGGTGGAAGTACCGCACGGGTGGGTTTTAATTTTTTGAATAAAAAGCTTTGGAATAATATATGGAAGAGGTAGTCTTAGTCGTTTTCCTTAATATTTTTTCTGGTTTGGCAGATGTATGGTGCTTTTTTGAAATATCAAAAATAGAATCTAAAAAGAGACAGATTCTATTTTTGTGTATTGCTAATATTTTTTTAGGGTTGTTATTGTTTATAGGCAATATTGGGGTAATCTTCACAAACATACTCGAAATCTTGCTTTTTGTATTATATTTGAGAAAAAATAATACATTAGAAATGCTATTTGGTTCAATAATATTAGTATGCACATTGGATTTATTAGTTGATATTGTGTCTGATATGATCACTCAGATTATGTCATTTACTTTGGTAGGACAACTATCACTACGTTTCTTACTAATGCTAATGATGATAGTTGCAATAAAACTAGGTAACGGAAAAATATATAATTATCTAGCAAACCAAAATAACAAAATTTTCGTAGGCATATTAGTTTACACTTATATTTCTACGTTGAGCATCTCTATTATATATATTCAAAGCAGGTCTTTTACACCATTAACTTTGTTTTTTTCATTATATATTCTTCTCCAAACTATCTTCGCTATATTTATATATCGCGAAATGACGTTGATTCAAAAAAACTTTTAAATAAAAAGGATCAAGAAAAATTAGAACAAGAACAACACCAACTTGAAGAATATACTTCTTATCTTGAAAAAAGCCAAGATGATCTTCGTGCTTTTAGGCATGATTACAAGAATATTCTTAATTCTTTAAAGGTAAGTGCTCAAGAAGGAAATGTTCAAGAAGTCGTTCAAAAATTAGACAAGTATACTGAAACTACTTTGAATTCTGCGGCCTTACTTAAATATAAAGACGTAAATCATATTCACATTAAGTCAATTAAGAGCATTATTATTTCCAAGCTAACAGAATTGTATAATTTGGATATACAATATAATTTTGAATGTCGGAATAATATCCATAATTTGCCAGACCATATAGATGAACTGGATCTGGTACGGATTATTGGCATCACTTTCGATAATGCAATCGAGGAAAGTAAAGCATTGATTGGCGAAAAGCATAACATTCGAAGTGCTGAAGTCCAAATAATGGTATATTCTGATGGTCCTGGTGAATTTGAATATGAAATCAGAAACAGAATCCAAAATAAAAAGATCTCAACTAGTCAAATTCAACAACGTGGTTTTACTACAAAGAAGAACCATAAAGGGCTCGGATTAGCTAATATTAAAGAAATAGAAAATAAATATCCTGATATGTCAATTTCTTATACCATCCAAGATGGCTGGTTTGACTTTTACATGACAATTGATACGGAAGATGGTGAAGAAAATGAGTAAGTTCCCAATTATTGTATGTGATGATGATGAAGATTTGGCTAATCAGTTGGCTAAGAATATTAATGCATCTATTCAAAATTTAACAGATGACAATGAAAGTTATACCAAATTGGATGAATGTGTTACATTCGTTGCTAATAATTTTGCTCAAGCAGTAGGATATGTTGTTGCAAATGATATTAAGAATGGTATTTACTTCTTAGATATTGAATTAAGTCGTGAGTCTGAAGCTAAGAATGGGGTGGATTTAGCTGAATTCATCAAGAAGAATGATGAAAATGCTCAAATCATCTTCGTAACAGCCTACGATAAATACGCCCCATTAACATATCGCCGTCGTATCGGTGCAATTGACTATATTAGTAAAGCTATGTCATCTGATAAGATTATTCAGCGTATTGAGGAAACATTGCGTAATGCCATTGATAATCTATCTAATAGAATCAAGTTTGGTCAACGTGATTTCACTTATAAAATTGGGCGCCGTATATGTAAAGTGGCTGAAGATAATGTTCTTTTCATTGAACACAGTACCGCCCAACATAAAGTACATCTGGTTACTGAACATGGAGAGGTAGAATACAAGGGAAATATTAGTCAAATTGATCAAGAAAACCCATTCTTAGTAAAAGTTTCTCAATCTGCCTTGGTGAACCCCAAGAATATTGGTGCAATTGATACGAAGGAACGCACTATTATATTTAATGATGATCAGATAGTAAGCTATTCTAGAGCGTATAAAGCTGTAGTTAAAACGCTTGTAGCTAAATTTAAAAATATTAAAGTTAGTAGATGAACTACACCGGCACTAAAGTACCGGGTTTCTGGGAACACTAAGTAGTGTTT